>JBKOUZ010000035.1:0-81854 GCA_046723715.1 Acidobacteriota bacterium | reverse complement strand
GGTTGCGTAATCGAATGCATCCATGCGAAGCGGCCTGGCCCACCGACCTCGGAAAATTAGTGCCGTGAATGCCATATCCCTTCAGGCTCAGTCCAAGCCATCGCGTTCCAATCGGATTCTTCTTCCCGCTGGGAATCACTGTGCCTGAATGGTAGTAAGTCGGGTTGACGACGCGGTTGACGATCCGGAACTCGCCTGTCGGGCTGGGGCTCTCGGCCGCTCCTACAGCGATGTCGAAGGTAGCGACTACGTTCTCATGTTCGATTACAACTAGCTTGCGATCAGGAATGCTCACTAGGAGAACTCTCTGGGAACGCCTCTCGACTGCTGGGATCGAGCTCTGTGCAAAAGCTGGGAAACTGATCACCAGAGCTAACACGCAGAGTGGAATGCTCAGTTGCCGTATCCCGTTGCCGTAAACCGTGGACATGTGCCTTCTCCTCGCCCTTCGATCCATTGCGTTATTTGAGAAGGCACTGCAAAGACCAGATCGTATGTGTCTGGAAACAGCCGGGTTACCTCCAGGATAAGAGGTGACGTGCGTGCCGCGGAGGACACGCATGTGTCGCCGAAGACACAGCGCATAGGAATGTCACAGCAAGATATTTGCTTGGCTTTCAGGAGAAGGGGCAGGTTTCCATCTGAGCCTTCAAGCGCCCGGCTCCCGCCGTCTGGGGTAACGGCTTGTGGGGTTCTGTGGGTTGGAGCCGGGCGATCCTATGACTAGAAGGCCTAGTTCAATTGTGCCTATTTAAATCCTGTCGGCCATCGATTTCTGTGACCGTCGTCACAGTTCATAGTGATCCTCATCATGCGAAGGTCGAACATTGCTCATTGCATGATTTTCGCGCCAACAACCTGCAATTTTCATCGCATGACGCACACCAGGATGTGATCGTAATCACCGCCATTGCTACGTTCGCTTCTTAGACTCGTTGTTGAGCGAGTGAAGTACTCATTCCAGGAGACTGATTTATCATGGCCTACGTAATAACTGATACCTGCATCAAAGACTCCCTCTGCGTTGAGGTTTGCCCTACCGATTGCATCCATCCCAAGACCGATGAGCCCGGCTTCGAAGCCGCGAGTCAGATGTATGTAGATCCCGAGGGATGCATCGACTGTGGGGCATGCGTTCCGGCGTGCACTTCCGACTCGATCCACGCGCTCGAAGATATTTCTGAGGATAAGAAGGAGTTCATCGAAAAAAACGCGGACTTCTTCAAGCACTAACCCTGAACTGTTGACTCAAGCGCTCGGGTCGCAGCTGCCGGGCAGCGGACGCAAGGTGAACCAGCCGTGTCCGTTGCCTGGCGGTTCTGCATTGCTCTTTGTATCCTGGCCTGCCTTCGAGTTATCAACATTGTTAAGCAACAGCACGGCAGCACCATTGCAGCACATGTTGGAGGCAGTTGGTGAAGACTGCATGGAATGGTTCAACCACGGCTATATCGAAAGCCGCTCGGAAGCTGGTCAGGCAGCTCCGCTTTGCCTTTCGGGGCAGCCGCAGCCCTGGCAAGCGCACGTCGCAAGGGCACCAGAGTGATTCCTCGCTCGCCATCGTAAATCAGAGTCCAATGGGGAGCGCATTCATCGCACAGCCAAAAGTGCTCCACTAGTCGTTGCCGCTGCCGAGCACGTACAAAGGGTGGAGAAACAGATTCTCCTGGCTTGGCGACGCGATCAGTCTCCACCAGGAAGAGCCGGCCTTCTCTTAGTTTTAGAAAAGGTTTACCGCACTGCGAATTCGCGCATTGACTGAGCATCTTTTGGCTCACTTGGGACGGAAGTCGGGAAGCAAATGAAGCTGAATCCGAGCAGGTGTCGTACCAGACCTCCAGTTTCACCAACACGTTGGTTTTAGTGCCGAACCTCGCTATGACAACCGCCACATTTGCCGAAATTTCGGCAGACAGCGCCGAACACAAGGCTCTTCATCCTTGCCTAGCCTCCATTACGCCATCTACCATTCTGTTGTCATGCCCAAAAAGGTGCTCGTCTGTCCACCGGATTATTTCGATGTCGTGGACCAAAAGAATCCCTACATGTCCAAGGAATGCGCGGTGGACCGGGTAAAAGCGCGCACACAATGGGAAAATTTCTGTGGTGTATTGCAACAGAATGGCTGTGAAGTCCACGCCATCGACCCTGTCGAAGGTCTCGAAGATATGGTGTTCGCCGCCAATCAGGTTTTTGTCGGCGAGAAGCCAGGATACGGACGATTCATTGTTCCCAGTCGCATGTTGTATCCTTCGCGCCAGCGCGAAGTTGCGTATTTTGTAGAATGGTTCCGCGCCCGCGACTTCCGCATAATCGATATTGCATTCGCGCCAGACGAGTATCTGGAAGGACACGGCGATCTGCTCTGGCATCCTGACGGATCACGCATATACGCCGGGTACGGATTCCGCAGCACCCGCGGCGCAATTGGGAAGTTTTCCGCAGCTATGTCCGAAATGGGAATTGCTGTGGTCCCGCTCCAGTTGATCGATCCTTACTGTTATCACCTGGACACTTGCCTTTGTCCCTTAAACAACGAAGCCGCACTAATTTTTGCGGGGGCATTTTCCGGTGAGTCTTTGGGATCCATTCACCAGTTTTGGAAACGCGTCCACCTGCTCGATGCAGAGGAAGCGCATCAATTCATAGGAAATGGAATCGTAGTGAATGATCGCTATATCGCTCCCCGCATGACGCCGCAGATTGAAAGGATTCTTGGTGAGGAGGGATTGAGTCCTGTCACTGTGGACACTTCAGAGTTCGAAAAATCGGGGGGAAGTTGTTTCTGCATGAAAACCTTCTTTCCTGATCCGCTTTCATGATTTCACCCGCAGGTACTCAAGAAATTGCAGGTAAAGTGGTGCGTTGCGCTCGCCTCCACAATATGCGGGCGTTGGCGTGGGACGGCAACACTCTATACGCTTCCCGTGGTTATAAACTGCTGCGCGCCAGCATCGACGAATTTTCTGCTCCGAAGTGGCAAGAGGTAGGAGAGTTCGGCGCTCGTTGGATCCGCAGGCTCTCGGTTTCGAACCGCCTTACCGCCCGGCTGTTGCGCGACGGCCTTCATGCGCTGGCAGTACTGCCGTCCGGGGGATCGGTTGCCGCACTGCCGGGAGTGATCGGCACACTCGCCCCGGGCGAATCGCAGTTCCGCGAAACGTTTCGCATCAGACGCGGAACGCGTCCTCTCCACATCACCGCCGTACCCCGCGGTTCGATTTATTGGGGAGAGTATTTTGATAATGCTTCACGGCAAGAAGTGCA
This sequence comes from Acidobacteriota bacterium, assembly GCA_046723715.1. Taxonomy (GTDB): domain Bacteria; phylum Acidobacteriota; class Terriglobia; order Terriglobales; family Acidobacteriaceae; genus Sulfotelmatobacter. Next base: position 78,587 of record JBKOUZ010000035.1, on the reverse strand, counting down.
CGTTTACGCGTCCGGGGACGCAGGCCTGACCTGGGATGTCGCCTACACTTTTCCCAAAGGCGCCATTCGTCACGTTCACAACATCGTGCATGACCCCTGGCAGAACTGCCTGTGGATCTTAACTGGCGATTACGGGGACGAATGCCGCGTGATCCGTGCGAGCTGCGATTTCAGCAATCTCGAGATCGTGCTGCAAGGCAATCAGCAGGTTCGCGCAGTCGCAGCCATTGCGTGCGAGGATGCGCTGTACTTCGCCTCCGACACACCGCTGGAACAAAACTCAATCTGGCGTCTGGATCATCAGCGCTTGTTGTCTCGTGTCGCTGCAATCAGCAGTTCTTGCATTTCAGCGGCTCGCGTAGGCTCCCACATGTTTTTCTCAACAATGGTCGAACCCAGTGAGGTGAACCTGGAGCCTATGGTCCGCGTGTACGCGGGCGATATGCGCTATCCCGAGCGATGGCATCCGCTGCTGAACTGGCGCAAGGATCGTTGGCCGATGAAATTCTTCCAGTATGGAAATGCATTGCTGCCCGATGGCCAAAACACCACGCGATACCTCGCTGTGACCACGATTGCGGTCGAAGCCGATGATATGGTCACATCGATTTACGACATGAACCCTGATCCATCCTCTGCCGTATGATGAATGCGAACTGACGGTACTGTGCGCTCGCGCCACGGTAACTCAGCAACTGTCATGCCACCGCTGCGCTACTATCGTCGAATCTTCAGCGCTTATCTCCTCGGGAGCAAAAGCCACCTTAGCTTCTGGCACGAAGCCCCTACAGAAAATCCGCGAGCCTCAGCCACAGAGTTAGACGAGTACTACATGGATTTTGCCGAGAAGGCACACTACTCTGGCCCATTCGATCGCCACGGTATCCCCCTGCTCGATTACCACGGCCACATCGGCGTGCAATATAACCCCATCGCCATTGCGCAATATGGACTGGGTAATTACAACCTGTGGCGACGAACCGGGGACCCCGCGCGCCGCAAAAAGTTCTTTCTCATCGCCGACTGGCTCCGCGAGCACTTGGAAACAAATGCAAACGGACTGCCCGTCTGGAATCATCACTTCGACTGGGAGTACCGCGACATGCTTAAGGCGCCGTGGTATTCAGGGCTGGCGCAAGGGCAGGGAATCTCCGTGTTGGTCCGCGCGCATAGAGACTCGGGAGACGCAGCGTATCTGGAACCTGCCAAACGCGCGTTCGCCAGTTTTCAAAAGCCGACTACGAGTGGAGGTGTGGCTTTTACCGACGAATCCGGCGACCTCTGGTTCGAGGAATACATTGTGTCGCCCCCCACTCACATTCTGAATGGCTTCATCTGGGCATTGTGGGGCGTTCACGACTACTTTCTGGCCACGCACGACGATTCCGCACAGGACCTGGTTGGCCGTGGAGTTCGTACCCTGCTCCACAACCTGGACCGTTACGACCTCGGATTCTGGTCTCTGTACGAGCAATCCGGAACGCGCATACCAATGGTAGCGAGTCGTTTTTATCACCAGTTGCACATCGTGCAATTGCGCGCCATGCACCGTCTGACCGGCGAAGGGAAGTTCGCCGAAGTCTCCGATCGCTGGGAGTGTTACAGCCGCAGCCGCCCCAACCGCGCTCGAGCTTTGTGCTACAAAAGCGCTTTCAAGCTCTGTTACTACTGACTCTGACCATCAACCGATCAACGCCCCAGCGATCACCACCCTACAGATCATGCCTTCGTATCGCCTATGCCGAACGCCCGCGATGAGATACGCTTTACATGCGCGTGAAAATTCTCTACGTGTCCCAATATTTTCCTCCGGAAATGGGAGCGCCCTCGGCTCGCGCGGCAGAACTTGCCCAACACTGGGCGGGCGCTGGACACGAAGTTTCCGTGCTCACCGGTTTCCCCAATCATCCAACCGGCATTGTTCCGCCCGAATGGCGCAGCCGCCTGCGCCGCCTCGCCTACCACGAAAAGATTGGTCCAGTGAATGTCTTCCGCACTTGGCTGTGGCCCCTGCCGAACCGCAAAGCGCACGAGCGGATGCGCAATTACGCTTCTTTCTGCATCTCTTCCGCTCTCCGCGGCCTCACGCTGCCTTGTCCCCAAGTGATAATCGCCTCGTCTCCGCAACTCCTGGTCGGACTTTCGGGTTGGTGGCTTGCATACACGCGGCAGGTGCCGCTTATCCTTGAGGTGCGCGACCTGTGGCCCGAGTCACTCACGGCCGTCGGGGTGGGCAGCGAAGACTCTTTGCTGCACCGAACGCTGGCTGCGATTGCAAAGTTTCTTTATGAACATTCGGCTCGCATCGTGGTCGTCACCCCTGCTTTCAAGGATCACTTGGTCCGCCAGTGGCATGTTCCGGCAGAAAAAATCCATATCGTTGAAAATGGCGTAGAGACGGATCTTTTTGCTCCCGCCCAACCCACCACGAACTTAGCCCTCAGAAGGGAGCTGCGTGCCGAATCGCGGTTTGTGGTCTCCTACACCGGCACAATTGGCATGGCCCACGGACTTAAAACCCTGGTTGATGCCGCCGCCAAACTCAAGTCACAAAATCCCAGCGTGCTCTTTGTCTTGATCGGAGAAGGCGCGGAGAAGGAAAGGATCAAGGTTCTCTGCGAGTCGCGCGGCTTGGGGAATGTGCAATTCCTTGATCAACAACCACGCGAGAAAATCCCGGCATTCATCTCGGCTTCCGACGCCTGTGTTGTTCTGCTAAAGAAGACGGAAGTCTTCAAAACGGTCATCCCCACCAAAATGCTGGAATCGATGGCCTGCGCGCGTCCTGTGATTCTCGGGGTAGAAGGCCAGGCTGAGGAAATTTTGCAGGAGGCAGGAGCCGGACTACTCATCGAGCCGGAGAACGCAGACGCCCTGGTTTCTGCAATTAACCGGCTGGCTGCCAATCGCGAGTTAGCTCGAGAGCTCGGAGAGAAGGGAAGGGCTTACATCCTGCAGAAATACTCGCGGTCCAGCACCGCACAGAAATACATCGAAGTACTGCAACGGGTGATTTCTATCGGCACGCAAGCCGTGTGAGTGATTGCAGTTTTTTTGACCCACGTACCCAGCCTGTCACCATCAGAAGCCCGCGCAGAGTCACTTTCGGCTTAGTTTTCCACAACTTCGTCCAACTGAGAGATTGAACTCACAACCCCTGCCTGTTAGATTTCTGGCACTCTCGAAACTTGCGGGAAATGTACTCACTCACTATCAGCCCAGGGGTAGGTGTAGCGTTACTTTTCTTTCCAACGCAACTGGCGTTGCTGTGCGGTAACGCCGGGTTTGAGGGTCCCACGGCTTGACGCCCATATTCCTCGCGACATTCTTTCTGGCGCTGTTTCTGTCTTTTGTCTTGACGCGCTCCGTCCGGGATTTCGCGAGGGCGCGCGGATGGCTTGCAGCCCCGACCCACGACCGTCATCTGCATGCCACTCCGTTGCCTCGTCTCGGTGGGGTGGCCATCTTCCTGAGCTTCGCCACCTGCATGGGATTGGCTGCTGCCTGGGCATCTCGTTACCCAAATCTCCATTCTGCAACCCTCTTTGGGACGATGAAGACAATTCTCGTTCCTGCCGCTCTCGTGTTTTTGCTGGGCGTGTATGACGATGTTCGCGGAGTCGGTCCCTACCTAAAATTCACAGTTCAGGCCATTGCCGCCTCGATGCTATATGCAGGCGGACTGCGCATCATCAATATTCCCGTCCTGTTTGGCGATCGCGCGCTGCCCTGGCCCGTGGAACTTCTGTTCACAGTGATATGGGTACTGGCCATCACGAACGCTTTCAATCTCATCGATGGACTTGATGGCCTTGCAGCCGGATCGGCCCTGTTCTCGACCATGGTGGCCTTCGTTCTCGCGGTTTTTCACGGGCCCGCCCTGGTAGAGGTCATGACGATCGCTCTCGCGGGCGCGATCCTGGGATTCCTTCGCTTCAATTTCAATCCGGCCACGATCTTTCTGGGAGATTCCGGCAGCCTCTTCATTGGTTTTCTGCTGAGCGCCGTGGCGCTTCACGGAGCACAAAAAGCTCCAACCATAGTCGCCGTCGCCATTCCGATCGTCTCCTTCGGTCTGCCAATCCTTGAAACCGTGCTCTCCGTTATTCGCCGCTTGATTAGCGGTCGCCCGGTATTCACCGCTGACCGCGAGCACATTCACCACAAACTCTTGCAGCATGGCATGTCGCATCGCCAGGTAGTCATCCTGCTGTATGGAGTCTCCGCCGTCTTCGCCATGCTCAGCCTGTTTTTGCTTTGGCCCACTGGAAGCTCACTTGGACTGGTCATGGCTGTTATGGGCGTGGGCATCTGGATCGGCGTGCAGCATTTGGGTTATCTCGAGTTTGGAGAGATCGCCCGTGTCGGACGACGGACGCTCGATCAACCTCAAATCTTTATCAATAACCTAGCGATCCGCCGCGCCACTGAAGAATTGAAAGTCGCCCGTGATTACGAACAGGTCCGCCGCATTTTGACCGCGGCCTTTGGCAGCAACGATTTCGATGGCTTCGACCTCAATCTGGGCTCGCCAGCCGGCCCCATGTCAGCGTCTGGGGAGATTCGGCATTCGCAAGCAGTGGAAAACACTTTCCGCTGGCTCAAGCCAGGTCTCAGAAATCTGAATCGTTCTGCAGTGTGGACCATCGCTCTCTCCCTGTTGAGTTCTTCCAACCGTGCCCGCGGAACTTTAATGGTTTACCGCCAGTACACACGCCGCGACCTGCAGATAGACGTCAACCTGCTCACGAATGTCTTTCCTACCGCCTTGGCTGATGCCTTGGATCGTACGCTGGCGCATCCGGCCGAGATCATCGCACTTCCCGAACAGGATGGTTCGTTGTTGCCGGCGCAGGCTGGATAGCGGATCCTAATCGCGGGCCCTATACGCGTGCCGCGAGCACATGCAAATCGCTGTCCAGTTGGTGCAGCCTGAATTTGATGAAAGCAGCACTCGCGGCACCATTGCCGTGCATTCAATGAGAAAGCTTACCAGTCACGGAGAGACATCCGAGGTCATCGCGCAAGTGATCATGCGCAATCAGGCTCGCGAGGTGCGAAGCAGGGGCGCAGCGAAGGCCTTACAGTTTGGCGTTGGCGTAAGAGTTGATCTCGCAGTTGAGGCAGACTTCTTCGAAAGCAGGTGCCGTCCAAGTCATGATTCCCCCACCGGCCCAACCATGGGCCGCGAATGTGGATCAAGCATAGCCGAGCCTCGGCTGCAAATCAACGCTCCCATTCAAAAATAAAGCAGGCAAACTCCTCGGGAGCTTTCGCAACGTGTCCTGCACTCGGGCTGCGGGCTTTTGCAGATCATGCCCGACCACCCAGCAAGCTGAAGCTCTTTTTTTTTCACACCCGGAACCAGTAGGGTTACTTTTGTACCCTGCATACTGTATTTACCTTCAACTGCACCGTGGACGGGAAGCGAGGTTTCACCAATTATGTTTGGCAAGACTGTGTATGGCTCTACTTTTAGGGACGCCAATTTTGTCCCTCTGCAGTCCGCAACCTTCTGTGTTCAATGCGAGCTGATCAGCACCAGCACGAAGCCCCATTGCCTGGCTTGCGGAAGCCAGTCTGTTCTGAGTCTCTCACGCGTGCTCGGGGGATCTCTGGGCAGCCAGCAGACGGCGCATTTGATTACGGATATGGAATTAAACAACCTCGTTCGCGATCTTTTGCGAACCGTCCCCGATCCGGAAGCGCTTACCATTGACACCCGCTCCCGGATGCCCTCGCTCGCACAGCGCAGTCAGCTCCGCGTAGCCAATGCCGCTCATCCAGCCTCAGGTTTCAGAGCTGTAGCGATTGACAACGAGGAAGTTGAGATTCATCCCGCCGAACTCGATTTGGAGCCGGCCATCAGCGCAATTACCGAGCGCGCCCAGCATCTGACCGCAGCCACCGGGGCTGCGATCGCCCTGCGGGCTGGGGATGAGATCGTATGTCGGGCTCGGGCTGGCCGTACTGCGCCGGACCTGGGTGTGCGCCTCCAGACCGATGCCGGTATCTCTGCCGAAGCAGTACGAACCGGCGAGATCATGCTCTGCCACGATGCGGAGCGAAGTCCCCGGGTTGATCTGGCGAGCTGCCGCCGTTTAGGGGTTCGCTCAATCCTGGTATCTCCTTTACGTCATTACCGCCGTACCCTGGGAGTTTTTGAAGTTCTCTCCTCGTCTCCGGGCGCCTTTGATGAGCGTGATGTCGCCACCATGCAGCTGCTGTCCAGCATGATGGTCGCCGCCATTTCCCGTATTTCAACCATAAAAAGGGCAGAACTCCTGCAACGTGCCAGTTAGCGATGCTGTGGTGGGAGCCTTGTCGGGATAGGTGCTGGGTCGGTCCTATTTGCTCCGATGATGCCGATTCTTGGCAAATCGCTCTCTTCGTTGCATACTTTTGTCTGGTCCCGCGCTAATATGTACCCGAGAGCACTCGGGCCCCATTTCCATGTCAGCTATTAATTCGACCCCTGCGCCCGCAGTCCCAAACCGTCGACGGCGCGTGCGGCACAGAATTCAGACGCCTGCTTACGCAAGTTTCACTCCCCAATCGCAGGGCGCGATGCTCGATCTCCATGAGATCGTAAACATCAGCGAAGACGGTATGGCCATCCAGTGCCACTCGCCTTTGCAATTACAGCAAACGGTCAATGTTTGGCTGGAGCTCGCGGATTGTCCGCAACACATTTGCACGACCGGCCAAGTTGTTTGGTCGAGCCCCTCTGGCCGCGCTGGTCTCCGGTTTTCAGGCCTTTCTCGAGACTCTCTGTCCCGGCTCCGCGAGTGGCTGTTCGTGAATGTCATGGCCGGAGTGGCGAACGGTGAAACTGAGGTCGCGGCTGTGAGCCTTTCTCAGGATGCCGCTCCTCCCCGTCCCGGTTACACCGATACCTTGGCCGCGGTAAGCGCTGTGAGGCGCCAGGTAGAAGTGCTGGGTACGGATTTCCGGAGCGCGCTTCAGTTGATCGCCGAGCGTGCCCAGTTGCTGCTTACGGCGTCCGGCGCTGCCATAGCCTTATCCGACGGCGAGGCCGATTCCATGGTCTGCTGCGCCAGTTCCGGCCCGGATGCGCCTCCCATTGGAGCCCGTCTGCAGGTTGGCTCTGGCTTTTCCGGAGAGTGTGTGAGGCGTTCTCAACCACTGCGCTGTGACGATAGCGAGACTGACACTCGGGTCGATGCTGCCAGTTGCCGCGCTTTGGGTATCCGTTCTCTTCTCGCCGCGCCGATTCGTGTTGGCGAAAAAGCAGTTGGGATACTGGAAGTTTTTGCCGGTCAGCCCCAAGCATTCTCCGAAGCCGACGGAACCGTTCTGCAGCGACTGGGCGATACCGTGCTTGAGGCTGCTCATCGCGCGGCGCGCGTGGAAAATTTGCCATTCCTCAAGCCTTCGGAGAAGAAGCCTGCCGCATCCCTGCCGGGCAGCGTCCTGTTCGTTGCCCCCGACTCCAAAGAAAAAAATGAAGAATCAACTAACGAGGAGACGGTCACCTCCGCCATAGGCTTGCCACGGTCGCACATTCTGATTCTCATGTGCGCAGCTGCTACCATTGCGCTGGCTCTGGGGTGGGGTATGGCTCCGTGGATCCAGAGTGAGGCTGCGCCATGGATTGTGAGCAAGCTGCACTCTCGCGGTGGCTCTCAATTGCCCACTGTGCTTGCATCTTCTCAGGCCCCGAGATCGGACACCCTGCGTCTTTCTGCCGTTCCCATCGAAACAACATCGCTCGATCAACTGCTGCAAGTGGCGAGTAAAGGCGATCCGGTTGCTGAAAACGCGCTCGGCGTTCGGTACGCCACAGGACAAGGAGTCAAGCTTAGCGAGGCAGAAGCGGTTCGCTGGTTTACCAAAGCAGCGGAACAGGGCTACGTTCCGGCTCAAGCCAAGCTGGGTTCACTTTTCTACAGCGGACGTGGTGTGCCTCAGGATCTTAACCGCGCATACTTTTGGATGATTGTCGCCCGCTCGAGCGGGGATGAGGCTAGCAACACCCTGGCTACCTCGGTTCGCGCACGCCTGACTCGGTCGCAAGCGACATCCATAGAATTGAACGCGGTGCGCTGGTCCCAACAGCATCGCACTAACGGCAAGCCCGCCGCTGGCCAGTTCAAAATCGAGGCGCTCGCCACACATCGCTCGCAAGCGTCGCGCTAAAATATAGCTATAGAGGTTTCTGTGCCTGCACTCCGGGACATTCTCGACCAGAGAGTCCGCGAAGCCGATTCATCTCTCTACGAGCAACTCGGTAATGATCGTGTTCGCTGCTTCTCCTGTGGTCACTGCTGCCCCATTCCTGAGGGACAGGCCGGGGTGTGTAAGGTTCGTTTTAATCGAGGCGGCAAGCTCTACGCTCCCTGGGGATATACGGCGGGCATGCAATGCGATCCCATCGAGAAGAAGCCATTTTTCCATGCCTATCCCGGCGCCTTGGCTTACAGCATTGGCATGCTGGGTTGCGATCTTCATTGCGCCTACTGCCAGAACTGGGTGACCTCGCAGGCTCTGCGTGATCCGCGAGCGGTTTCCGCGCCTCTGGACGTCTCACCGGAGACTCTGGTTCGCGAAGCCTTGGACCAGGGTGCGAAAGTCATGGTTAGCACCTATAACGAACCGCTGATTACCAGCGAATGGGCAGTTGCCATTTTCAAGGAAGCCAAAGCCGCTGGCTTGATCACTGGATTCGTTTCGAATGGCAATGGAACACCTCAGGTGCTCGAATTTCTGCGCCCCTGGCTCGATCTGTACAAAGTGGATCTGAAGAGCTTTGACGACCGTCACTATCACGAGCTGGGCGGACGGATCGGTCCGATCCTCGACAGCATTCGCCGCATCCACAGTATGGGGCTATGGCTGGAAATCGTGACTCTGTTGATTCCCGGCTTCAACGATTCTGAAGATGAATTGCGGAAGCTTACCGAATTTATAACCGGCATTTCGCCCGATATTCCGTGGCACGTGACCGCGTTTCACGGTGACTACAAGATGAATGATCCGCGCGACAGCACTCCCGAAGATCTCCTCCGCGCGGCCGACATCGGGCGGCAAGCGGGACTGCGTTATATCTATCCGGGGAACCTGCCGGGTATGGTGGGCGACTGGGAAGATACTCATTGCCCAAATTGTCGCCAGACACTGATTCGCCGTTACGGGTATCTGATCCAGGATTACAACCTGACGCCGGACGGCCGCTGCCGGCAATGTTCGTCGCAAATTCCCGGCCGCTGGGCTTCCGGGTTCGATGGTCAAATCACCTCTTACCCTTTCCTTCCACACAAGCGCTCGCGTTTATTTACAATCACAAGTCGCTGACAACAGCTGGCCAGGGAGTCCGCCCAAGAGTTGGAGCGGACAGCCGCCCTCGGCTGTACGTGCCGGAAGCTTATCTGTTTGCGTGCACACTCGATGGTGCGAAGCAAATTCAATCTCGTGCCCTTGATCCTGGTTGTCTTGACTGCCTGCTCTCCTCGCGATTTTCTCACCCGCCGCCTCGCCACAGACCTGGTCTCAGCCTCTCCTGAATTGAAGGCTCAACAGGAATTCATGCTTCGCACTGGAGTTGTCACAAGCAAGGACTATCCATCTCCGGAGTACATGGTTCTCCAGCATCGCGGCTGGATTACGTCGACTGTGATCGCATGCTTGCCAGGTCTGGTGCCACCCCCCTGCTGGAACATTATTCTGACTCCTTCGGGTGTAGAGACCGTGCGCACGCTGATCCCTGCGGACCAGTCGGGAAGATCTTCAATTTCAATTCCGGTCGCCAGAAGGGAACTGCTGGCAGTTACGGGCATCACCAGGCAAGACAACTCTGCTGATGTCGAGTTCGAATGGAAGTGGGTTCCACTGAACGAAATCGGTGGAGCACTCTATACCCGCGACCTGCGCTACCGGTCGACGGTTGGATTCCGCAAATTCGATGATGGCTGGCGTCTCGTCCAGAGCGCGGCCCATCCCTTCCAAACCATGGATGACGCGCTGAAAAATGCCGAGTCAATCCCGTGATCGCGCCCGCATCGGTCGTCTCATTTGCAAAATGGCTTACTCCAAAGCGAATACGTGCGCAGGCAGTTGTTCTGGCCGTCTGCCTGTGGGGAGTATTCGCCGTGGATTTCTCAACAGCGGGTTTGTATGACCGGGCCGGCAATATCAAATTTCAGGATTTCCTTCCGTTTTACATTTCGGCTCGCTTGATCGCACAACATCGCACTACCGAACTCTATGATCCGAATACCCGCGCACACGAGCTGCAATCCATACTCGGTCAGCCCACGCAGGTGCGTTTGTCCAACATTTATGGACCTCAGGTCGGCCTGTTGTTCCTTCCGCTTGTCCATCTGCCATTCTTGGCTGCAGCGCGCGCCTGGACCATGCTTAGTCTGGTCTTGTATTTCGTTTGCATCTATTCGGCCTGGCGAAATTTGCGGAATCTTTGGGCATTTCGAAGCCTGATTCTCATCGCTGCACTCGCTTTTCCTCCACTCTTTCACCTCTGCGCGCGTGGGCAGATTTCCGCACTGGTTTTGCTGTGCTTCACCGCCGCACTCCTCGCTCTCAGTAAAAATCGCAATTTGGCAGCTGGCGTTGCCTTTGGTTGCTTGATAGTTAAACCGCAATTCCTGGTTGCCATTCCCCTGCTCCTGTTGATTTCTGCCTCCTGGCGAATCTTGGCCGCACTCGTTCTGTCCGCCTCGGCCCAGCTTGCCCTTGCAGGGTTTTACTTCGGTTCTTCGGTCATGCACGCTTACTTCGAGGTGTTGCGGCATCCCTCCAGATGGATCGATGTTGCCGAACTCAGCCTGGCGCCAATCCAGATGCATTCGCTTCGTTCCTTCTGGTCATTATTGATTCCGTCGCATAGTGCGGCTCTCGCACTCTATTTGCTTAGCTCGGCCATTACCCTTGCGCTGGCGGCGTCGGTCTGGAGATCAGGGTCTGCGCTCGCAATTCGCTTCGCTGCCTTGACCTTCGCAGCAGTTCTGGTCAACCCGCATCTGTTTGTCTACGACTTGCTCGTCCTCGCGCCGGCGCTGCTCGTGCTTGTCGACTGGAGTCTGAACGCCGAGCATTCGTCCAGCAATCCCGCTTTGCACGTGTTGTTGTATCTCGCCCTTGTTCTTCCCCTGCTGGGACCGCTTTCTCGCTGGACTCACGTTCAGTTGTCTGTCATCGACTTCGTTTTGATTTTGGCTCTGCTCTATCATTTGAATATGCGGGTTCGAGTACTTGCCTCCAGCGAATCTCTCGTTGTATAAACCTTCTTCCCACCGGGAACCCTATGACCCACAAAATCGCGTTGTTATTGTTGTGTGTCGTCTCTTGTGTGCTTTCCGCCCTGGCTCAGAAACCGAAGCTGACTCTCGACGAGTTTTTCAACACCGTGAGTTTTCGTACCGTCGAGGTGTCGCCTGACGGAAACTCGGTTGTCATCGCGACGGAGCGAGCTGATTGGGATCAGCAAATCTTTCGTGGCGATCTCTGGCTCTACGACGATAATCCGAAAACTCTGATCCAGTTGACTCAATCGGGCCACGATTCCGAGCCCCAGTGGTCTCCCGACGGGAAATGGATTGCGTTTCTCTCCGACCGGAAGACAGAAGCAGGGAAGAGCGGCGAGTCGGATTCCGATTCGAAAGATGACACCGTCAGCCAGATTTATTTGATCTCTCCGCGTGGCGGAGAGGCACTTCGTATCACCCAGGGCGAGGAAGACGTCCATGCATTTTCATGGTCTTCCGATTCGCAGAAGATCTATTTCGCAACCCGTCAGCCCTGGAGCAAAACGCAAAAAGACGATTACAAGCAGCATTGGAAAGACGTCCTGCAATACCGCACTGCCGAACGCGGCGACTCGCTCTTTGAATTGAATCTTTCTACCGCCATGGCTCGCAACATAAACGGTCCTGAAAAGGTGGAGAAGAAAGAGGGAGAGCCGGAACAGAATCCAGATCTGACTCCAGGCGCGAGGGCAATCGCAACTTCTCCCTTGCGCGTAGATCACATCGTCACATCGCTCGATGGCATGAAGCTCGCTTTTGTGAGTAATGCGAGCAACCAGCGCCAGGAAAAATACGAGGACATAGAAATATATATCGTCGATCTTGACGGAACGGCCAACTCTCAACCCCGCCGCATTACTCACAATGAAGGCGTCGAAAGCCAACTGCGGTGGGCCCATGATAATCGCCACATCTTCTTCACCATAGAAGTGGGGGATGTTGCGGGTCCCTATCGCGATCTTCAGCCCCATCTTTACTGGGTCGATACAGAGAGCGGGGGCATCGAGCAATGGGGCAAGGATTTCATCGGCCCCATAGGCAATTACGCAGTCGCTGGAAATTCCGTCCTGTCGTCAGCGCGAATCGGCACGGAGGTGCAGTTATATTCCAGCAGCCGACCGCCTGAGTCGTTACGCAAGCTCAACGGCTGGGAAGGTACGTACGAAGCTGTCTCTTCCTCCCTGCACTCCCCGCGCTTTGCCTTCGTCTATTCATCTCTGGGCAGGCCTGGCGAAGTGTATCTGGCCGATTCGGCAGACAAACTCGACCGGGCTCACGCGATCACCTCCTTCAACAAGCTCCTGACCGAACGCGAACTGCCCCAGGGCAAGTCTTATCGCTGGAAGGCCGACGACGGGACAACTGTGGAAGGGATGCTGATATATCCTCCCGGAAAATTCGAAGCCAAGCATCTTCCGATGTTCACTCTGATCCACGGCGGTCCTGCCGATGCTGACGGCAATCACTTTGAGGCCGACTGGTATCAGTGGGCAGCTCTTGCCGCCACCAACGGCTGGCTCGTCTTCGAGCCTAATTACCGCGGTTCGACAGGCTACGGCGACAAGTTCTTGATGCAGATCGTTCCTGTCATCGTCTCGCGGCCCGGAAAAGACATTCTGGAAGGCGTAGACGCTCTGGTGAAAGACGGCATCGCCGATCCCGATCACCTCACGATTGGGGGGTACAGCTACGGCGGATACATGACAAATTGGCTGATCACCCAGACCACGCGCTTCAAAGCCGCAGTCACCGGCGCCGGCGCCGTCGAGCACGTAGGCAACTGGGGCAACGATGACACAACTTACGACGACGCCTATTTCCTCGGCGGGCGTCCATGGGAAGCTCCGCAGCGTTATCACGATGAAGCCGCCATCTTCCAGATCGATAAAGTGAAGACTCCCACGCACATGGTTGCAGGCGCGGCGGACATTCGCGTGGCCGTGCTCGAAGACTACTTGCTGGAGCACGCACTCTATTCCCTCGGCGTTCCCAACAAGTTGCTCGTTTTTCCAGGCGAGGGGCACGGTCTGAGCAAAAATCCCTGGCACGGAAAAATCAAAGTACGTGAGGAACTAAACTGGCTGCAAAAATACGGCGGCACCCCATCTCCCAATTGAAAGTATTTAGGCGTGAGGTGGCCGGTAAAAGGTGCCCCGTCCTTGTCCCGCCGGGTTTGGCGGGACAGGGCGGGGAATTTGATCTCCTGTGTGTCGTTCGGAACATCACACCCCCGGTGCGGATCGCAACCCCAATCGCTCCTGCAACTGCGCACGATACCGACGGCTTAACCGCAATCTCTCGCCGCTTTGCAACAAGACCTCACATTCCCCCTCCGCCCCGGTTTGTAGGGCAGTGACCCGATTCAGATTCACAATCGCCGACCGATGAACACGACAAAAAGTGGACGGATCGAGTTCGCTCTCAAGATCCGCCATGCTGCGCCGAACGAGGTAAGTCCTGCTACCCACGTGCAGGCAGGAGTAGTAGTCAGCAGACTCGACCCAATCAATCTCTACATGCCTGACGAACAGAACCTGGCCAGCGCTCTTCACAATGATTCGCTCCGGCCTGTGAGGCGAGGGCCTGTCGCCTTGCAGTTTTTGCTTTGCACGCTGCAACGCCCGCTCGAAGCGCGCATTATCGAAAGGCTTTAGCAGATAGTCGAGAGCCCCAGCTTCAAAGGCGCGCAGCGCGTATTGGTCGTACGCGGTTACAAAGACAATGGCGCGTGGCTGATCTTCTCCAAGTTGCTCCAAGACATCAAAGCCGTCGCATTCCGGCATCTGCACGTCAAGAAAAACCAGCTGCGGCTTAGATTTGCGGATTTCGTCCAGCGCTTCAATGCCAGAACTGCACTGGCCGACCACTTCAACCTCCGGATTCCGGCTCAGCAAAATAAGAAGGTTGCTGCGCGCCAGAGGTTCGTCATCCACGATTAAGGTTCGTATCTTAGCTGCTGACAACAGGCTGCTCCTGCAAGGGCACCGAGATCGAAACTTCTACTCCGCCCGGTTCTTGATTCCTCAGCGTCAGGTTGAAAGCATCCCCGTAGAGGCTTTTCAGCCGGGTTCGAACATTCGCGAGCCCGATTCCGCCCTGCTTTGTCTCCCAATCATGCGGCAGGGTAGGACCGTCGTTGTACACGCTAACGGTGACCTTCTCATCTTCTGGAAATGCGCGGATCCTTATCAGGCCCCCCTGAATTCTTTTTGCGATGCCGTGCTTGACGGCATTCTCCACCATCGGCTGCAAGATGAGGCTCGGAACGCGCGCGGAATACAAATCGCTGGGAACACTCACGCTGACCTGCAGCCGCTCGGCAAAGCGCACCTTCTGGATATCCAGGTACTTGAGCGCGAACCCCAACTCTTCCCCGAGCGCGACTTCCTGCCGGTTCGAGTCGTCAATGACTCTTCTCAAAAAGTCACTCAGCTCCGCTATCATGCTTATGGCTGCATCACTTCTCTCTTCGCGAACCAGCCCTGCGATCGCGTTCAGAGCGTTGAATAAGAAATGAGGCTCGATCTGCTTCCGCAATAGGTTAAGCTGAGCTTTAGAAAGCTGCTCGTTGAGCCGCGCCGTTTCCGTTTGCTGACGGGCCAGGCGCTCTCGCGAGTCCAGCACGTGACCGACCAGAAGAATTACTCCGTACAGGATCACGAACGAAAGAAGTCCCCCAAAGAACTTCTGCCACCAGAGCCGCAGAAACGGATCCACAGACGCGAGCGCAAAAGGGTTCAACAATTTGTCCCAGACGCTTATCCATCCGGCGAACGCGCAACCAACTGCCGCGCACGCTGCCACGTGTCGCAGCCAGAAGCTAGCCTCCTTCCACTGACTCGCAGGATGCCGCCTTTGAAGACGCAGCACGAGTGGAGTCGCGATCGCCCATGGAATCCAGGACAGCAGAGATGTTGCAAACAGAGCCGTCCAGTTGTGGTGCATGCCTTCAGCGCGCATCGCGAACACGGTCTGGGTTGCATCGAACAGGCCGATCCCCAACCAGAACAATGCGATCCAGAACAAGCGGGGCGCCTGAGACTTCATGCGATCATCAGCTAGGTCCCGTCCATCCATAGGATGGATCGTATTGTACGGCTCTCCCGGGCAGCAATAAATGCAGCCAAACGACTCGGTGCTGCAGCGGACAAACATAACGAGCCATCTATGTGTCCGAGCTTTACTTTCTCCGTAGAGACGTTGCTAGTAACCTCTCTACGGTCAGCTTCAGAGTGACGGCGCTGGTCAGTGCGGTGAAGAATGCAGTGGAGAGACGCCGTGACGCAGCAAGAGGTCTGGATTTTTATGCTGCCAGCAACGATACTGCGGCACATGATCTCCGCAAAAGGTCTCCTGCTTAGCCTGCTGGTCCTGGCTTCCTCGTTGGCGCTGCTTCTCGGGCAATCTACGCCAGCGTCAGCTCCCGCGTACACCGACGATGGTCAAATGAAACTGCCGGAGAACTATCGGCAGTGGACTTATCTGACCACAGGGTTCGACATGAGCTACAACCCAGGGCTGATGTCCATGGACCATCACATGTTCGACAACGTCTTCGTGAATCCGGAGGCGTACAAGTCCTTCGTCGAGACCGGCACTTGGCCGGACAAGACGGTTATGGTGCTCGAAGCTCGCAAGGCCGAAGGAAAGGGCTCCATCAACCAGAAAGGCAACTTTCAGGGCACCGAGTTGATGGGACTGGAAGTGCATGTCAAGGATGAGGCACGCTTTCCAGGGAAGTGGGCATTTTTTGGCTTTGATGAAGGCAAGACGGCCAAGATGACGCCTACCACTGCGAACTGCTATAGCTGCCATGCGGAGCACGCAGCGGTGGACACAACCTTTGTCCAGTTCTATCCGACGCTGCTGCCCATCGCGAAGGCGAAGGGCACGCTCAGCGCTGCCTACCAGAAAGAAATTAAGGCAGCGGCTCAGAAATAGGCCGAAACTGCTGGGGCACCACGGATCGTGCGGGTGTGGAATTCTAGTCCAAAACGGGCCATCCTGGATTAGCAATTGCCCGCCGGCGCAACGCACTCTGGCTTCGCTCGTGGGCGGACGATGGCGTCTGCCCTATACGTTGCCCGACCGGCGTAATATGGCAGCCATGCCATATTCCAACTTCTCCCGGCGTTCCTTTCTTGGCATGGCAGCTGCCTTGCCGTTTGCGTTGCGCAAAGCAGCCTCTGGCCTGGCACCGTCAAACAAAATTCCGGTTGGCCTGGAGCTTTACTCGGTCCGCGATTCGCTGCAAAAAAATCCTGAGGGGACCATCCGCGCCGTCGCGGAAATGGGCTACCAGGATGTGGAATTTTATGCTCCTTATTTCGAATGGTCCGAAGCTCAAGCCAGGCAGACGCGGAAATTGCTCGATGACCTCGGTCTGCGCTGCTACTCCACCCATAATGACGAAGATTTCTTTGGAGCGCAGAAGATCGAGAAGGCGCGCGATCTGAATAAGATCCTTGGCACAAAATACATGGTGCAGGCCTGGAGCGATCCCAAGCCCGGTCTCGACGCATGGAAGCACGTGGCCGAAAACTTGAATGCCGCGGCGGACAAGCTCCAGTCTTCCGGACTAAAGGTCGGTTATCACAACCACGATGCCGAGTGGAAGCCAGTGGAAGGGAAGCGTCCGATCGAAATCATCGCGAGCAACACCAAGCCCTCGGTCATGCTTCAACTGGATGTAGGCACCTGCCTTGAAGCCGGAGCTGACCCTGTGGCTTGGATCGAAGCCAACCCCGGCCGTATTCACTCGATCCATTGCAAGGACTGGTCGCCTGATCCAAACGTCGGCTACAAGACCCTGTTCGGCGAAGGCAAGGCCGACTGGAAAGGCATTTTCCACGCCGCCGAGAACGGCGGCGGAGTCGAGTTTTACTTGATTGAGCAGGAAGGCAGCCGATATCCGGAACTGGAGACGGCGCGACGGTGCCTGCAGGCATTCCGTTCTACCCACGCGTGACGCTACAATAGGTACATGCGGAGCCTGATCCTCTTCCTGATGTGCTGCTGTTTGGCAGGGTGGGCGCAGAGCTCAAACAATTCCGCGCCGTCGAAGTCCCAGCCATCTTCAAAATCCACTTCGGCGCGAACTCCCAATCTCGCGCCGCCGCGCTCCGACAGAGTCGATGCCAGCACGTTGCCCGATGATGGCCGGAGTTCGAGCAAGGATACGCAAATCGATCTCAGTCCACCGTCCGATGATGCCAAGGCTCATCCCAAGAGTTCTGAAGTCCTGATGGATGAGGGCAGCGGGCAGCCTAACGAAGTCCGCCCGTGGAATCCCCATAAAGCGGCGAAGGATATAGAAGTCGGAGATTTTTACTTCAAGCGCAAGAACTATCGCGCGGCCGAAGACCGCTATCGCGAAGCCTTGTATTACAAAGACAACGACGCGATTGCCACATACCACCTCGCGGAATGCCTGGAAAAGCAGGATCGCCCGGAAGAGGCGCAGGCTCAGTACGAAAGTTATCTGAACATCCTGCCTCACGGTCCCGAAGCGGAGAGCGCCAGGAAAGCAATCGAACGCATAAAAAGCACGGCGGCGAAGGCGGCAAAGTAGGGTCCTGTAGACCGATGCTAGAGGGCCGAGGACTACGTTCCAAGGTCCCCGCTTCAGTGGTCCGCGCAACTCGCGGGCGCAACCAGCTTCAACGTCGCGATCTACTCCTTTTCACTTTGTTCTGCGGATGCTCCCCGTCGCCATTGCCGATGCGGCTTTGCTCACCTTCGCCCAGAATCAGGTTAGCCGGCCATTTGGGCCCGGAATATACCAATCCCTTCCCCTTCTTGGCTGCCAGCAGAATAGTGTCCACTGTGTCGAGGCATGCCCGCACGGCTTGGGTGCGCAATGCTCCTTCGAATCCTCCACGGATAATCAGCATGGCCGTACCGTGCGTGAGCGACCAGATCGCCAGCATAAGGCGATTGTTCTGACGTGGAGTTCCACCAATCTCACCCGCCAGCCGCTCGCGCATGAGATTGAACGACGGCCAAGGCTCGTGCAAGGAGGGAGCCCGGCCTACGCCGTCGAACAGCACTTCGTAGGCATACTGATTTTCTAGGGCAAATTCCAGCTGTCGTTCGATAGCGGCATGCAGGGTTTGCGTGGGCGCCAGCGCGGCAAAAAGCTGGCGCCGCGTCCTCAGGCGTAAGCCCCTTAGGATGTCATCGCGGTCGCGAAAACGCTCGTAAACCGTCGGCGTGGTGGTTCCGGCTGCCTTGGCGACAGCGCGCATGGTGAGCAGTCTCTCGCCTCCGCGAGCCCACAACCGCGAAGCTGCGGCCAGGATGCGCTGCTCTACATCGGGATCGGGACGGCGCGGCAAGTTGCCTCCTCTTTTTAGTACCAAAGCGTATTAGTTATTTGCACGTTGTATAACTAACAACGTATAATAAACCCTTATTGAACAATCGAGGTTGTACCCGCAGGGCGGGGTTCCGCGGACCGGAACGGCAGCAGCCCTCCCCATAACGCCCGAAGCCCCGCCTGCGAAATTCTTTAAATCGTTAGGAGCCGTAGGAATGCAGTCTGGAAGTAACAATCCTGCCGACATTGCCCGTCTCAGAGCTGATCTAACTGCCGCCAGAATTGAATTACTAAGCGCACACTGCGCCACTGACCGGATCCGCCTTCGCTATTCCATGCATGACCTCGTGCACTTTGGCGAGCGCAACGACCTGAAGAAGGCTATTAGTTCCGCCAGCTCCTTGTGCCGTTTTTTCGCTCAGCTCGAGGCCCACATCCAACACAGGGAAGAAGGGTGAAGGGCCATTTCTCGACTACGGGATACCCAAGCAGAAATTATTTTTCGACGCGGATGAAGGCGCCAGTGGAGGCGTTTACCGCCACCGTCAACTTGGCTCCTTCGCGGTTGGCTCCATAAATAACGTGCCAGACCAGTTCGTTGGTGTTGTGGTTCCAGTCGCAAACGTAGGTGACCGGTGTGTCGGGTGATTTTTCCAGAACTTTGTCGCCGCCGTGTTTCTGTGCTTCCGTGAATGCCTGGTCGGAGTCAATCTTTAGAAACGCCATGTCCCAGATGTGTGTATTCGCGTTCGTTGGACTGTAGCTATCCTCTGTTCCGCGGTTGATCCCCTGCGACGGTCCTCCCTGGGCAGTACTTCCGGACCAGGTGAAAGTGATTACTCTCTGCGCTGACGGAGACCCGAAGCTGCCAACCCAAACCGCCCACTTGCCGTCATGGCCGTTTCCGTCACTGGTCGCCACCGAAGCGAGCCGGTAAGGGCGCGCATCCTGATTCCAGCCGCGTGCCGCAATGTACACTTTCTGAAAGCCGGAGCGCGCGGTCATGAGTTCCGGACCTTTATTTTCCGGCTTGGCTGGCTCTTGGGGCTTGTTCGATTCCGAGGAACACCCGGCGAGCAGCAGCATCAGAACTCCGCAAAAACCCAGAATGCTGAACCCCAGCATGCGTGCGCGAAACGCTTTCTCAGAAGAAGATGTCTGCGCTTCTCCACCCGCTATAAACCGGCACCGCGGATCTAATAAGCTCGCCGTCTTCATGGATTCCTTCCTGTTATAAGTTGTATCCATATGTGCTTGCGGCATCATTCTAACTGAAAGGCAAGCAAAGGTGAGTAACGCCCCATGGACCCTCGTCTTAGAACATTGCAGCTGGAGATAGCCGACTCAATCTCAGATCTGGAAAGCGAAGGCCTGACTTTCCACGAGCCGGGCCAGTGGTGTATCGGCGAAATTCTCGAACATCTCTACTGGACGTACACCGGCACGATCAAGGGCTGCATGCGTTTGCTCGAATCCGGGAAACCGCAGACCTCGCGAATGACCCTGAAGAATGCGGTGCGGTCGATGATCGTCGTAGGTCTCGGCTATATGCCGTCGGGGCGCAAATCTCCGGCTGTAGCGCAGCCGCGCGGACTCGCTGCTCAAAAAGTCGCTAAAGAGATTGAGGCTAAAATCACCGAAATGGATGACGTGCTAACACAATGCGCGGCGACATTCGGCGTGCGCGTGAAAGTCTTGGATCATCCGGTGCTCGGGCCATTTTCCGTCCAGCAATGGCGGAAATTTCACCTCGTTCACGGGCGTCACCACGTAAAGCAGATCCGCCGGCGGCGAGCGCAGGCGGAGAGCAAGAAGTTGCCTGCCATCGCAGTGTAAAAATAGCGCCGGAATCTGCTTCCGGCGCGTAGCGTCGTTCCGCGGATTTCGCTATTGCTCCTGAACAGAAGTGGGGGCGCCTGCTTTCCGCGCATGCTCCTGGAGTTCTTCCAGTTTCTGCTTGGCCTCATCCACCGCTTTTTGCTTATCCGCGATCTGCTGTTTGTACTGGGCGTCCTGCTTGTCCCAATCGGCCTGATTGCGGAGCCGGTTGCCCGCATCGGCATACATGGCGGCGGCGCGGATCTGGTACTCCCGTTGCAGCACGTCTAGTTCGCGCGACAACAGGTCAATCTGCTGCTGCTGTGACCTGATTTTGTCGGCCCACTGTTTCCACGCCGTCTGCTTGGAAGCCTCATCTTCGGGAGCCTTGTTCGCGGGAGTCTTCTCCGTGCTGGCAGGCTTGGTGTCGTTCGAAGCTTCACCCGTGGTCGCCGGCGCATTCTCGGTTTTTGCTTCAGTCTGCGGCTGTTCATGCGCGGGTCCCTGCGGCTTGCCTACAATAGAAAGGTGGTCCGATTTCGGCAAATTATCGTTGTCGAAGACCTTCGGCTTGTTGCCTGTCTCCGGAGTCTTGCGCACCTGGCGCGCGTAACTTCCCAGAGACTGCCCTGAGGCAGTGGTTTCGCTGCCGGAGGGAGTTTGGTTTTGTGCCTTTGCCGGTATTCCGGCCACAACCAGCAACAGCGTCAACCCCATTGCACAGCTTGCGATTGGTTTCATAGTCCACCTTTGTTGTCTATTTCTAACTTCGCGCTCGCGCCACGAGTGCGCTTGCGCTTCACGAGCCTGCAGCAGCCGTCGCCGCTGTGTTTGAATGTACGTCCGTAGAAACATTTCCGAAAATGCGATGTATTTCAGCGGCATGTTGCGTAATATCTTTCGCCAACTGCTCGACTGTCTCTGGATCTCGGCTGGTTGCAAGCCGGTGAGCGGCATCTGACAACATGCGCAGTGAGTTGCGCAACGGAAGCTCCGTTTCAGCCGAAATCACGTTAGCCGGGTTTTGCTGGCGAAGGCGTTCAAGCTCACTGACATCATTGATCAAACACGCGACACCCAGCAGGCTGCCATCCGATGCCGCAATAGAGGAGACCGTCATGGCAATGAAGCGATTCTCGCCCGCGGGCGTTTCGTATGCACTTTGACATTCTCTTCGAAGGCAACGCTCGCGAAGTACCCTACGAATCTCTTCAGCGGCAGAAACGGGCTCGGCGGCTGCACCCGGCTCTGACTCTTCAGAACAGGGCAGTGTGCTTGCGCGCACGACTGCTCCCCGAAAAACGTCCTCGGCACTCATTCCGGTCATCGATGCAAATCCCAGAATCGTCTTTGCCGCCGGATTACTCGTCTTCACCAATCCATTGGGCCCAAAAATAAGCACTCCGCAGGGTAGCTCTGCCATCACAGCCTGATGCAGGGCTTCACTGGCCCTGGCTCGCTGCTGTTCCGACTGCGATTGCACCAGGATTTCCTGCTTCTGCTGTTTCAGTTGCTGGATCACTGTGTTGTAAAGATGCATGGGCAAAGCATCCAGTGACTTGGGAGTTTCTTCCGAAACATCACTTTCCTGGGCGATCTGCTGCCGTAGAAATCGGATGAACGCCAATCCGATCACAAACGCAAGGACCGCGGAGAAAAGCACTACCAGTGCGCGCAGCAACGCTGGGTTAGCCAGAATTCTCACCAGAACCTCCCATACCACTGCCACAAGCGATTGCCAAAGAAGGTTGCGACGATGGCCATGGCGCCCAGGAACACACCGAAGGGCATCTGATAACTGCGGTACACGACCTGCGCAGACTGCCAGGCACGCTGGCGCGCGGCACGCGCATTGGCCAGACGTTTCATAAAGCGATGAGTGCGTTTCAGCCAGACCACGAACACGGTGCCTAATCCGAACAAGGAGCCTGTCAGCGAAGCAGTAAAGATCGTAAACACCGTGAGCTTTATGCCTAGGAACGCGCCCACCATTGCCATCAACTTCACATCCCCAAAGCCCATGCCTTCAGCCTTGCGCCACCGCAGGTAAATTGCTCCTGCGCCGTAAATGAAAGAGGCGCCGACCATGGCTCCGAGAAGCGAGTCCACCAGGGAAATCAGCCGCTCGGAAATATCTGCGCTGAATGGCCAGTTCACCATTCCAGGCAGAAATTGCGAGGCCATATCGTTTACCGGCACGAGGATGCTGAAGACAATTCCCAGAGCTAAGCCGGGCAGTGTCATCTTGTCTGGCAAGAGCTTGGTTTCCGCGTCGGTGTAGATGAGTCCCAGCAGCAGGAAAGAAAGCACGCAGTACTTCAGCATGGAAAGCGTCCATCCGAAGTGCCAGTAACAGGCCAGAAACAGCAACCCCGTCACCATTTCAACCACCAGGTACCGGGGCGAGATACGGGTATGGCAGTTGCGACAGCGGCCTCGGAGAATCAGCCAGCTCAATATCGGGATGTTGTCATAGAAGGCAATTGGTTCGTTGCACTTCGGACACGTCGACCCGGGCCGCACCACCGACAATCCCAGCGGCAGGCGGTAGATACACACGTTCAGGAAGCTGCCGAAAGCCAGCCCCAGAACGAAGATCATCGATGCAAGGCCAAGGTCCACACAATCTCGCAGTATTGCCAGTCAGGCGCGCGCCATGCGCGAGCCTGTCCTGAAGAACGCGGCAAATTGCCGTTCTTGGTTGGATTATAAGTCGGGAATAACCGGGGGACGAAGGTACTGAAGTCACTGGCCAATTGGCCATGGAAGCCAGTAACTGGTTGCGTGTCTTGCGATTACGCTAAGCACGACGCAGTCCAAGTCAGCAACATTGCAGCGAGGCCGACCTCGGCCTCAATCCGCGAATCGGAGTGAGGTCGAGGTCTACTTGATGGGTTCACTTTGCCTGCACACCTTCGATGTAATCGACCAAGTTGGTGACTCGCTGCTGCACTTGCGCTTGGCGCCCCTGGCTGATGCTGGAGAACAACGGTCCCCAAACCGGCATGTCCTGGCTACCATGCGACGGCGTGCTCGCCTGTCCTCGAATCACCGCAGCGACGTGGGCGGCGGGGTATTTTCCGCCAGCTTTCTTGGCAAGCTGGCTGAGATCGGTTGGCGCAGTCTTCATGGCCGAAGCTGCGGGACCGTTGCCCTTCGCATCTTTACCGTGACAAACAGCACAATAGCTGTCGTACATTTGCTTGCCCGAAGTTGATGGGGCGTTCGTGATGGGCACATGCTTCAGAATCGGCTTGCTCTCAGCGGGCTCCTGCTGCGCCATGGCTAAACCCGAAATCGTTACCAAAATCGCGACTACGGTGATGAATTTCATTACACGCATATCTTCCTCCAGGGCTGCTCAGCCCGAAATGCCACAACAGCGCAGTCTAGGCGTGGCAGATTAGGAGGAAAGTGATCGAGATCACAAGAGTCTGTGACCTGTAAGCACCGACTGCAGTTGGCTTACTTCTGCGTGGAAGGCGAAAACTAGGGCAACACGAATCTCAGAACGTCTCCTTCAAGGGTGCACGCGGAGCTTGCATTGACGGGAAGATTTCCCTGCCAGTGATTCCACCAGGCGGGAACCAGACGGGTTTGCGGCGTAGGATTCTCGATCCAGCCTGCAACTGTTTCCTCCCGGATAAACATTGCGAATGCAGACTGCGCCATGGATTCCGTCTTCCACTCATATAGGCTTGCCGCCAGACTCTCTGTCAGAGATTCTCGTGCATCGAGGCAAAGAATCCACTCCCGCGTTCCCGCGAACCTGCCTAGGCCGTCTCCGACCGCGAGATTCGCTTGCGTGACCCTCGCCCCGTATTGATTGGCGATGCGGAGAGTGCCGTCGTCTGAGCCATGATCGATGATCAAGATGTCATCGCAGGGATAAAGCGTTTCCAGGCATCTCCCGATTCGTAATCGATCATTATGGGTGTGGATGACAGCGGTGATCCCTGGCATGGGAAAAAGTGTAACCGAAGAGTTCTGTTAGAAGGAACCAGCTGAATGCCCCACTCCTCGCGCTTCTGTGCGCGAGAAGTGGGGCATCGCAGCCAATGTAAATTTGCAGGTTATTGCGAATCGCTCAGTTTCTGACGGTTGGAGGCTGCAGCTTGCACAACCGTGACCGGCGCCTGGAGCGTGAAATTCAAGACAGTTTCAGAGGGCAGCTTAATCTGCTGGCCTTTGGTCGCGGCCTGAACTCCGCCTCCCACTCCGGCACCTGCCGCGGCTCCAATGGCCGCTCCTTTCCCGCCTCCGGCCAGCGCGCCGATAATGGTGCCGATCGCAGCTCCGCCGCCGACCTTTGCGGCCGTATTCTTACCTCGCGAGCTGCCGGTCTTCTTGTACTCATCGGTTTGCAGGCTATAGGTCTTACCCCCGGAAGTCACCGAATCCAGCTGCAGCACCACCTCTGATTGTCCGGCGAATTTACCCGCGCTCTTAACCGAAACCAGGTGCCCGGCAACGTCCACTCCTGCAGGCAAGGCTTCCTCTCCATCCGAAGTCAATGGTGCATTCAGGGTGGCGTGAAATGTGTCGCCACTCTGATTCTTCTCGCTGTCAATCGCATCCACCAAACGCACCGCGAGCTGCGTTCCCTGATCGATAATCAACTTCTTCAGCGCAGGCGGGGGAGGCGGAAGTGGAGGCGTATTCGCCGCCGGCGCCGGTGCGCTTGTCATCGCTGGCGGCGGATTGTTGGCGGCCGTCTGTTGCTCAGCATCAGCGCGCGTCCGATCCTGATCCGCATTCCGGGCCGTCCGCGAATGTTTTGGCTCCCTCGCCTTTGAGCGCTTGGGCTCAGGTCGCGGACTCTCGTCACTGACCGCTTCGATGGCCGGCGCCGGCTTCGATGGTGTCAAGTCGGCCACGGAGTTCCCGAGCTGAAGGTTGTTGATGACGGTTTTCACGCCAGGAACTGACGCCGCTTGCTGCCCGGCGGCATCCCGCTGTGCCGCGTTTTCCACGGTGCCTGAGAGTGTGACGACTCCGTTGTTGGCCTGCACCGTGAGCTGCTTTGATGCCAGGCCCGAATCCTGACTGAACTTGTTCTGAATGTCGCTGGACATCTTGGCATCGTCCAGCTTTCTCGCGCAGCCCACCCCGAGCAACAAGATCAATGCCAGAACGCATGAATTCAAGGACCGCTTAGAAATGTTCATACTCGACTCCTTGCAAACCAGGGATGCCCGTCCCCGTGCAGATACAGTTTAGATGCTTTGAGGTTCTCGTGCAGATGTAAATGGTGAATGCTGGCAGAAACCGCAAGGCGTGTCTTTTTGATATCCGCCTCCCCAGATGATTTTTCCAGCAAGCGTACAAAGACGAGCCCAAAAAGCAAGGGGAGCACTGCGTTAAGGGCGGATTGGGGCACGGTTAATGTGGGATTACCGCGCAACTTTCATCCCGGGCTCAGTGGATGAATTTGTAGTCGACGATCGAGGCGGCGAGCGCTGGATTCTCCTCCCCCTGCGCTCCTTCTTTGAATCGCATTATGCGTCCCTGGCAGACGACATTACTGTTCTTCTGTCCGGAGATCTCCTCAGGCATCTCGAATACCATTTCCACTAACGCATTTACCGGCAACTGCTGCGGTCCATGGAACAGAACTCCGCTCTGGCTGATGTTTTCTATGGTGCCTTCGAACCATGTGCTGGTCTTGTTCACCCGATAACGAAGCTGGATGTCCAGCTTCAAGCGGCGCGCACGGGGTACCCACGAGGGACGTTTCTCGCGCGTGTGGTTCCGGCGAATGCTGGTCTCAGGTTTGGCATGCTCCACGCGCTCGGTGCGGCGCATGGTGGTCCAGTCGTATTTGTATTCCGCGGCGCACAGCAAGCAGACTTGATAGTAATCGCCATCGGCGGCACGGCGTGGCCAGGAGAACTCGTGGGAGCAGCGCCCAAGCATAAGCACATCCATAAATTTCTGTGGCATGTTGGATTACTTCCGGGTCAATGAAGCCTCAGACGCATGCTCATCATCGCCCGAAGCTCGGCGGCTTGGAAAGGTTACTTTCGTGCAGTTCTGGATTCCTCAGGTCTGAGTAAGTGGCGGAAATTCCGCGACTTAAACGGCGGCTGGCGCGTGCTCCAATCAGGGGGGTTAGATCCTATCTATTTCATTACGGCCGTTTTAGCATCCGGTGCCAGGGATGGATTCCAAAGCGGCCTGCCCAGTGATTTATGATCGCCGGGTTATGTGTCCCGCGGCCAATCTCACCGCCTTCATCCTTGCCGGTGGCAGGAGCACTCGCATGGGAACGGACAAAGCGTTCGTCACGCTGGAGGGAGAGTCACTTCTCGCGCGCATGCTTCGACTTTGCCGCACGCTCTCTAATGACGTTCTGATCGTGGGCGATCGCAGAAAGTTCGGTCCTTTTGCTTCAGTCGTGGAGGACATCTTCCCCGGCTGCGGGCCCCTCGGCGGCATCCACGCGGCTTTGCAAGCCTCGCAGACAGAGTTAAATCTGGTGCTCGCCGTCGACGTCCCGTTCGTCTCACCAGCACTTCTGCAATGGCTGGTAGCCCGGGCGCGAGATAGCAATGCAGTTGTTACTGTGCCTCGGGCGCTGCACCGGTGGCAACCGCTGTGCGCGATCTATCGCCGCACCTTCGCCGATGTTGCAGAGCAAGCATTGCGGACCGGCCGCTACAAGATTGATGCCCTCTTTGACGAGGTTTCCAGCAACGTAATTGGTGAAGATGAGTTGCAGTCTGCCGGTTTCTCGACGCAAGCATTTCGGAACCTGAACACGCCGGAAGAACTGGCCAATGCGCGCATTGCATGATAGCCACCGAGGCCTTGCGCAACCCAATTACCGCTCGGACAGTCCAGTGCGCGGGAAAATGTCGTAGGGACCGCCCAGTTGCAGCATGTAGGCCTCAGCTTTCTTCGAACCGCCTTGGAAACCGCGGAAGGTCGCAACCGTATCTTGCAGGCCGTAGAAGAAATCGGGGTTCTGGCTGGCGTGCGCATAGCAGGCGGCTTTCTTCGTGGAAGCAACCTCGCTAATGTCGACGTAGTGTGTCGGGGCAGGGAACTGCGTTGTGTCCTCGCCATCGGACACTTCGTAGTAGTAGAGCGGAAACCGGCGCTTCAACTGCTTCCATGCCTCGAACGTGAGATTCGCGATTGCGCGGTGGTCGGGATGATTGTCGATGGGCCAATGGGTGAACACGGCATCCGCATTTTCCTTCTCGATCAGGGACTGGAATGCCTGGTAGTGCGCATTATCCACAATCGCATGGCCGTTAGTCTGTTTTGCATACGCCGGACGCGCCTTCAAAATTTCGCACGCCTTCTTCGCCTCGCCGATGCGCACGGTCGCGGAAGTCTCCCAGGCTCCATCGTTCATGTACAGCAACATGACTTCGTGCCCCAGAGAGGTGAGTCGAGCAATCGTTCCGCCGCAGCCATATTCTGGATCACCCGGGTGCCCGCCGGTAATCACGATCTTGTATTTGCGTCTCGTTTGCGAATCGCTCTGCGAAGTTTGTGCGGCGCTGCCCAGTGCGGCGGCGCCCAGAGAAAATCCCGACACCCGCAACATCTCTCGACGATTCATATTCAATTCCCCTGGCCAGCCAGTGTAAAGTGAGTCTCCGGATGTGGCCAAACTCGCAACTATGTTCTGTGGAGGACTTCATGCCTGAAAGCGCTGGCCCGGCAGTATTTCGGTTGCGAGGGCATTTGGCTCATGCAAGCTTCGCTGCGCTGTTATCAGTTTTACTCTGTGGATTAACTTCGTCTTGCCTTGCCCAGGGTGGTGCTATGAACAATGAGAGGATTCCGAATTCAATGGAGCAAGCCACACGCAGCGCGATTGATAAGTTCAACGACGCTTTCAACCGCCACGATGCCGATTCATTGGCAGCGTTCCTAACCGATGACACTGTCTTCGAAGACACGTCTCCCGCGCCTGACGGGCGACGGATTGAAGGAAAAGCTGCGGTAGTTGAATTCTGGCGGGGATGGTTCTCGCGCAATGCCGACGCGCACTTCGAGGCCGAAGAGGTAATCGTGAGTGGAAACCGGGCCGTGGTGCCCTGGGTGTACCGCAAGATGCGCAATGGACAGCCCTGGCACATTCGTGGAGTCGATATTTTCACCGTTCGCGACGGAAAGGTTGCCGCCAAACTCGCGTACGTGAAGGGCTGACTTTGATAAGGTAGAAGAAGAAACAGAACCGGGAAATTCCGCCCGAAGCTTTGCCATGAGCGCTTATTCGTGAGAGCGCAGCTTCAACATCTATGCCCGAAGAAGCCAAACCCGACCCTTATATCGCGTTCCTCGATATATCCAAGGCTTTTGGGGACAACGTAGTACTCGATCACGTGACCTTCGAGGTCTTTCCTGCGGAAACGGTTTGCATCCTGGGCCGCAGCGGGGTAGGCAAATCGGTGTCGCTGCACCACATTATGGGATTCCTCAAGCCGGACTCCGGCCGTTTGATCGTCGCTGGACAAGACATCACCGACTACACGGAAGAGCAACTTGAGGCCATCCGCAAGAAAGTAACGATGGTCTTTCAAAACGGTGCGCTCTTCGACTCTTTGACCGTGGGCGAGAACGTCGCGTTCCCCTTGCGCGAAACGCAAGAGTTGAATGAAGAGCAGATTTATCAGATTGTGGACGGTTTGCTCCAGATGGTCGGGGTTCAGCAGATGCGCGATCTTCTTCCTTCCGATCTGTCTACTGGGATGAAACGTTCAGTCGCGATTGCTCGTGCGCTGGCTGCCCGTCCTGAGTGTGTTCTGTACGATGAGCCCACTACCATGGTGGATCCCTTGATGGCCCAACTTCTAGGAGACCTGATCAAGCGGCTCAAGATCCAACTTAACCTGACGAGCATTGTCGTGACCCATGATATGCGCCTCGCCAAAAAGCTGGCCGACCGGGTTGTGTTCCTGCATGAAGGCCGCGCAATTTTCTTCGGGCCTTATTCCAAGATGGAAAAATCAAACGAACCTATCATTCAGGAATTCCTGGAACTCGACGAACTGAAAATAGAAGCCTGAAAATTAGGCAGTCACAAGTAAGAACATCGTTTACCCATGGAGATTTGAGTTTCGATGCCGATTAGAGATAGCCTCCACCATTTGCCGGTCAGGTACCTGTTTGCCACCTCCACCTTCGTTTGGACCAGCCAGGAACGCGATCGCAGCAAGATCCCAGACGAATACAAATGGGATCTCGGCGCGATCTATGCGTCCGACCAGGCCTGGCGTGAACAGAAGGAAAACCTTGCGTCCGCACTGCCACAGTTCGCCGCCTTTCAAGGGACATTGGGCTCCTCCGCATCGAGGCTGGCCGAAGTTCTGGAACTGCTGAGCCGGCTGGAGAAAGAACTCACACGCCTGTTCCTGTACGCCAGCCTGAGTTCGGATCAGGACACGCGAGTTAGCGCGTACCAGGCGATGGAACAGGAGATGATTCAGCTGTCGTCGGCGCTCGGCACCGAAGCGGCGTTCATCGAGCCTGAGATTCTGAAGATGGATAGTGCCACCATCGAGCGGTTCCTCTCACAAGAACCCCGCCTGCACGTTTACCGTATTTACTTGCAGGATATCGCCCGTCGCCGCAATCACACCCTCAGCAATGCCGAAGAGAAACTTCTTGCCGGGGCATCGGTCATGGCAAGCGCGCCCTCCACCGTCTTTGGCATTTTTGCGGATGCAGACTTTCCCTATCCGGAGGTGACGCTGAGCGATGGGAAGACGGCAAGACTCGATAAAGCTTCGTTTTCGCTTCACCGCGCTTCCCCCGTCCGTGACGATCGCCGGAAGGTCATGGAAGCATTTTTCGGAGGTCTGGGGAAGTATCGCGCAACGTTCGGCTCGTTGATGAATTCCAGTGTGCAAACCTCAACCTTCTACGCGCGCGCTCGCAACTATAAAAGCGCTCTGGAGGCGAGCCTTGATGGACCCAACATTCCGGTTTCCGTTTACTCCCGGCTGATCGAGGGAGTGGGTCGCAACCTCGCGGTGTTTCACCGCTACCTCAATCTGCGCAAGCGGATGCTGGAGGTTTCCGAACTGCACTATTACGATTTGTACGCTCCGCTCGTATCCTCGGTGAATACGCACTATTCCGTCGAAGAAGCTGAGCAAAATATTCTCGAGGCGCTTTCTCCCCTGGGTTCTGAGTACGCCCTGGGAGCAAAGCGCTCCTTTACCGAACGCTGGATTGATATGTTTCCGACCGAAGGCAAGCGATCCGGCGCATATTCGGCCGGAGATGCCTACGATGTTCATCCCTACATGCTGCTCAACTACAACGGGAAGTATGACGACATGAGCACGCTGGCCCACGAACTGGGCCACACAATGCACAGCTACTTCTCCAACAGGACGCAACCGTATCCGCTCGCTTCGTACTCCATTTTCGTCGCCGAGGTGGCCTCCACTTTCAATGAAGCTCTCCTGAACGACTACATGCTCAAGAAGATCAAAGATGACGCGACCCGCCTCTCCTTGCTCGGTAATTATCTGGAGAGCATCAAGGGAACCGTATTTCGCCAGACGCAGTTCGCCGAATTCGAGCTGCGCATGCACCAGATGGTGGAAAAAGGACAGCCTCTGACCGGCGACACGCTTTCCAGGCTCTACGCCGAGATTGTGAAGAAGTATTACGGGCACGATCAAGGCGTTTGTATCGTCGACGATTACGTCGAGAACGAGTGGGCGATGATTCCTCACTTCTACAATGCGTATTATGTCTTCCAGTACGCGACTTCATTCACCGCATCTTCCGCCCTCTCCGAAAAAGTACTCTCCGGAGAGCCGGGGACGACCGAGCGGTACTTGGCATTCATTTCAGGAGGCCACTCAAAGTATCCCATCGAGTTGCTGAAGGACGCGGGTGTAGACATGACTACGGATGAGCCATTGGAATTAACCGTCAGGAAGATGAACCGCGTCATGGATCAGATGGAAAGCATGTTGGAGAAACCGGATGCGCGAGAAGGCTAAGTGCCTGGGCCAGTTCGTCTTTTTTCCAGATCGGCTGTCGGCAGCCAGTCCGCCCGCAACAAAAACCCGGGTCTGGGGGTGAGCACCGAGACCCGGGCCGGCTGTTCCACGAAGGTGCGAACCATCGGAGGGGAAGACCGGCGTTCCGGCTGGGCCAGGAAAGCCGGTGAGCGGATCACTCACCCTCTTCTCTGCGGCGCCTGGCATGGGGTATGCGGCGCCCGGTTCGCTTCTGGTTGGAACAGCGATATTGATCTGGAACTTTGTTGCCGCAACGGTCGAACTTCCGTGACAGCCGCTGCGCGGTTTTCGCTTTTACTACTTCTGTTTCTCGCGAAGGTAAGCGATCACCATCTTGATTTGATCCGGTGAAAGGCCCTTGTTTGAATAAGCGTGTGCAGCCTTCTTGGCCTTGCCGCCATTAGCGATTGCGTCTGTCAGGGCGGCATCGGAAGAGGCCTTTGCTTCATCCGAGATCAGGCTCGGAGCCTTAGCCGCGGGCTTGCCGGCTAAGTCTGCCCCGTGACAGGCCGCGCATTTCGTTTTGTACAGGGCTGCGCCGTCGTCGGCCGCCCACGACAGGTTGGGTAGGATCAGAAATAGGGTCACAGCGATGGCTACAATTACCAGTACTAATTTTGCAGTCTTCATGAATGCGTTTCCTTTCACTCCCTCCGGGCTAGCAAGCGACCGGCCAGAATCAGTCCCGGCCGACTTACTGTGAAGGCTGTTATGAAAACTTACTTACCGTATTGCAGTTTCCACGGAAAGGGCGAAGGCAGTCAGTGATTTCGATCACTTGCGGGAGTGATTGCCGTGGGCATGTAAATCGAACAATCTTGGGCAGATCGCGTCAAAAAACTCGCAACGCGCGTAATATCCCGCACCCTTGGTGGAAACCGCTATGATGCGTTTCTCATCAGCCCTCGCAATCCATTGAAAATAGTGCCTGCTGTACTCGCACCTTAAAGCCCGGCTTTGGCAGCGGAGTTGCGATCCTTCAAAATGCGACTTGCGCCCGAGGTGTTCGTCTTGGAACCCACACTGATGGTCATCGGACTGAACTACCGTACGGCGCCGCTTGCGATGCGGGAACGTTTCTTTATTGTTGAGAAGCACCGCTACGAAGTGCTGCGCCAGCTCAGCAGTGCCGAGGGTATTGAAGAAGTTGTTGTGTTGTCGATCCCTTGCCGAACAGAATTCATCATTTGGGCGAGCGAGCCGACTCTGGCGGCCAATTCGCTGTTGCATTTCCTGGGAAAAGACCACGGCCTGAAGTTGACGGAATGGGAACACTTCTACCGGCTGCTGGATGATGCCGCCGTCAGCTATCTCTTCCGCCTCGTCGCTGGTCTAGACTCCCTGGTTTTAGGAGAGCGCGCAATTGCGGAGCAGGTTCAGGCTGCGTGGGAACAAGCGCGAACTGTTGGAGCCTCTGGTCCATTCCTGAAAGCCACCATGGAGAAGGCGCTGCAGGTAGCGGAACAGGTGCACCGTGAAACCAAGGTCGGGCGCCAGGCAGTTAGTTTTGCCCAGGCAGTACTTGAATCCGTGCGACAGGTTTTCGGATCGCTGGAAGGCCGGAAATTGTTGTTGCTCGGGACCGGGAAGACTGCCGAAGAGGCCGGACGGCGTTTGATCGAGAATGGCGTGGGGTCCGTTGTCGTGATTGACCAATCCCCTGTCCGCGCAACCGGCTTAGCGCAGACCTTGGGAGGTTCAGCGGCAACTCTGGGTGAACGATGGAAATACATGTTGCGTGCCGATATCGTAATTAGCGCTACGGGATGTCCGCACGTAGTTCTAACGCGTGAAGAAGCGGAGCGGATCGCCGAAGAGAGAAACCGGGTCGCGTTGATGATTCTGGACATTGCCATGCCGCGCGATGTGGATCCGGAGGTCCGGAGGGTCGATGGAATTCTGTTGTACGACCTGGAGACACTCGAGCGCACGCTCCGAAACAGCGCGGAGGTGGATTTGGAGGCAGCCGAGGCCGCTGAAAGGATTGTTGAGACCGACACGCGCAACTTCCGCGCCAAGTTGCAGGCTCAAGGAGCGCTACCCACCACCGTGGCGCTCCGGCTCAGCCTGGAAGAGTTATGCCGGCAAGAACTGGAGTCCTTCATAGAAGAACAAGGGCCGTTTACCCGGGAGCAGGGTCAATCGCTACACGCAATCACAGCACAAGTCATTCGGAAGATTGCCAGCTCCCTGGCTCGCGAACTCAAGGAACTTCCAGAGAAGGAGGAGCAGGAGCGCATGACCGCAGCGGTCACACGACTGTTCCACCTGGATTCGCCGCAGGTGGCGCTTGCCGGCACCACATTGGACCGAAGGAAACATGCCCGAAGCAGCAATAGCAACGGCATAGCAATCCATTGAACGGCATGCAACGCGAGAATAGAGGCCAATGGTAACTGGGTAATTTCGGGATCGAGTATCTCAAGCCAGCCGTTTCATCCGCCAGCTTAACTGCGCGGGAGGGACGTTGCGTTGGGCCAGTTGACCCCTGTTGCGGTGACGTTCTTCGGCCGGTTCGTGCGTTTTTCCGACGGAGTTGGTCTTGCGCAATCAGCCCGCCTTGGTCGCCCTGGTGTCCTTTTGTTAATCTTCCGCAGCAACGGAGTCGGCGCTCTCTTCCTCGCCAGCGCCTACGAGCTCAAATTTCTTCAGCTTGTAGCGCAGGGCGTCTCGGCTGATGTCCAGCAAACGCGCGGCGTGCGTCTGATTTCCGTTGGCTTGGCGCATGGCGAGTTCGACCATGGCGCGCTCGACTTCTTCGAGCGACGTGCCTTCTTCGGGAATGTAGAGTCGTGGCAGCACGCGGCCGTTGGCGAGTTGCTTGCCTCCGCCGCCATCGGCGGGTGCGCTGCTTGCCTCGAAGGCGGTTAAGCCGCTGCGGGCGGCTTCTCCAACAGCGAATGGCAGGTAGCGCGGCGTCAGGATGGATTCGTCTTCCAGGATCATCGCGCGTTCGATGGTGTTCTTGAGTTCGCGCACATTTCCCGGCCAATTGTGCGCCAGTAGCAGGCGCCGGGTATCCGGGCCGATGCCGCGGATCGATTTCTTGAACTTACGGTTGTACCAGTCGATGAAGAAATCTAATAGCGGGAGAATATCTTCGGTGCGTTCCCGCAAGGGTGGGATGAAGATCGCGATGATCGCTAATCGATAATAAAGGTCCTGGCGAAAGTGGCCTTCGCGGACCGCTTTTTCCAGATCGCGATTGGAGGCGGCAATCACTCGCACATCCACCTGCATGTCTCGCACTCCACCGATGCGTCGGATGACTTGGTCTTCCAGCACGCGCAGGAGCTTGGCTTGCAGCAGCGGCGACAGCTCTCCGATTTCATCAAGGAAAAGTGTGCCCCCATTCGCCGTTTCAAAAAGACCTTTCTTCATCGCCTTGGCATCGGTGAACGCGCCTCTTTCGTGGCCGAAGAGTTCGGCCTCCATCAACGTTTCGGGAATGGCTGAGCAGTTGATGGCGACAAACGGACCATTCTGGCGAGCGCTTTCGTAGTGGATGGTCTTGGCGATCAGATCTTTGCCGGTGCCGCTTTCACCCTGAATCAGAATAGTCGTGGCCTCGCTGGCAGCCACTTTTTGCACGAAGCTCATGAGCTCCGTTGTTTTGGGAGAGACTGCGACCACTTCATGATAGCCAGTATGGCGTCGCACCTCTCCGCGCAACGACTGGACCTCGGTGCGCAGGCGGGTAGCCTCCAGCGCGTTCTGGATGGTGACTCGAAGTTCCTCGAAATCCAATGGCTTACCAACAAAATCATAAGCCCCAAGTTTAAGGGCTGTCTTCACGTCGTCCAGCTGCGGGTCCGCGGTAATCATAATGACCGGCGGAGCATCGGGAGCTTTCTTGATCTGCTCGAGTACCTGGATGCCGCTCAGGTCGGGCATGCGGACATCCAGCAGCACGAGATCAGGAGCCTCGTGCTGGGCGAGGCGCAGACCGGGATCTCCGGCAGCCGCTTCGACCACCTGATATCCCCACTCCTCACACTTCTGGCGCAAGGACCAGCGCACCAGGCGCTCGTCATCAACAATAAGAATTTTCTCTGCCCCAGGCATGCTGCCCTTAGCTTACTACGACCAGGACCAGCCACGAGCGAGAAGTCGTGAGACCCCGTGCGTTCGCGCAGTCGTCTACGTTCTCGGTCTTCCTTACTGGGTTTAAACAGATCGCAGCCCCGAGGCTAGGCGTGGAGCCTATGTTCGACTAGCATTACACCAGAGAATCCCACGATGAACGTGCTCGTCCTGAACGCCGGCAGTTCCAGCCTGAAATTTCAAATTATCGCGACCGATCTTGAGCAGATCAAAAACTACAAGGACGATCGCATCTGCCGGGGAGAAGTAGAAGGCATCGGCGGTGAGGCTATTCTCCGAATTGCGTACCGCCAAGAACCGGGTCGCACACTCACGGCGCCTCTTCATGAAATGGGCGCGGCATTGGATTATTTGGTCCGGTTCCTCGCTTCCGATCGGTCCGGCATCGCAGAAATCAAGAGCACCGCCGACGTACATGCAGTCGGACACCGCGTTGTGCATGGCGGGGAGCTATTCCATGAATCCACTCTGATCGACGATAGGGTGCTCAAAGGTATCGAGGAGTGCATCGATCTTGCGCCGCTGCACAATCCCAACAATGTGAAGGGAATCATTGCCGCCCGGAATTTATTGGGCCGAGATATTCCTCAAGTCGCGGTTTTTGACACGTCCTTTCATCACTCCATACCCGCGGAAGCGTATCTGTATGCAGTGCCGTATCATCTTTATCGTCGCCATCGCATTCGCCGCTATGGGTTCCACGGTACCTCCCACCGTTATGTGGCCTTCCGTTACCGTGTTTTGCGCGGCTTTTCCCGCGACCAGACCAACATCATCAGCTTCCATCTGGGTAACGGCTGTTCGGCCGCCGCTATCAAGGCCGGAAACTCCGTCGATACCTCGATGGGTATGACTCCGCTGGATGGCCTGGTGATGGGCACGCGTTCAGGAGACCTGGATCCAGCTATCGTTGGCGTAATCGCGCGCAAAGAAGCGATGTCCTCGTCCGAAGTGGACACGTTGTTAAATACGCAATCGGGCCTGCTCGGCATCTCCGGACTTACAAATGACATGCGCGAACTGCTATCGGAATTGAAGGAGCATGACGACCGCCGGGTACGGCTGGCGATTGAGATCTTTTGCTATCGCGCACGCAAATACCTGGGAGCATATCTGGCCGCGATGGGCGGCGCCGATGCGATCGTGTTTACCGGCGGAATTGGTGAGAATTCGCCGGACGTGCGGGCCCGAGTCTGCGCCGGCATGGAATGGGCTGGTCTAAAACTCGACACGGCTAAGAATCAGCAGATGATTGGTCGCGAGGGCATGATCAGCTCCGAGGACTCCAGCTTGCAGGCGTACGCGATCCCAACCGATGAAGAACTTCTGATCGCCCGAGATACAGTGCGGGTGATCCACGGAACTCCTCATCCGTCATAGTCGAATCCGTTCTAGTAGGGCCAAATCCAATCCGTGGCCTCCGGCTTGTCAACGCCGAACTGATGAGCGTAGTTACGGCACTCGATCTGCTGATTCAGAAATCTCTCCTTGGCGTGAGCTCCAATCTTCTGCAACCTGGGCACCCGATCAATGACATCCATGGCCAGGCTGAAACGATCTACGTTGTTGTTGATCGCAAGTTCCAGCGGCGTGTTGATGTTCCCTTGTTCCTTGTAGCCGCGCACATGGATGTTGTGATGGTTCGTGCGGCGGTACGCCAGGCGGTGAATCAACTGCGGGTAGCCGTGGAAGTTGAACATCACCGGCTTGTCGACCGTGAAGAGTGAATCGAAATCGCGGTCGGGCAGCCCGTGAGGATGCTCCGACGTCGGTTGCAGCTTGAACAGATCGACCACGTTGATGAAACGAATCTTCAGATCCGTGAACTCCTTGCGCAGAAGAGCCGTAGCTGCAAGGGCTTCTTGCGTCGGTATATCACCGGCGGACGCGATGACTACGTCTGGCTCCCCAGCCTCATCGTTACTGGCCCAATCCCAGATTCCGATCCCTTTCGTGCAATGGGTGATCGCCGCATCCATATCCAGATATTGCAGGTGCTTTTGTTTGTCGCTCACGATCACGTTCACATAGTTCTGACTTCGTAGGCAGTGATCGGCCACCGACAGGAGGCAGTTCACGTCCGGTGGCAAGTAGATGCGCGTGACATTC
The DNA here is from genome assembly GCA_046723715.1 of Acidobacteriota bacterium. Lineage (GTDB taxonomy): Bacteria > Acidobacteriota > Terriglobia > Terriglobales > Acidobacteriaceae > Sulfotelmatobacter. Next base: position 40,956 of record JBKOUZ010000035.1, on the reverse strand, counting down.
GCGCTCTTATTAACGACAACATCGAGAAATCCGGGATCCTGGTGGGTAAAGCCATTATGATCCTGCCGCCAAACCGTGGAAGTAATCAGAAGGTTCAAGGAAGCAATGGAGTCACGCCACGAGAGGTGATTGCAGATTTCCAGCCACTTTGCGTACTGGTTGAACATGGAATCGATGATATGCACGAACGCTTCATAGCATGAGAAGAACCCATGACGGCCGGTCAGAAGATATCCTTCGAGCATCCCCTCAAGAGTGTGTTCGCTGAGCATCTCCATGACACGTCCGTCCACTGACAAATTTCCCCCGTCGTTGTCCTCAGGAAAGCGCTCCTCAATCCAGAATTTCTTGCTGACCGCGAAGATGTCATCGAGTTTGTTCGACGTAGTCTCGTCCGGTCCGAACACCCGGAAATTGTGCGGATTCAGCTTCATGACGTCGGCCAACATGCGCCCCAGTGGTCGCGTATTTTCCGCCAATGCCAGACCGGGTTTTTCAGTGGGATTGGCATAGTCGCGAAAGTCTGGCAGGCGTAGCGCCTTTTTCAAGCGTCCGCCATTGGTATGGGGATTCGCGCTCATGCGGCGCGTTCCTTGTGGTGCGAGTTCTCGAAACAGAGGAGCCAGGCCGCCGTTTGGCTCGAAGAATTGCTCGGGCATTTGTGAGCGCATCCATTTTTCAAGAATCCGAAGCTGCACAGGATCTTTTTTGGCACCCGGTAAGGGAACCTGGTGAGATCGCCAGAATCCCTCGAGGAAGTGGCCTTCCATCTCGCGAGGCGCGGTCCACCCTTTTGGCGAGCGCAGCACAATCATCGGCCAGCGAGGTCGGGTTGACACGCCGTTCTTGCGCGCAGCCTCTTGATGCTGTCGGATTTCCCGCACGCAGTGTTCCGTCGTGGCGGCCATCGCCTGGTGCATGCTTTCGACGTCCGAACCCTCCACAAAATAAGGACTCCAGCCATAACCGCGCAGCAGATTCTCAATTTCGTCGTGCGAGACTCGCGCCAGAAGCGTTGGATTGTCGATCTTGTATCCGTTCAAATGAAGAATGGGCAGAACCGCTCCATCGCGCGCCGGATTCAAGTACTTGTTAATGTGCCAGGATGTCGCCAGCGGTCCCGTTTCCGATTCTCCATCGCCGACCACAGCGGCAACGATCAGTTCCGGGTTGTCGAAAGCGGCACCGCAGGCGTGCGAGAGCACGTAGCCGAGTTCGCCCCCTTCGTGAATGGATCCCGGAGTCTCCGGCGTGCAGTGACTGCCGATGCCGCCCGGAAATGAGAATTGCCTGAAGAACTCGTGCAGTCCCTCAGGATCCAGACTCTTTTCCGGATAGATTTCCGAATATGTGCCTTCCAGATAGGCCGGCCCGAGCACTCCAGGTGCTCCATGCCCCGGGCCTGCGAGGAAAATCATGTCGAGATCATATTTTTTGATCTGCCGGTTCAGGTGAATGTAGATGAACGACAGGCCCGGACTCGATCCCCAATGCCCGAGCAGCCGGTTCTTAAGGTGCTCCGGCCGCAGTGGCTCGGCGAGCAATGGATTCGCCTGCAAATAAATCATGCCCAGGCTCAGGTAATTGCACGCTTTCCAGTACGTTTCAACCTTCTGCAATTCCTCGGCACTCAAGGGTTTCGCGCTGACCGTCGACCGGGTTGGTGCATAAGGACTGAGTGCGGCGATATCGGCGGGGACTGGGGCTTCGATCGTGCTCATAGTTACTCCTTCTCGATAGCCTATGCTCCAAGGCGCGCGAGTGACAATGGCCGACGATCAATTTCTGTTGAATAATTTCAGGTAAGACGTGCGAATTGGCGAATCGTCTACAGCGAAATCCTTAGATGATCTTCGCCGGGAGTCACTTCTGGAGTTTGAAGATCCTTTCCATCAACAGCCATTTCTCCCCCGCTCTGGCTTGAGGCAGTGCTTGCTGGAAGCGCCACATCAGATTCTCCCATTCCTGAACTTTGGGATTCAGTGCGTCGGATTTCGCTTTGGCTTCGAAGGAAAAAGCTTCGTTGACCTCCATGATCATGAACATGCGTGTCCCGAGCAGGTAAATTTCCATATCCTCGATGCCGGAGCCGCGGATGCTTTCAGCAATTTCGGGCCAAACGTTTTCGTGGTAGCGCTTGTATTCGGCAATTAGCTCCGGATCGTCTTTCAAATCGAGTGTCAGGCAGAAGCGTCGTCTCATTCGACCCCTGAAATTGGAGCAGGGAAACTCGCTGCCTGCTGAGCGGCGACTGGACGGTATCCCCACATGGCGAAGTAGAAAATGTAAGCGTGGCACACGAGCGGCACGATAAAGGCACGCTGGATATTCCAGGCGTCGGAAATTCGGCCCATAATGGCTGGGCAGACCGCTCCTCCAATGATGGACATCACCAGCAGCGAAGAGCCGAGCTTGGTGTACGGGCCCAAATTCTTCAGGCTGAGTGCAAAGATCGTCGGGAACATGATGGAGTGGAAGAAGCCGATAAGCACGATTGCCCAAGCGGGGGCGGTTCCGGTTGTAAGGAGCACTACGATCAAGCTGATCAGTGAACCGGCTGCAAATAGGCTCAGAAGCCGCGGTGCGGCAATCCGTTGCATCATCGCCGACCCGGCAAACCGCCCAATCATGAATCCCAACAGGTGGGCTTGCAGATAATGCGCGGCAGATTTTTCGTGCGTGCCCGGAAGTGTGAATTCGCTGAAGCGAATGATGAAACTTGCCACTCCGACCTGCGCTCCCACATAGAGAAACTGTGCGATCACCCCTCTGATCAAGTGGGGATGCGCAAGCGTCCCGCTGAGCTTCGCCCCGCCTGCTCTATCAAGGTGTTCTTCGCGAATCTCGGGAAGCTTCGTCAGGAAAATCAGTAGCGCTACCAGTAGAAACACCACGGTGATGCACACATACGGCAGCTTCACCATGTTCGCTTCCGAGATCTGATAGGCGGTTAACTGCGCAGGACTCATGGCGACGAGTTCTGCTGGTGTGTGCTCGATGCCGGAAAGAATGAAGCTGGAGCCGAGTATGGCAACCAACACTGCTCCCAAGGCGTTAAACGATTGCGCCAGGTTCAGCCGCCGTTCTGAGCTTTGCTCCGGACCCAGCGTGGTGACGTAGGGGTTCGCTGCGACTTCCAGAAACGACTGCCCACAGGCCATGACGAATAGCGCAAATAGGAAGAATCCGTACATCCGCACCGATGCAGCGGGGATAAACAGACCAGTACCCGTCGCGCATACCAGGAGTCCGATAAGGATTCCGCGCTTGTAGCCGAGTCGCTGCATGAGCCATCCGGCGGGCAGTGCGGCAAGGAAATAGCCCCCGAAGAATGCCGATTGAATCAGCGAAGACTGAAAATCCGTCAGGCCAAAAGCTTTCTTAAAGTGCTGGATGAGTATGTCGTTCGCGTTGACGCCGATCGCCCAGAGGAAAAACAAGCTGGTGACGAGCACCAGCGGTACCACATAGCGTCGTTCGGTAATCGGGGCCGAAGCCTTCATCAGGAACCTTTAAGTCAATGCGCGATCCAGATGAACATAGCCGCCATCCACGAACAAGTGCTGCCCGGTTGTATGGCTTGATCGGGGCGAGATCAGGAACACGACCGTGGCCGCAATCTCTTCTGACGTGGTCATCCGTTTCTCCAGCGGTATCTTCGACAGTATGTTCGTCAGTTTCTCTTCCGGATTCGGAAAGGTGTCGAGCCAACTGCGATACAGAGGGGTCATCACTTCTGCCGGAATCACTGTGTTCACACGAATACCGTACGGTAGCAGTTCAGCAGCCCACTCTCGAGTGAGCGCCATAATTGCGCCTTTGGACGATGCGTATCCTGACGTGCTGCCCTGGCCCGTGACTGCGGTTTTCGAGCCGATGTTTACAATGCTGCCACGCGTTTGCTTCAGGTGGGGCAAAGCATAGTGTGCCATGGCGTAATAGTGCACGAGATTGCGCTTGAGAGAAGCTACATACTCCTCCGGATTGCCTTGCTCTAATCCAACCTTATCGTTGCGCCCGGCATTATTCACCAACGCATCTAACCGCCTCAACTTCTTGACCACATGCTCCACTGATTCAGCGCAACTCTCCGGCGTCGAGAGCTCAACGCTTATCAGCTCGCAGCGTCCGCCTTTTTTGTGGATGTCACTCTGGATGAGCGCGCCTGCCTCCGGGTCGCGGCCAACAATTACCGGGATAGCGCCCTCGGCGGCGCACGCTTGCACAATCCCTGCGCCAATCCCCTTTGCGCCGCCCGTGACGATTACCACTTTATCTCTGAGCTGCAAATCCATTGCTTAACCTCGAAGGTTACAGAATCCGCCGTCGAGCGGATAATCCACTCCGGTGATGAAGTCCGCCTCATCCGAGCATAAAAACAACGCCAGCGAAGCTACCTCGCTGGGATCCGCCATTCTTCCGATCGGCTGCGAGTGCGCCAGCTTTTCGAACATCTCTTTCTCCCTGCCGGGATAGTTGTTCGCCAGATATTTGTCGACGAATGGCGTGTGAACACGGGCGGGAGAGATACAGTTGCAACGAATGTTATGCGCTAGGTAGTCCCGCGCAACGGAATAGGTCATCGCGATGACCGCACCCTTGCTCATCGAATAGGCGAAGCGATCGGGCAGCCCTGCGGATCCCGCGATGGAAGCCATATTCAGTATTACGCCGCCTCCGGATTCCTTCATGTGGCCGACAAGCGCGTGCATGCAGTTATAAAAGCCCTTAATGTTAACGTTCACGATACGATCAAAATCGTCAGGAGTTGTCGTTTCCACCGTTCCGATGTGCGAAACGCCCGCGTTATTCACCAAAATATGAATTCTGCTCTGCCTCGTCAGGTCGTCGAATGTTCTCTTGACCTCGAACTGATTCGTGACATCGCATGCGTGTGCAAATCCGGCGCCACCGTGCGAGGCAATCTGCCCGAGGGTGTCCTCCGCCGCCGATTGGTTGACGTCAAAAATATGGACAGCCGCTCCGCTCGCCGCGAACTTCAGAGCAATCGCTCGTCCAATGCCGCTGCCGGCACCGGTGACAAGGGCGGCTTTACTATCAAGTCGAAACGATTGAGCACCGATCCGTTCCTGGTTCAGAGCGATACTCCTCGTTTCCAGGGAATAAAATCTTCCTGCGCCTTCAACTCCGCTTTGGTCCGGATTTCCCCGCTCGCGACCTTGACCGTAAAATCCAGAATATTCTCCCCCATCTCCTGAATCGTGCTTTCTCCGATCACTACCGCTCCCGTGTCGACGTCGATGATGTCATGCATCCGTTGTGCGAGCTCGGAGTTGGTGGAGAGCTTTATAACTGGCGCGACAGGATTGCCGGTAGGCGTGCCCAGTCCGGTCGTGAACAGCACAACCGAAGCTCCGGCGCCCACTTGAGCAGTGACGCACTCCACGTCGTTGCCCGGCGTGCATTGCAGGTTCAGGCCAGGCTCACAGGAGTACTCTGGATAATCGAGCACAGCCGTGACCGGAGAAGTTCCTCCTTTTTTCGCCGCTCCAGCCGACTTCATCGCATCCGTGAGAAGGCCATCCCGCATATTGCCCGGCGAAGGGTTCATTTCGAAGCTCGCGCGTACTGCCGCGGCCCGCGCGGCGTAATCGCGCATGAGTTGGATAAATCGTTTGCCGACCTCCGGATTCGTCCCACGGTCGATAAGCTGCTGTTCAACGCCACAGAGTTCGGGAAATTCCGACAGGATTGTCCTGCCACCGAGTGCCGCCAGCAGATCAGCGGTGTGCCCGATCGCGGGATTTGCCGACAGTCCTGAAAAGCCGTCCGAGCCCCCGCACTTCAGCCCCACGCACAATGACGACAGCGGAGCGGGTGTGCGCTGAACCTTATTGGCCGCGACCAGCCCGGCGAAGGTTTGCCTTATCGCCTCCGACATCATGGCAGCCTCAGATCCGCTTCTTTGCTGTTCGAAGATAAGAAGAGGCTTGCTGAAATTCGGGTCTCGCCTACGGATTTCCTCCCGCAGGATTCCGATCTGCGCGTGCTGGCATCCCAAACTCAATACGGTGGCGCCCGCCACGTTGGGATGATGAATGTAGCCGGCGAGGAGCCCGCACAGATTGTTCGCGTCTTCTTTGGTTCCTCCGCATCCTCCCTCGTGCAGTAAGAAGCGGATACCATCGACGTTTTCAAACAGCCGTTCGCGTTCGGTTGGGCCCAGTTCTGAACCGGTCGGAGTTTTTCTGTACGTCTTCGCCAGTTCGGCTACTTGCTGACGGTACGGCTGAGGCGCCGCAAACCCCAGTTCCTCTTCCAGCGCTTGTTTCAGAACCTGGATGTTCTTGTTCTCGCAAAAAACCAGGGGGACCACCAGCCAGTAATTCCGTGTTCCGACTTGACCATCGGAACGTCGATATCCCAGAAATGTCCGCTCTTTCCATTCCGAAACATCCGGCGGGGTCCAACGGTACCGCGTGGACTGCTCGCGAAATGGCAATGCCTGATGCTGAATATTGCCCGTGCTTAACAGTTCTCCCCGAGCAATCCGCGGGATCGCCTTTCCTACCAGTACCCCATACATAATGACGTCATCGCCAGCTTCAAGTTGTTCAGTCGCAAATTTGTGCTTGGCGGGGACGTTCCTGGTGAGAGTGTATGTGTCCTGCCGGAATTCGACAGACTCGCCGGCTTTCAAATCTGTGAGTGCGATTAAGACGTTATCGTTCGGATCAAGTTGGAGTACTCGGGATCGCATCGATTTCACGTTGAATGTTGTGTTCTCACGCTCAGCCAATTTCGTCGCGCTATTTTAAAGCATTCTGCATGCGGAGCGGCTAAGGTGCCTCCAATCGCCAGAATCGTTGTGCATTTCCGCCCATAATGTCCGCAGCATGTTCCGGAACTCGTTCAGTAATGTAATCTTTCACCATCCTGATTACGTTACCGTAGGAAGCTGCCACCAGGCATACCGGCCAGTCCGAGCCAATCATCAAACGTTCGGGCCCGAATGATGCGAGCGCAACATCGAGATACGGAAGAATGTCTTCCCTCGTCCACGACCTCCAGTCGGCTTCCGTCACCAGTCCAGAGAGCTTGCAAAACACATTGGGCACCTCGGAAAGCCGGCGAATGCCGCTCGCCCATGCTTCAATCTGCCGATCCCTGATCGGAGGCTTAGCCATATGGTCCAGAACAAACCGTTGCCGCGGAAATTTCCGGACAAACTCGTCAGCGACTGGCAGATGCTTGGTGTAGATCAGGATGTCGAAGGCCAAATCGAAATCCTCCAGCATCTCAATGCCGCGAAGGAATTCGGGCCGCAGTAGAAATCGATCGTCGGGCTCGCTCTGCACAATATGACGCAGGCCGACGAGTTTGCGGTGCGCGGTCAACGTTTTCAACTGCGATCTGATATCCGGACCTCGCAGATCAGCCCAGCCCACGACTCCAAGAATCCATTCATGAGCCTCGGCTAGCCCGAGAAGCCAGTTGGTCTCCTCGAGTGTTTGTCGTGTCTGCACGACGACTGATCCTTGGAGGCCGCTGGCTCTCAGTTCAGGGTTCAAATCCTCTGGCAGAAAATTACGACGCAAGGCTGCCATTGAGTCATCGATCCAGCCGAATTCGCGGTTGTTGTGAATCCAGAAGTGCTGATGGGCGTCGATGTGCATCCCGCGCCAGAGTTTACTTCATCGGCGGGCGGTATGGAGACGATACTTGGGCGGAAACTGGAACACGGTAGCCGAAGGCGAGCAGCAGGGCTAAAGTTCGGACCGGATGTCCTTTCACTAGGTCGACGCGTTGCTTGCTAACCCAACTTAGCATGCAAGCGATCGCTGGTACTCCCCGGATTCCTGGTACAGTTCATCTATCTTTTCTCGATAGCGCTCCTCGATCACCTTGCGGCGAAGTTTCAACGTGGGCGTAAGCGTGCCGTCGGTCGCACTGAACTCATCCGCGACCAGCAGCACTTTCTTGAGCGTCTCATATCGTGCCAGTCCGCGGTTGACGTCCGCGACAATTTCCTCATAAAGCGCTTTCACCTTGGGATGGCTGACGAGCGCCTCCCGGCTGGAGAACGCAACATCATTGGCCTGGGCCCATTCCTCTAGCAAAGGGAAGTGCGGAGCGATCAGCACGGACGGAAATTTCCTGCGGTCCCCCACTACGACCGCCGTTCCGATCAGATTATGTAGCTTCAAGGAGTTTTCAACCGGTTGGGGCGCGATGAACTTTCCACCCGAGGTTTTCAGCAAATCCTTCTTTCGATCTGTCACGCTGAGAAAACCTTCCTCGTCAATAGTGCCAATGTCACCTGTTTTGAACCAGCCATCCACAAAGGCGTCCCTGCTCTCGTCAGGCCGGTTCCAGTAGGCGCGGAAGACCGACGGCCCGCGCACCAGAATTTCGGAGTCTTCCGCAATGCGAACCTCCACGTTCTCGAGTGGACGTCCCACAGTTCCCAGTTTATGAGCGCCAGGGGTATTGACTGCGATCACAGGAGAAGTCTCGGTGAGGCCGTAGCCCTCGTGAATGCGGATTCCAAGGCTCGCATACCATTCCGCCAGTTCTTTCCCCAGAGGAGCGCCTCCTGAAATGAAGAACTTCACGCGTCCACCCAAACGCGCGCGCAGCTTTGAATACACCAGGCGGTGCGCCAATTTCCATTGCAATGACTTTGGAGTACACCCGCTCAAGATGGTCGGCCGGTGAGTATCCCCAACCGACCGCGCCCATTGATAGATGGCGCGCTTGGCTTTTCCCTGAGCGCTTTTTTCCACCTGCTGGTAAATCTTTTCGTAGACCCGCGGGACGGCGACGAAAATCGTCGGGCGAATCTCAAGCAGCACCTGAGACAGCTGTTCAAAGTACGGACAATAGGCCAGAGTGACCCCATTGTGAAGCAGAGCGATATCTACATGTCGAGCCGTCACGTGCGATAACGGTAAGAAAGACACCGTGATGTGGCCAGAGCCAACGTCGAAGCCTGTCAGCGAACTGGTCACGTTGGCGGTCAGATTGCGATGACTGAGTTGAACTCCCTTCGACGTTCCTGTTGTGCCCGAGGTATAGATAATCGAAGCCAGATCGTCTTCTGTGATCGTCTTTGCGCTTCGTTCCAGTTCCGGATCGCGACCGCTGGGCCCTTTATGCATCAACTGCTGCATAGGCACCGTCTCGGCGCCCACTCCGGAATCCATAACCACGATTCTTTCAATCGCAGTCTGATCTTTGATCGACAGAACCTTTTTCAATTGATCTGCGGAAGAGAGAAAAACAACCATTGCTCCAGAATCGCAGAGAATGTATGCGGTCTGCTGCGCCGTCAGAGTTGTATAGATGGGAACCACCACCGCGCCCAAAAGAAAGCATGCAAAATCGGCAACCGCCCACTCCGGGCGGTTTTCGCTGAGGATCGCAACCCGGTCTCCCCTTGAGACCCCCCAGTTTCCCAGGGTCCGCGCAACTCCAGCCACATTGCGATAAAAATCCTGGGAACTGATGGGAAGCCACCCGGTGGCCTCCCGAGCCAGCATTAAGCACTCCTGCCTGCGTTCTACAATGCCAAAGAATATGTCGTTCAGCGTCTGAGGTTTCATCGCAGGTTCCTCTACTACTATTGGCTTTGTTTCAGCTGTCCCCAACGGAAAGTCGGGCCCACTGAAAAGCGAACGTAGTTCTGTCGTGGTACCAGCAGATCTGAAAACAAATGCGTGTTCACCCAGTCGCCCGCGAATCGGAATCCCACGGTTCGGGAAAGATTCAAGTCGAAGCCTGCACCCATTCCAAAGAAAAGCCGGGTATCGCTCTGATGCATAGCCGGCGCGGGGACGCCCAAGCCCTGGAACAGCAGGCCCAAATTTGACGGAAACATTATGTCCGCCCTTTCGTGCATGCCTCCAAAACCCGGGCGGATGAGGAAGGTGATCTTTTCCCACCTCCGAATGTAGAACTGCGGTCCGGCCGCGAAGGTGTAAGTGGTCGAGTTAAATGGAACGTGAATTGAGCCTGCGGCGCGTGGTCCTAACAACCCATTTACCGCCGGAGCATATACGGTCTCGGTGCCGGTGATCGTGCCTGCTCCTGACAGGAAACCAAAGTCCACGCCCAGTCCCAGCCACGGCTTTGCGGTCACTCCAAAATCAGTTTCGAATCCGCGCTCGGTAAGATTTCGAGCCGGACTAATCATGTAATCGAATCCGGTGAACAGAGTGTAGCGGTTGATGTCAGTGTTCTGGGCCAACGATGGGAGACATCCAGAAAGAATGAAGAGAGCGGAAACAAAAAGTAGTATACGTCTCATAACCTCTCACCTCGTGACATTGAATTGAGCATCCAGGGGGACGGCATTGTGAAAGTACAATTCTGCGGCCTAGTGGAAAACTCACTGTTCCGCAAGAGATCGCTCGATAAGGGTCCGGGAGTCGATGACCTGACACGGTCCCCCCGCGACCTTGCCGCTTAAGCTACGACCACCTCCGTGGTAGCGGAAGCCGGCGCAGGCGCGGGTTTTCGTTTCGCTTCAGATACAGCCGCCTCGACAACCGGAATCGGTTGCGCTTTGGCTTCAACGCGAGCGGCTGGCACCACTCGCCGTTGGCTTTTAACTCTCCTTGTCCGCGGTGGTCTGAGATTCACCGCTTCTCGCAATTCCGTAAAGCTGGTTTGCAGCAACTTCTCCATACGCTTCAAATCGGGTGCAGCCTGCACGTCGCCGCTGAAACCGAAATAGATCGTTCCGTTGTAGCTCAGAATTGCGCAATTTACCGCCATTTCTCCGCCGACTGGAACGTACGGGTACCACTCCAGCATCTTGTGTCCGAGCAGGTATAACGGAAATTGCGGCCCGGGTACATTGGTACAAACAAGATTGAACGGAGTAATAGGCAACTGGCTTGCAATCGGTCCGGCCAGCCCTTGAATCGATGTCGGAAACATTCCGATCAGTCCGCCAGCCAGACTCACCAGTTCGGCAGCATGCACCCGCTTCAGAAACTCCGTCCGCTTGTGCACAGCAGCCAGCAGCTTTCGCGGCTGCCGAATGCTGAGAGGCACGGTAACCGGCACCAGCGAGATCCGGTTGCCTAACTCGCTAGGATCGCTATCGCCCCGCAGATTCACCGGAACCATCATCCGGAAGAGCCGTCCCCTTACCGGATCGCCATGCTGTTCACAGTACCGGCGCACCGTGGCCGTCACAATCGCCAGAATGACATCGTTGACGCTCGTGCCACATCGTTTACGGATCTCTTTGACGTCGTCCAGAGGAATTGCCGTGTAGGCGAATTTTTGCGGCCCGCGGTAAATGACATTGAAGCGCAGCCGCTCCGTGAATGCAGTGATTTCAGGGAATAGATCGGCAAACTCGTCCGGCTCGACGTTTCCCCCGTTTGCCGCCACTCGCTCGGCCATGCTGAGCACATCGGTCATGGCCGACAGAATTCTCTTCACAAAATCCGCATAGGACTCAACAAACCCGGATGTCAAGGAGCTGAGCGCGTCTCGACGCGGTGGCACCCGGAATTTTAGTTTTCGCTTGGGCAAGATCGATGCTTCCGGATTTGCGTCCAGGAGCACGTTCATCAGTCCCACTCCCGCAATTCCGTCGGTTAGGCAGTGATGCAGTCGGATAATGATTCCCGTCCGATTGCCTTTGAGGCCCCGCACTAGCGTGATGTCCCACAGCGGATGCCGTCGATCCATCATGCTGCTGAACAGCTTTCCTGCGACCGCCTTCAACTCAGTTTCCGTGCCGTACCGAAGTTTCACTTCGCGCATGTGACGTCGGATGTCGAATTCTGAGTCGTATTCCCAACTCGGCAGCCCTACCCCGAATGGTGCAGCCACGAGGTGCTTTACATATCGGGGGAGAAGAGGGAGCTTCGATTCCACGAAGTGGACGCAATCGTCAAAAGAGATCTCTCCTTCAAACGTGCAAACACTCGCAACGTTCAGCGGCATACCTTCGCGCTCCAGGTGCAGGAAGACGGTGTCTCCCCAGGAAAGGCGGTCACTCTGCGAATGGTTCTGCATGAATCTTCCTCAATTCGCGAACGAAAAGTGCCGCGTCAGCCGCGCCAGTTTTAGCATCTTGTACACGTTCACGTTCACGCCCCGTAAAACTACTTTGACCTTTTTGTCATCTGCCCTGTGAGCAAGATCCTGTATGGCGTTCAGACCCGCAGAGTCGATTCGATGGACGCAAGAAAGGTCCACGCCTAATTGCTGGGCCTCCCCATCCAGAGCTTGCCTTGCCTTTTCGAAAGCTGAGATCAAATTGTTTTCTTCGATACTAAGAAATGCGGTATTCGTTTCCATAGCCACCATCCAACAGCTAGACAGCTTGTCTTTCCTCTGCAAGCTCCTTGGCTGCGCCGCGACCTGCGTAAGCCTTCCAGAAGAGTTCGACCAGTTCCTCGATCAAGGGCATGCGCGGATTCGAACGCCAGGAGGGATCGTCAAACGCTGCCTTCACCATCTCTGGTATGGCACGTTGGAATTCGTCTTTGGCGATGCCTAGCTCAGCGATCGAGCGCGGGAATCCGAGTTGGTCGAGCAACTGCTCCGTTGCCCCAATGAGCTTCTCGACTTTCTCTTGCACTGTTTGTCCACCCAGCCCCAACAGGTCGGCAACCGTGGCGTATTTCTTGTGCGCGACGTACCCCTGCGTGTACGGCGAGGGCATGAACTTCGTGGGCACAGCAGCGTTATAGGCAATTACATGTGGCAGCATGAGCGCGTTAGCTTTGCCGTGCGCTACCTTGAACCGAGCTCCGAAGGCATGGGCGAGCGCATGGTTCACGCCGACCGAAGCATTCGAAAATGCCATGGCAGCGATACACGCGGCATTGTGCATCATGCAGCGTGCCTCCTCGTCCCGGGGCTTTTCGTAGGCGATCGGCAAATATCTGAATACCAGCCGAATTGCCTGCATGGCGCTCGAGTCCGTATAGGCAGATGCGTAGTTGGACACTCCGGCCTCAAGGGCGTGAGTGAGGCAGTCGATCCCCGTGTCCGCGGTCAGACCTTTAGGCATCGACATCACAAACTGCGGATCGACAATCGCAACGTCCGGAGTCAGGGAATAGTCCGCCAGGGTTACCTTGCGCCCGCGTTGCTTGTCGGTGAGCACAGCAAACGGTGTTACCTCACTGCCGGTCCCACTCGTAGTTGGAATGGCGAGGAGACGTACCCGATTTACTTTTTCCTTCGGGTATTCAATCACTCGTTTCCGCAGATCCAGGAACGGCGCTGCCAGTTCTTCAAGATCCGCCTCCGGCGATTCGTACTTCAGTTTCATGATCTTTGCCGCGTCAATGATCGAACCTCCACCTAGCGCAATGATCTGATCCGCCTTGTAAAAGCCAAGCGCTTCAACTCCCTGCTGGATCACGTTAACTTCGGGCTCGGCATCCGGGATTACGCAAACGTGAACGTGCGTCTTGGGGCACATGTGACGCCGGACGATATCGACGTGACCGATATGTTCCAGGGCTGGGTTAGTGACGATGATCGTGGTTCGCGAAGGGAACTGCCCCAGGTTCTCTACCGCGTTCATGTTGAAGAAGATCTGGTTGGGAACTCGGAACCACATATGAGTTTGAGTCCTCCGGGCAACGCGCTTGATATTCAGGTAGTGATAGATGTTGACGTTGTCCGTGGTGCTATTGCCGCCGCCCGTCCCGCAGCCGAATGAGAACGTTGGAATCAGATCGTTGTACACCGCTCCCAGCGCGCCAATCGCCCCGGGAGAGTTCACGATGATGCGCCCGGCATTGATCACGTTTCCAAATTCGCGTATGACCTGTTCGTTCCGCGAAAAGATCACCGCTGTGTGCCCGAGCCCTCCTGCATGATTTACGTCAATGCAAACCCTCAAGGCCTCAGGGATCGACTTCGCTCGATAGACCGCGAGCACAGGAAACAGTTTCTCGACCGAGAGCGGATGCTCGCGTCCTACTCCGTGGATCGGTGCAATCAATAACTTGGTATTCGCTTTCACTGACAGGCCGATGAAGCGCGCGATGTCCGCGGCTTTTTGCCCGATAGCCATGGGCTGCATGAACCCGGTCTGCGGATCGATTACAGTTCGTTCCAGCAGCTTGGTTTCGTTCTCGTTGCAGATGTGTGCACCGAGATCGGCGAATTTCTTCAGCGCCGCCTCGTAGATCTCGTCATCGATAACCACCGTCTGTTCGGAGGCGCAGATCGTTCCGTTGTCGAATGTCTTCGAGATAATGATGTCAACTACCGCCGTATTCAGGTCCGCGCTTTTCTCCAGGTAGACAGGAGTGTTTCCCGCCCCGACTCCCAGGGCCGGCTTGCCGGAGCTGTACGCTGCCTTCACCACTCCCGGCCCCCCGGTCGCATCGATCAGCCCGACATCTTTGTGATGCATCAGGTAAGCATTGTCCACGAGTGTGGGAGTCTCAACGCAGGTGAAGATTCCTTCGGGCGCGCCATGCTTCACCGCCGTCTCGTACATGATTTTCACCGCCTCGGCGCAGCACCGCCATGCTTTGGGATGAGGGCTGAAAATCACCGCGTTTCGCGTCTTGATCGCGACGATGCACTTGAACAGCACCGTGGACGTGGGATTGGTAATCGGCGTCAGCGAGAACAACACTCCGATGGGTTCAGCCATCTCCAGCAGGTTGCGTTCTGGAATCTCGCGAATGACGCCAACCGTACGCTTATCCTTTATGTAGTTGTAGACGAACTCGCTGGCCACCATGTTCTTGATGACCTTGTCTTCCATTACCCCCACTCGGGTTTCTTCCACCGCGAGGTGAGCCAGGTGCTGCGCCTGGTCGAGACCCGCAAGCACCATCGCTTTGACAATGCGATCGACATCTTCCTGGGTGAATTGCGTGAACACTGCCGCAGCAATTTTGGCTTGTCCGACCAGGGATTCCAGATACGCGATTCTTTCTGCGGTCGGGCCCTCGGCCGGAAGGGGAACCGCTGCCCGCTCATTCAATTCAGTGGCAATCATCGCTATCTCCCTCGCATGCTCGGGGATGATTACAGGCGTGGGTGTGTGCTGGAGAAAGGCATCCCGGCGAAAAGGGCTGGAGAGAACCGGAGTGCCGCCTGTCTTGGGCTCCGGCGGACACGCTACTCACCCTCGGTCCAAAGTAGAACTCCAGGAGAGCCGGCGGTCAGCAACCGCTGTCACGCCTCGTTGTGACGGATGTCACACGTGCCCTTGAGAATGTACCGGCACCGACAGTTAGAACTCTAAGCGGCGCTCCGCACCCGATGCCACAGTGCGGTATCGTTCCACCTTGTCTCGCTTGCGAGGGGAATAAAACTCATAGCCCGCTCCGAAAGCGCGGTGATCGTCAAACTTGGATTCACGCCCAGGTTCGCCGCCAGTACCGAGCCATCGCAGATGTACATATTGCGATATCCAAACACGCGATGGTGGCTATCGACGACGCCGCCTTCTGGCGAATCGGCAATCACGCAGCCTCCAATGCAGTGCGCCGTGCCGGGCACATCAAAAAGGATTTCGGGGAGCATGCTCATTCCCGTGCCGCCCGCGATTCCCGCAAACTTCCGAGCGAACTGATTTGCCTTGGGAATATACGTTGGAACTTTGTCTCCATAGCTGGACAGCATTTTGCGAAAGGGCCAAAACCAGCGCCGCTGCCACCGCATTTCTATGTGCCCCTCGAGGGCTTGCATGCACAGCAGGATCGTGGACTCTCGGGCCCATCCCCACAAGCGAAAAAGCCGCAGAGTCTGCATCGGATGAAAGATCAGGGAACTCACGATGTTTTTTGCCCACAATCCAATTCGGCGCGGACCGGGCTGGCCATCGGTCAGCATCGTGGTGAGAAGCCCCATCACGTCGGAGCCATTGGGGTAGCGAACGGCCTCAATGTGGGTATGTTCGTCAATGTAGATTCCCGAGCCAATCGCGATGCCTTGCGACAGATCGTCGGCGCATTGCGGTACTCGTGCCCCGATGATTGATTCCGAGTTGGTGCGCACATGCTTGCCTAAAGTCCGACTGATACCGGGCAGCGAGCCACTCTCACGCAAACGGAACAGCAGTTCCATGGTCCCCAACGCAGACGCAGAGAAAACAATCCCACGGCAAGTAAATTGCTGCGGCTGGCGTCGCATCCACGATGTGGATTTCACCGTGAGCACTTTGTAGCCAGAGAGGCCGTCGTCCGATGGGGTGAGTGGTCTCACATCCACCACCTTCGTTTCTGGAAAGATTCGCGCCCCTTTCTTCTCTGCCAGGTAAAGGTAATTCAGGTCGAGTGTGTTCTTCGCCCCATAGCGGCAGCCCATCATGCATCCGCCGCAACCCGTACAAGTCGCGCGGGGCGGCCCTTCGCCCCCAAAAAATGGATCGGGCACCTGCTGGTTGACTGTGTTTCCATCACACGACTGAAGTATGCCGACTCGAGTTCGATAGAAAGTATGGCCGCACTCGGTCGCGTCTCCCGTGTACTTCAGCAAGTGGTCAGCGGTTCCCAGAATTTTGTTTTCCGTGACACCCAGCATGCCCGCCGCAGTCTGGTAATGCGTAGGCATCTCGGCGGTCCAGTCCACGAGGCCGCGCCATGATCCTGAATGCCACACTTGATCCGGAGCCGCAAGCAGCGTGGCGGCATACGTAATCGATCCGCCACCCACAGCGCATCCGTGAAAGATGGTGGCGTGCCGGAACATTCGCATGTTAAAGAAACCATGCAGCCCAAGACTGGGTCGCCACAACCAGCGATGTATATGCCAACTGCTGCGGGGAAGACAATGGGGCGCCCAGCGGCGCCCCATTTCCAGCACTGCAACTCGATAGCCCTTTTCCGTAAGCCTTAGAGTCGAAACACTGCCCCCGAATCCGGATCCGATCACGATGAAATCGAAATCGAACTGATCGCCGCCGGTTACCATAAACCGCACTCTGCTTTCGTACCTGCCGACAGCAGCCTTATGCGACCTGGTACTTGCCTGTCTCGATGACCTTCTGCGCAATCGCTTGCCTCAAGGCCACCGTGTTGAACGGTTCGTACTTGCTCAATCTGCGGAGAATTGCCAGCTGCGAACGCAACATGTCTCCTTCGGCGCACGCCGCAATGACCATCTTTGCGGCACTTTCGATTCTATCCATCGCGCCGCTCATGTAGACCCGCGTCATCGCCACCGCATGCTCGCAATTCTGCTCTCCGCTCTTTATGGCCAGTTTTTGCGCACGCAGAACGGCTGATTCCATGGCATACGTTTCAATGGTCATGTTCGCGATTGCGCCCATGATTTCCTGCTGATCCTGAATCGCCTGCATATATTTTTGGGTAGCAACTCCCGCCGCAAACAGCCCCATCTTTTTGGCAGTCGCAACCAGCTTGCGTTCTGGACCCATCGCACCTTCGCTCATCTCCTCAGAGCTTCCCGACAAGACTTCGTCCATGAGTTTCTTAATCGCCGCCATCAGCGGCAATTGTCCACTCATAGCCCGCTTGAGCAAAAATCCCGTGATGAGCAGCCGGTTGATCTCGTTGGTGCCTTCGAAGATGCGGTTCACGCGTACGTCCCGGTAATTGCGCTCTGCCGGATACTCTTCCACGAAGCCATACCCGCCATAGATCTGGACAGATTCGTCCACGACGTAGTCGATGAACTCCGATCCCCAAATCTTCAGGATGGAGCATTCCACCGCGTATTCGTCGATCACCTTGCGGACCTGGGCCATGTCTGCATGTTCTGCCCCAAGCTGCGCGATGGTATGGTCCATCATGCCAACGGTTCGGTAAGCCATCGCCTCGCCCACGAAGATTCCCGCAGCCATGTTGGCGATCTTCTCCCGAATCAATCCGAAGTCGGCGATCACTTTTCCGAATGCCTTGCGCTGCTTCGCATAGGCGATTGCGCTTTCAATGCAGTTGCGTGCCGAGCCGATGCAGCCCGCGCCCAGTTTGAACCGTCCAACGTTAAGGACATTAAACGCGATGTGATGCCCTTTGCCGATTTCCCCGAGCACGTTCTCCACCGGCACTCGGCAGTCGTTTAGAATCAGCGGACAGGTTGACGAGCCACGGATCCCCATCTTGTGCTCTTCGGCGCCCACTGAGAACCCGGGAAAGCCGCGTTCGACGATGAAAGCCGTGAACTTCTCGCCATCGATTTTGGCAAAGACGATGAACAGATCGGCGAACCCGGCGTTCGTGATCCACATCTTCTCCCCGTTCAAGATGTAGTGCTGCCCCTCGGGCGAAAGCTTCGCCTGGGTTCGGCAATTCAACGCGTCGGAACCCGACGACGACTCGGACAGCGCATACGCCCCGACCTTCTCTCCGCTCGCCAGGCCCGGCAGATATCTCTTCTTCTGCTGTTCCGTGCCGAAATACACAATCGGAAGCGTGCCGATGCAGGTGTGCGCGCCCCAGGTTGTGCTGAACCCCCCGTATTTCGCGATCCGGTCGGCAATAATCGACGAAGTAACTTTATCCATCTCCATTCCGCCGTACTGCTCCGGCACATCCACGCCACTAAGCCCAAGTTCCCCTGCCTTACGCACCAGTTCCCGGATCACGGCGAAATCCTTGTGCTCCATCCTTTCGATGTTGGGCACAATTTCCTTGTTGGCAAATTCTTCTGCCGTCTGCGCAATGAGTTGATGCTGCTCGCTGAAGTCTTCTGGTGTGAACACTTCGTCGGACGTTCGTTCCTCTATCAGGAAACTGCCGCCCCGAATCTTGCTCTCCGGCATTGCTGTGAGCGTCGCCATATTGCGCCTCTCCTCAATGAGTTCCCCTGCTTCAGACGTGCAAAGGACGCCAGCTAAATAGATCGCTCAGATAGCCCCGGCCTTCGCAAGGTGTGTGGATTCGATTTATCGTAGCCTGGTTGTTACCGCCTCGCTATCTGCAACCTGTACTCGGCTGCCAGCAGATCCAAGCGTCTTCGGGCGATGCTGGCGGCGTCGCTCGAAGACGCAAAGATCACATCCGATGCCCAGTACCTCGCAGCCGTTCAAAGCACCTCAGCCATTCTCAGGGACAACGTTTCCCCTCGACTTCAAAGAATGACTAAATCGTCAGGCAACAGCCACTGCCGCTTTAGCTCGTTTAGGCGTCTTCTTATGTACAACTGGCTTGGCACCATTGGGCGCCTTCACCATCACATCCATCAGCGACTTCTGGGCGTCGACATAGCTCTTTACCACCTCCCGGGTAAGTTCATTCAAGGGAAGAAACGGGAAGGGTTTCAGCAGTTCCAGAGTCTTGCCGGCACTCTGTGCCCCGGCATTGAGCTGCTTCCCGGCAACATCCACAAGCCGCTTCTGTGCCTCGATCAGCGAGTCGGTCGCTTCCTTGGCAAGCTGTGACAGCTCCGTCCGTTTGCTCTTCCCGGCGCCGTTTGTATGCTTGCTGCCGGTTGCCTTTGCGGTCTCATCGGCCACGACATCCAGGAATTTTTTCTGTGCTTTGGCGAAGTTCTCCATCGCGTCGCGCGCCAGATCGATGACATGCTCCGGCTGATAGGGTTTCCCGGCCTTGGCCGACTCCAGCCAGGTGTGCGTCTGTTTGCTCGCCATCTTCAGGTACTCCTCCTGCATTTCGATGAAGGTGTTGACACTGCGCTGCAGGAGGTTGATCAACGCGCGCCGTCGCGGACAGTCTCCCATCCGCTCTTTCACCCCGTTCAGCAGAATTTCGTTTTGCTGCTTCCCGAGTTCTAGCAGAATGGTCTGACCTTCCATGAAGTTGGTCATGCCTTCCTCAGCAACCTCGCTGAGAATGGCTGTGGGGGAGCGATGAGGATCCGACAGTTGCTGCCGAACCGCGTGCATGACGCTGGCATTCTGCCGCATCGCCAGATCGAGGAGAATTCGTTGCGTGGCAAACAGCGTTTGTACTCCCTGTTGTCCCCAGCCCGAGAGCAGGGACAGCACCGACGAATCTTTCCAATAAGTCGATTCGTGCTTTGCTGCTGGCATATGAAGGTACCTCCGGAATGCTGCACTGCAGCATCAGCTAAACTGTACGACTGCAAGGCTGTTGTGTCAACATGTTCTTGTGCCTTGTGCACAGCAACATAGAAAGCAATGAAGCCTTCTGTGATCCTGATCAAAAAATACGGGAACCGCCGTTTGTACGACACGGCCGGCAGCCGCTACGTCAATCTCGACGATCTGGCGGCGCACGTCCGCGCCGGCCGCGAGGTGCGCGTCGTGGATGCCAAAACAGGGCAGGATCTGACACGCGTTACCTTGACCCAAATCATCACCGAAGATGCGAAGGACAAACCTACCGGGCTTCCTCTGGAACTGCTGCGGCAATTGATCATTGCTTCCGACGAGGTTCGGCAGGAGTTCTTGATGTGGTATTTGAAATCAGCCTTCGATACATACCAGAAATTGCAGGACACCGTGCAGAACAGGCTGAGCGAAGTTCAGTCCGCAGTGTTGTCTCCCGTCGACCTGATGAAGCGTTTTCTAGGTGCCGCGAGTCCCTCGCCTTCTCGGAAAAGCGGCAGGGAAGATGTCGAATCCCTGCGCAAACGCATAGCGGAACTGGAGGCCCAGCTCGAGAAAGATAAGGCCCCCAAGCACAGTAAGCGCAAAAAGCATTGACAACCCCGATGTTTACTCACGCAACTAATCGCTCGCAAATCGGCCTTGTCAGATGAAGGTACGTGAGTATAATTGTGCGGCGCAGCATTCCAATCTTCGTAGTCCAGATGCGGCGATTTGCAACAACCGAACGAAATTGCGACCCAAAACGAAAAAAGTGAACGCGCGTCCTGCCGCTGCGAGACGGCGCACCTCCGCCCGCCAACCCTATCCCCAGTCCCATAGCTCTTCTTTTTGGACTGAAGCTCTCATCGGAGCCGAAATCCTGATTTTGCATGCAACTCCCGTCTATTACGGCCTGGGAGTCCCACACGGCGACGGTTCGGCGGTCGTCATTATTCCAGGGTTTTTGGGAACTGATCTTTATCTGACCGAGTTCCATGCCTGGCTTGGCCGCATCGGCTACACGCCCTATTTTTCCGGCATAGGACTGAATGCCGAGTGCCCCAACCTCTTGATTCAGCGTCGTCTCAATCAGACCATCGACCATGCCCGACGCGAAACCGGCCGCAAGGTGCACCTCATCGGACACAGCCTCGGCGGAGTCATTGCCCGCTCTGCAGCCGCTCAGCGTCCCAGGGATATAGCTTCCGTGATCACTCTGGCAGCGCCGGTTCAAGGTACAGTAGCTCATCGTGGCGTCCTCAACGCCGCCGAAGCCGTGCGTTTGCGCATCCTGGAGGAACATGGCAAGGGTGTGCTTCCTGACTGCTACACCGGGCGCTGCACCTGCAATTTTGTAGGGTCCCTGCGCCGCAAAGTTCCTGATGCGATGCTTGAGACCGCCATCTACACCCGTGAGGACGGGATTGTGGACTGGCGTTATTGCATGACCATGGATCCCGAGAAAGATGTCGAAGTTCCTGGAACCCACATCGGAATGGCCTTCAACCCGGCGGCCTACGTGGTGGTCGCTGAGCGCCTCGCTAAGGCTCGGACCTAACCTACCATTTCCAGCGCAGCTCCAGTGCCCGTCTGCAGCGTTTCGCGCGAACCGTCGGTCCGCGTAATGACCATCGATGCGGAAGCAAGACTGTTATTAGAGACCTCGAAAGTCCCCGAACAGTTCGTCTTGAGATAGGGAAGTCGGTGCAGGCTCAGCCCACTGCCATCCAGCGCAACTTCAAGCTGGAGGTCATCGCGACCTCCGGTGAACACCCACTGCATCTCTTCACGGCGGTTTCGCAGTTCTCTTAAGTTGTTGACCATGTATGAGCGCGATTTATGCCACAGCACCGCTTTTCGAAACACGAATCCGAGCGGCATTTCGTAGACCAGAGCCTCCAGCGTAGTAGTCGGCTTTCCGCTTTGAACGAAGCAGGCATGCGCCCATCTCCAGAAATTTCGATGGCGAAATCCGCAGTTGTGGCCCTGGACTCCGAATGCCAGTGGATCTCCTGCGAATCTGCGGCCATCCAGCGTGATCTCGCCCGAAAAGACGGCGTCGGAATGTGGCGTGCGCGAAAAGCCAATCCATCCCTTGCTGCTCAAGGTAACCCCAAAAGTTGATCGGTATTGCAGATTCCAAGTAATTCGGTGGCCATCAACATTCAGAGCGCCGCGGCAGAAGTCCTCACCAATTTCGTTTTCATCCATTTCCAACCGGAAGGGTGCCTCACCCTTGCGGCTGAGCTCGAGGCCAGACAGCGGAAATCCCTGCACAAAAGTTCGTGGCTTATCGCCCGTGGGGAACCATGTGGCCCAGACTTGAACCGGCAGTCCTTGCGGACTTTCAACGCAACCTCCGCGCCCCGGATTCAGCAGCAAATATCGAAACCACCATGCCCCACTGCCATCGGTGAGACCCAGGCGCAGAAACCAGACCTCATAACGCCGTCGGGCTGACAGCGTCGAGAACGCTTCGTTCAGAGTGCGCACGTGGCCTCCCTGTTCGCCGGCAAACACTATCTCACAAACGTCCTGCGCCTCCGGTGATGGCGGTCACTGCGAGTTCTTCGAACTCGGAAGATAGTTTGAGCAGTCACACCTCATGTTTGATTCCTCCCCCATGGCCGCCGGGTTAGCTGAACTCGCTCCCCAGCAGTTGCGTTCCATCCTTGCGAGTTATTTTCCCCAGGGCGCTACCAGCGCAGAGAAGATCAGCACCATTGAGGCCGGACTCCGCAGCCCCCTCGGACAGTCCATTCGTGAAACCATGGCGCGGTGGATTGTGGATGAGATTGTCCCCGTTGAGAGACTCGTTCCAAAAGAGTATCTGCATTGGCGTCCGCCAGTGCGCGATTCCATGATGTTCGTAGTGGCTCGATTGTCCTCCCAGCGTCTCGCTCCCAAACTGCTCGAACAGATGGAACTCCCTCTCGATACGCCGCCTGAAGTACGATTGTTGCGCCTCATCGCCAAGGTGCCTGGATTGCAAAAGCTTGGCCAGGTGATCGCGCGCAACCAGCATCTACATCCCGCTCTGCGACGAGCCCTTTCCAAGCTCGAAAACGGCATCCGAGACGTTGAGCCCGCAGCGGTTCGCTCCGTGGTCTTGACGGCGCTTGGGCCCAAAGCAAAAAGGTTTGAGGTCGAGGTCTCTACCCAGATACTAAAAGAGGCCAGTGTCAGTGCAGTCATTCGTTTCTCCTGGAAGAATCCACAAACTGGTCATCGCGAACGTGGCGTTTTCAAAGTTCTAAAGCCGCATATTCCGCAGTACTTTGCCGAGGACATGGATTACCTGCAGGGACTGGCTAACTACTTCGGCGAGCGCCATCACAGGCATGGTTTCCCGGCACACCTGATTCCCGACACTTTTCGAAAAGTGCGTCGCTTGCTCCGCCATGAAGTGAACTTTCGCCGTGAACAAAAAACCCTCGCGGAAGCGGCGGTTCTCTACCGCTCCTATCGGGGAGTTCGGATTCCCAGAGTCATTCAGCCCCTGTGCACGAATACCATCACGGCATTGAGCGAGGAGCGTGGACTCAAAGTGACCAATGCTGTGCTCCGGCTCTCCCCCAAAGCGAGGCGGAAAGTGGCCGAGCGTCTCATGGAGGCCTTGATCGCAGTACCTTTGCTTTCAGCGTCGCCCAATGCGGTTTTTCACGGCGATCCCCACGCCGGCAATCTCCTCTACAACAGCCGCACGGGGGAGCTAGTCATCTTGGATTGGGCCCTGCGGGAGAGGCTGGGCCGCGAGCAACGCCGTCATCTCGCACTTTTGTTTCTGATGGTCACATTGCGCGACCCGGCAGGGGTGTACAACGAGATTATGGCCCTGGCTCAACATCGGCCTCCATCAGCCTCGCATCTTGCACGCAGGACTCGCGAGGTCATCACCGAATTCCTGGACGCGCTGCCCGCGTCCACTCTGCCCGGCGCCGCCGATGCCATGCGCTTGCTGGAAAGTGTCGCCATGCAGGGAGTGAAGTTCGCGGCATCTCTGATCATCTTGTCAAAAGTGATGTTCACGCTGGAGGGAATTCTTGGTGATCTGGTCGGCTCCGATATCACCATGGGTCTTACGGTGGCCCGTCACGTCGCGCTGCACTGGCTGGGCAATCGCTCTGAATTCCGTTTGCCCTTAATCAGGAAAGACTGGATCACCCTGCAATGTAGCGCAGTCCTGCTCGTGAGCCGGCTTGGAATTCAATGGCAGCAGACGATGCTGAATCGTTGGCTGAAGCCCGACTCAGCGACGGCTGCTGCCAGTTGAGGACGGCTGTGATCACTCCCAAACGATAAGCTAGTCCGCTACCAACTACACTGCGACCGGCTTAGGCGGTTTGCTGCGGTTCCGGCCTGGTTTTGCTCGGCCCACAGATTTTGCTTTCTTCGGACTGATCAGCGAGCCGATCAAGTCACTTTCGCTCTTAAAGAAATTCTTCACACCTTCCTCTGTCAGGCTCGCGGTCGGCATCAATCGCGCCGGCGACATCATCTCCAGCGACTTGGTCGAGAGATCCAGATTGACGTTCATCTGCTGGCTCATCACGTCGAGCAACCGCTTCTGGGCCTCGATGAACGCGTTGGCTGCTTCCCGCGCAAGAACTGCCAGCTCGGTCTTCTTGGCACTCTCCTCATGATGCCGGGCCTTGCCGCTCGTCACCTTCGCCGACTCTTGATCAACTACCTGTAGAAATTTCTGCTGTGCCCGCGTGAAGGTCTCGACAGCCTCCCTGGCCAATTCCATCAACCGGGTGGACCGCTCGTCCTTTCCCGACTTTTCAGATTCGATCCATTGCATGGTTTGGCGCGTTGTGGCCGTCAGCAGTTCGTGCTGCATCCCGATGAGCGTATCAACACTCCGCCGGACCATGTCGGTCATGGCAATCCCGGGCACAAAGTTGCCTATGCGCTCCTTGACCCCGTTCAACAGGATCTCGTTCTCTTGTTTCGCCAGGTCGAGAAGCGTGCGGTGCGCCTCCACCAGGCTTGACGTGCCCTCCACCGCCAATTCGGTGAGCATGTCCAAAGGCGAATATTGTTCGTGCTTCGTATGAGTTCGCATCAACCGCCTCCAATTGCTGCACTGCAGCATAGGCCAAATATAGGTCTGCATCGCCACAGAGTCAACGCCTCTTTCTCCCTTTGTGCGCGGCAACAACAGCAAGTGTGATCATCGTCACTGGGATCTGAGCACTTGCAGAAGCAGTCTGTTAGCTGGGACTAAAGGTCTGGCAGAGGCTTGCATGAAAACACTCCCCGAGGTTGAGATAGCGAAGGAACTGATGATGGAGGCCACGAAGTGGTCTGTCATGAAATGGCTGCGCGAAAAGAAGCGCGTCAGGCGAGCCGCCGATCAGGCCAATGCTGCCCTCGATGGCTTGAGCGCCGAAGTAAAACAGCGTTGGCCCGAAAACTTAAGCATGGCGTATCGGTCGCTGGCACCCGAAAGCGCCGCGGTTAAGGCGAATGGCCACGTTCTCCCGATGCCGTCATCAACCGGGTCCCCGAGCCTCTCTGCAATCGCGCGGAGAGTAAAGACTGCCGACGAAGAGGCGCATCGCGCCAGAATGCTCGCCGAAAAGACCTTCGATGAAGCAGAGAAACGCTTGAGTACTAGTCTCGCGCGGCAAGGATGCGTCCAGGCGATTCAATCCTGGGAACTCCACGAAAAAGCGATCCGTGAGGCGGAGAGTGGCCTCCGCTAACGGCGCAGGTGCCACGCTCGCGACACGTGACTGAACTCACATGGCTTCAAGTGACGATGCTCACACGCTAAAGTGACAGCGGCTACGGACTTGCTCTGCCAGAAATGGTCTAGTTGTTCAGCACTTTTGTTCTTCGGCCGGAGTCGCTTATGCACGTAGCAGAGTGGTCCAAGTCAGAGGTTGAGTACGGCCGAAGGGTTCTGAACTCTGGTCTGGAGGGAGTACGTTCCGGCCAGGAAGCTTTTTTGCATGGTAGGCCTGTTACTCCAGTTTTCCGAGAATCGCTCCGCAACGCATGGAAGCCCGCAGCCCTCGGTGCCTTCATAGGGATGCTGACCAGTTGCCCCAAAGAACAACCTCGATCACTGACAAGAATTGTGACTTCCGGGCTGCTTGGTGGGTTGATCGGCTTTGCGGCGGGCGTAGTTTGGGACACCCGCTTGCTGGCCGCAAGCGCGGCTGGCGGTGCTCTCGCCAGGATCGAGAAGGTACGTGACGAGCACTGGCTGGAAAGAAATCCCATCGACTACGCGTAATCGGAAAAGAGTTGGGTCCTAGGTGGCCAACTCTCACTTCGTCGAATAAAGAACCGGATACGTCTATCAGCTGAGAAGTTCCTCCCAGGAATGGCTCTCTCGGCAATGCAGGGAGACAGCATGACCGTTTTAAGAGCGCGGCGAGGGCGAGCACCCGGTCGGTATAGCCGACTCAATCGCAACAGTCCCTCCGCCCAACCAAGACCTCACAGCAGTTTCCTCTGCATTCCCATACACCACTGTTCTGTCTCTCTCCAATCGGATCGGCGCCAGCGGCAGCGCCTGCCCGAGCGGAGGAGATCGCCCCGCACAAAGTCGAGTTGGTAATCGAGCGCGGGACGCCAGGGCCAACCCTGCTGCTTACAGAGACGCCGAGCGATATGGAAAGCATTTCAGCCACTCCGCAACTCGTTGCCTGGTTGTCGCAAGGATTCTTCCTGTTCGGGTTGGTGCATATTCTTGGCCTGCTGTGCTTTGCATACATCGTCTGGCGCAGATTCGTCCCCCTGATGCGGGCGCAGCGCGACCTCCGATTTGACCACCCGCTGTTGCGCATCCGCAACGTCCTCAAGTATTGGTTCGGCCAATGGAAGCATCCTCGCTATAGACTCGCTGGCACTCTTCACGTCCTCATCTTCGCTGGATTCATCGTCCTTGCTCTGCGTGCATTTACCGTTCTGATCGTGGGCGTCTCTTATGACTTTGTAATGCCGGGACTCTCCGGCGCCGTCGGACGTCTTTACGAGACAATCACCGACTACGCGGCAACTGTAGTTTTTCTCTGCATGATGTTTGCCATCGCGCGGAGGATGCTGTTCAACCCCGTCCGCTATAAGGTTCCCGCGAAATTCGGGAAGGCCCATAAAACAGACGCGATCTTCCTGCTGGCACTGATTGCGCTACTGATGGTGGCCGACAGCCTGTTTGAGGCCACCAGGGCGTCCGCGGGTGCACAGTCCAATGTTGGCGAATCGCGAGCGTACTTGTCCCTCCCCTGGGTGCTGCAACTCGCTCTGTTTCAAGCGTCCTCCGCCACCGTTGGAGCTTTGTGCTTCGCGGGCTATCTCGCTCACGAAATAGTTTTCTACTTCTTGCTCTGTTATCGCCCCTTCGGCATTCAGTTCCATGTGGAAACCTCAATCTTCAACATCTACTTCGCCAAACTCGATCCCGAAAAGCTGAAGCCAGTTCGTTGGGGTGTGAGCGAGGATCATCTGGAACAGGTGAAATCATTCGGAGTGAAGACCTTCGAGGACTTCACCTGGAAGCACATACTGGATTTTTACTCCTGCGCCGACTGCGGCCGTTGCTCTGACAATTGCCCGTCCAACGCCGCAGGCCGCCCGCTCTCCCCCAGATTTCTCACCACCAAGGCGCGGGATTATGCCTTTCAGCACTATCCCATGTTCGGCAAAACAGGCAACGGGCAAACGCTTGTGGGGAGCATTTACTCCGAAGACGAAGTCTGGTCCTGCACCACGTGCGGCGCGTGCGAAGCAGAATGCCCGTTGTTGATCGAGTACATCGACAAGATCGTCGACCTGCGCCGGGGCCTCGTCGACGACGGCAGGGTTCCCCAGTCTCTGCAGAAGCCGCTTAAAGCGCTCGAGAGCCGCGGCAATCCTTACGGAAAGATGGAAAAAAAGAGAGCGGACTGGGCCCTGGCCAAGGATTTGCTGCCGTCCTGCCCGGTCAAGCGCCTGGACAAGAAGCCAGGCGCCAATACACTTTACTTCGTCGACAGCATCACCTCATTCGACGATCGTATGCAGTCGGTCGCGCAGTCTACGGCCCGAATTCTCAGCCATGTAGGCGAGGACTTCGGGATTCTCGGACCGGCAGAGAGAGACAGCGGACACGAAGTCCGGCGCTTTGGGGAAGAGCTGCTATACATGGCCCTACGGGATCACAACGCCGAGGCCATTAAGAGTTCCGGCGTCAATCGCATTGTGACCTCAGATCCTCACGCCTACAACACGCTGAAGCACGATTACGCAAACATCCCCCCGGTCGAGCACATCAGTCAAGTCGTTGCTCGTGAGGTCAGGGCCGGAAAACTGCGTTTCAAGTCGGCTGACACTGACCAGGTGTTCACCTTCCACGACCCCTGCTATCTGGGTCGCCACAACCATGTTTACGACGATCCTCGTGACGTGCTCGATGCCATTCCCGGCCTGAAACGCGTTGAGATGAAGCGCTCGCGCGACCGCTCCTTCTGCTGCGGCGGAGGCGGGTTGATGCTGTTCTACGAGCCCAAAGAGGAAGAGCGCATTGGCGTGAAGCGCGTGCGCATGGCCGCCGAGGCCGGCGCCAACGTGATCGTTACCGCCTGCCCATTCTGCATGGTGAATTTGGAGGATGCAATCAAAGTCGCCGGCTTTGAAAGCAAAATGAGCGTGACCGATCTGACCGAACTTGTTGATCAGCGGATCGTACGCCCCGTCCCGGCTTCAGAAGCAAGAGTTCAGGAAATTCCGCAAGAGTGCGTTATCGGGAGGTAAATGTGGAAATACTGGTTTGCGTCCGACGGGTGCCTGACACTTCAGAGAACGAAATAGAACTGAACAGCTCCGGCAGCGATATCGAGCGTGACGAGTTGGTCTATTCGATCAACGAGCCCGACAACTACGCCCTGGAAGAAGCGCTGCAGATCGTAGCCAAAGTTGGAGGGACGGTCAGCGTGGTCACGGTCGGGAGCGAAGAAGACGAAGAGGTTCTTCGCCGTGAGATGGCCATGGGCGCGACTCACGGCATTCTCCTCGCCGATCCTGAGTTTGCCGCATCGGATGGCCGCGGTATCGCCTCCATCCTCAAAGCCTGCGTCCAGAAGGGCAGCTACGATCTGGTCCTTACCGGGGTTCAGGCTGAAGATGGTGCCGCCCAGGTCGGTGGCATGCTGGCGGCCATGCTCGATTACCCCTTCGCCTCCCTGGTGACTTCGATCGAAGTTCTCGCTGACAAAAAATTAAAGATCACGCGCGAGATTGAGGGCGGCAATAGGGAACTGAGCGAAATTGACCTTCCTTGTGTTCTCTCGATTCAGACCGGCATCAACGAGCCGCGCTATGTCGGCATGAAAGGCATTCGCGCCGTCCAGTCGATCGCCATTCCAACCTATGGCGCTTCCGATCTTGGCCTGACCACCGCACAGGTTGGAGCCGCCGCAGCGAAGGTGACTCGCGTGGACTACTTCGTTCCCGCGCTGGGAAAGGGAGCACGCATGCTGAGCGGTACTCGCGAACAGAACGCGCAAGAAGTGCTCGAACTTGTCGCCGCCAAAGGGGGGTTGAAATAATGCCGCGCATTTTTACTTACATCGCACACAAAAACGGCGTTCCGGACGATTCGGCCGCTGAACTGGCCGCCGCTGCAACGAAGATTGATGCGAGCGCGGCCCCAACGGCAATCGCCGTCGGCTCCGGAGCGGATCTGGAAACCTGCTGCGCTCACCTCCAGAAGTTCTACGCTGAGGTCTGGAAAATTTCGAATGGCGCCCTCTCCTATCCCAACGCCGAGCTCATTCGCAACCTCTTGATTAAGATCATCCCTGAAGGCAGCATCATGCTGCTTTCGCACGACCACTTCGGAATCGATCTTGCCCCGGGACTCTCTATCAAGCTCAACGCTGCCTTCGTTTCGGACGTGACCGCGGTTGATGCAACACATGGCCCCGTTCTGAAAGTAGTCAGGCAGGAGTTCGGCGGCCAGATCAGTGCGCACGTCAACTGCGACATTTCGTCGGGAGCAGTGATCACGATTCGCCCCGGCGCCTTCAAGACCGTCGAGACCTCCACCCGCGCAGCCACTGTGGTTGATAAGTCTGCGGAGGTCGGTACTCTAACCGCGGGCCGTCGTTATCTGGAAACAATAGTCGCCGAAGCCAGCGACGTGGACATCACCAAGCACCCTGTTCTCGTCTCCATCGGCCGCGGCATTCAGGAGAAGGACAATGTCGCCATCGCTCAGGAGCTTGCGGACGCGCTAGGGGCCGCCGTCAGCTGCTCTCGTCCGGTGGTCGATGCCAAGTGGCTGCAGAAGTCGCGTCAGGTCGGTTCCTCTGGAAAGACGGTGAAGCCCAAGGTGTATCTGGCCTGCGGCATCAGCGGCGCGTTCCAGCACCTGGCGGGGATTAGAGGCAATCCTTTTATTATCGCCATCAACAAGAATCCGAAAGCCCCAATTTTCCAGGTCGCCGATATCGGCATCGTGGACGACCTCCTGGAATTCCTTCCCGAGTTAACCAGCAAAGTCCAAGAGCTGCGCGGCGTGGCGGCCAAGTGAGGCAACCCGATGATCTCCAATAAAACCCTGAAGCTCAGTCTGAAATCACTCCGCGATTTTGCCAGAAAGCGCCTGCCCGACGAGGTTATCCGCGAGTTGGACGAGAAAGATGAATGCCCGCTCGACATCGTTCACCACATGTGCAGTCCCGACCAGTTGGGCATCCAGCTCCTCTTCATTCCTGAGGACTGCGGAGGCTTCGGTGGCGGCGCGTTCGATGTCTACCTCGTTTGCGAGGAGATGGCCCACATCGATCTAGGTGTCGCCACCGCAGTTCTCGCAACTTTCCTGGGCAGCGATCCAATTACCGTAGGCGCCACCCCGGAGCAGAAAAAGTACTGGCTAAGCCGCATCGCGGAGCAGGGAATCCTGTTCGCCTACGGCGCCACCGAGCCGGAAGCGGGGAGTGATCTTGGAGCCCTGAAGACCACTGCAGATCCGGTGACCAAAGAGGGAAAGGTGGTCGGATACAAAATCAACGGCAACAAGCAATGGATCAGCAATGGCGGCATCGCCGACGCTTATACAGTTCTCGCCAATACACCCGGTGGGCCGAGTTGGTTCATCGTCGAGAAAGACACCAAGGGCTTCACCCACGATGAGCCCGAGAACAAGCACGGCATTCGTCTGAGCAACACGGCCGCGCTCGCTTTCAGCGACGTCTATGTCGACGCCGACCGTCTCGTAGGCGGAGTCGAAGGGCAGGGCCTCATTCAGGCGCAGGCGGTTTTCGGCTACACCCGCCTCATGGTCGCCGCATTCGGATTGGGCGCCGGTTGGTCCGCGCTCGATCGTGCCATTCCGTATTCAAGCAAGCGCATTCAAGCCGGAGCCCCTCTTTCCGAAAAGCAGGGCTACACCCACAAGCTGATCGTGCCCCACGTCGCTTGCCTTGAAGCCGCACGCGCGGTGATCGAGGAAACTGCCGAGCGCATTGATACCGGCAAAGAAGGCAGCCTGAACACCGAAGGTGCCATTGCCAAGTACATGGCGACCGAAGCCGGCAACGGAGCAGCCGATGCCAGCATTCAGGCCCTTGGCGGCTATGGCTACACCCACGAGTACATGGTGGAAAAGATCAAGCGTGACGTGCGCATCACCACCATTTACGAAGGCACATCCGAAATCATGGAGATGACTATCGCCCGCGATCGCTGGCAGATTCACCTCAAAACTCGCGGCCGGCATTATCACGATGAGGCCAGGAAATTCGAAGAACTGCACAGCCGTCAACCCAACGTTGGCGCCGACGTTGCCGCCCTGGCACTGCATGCCCTCGCCGAAATAATGGAAAAGGCCCGCGTCGGACGTCTGACGCGTTACCAGCACGTCCTTTTACGTCTCGGTGAGCTGATCGCGTACGCGGAAAGCGCGGGCAGCCTGGCACGTCGCGCCGCTTTGATGTCGGAAAACAGGCTCAATGAAAAAGCCAACCGGCGTTTTGACGCGCCGGCCCTCGCGGCCATCAGCAGAACCTTTGCTCGCGAAGCCGCGCTCAAAGTCGCCCATGACGGATTGCGCTGGGTAGTCGGAGGCTCTGGCTTGACCAGTGCCGAACTCCCAGCTTTCGAAACATCCATGGGTTTGCCCGCAATTCATCGCGCTCAAGCCGGCAGCATTTCCGATTTCGATTTTGTAGCTGATGTGATCTACGGCCGCGCCGCCAAGCGGCAGGTTGCGGCTTAAGAATAACTTTTTCTCTGTGTCCGGGTGTTCGCCACACACGCGCTAAATCATCGGCGCGCCGGACCCAGAGCTTCTTCTCCCAGGAGTCGCCGTTATGGAAAGTACCGCGCATCGCGCCATCGCGATTGTCGGGGCGGGCGCAATTCTACCCGATGCACCCGATGTCCCCACATTTTGGGAAAACATAAAACAAAGCCGCTACAGCGTCACGGACGTAGACCCCGAACGTTGGGATCCCAAGCTCTACTACGATCCCGATCCCAAAGCTCCCGACAAGAGCTATTCCAAAATCGGCGGCTGGGTGCGCGAGTATGCATGGGAACCGATGAAGTGGCACCTGGCGGTTCCGCCACGGGTAGTCGATGCCATGGATGGCGCGCAGAAGTGGGCCATCGCTTGCACGCACGAAGCTCTGGAAGATTACGGCTATCCCAAGCGGCCGCTGAATCCCGATCGTACCGCCGTCATCCTGGGCAATGCCATGGCGGGCGAGAAGCACTACCTGACTGCGTTGCGCATCTACTTCCCCGAATATGCGCGCGAGTTGGAAGCGTCCGCTCATTTCGCTGCTCTGCCCGAAGAGATCCGCCGCGAGATCACGCGCGAACTGCACGAGCGCATGCGCAAGCACCTTCCCGAAGTCACCGAAGACAGCATGCCCGGCGAACTGGCAAACTGCATCGCTGGACGCATCGCCAACATCTTCAATTTTCACGGTCCGAACTACGTGTGCGACGCCGCCTGCGCCTCGGCCATGGCCGCCATCAGTTCAGCGATGGAAGGACTGATCGAGCACCATTTCGATGCCGTAATCACCGGCGGCATTGACCGCAACATGGGCGCATCCACCTTCGTGAAGTTCTGCAAGATCGGAGCGCTCTCCGCCACCGGCACGCGTCCCTACGCCCAGGGCGCCGACGGCTTTGTCATGGCCGAGGGCGCAGCGCTGTTCCTGATGAAGCG
This sequence comes from Acidobacteriota bacterium, assembly GCA_046723715.1. Taxonomy (GTDB): domain Bacteria; phylum Acidobacteriota; class Terriglobia; order Terriglobales; family Acidobacteriaceae; genus Sulfotelmatobacter. Next base: position 7,834 of record JBKOUZ010000035.1, on the reverse strand, counting down.
CCTCTCCGACGCGGAAAGAGATGGCGACAAGATTTATGCCGTGATTCGCGGCATGGGCGCATCCAGCGACGGAAAGGGTAAGGGCATCACGGCACCCAATCCAATCGGTCAAAAGCTGGCCATCGACAGAGCCTGGGAAACCGCCGGACTCTCTCCTGGAACGGTTACGTATATCGAAGGACACGGAACGTCCACCAGAGTCGGCGATGTCGTCGAACTCCAGTGTATGGCGGATGTGCTCCAGCAGGCGCATCTGCCTCCGCATTCCGTCGCCATCGGCTCAGTCAAGTCGAACTTCGGGCATCTTAAGGGAGCCGCCGGAGCCGCCGGGCTCCTCAAAACAGCGCTGGCGCTCCACAAGAAGGTGCTGCCGCCCAGTGTGCATTGCGAGCACCCAAATCCCGACGTCGATTTTGCCCACTCGCCTATTTATGTGAATACCGAATTCAAACCATGGGCCGCCCCTGCTGATGGAATCCGGCGCGCTGGCCTGAGCGCATTTGGCTTCGGAGGCACCAACTTCCACGCAGTGCTAGAGGAATACATCCCCCACCGGCTGAACGGAAATGGAAAACGTTCAGTTGCCGTCAGCAACATTCCGGAAAAACTATCGGAGTCCACTATGAACACCAAGCAGGCCTCTCCCACTTCTCCATCCTCTTACGCAGAGCCCATCTGCAAAGCGCCGCTGCGTGGTGCGCTGGTCATCGGCGCCGCAACAGAAGCCGCGCTCGTGGAGCGATTGCGGGTAGTCCAGGCGGAGGCGATGGCGGGACGTGCTCCTGCGCCCGCCGCCCCGGCGGAAGCGGACTTGCGCGCTCCATATCGCGTCGCTGTCGACTACAGCGATGCTGCCGATCTGAAGGAGAAGTCCGCGAACGTGCTGAAGGCTTTCAATGCGAATCAGCCTGCGATGTGGAGGGCACTGCGCGCGCAAGGAATCTTCCGCGGCCAGGGTCCTGCGCCCAAAGTGGCCTTTCTCTACCCCGGCCAGGGATCGCAATACGTCAACATGCTTAAGCCCCTCTGCTCAATCGAGCCGATCGTGGCCGAAACATTCGCCGAAGCGGATCGCGTGATGAAGCCTCTACTGGGCAAGCCGCTAACCGAGTTCATCTTCGTCGACAAAACAGATCCCGACGCGATCGCCAAAGCTGAAGACGATCTCCGCCAGACCGCGATCACCCAGCCCGCGGTTCTTGCGACCGATCTCGCGCTGACTCGCTTACTCGCTGCTTATGGGATTACCCCGGATTTCACCATGGGCCACAGCTTGGGCGAATATGGCGCGCTGGTCGCAGTTGAAGGCATGCCTTTTGCCGACGCCCTCGAAGCGGTCAGTGCACGCGGACGGGAGATGACGAATTTTGCCACTGAAGATAACGGCCGCATGGCAGCAGTCTTCGCCCCGTTATCAGAGATCGAACGCATCCTCAAAACCGTGAGCGGGTACGTCGTCATCGCTAACATCAACAGCGAACATCAGGCTGTGATCGGCGGTGCCAGCAAAGCTGTGACACAGGCGATGCAGGCTTTTCAAGAAGCAGGATACGAGGTGTCCTCCCTCTCGGTCAGTCATGCTTTCCATACCTCGATTGTGGCCGCTGCTAGTGAACCGCTCCGGCGAGTCCTGGAACGCCTGCACCTCGCCGCCCCGCGCTTGCCGGTTGTCGCCAATACAAATGGAGAGTTTTACCCGACTGGCGCTGGCGTCGTACCCAAAATGATCGACATTCTCGCCGAGCAGGTAGCCGCACCCGTGCAATTCGTAAAAGGCCTGCGCACTTTGTACGACGCAGGCGCCCGCGTGTTTGTAGAAGTTGGCCCGAAAAAGGCTTTGCAGGGATTCGCCGAAGATGTCCTCGGATCGCATGGTGATACGGTGTCGCTCTTCACCAATCATCCCAAGAATGGCGATCTGCCCGCCTTCAATCAAGCGCTATGTTGCCTGTACGCTGCAGGACTCGGGAAGGGAATACAGGAAGCGAAGAACGAAATTGCCCTCCCAACCTCACACCCTGCAACAGAGTTTCAACCCGCTCCGCTCGTAGCTTCGCAAACCAAGTCAGCCAGCCCAGCATCCGTTCCGGTCAATGGAAATCGCTACGTCGAACTCGGCCGCATGTTCGCCGACATCCTGGATAAAGGATACGAACTCTATCGCGGCCAGAAGCCGGCGCCTGCCGCAAAACCAGTCGTGATCACCGGAGCCGCACTCGGACTTCCTGGAGCCGAACACGTTTTTGACGACACCAACATGGCCCGCCTGCTTCATGGCGAGCAGTTCATCGATGCCATCCCGGTTCGCTTCCGCCAAGCCATGTTGGACAAGCACATCACCCGCCTTGTGAAAAACGATAATGGGGGCGCATTCGAAACCATCACCGACATTGCCGACGTCATTAAGCTCGCAGGCCGCGCTGGAGCATTCGACCTCGAGAATGAATTCGGCATCTCTACCGACCGCAATGCCGCGCTCGATCGTGTCACCCAACTCGCCATCGCCGTAGGACTCGATGCCCTGCGCGACGCTGGGATCCCGCTCGTGATGCGCTACAAGACAACCACCAAAGGCTCGCAATTGCCCGATCGCTGGGGTTTGCCTGACAGCCTCCGTGACGACACTGGAGTCATCTTTGCCTCCGCATTCCCCGGTCTCAATTCCTTCGCGGATGAAATGTCCCGCTATGCCGCGGATCGCACCCGCCGCGAGCAACTGGCAGCCCTGCAAAGTCTGCGTGCTCGCGCCACGGACGCGAACGGCGATTCCACTCTCGCGCAGGAAATCGATCGCCGCATGGAAGAGCTGTGCGATTCCATTCAGAGTAATCCATATGTTTTTGATCGCCGCTTCCTGTTCCGCATCCTCACCATGGGACATTCGCAGTTCGCCGAGTACATCGGGGCTCGCGGCCCAAACACGGCGATCAACGCCGCCTGCGCCAGCACGACGCAAGCTGTCGCTCTCGCTGAAGACTGGATTCGTGCTGGCCGCTGCAACCGCGTGGTGGTTGTAGCCGCTGACGATATCACCACCGATAACTTGATCGGCTGGATGGGCGCCGGTTTCCTGGCCAGCGGCGCCGCGGCCACTGACGACTCCGTGGAAAAAGCAGCCGTACCATTCGATCGCCGTCGTCACGGCATGATTATCGGCATGGGCGCGGCCGGCCTGGTAATCGAGAGCTCAGTGTCCGTGCGCGAGCGAGGTCTGCAGCCAATTTGTGAAGTGCTCAGTGCGGTGACTGCGAACAGCGCATTCCACGGAACTCGCCTTGACGTGCAACACATCAGCCAGATCATGGAAGATCTTGTAAGCAAAGCGGAGGCCAGCAGCGGCATCGAGCGCCACCAGATTGCTCCCCGCACCGTCTTCGTTTCCCACGAAACCTACACGCCGGCGCGCGGAGGCAGTGCCGCAGCTGAAATCCACGCCCTGCGCAACGTCTTTGGCAAATCCGCAGACCGGATCGTTATCGCCAACACGAAAGGTTTTACCGGACACGCCATGGGCGCTGGAGTCGAGGATGTGCTTGCCGTCAAGGCCCTCGAAACCGGAGTCGTACCGCCAGTAGCCAACTTCAAGGAAGTCGATCCCGAACTGGGCGAACTGAACTTGTCGAAGGGTGGCGTATATCCCGTCGAATATGCCCTCCGCTTGGGCGCCGGTTTCGGATCGCAAATCAGCATGACCCTGTTTCGCTGGATTCCGACGCGGGACGGCCTCCATGCCAAGCCAAACTCCCTGGGTCACGCCTATCGCATCGTAGACCAGCCAGCGTGGAACAACTGGCTGGCCCGCATCACGGGTGCCCCAACCCCAGACCTCGAGGTGGTCCACCACACGTTACGGGTCCGCGATGAAAACGTTTCTGAGAAAGCTCACGCAGGGACAGCTCCTAGGACTGTCCAGTCGAGCGAAGCTCGACCAGATCCAACCACCGCGAGCATGCCGTCCAAGCTCGAGATGCAGCGTGCCGTAGAGCCCGCGGCCTCTAATCCCGTACCGCTTCCAACAAAACCGGAAGTGCATCTCACGGCCCCTCCCCCAGTCCAAACCGTGCAATGGTCCGAAGCTCCAACCACAAAACTACCGGACAAACCCGCACCTGTTCCTCCACCGATCGTTGACCAGGTAAAGCATCGCATCTTGGCCCTGGCCGTGGAGAAAACCGGCTACCCATCCGACATGCTCGACTTCGATCTTGACCTCGAAGCCGACCTCGGCGTCGACACCGTCAAGCAGGCGGAAATGTTCGCCGCCATCCGCGAAATCTACAACATCCCCCGTGATGAGACTCGCAAGCTGCGCGACTACCCGACGCTGGCGCATGTAATCCGCTTCGTCTATGAGCAGCGCCCCGATCTGGCTGCAAACTCTCCCGTCGTACCGGCTGTTGCAACCACTGCTCCCGCCGATACCGGTGTACAAACTCCGAAGGTAGTGCTATCCGCACCACTGTCTGAAGTAGTTGCGCCCGCGCAGCCGATCACAGCGGAAGATCCCATCAAAGAGCGCATCCTCGCCTTGGCTGTCGAAAAGACTGGCTATCCCAAAGATATGCTCGACCTCGATCTTGACCTTGAAGCCGACCTCGGTGTCGACACGGTCAAGCAGGCTGAAATGTTCGCCGCCATCCGCGAGATCTACAACATTCCTCGCGATGAAAACCGCAAGTTGCGCGACTATCCGACGCTGGCTCATGTGATCAAATTCGTCTACGAGCGGCGCCCAGACCTATCGAGCCCCGCCTCTGTTCCGGTCTCCCTTCCAGTGGGAATGGTCGATACCCCAGCCGGTGTTGTGGCGCACGAACCCCAACCTCTCGCATCAACTCTTGACGCGATCAAAGAAACAGTAATGGGCATCGTTGCAGAAAAAACCGGTTATCCAAAAGAGATGCTCGATGTCGACCTCGACCTCGAAGCCGACCTCGGCATCGACACGGTAAAGCAAGCGGAAATGTTTGCCGCGATTCGCTCCACCTACAGCATCCCGCGCGATGAAAATCTCAAGCTCCGCGATTTCCCCACCCTGGCCCATGTAATCAAGTTCGCGCAAGACCGCTCAGGATTGCTAACATCGACGCACCCGGCGAAGCTTGTCACTGAACCGGCGCTACCTACCGCATCTCCAACTCCCAAACCTGCGCTGTTGACCTTCGACGCGGCCAACGTTATCCCGCGCCGCGTACCCATCCCAGTACTGCGGCCTCCCATCCATCTCTGCAAGCCAACCGATGCCGCCCTCGAGCGCGGCCAGCGGGTAGTTATCATGCCGGATCAATCCGGCGTTGCGGACGCACTCTCCGAGGTCTTGAAAGAAAAAGGCATCACCATTTTGCGGATCGATCCGACGCTATCCGCAGACGCTCTCACCGAACTGATGGAGAACTGGATCGCCGCCGGCCCACTGCAAGGAGTCTTTTGGCTGTCCGCCCTGGATATCGAAGGCGATCTCAACCAGATCGATGTCCCCACCTGGCACGAAGAAATTCGTGTTCGGATCAAGTCGCTCTACACCGTAATGCGAGCTCTGTACGAGCAGATTGCGCTCCCGGGCACTTTCCTCGTTTCCGCAACAAGGCTGGGTGGGCACCACGGCTACGACACTGCCGGAGCCGCCGCCCCGCTCGGCGGAGCCGTCACCGGTTTCACCAAAACGTACAAGCGTGAACGTCCCACCGCCGTCGTCAAAGCGGTTGATTTCGAAACAGACGCGAAGGCCTCAAGCATCGCCGAGTCGCTGCTCAACGAAACACTAAAAGATCCGGGCGCGGTCGAGATCGGATACAAGAACGCGCTGCGCTGGACCATCGCTCTCGAAGAACAATCGGCCGTGGACGGCGCTCCTGGCCTCCTACTCGACAAAAACACCGTCTTCGTCATCACCGGCGCGGCCGGCAGCATCGTCTCGGCCATTACGGGCGATCTCGCCGCCGCTTCCGGAGGAATCTTTTATCTGCTCGATCTGGTTGCGCACCCCGATCCCAACAATCCTGATCTGAAGCGCTTTGTCACTGGCAAAGAAGATCTCAAGCGCGACCTGTTCAGCCGCATTCAAGCTCGAGGCGAGCGTGCCACACCGGCTCTGGTCGAAAAGGAGCTTGCTGCCATCGAGCGGGCGCAGGCCGCTCAAGCCGCAATCGACGCCGTTCGCAACGCCGGTGGCGCCGCGAATTACTTCTCCATCAATCTCACCGACGACAAAGCTGTCGCGACCGTCATCGACCAGATACGTAAGCGCCACGGCCGCATCGATGTGCTGCTGCACGCCGCCGGTCTCGACCGCAGCCGCTCGCTACTCGAGAAGCACACCGCCGAATTCGATTTAGTCTTCGACGTCAAGGCGGACGGCTTCTTCAACCTGCTGCACGCGATCGGTGACACGCCACTCGCAGCCGCCGTCGCCTTCAGTTCCATTGCCGGACGTTTTGGCAATCCCGGGCAAACCGACTACAGCTCCGGCAACGATCTCCTCTGCAAAATAATCTCGAGCTTCCGCACTACTCGCCCAGCCACACGCGGCATCGCCATTGACTGGACGGCATGGGGCGGCATCGGCATGGCGACCCGCGGCTCGATTCCAAAAGTAATGGAGATGGCCGGAATCGATATGTTGCCCCCTGATGCGGGCGTGCCGCTCATCCGCCGCGAGCTGATTTCAGGTGGAACCCGCGGTGAAATCGTCATTGGCCAGAGCCTCGGCGTCTTGTTAAAGGAATGGGACGAAACCGGTGGACTCGACCTCGCCCAACCCGTTTCAAAACGCCCAATGCTCGACAACATCACGAGCGCTGGCCTGTTTACGCCTCTGACAATTGAGACCACTCTCGATCCCAAACTCCAGCCATTCCTATACGACCATCAGATCGATGGCACACCGGTTCTCCCCGGTGTCATGGGAATCGAAGCGTTCGCGGAAGCAGCACTCGCGTTCCTTCCGGGATGGCACATCGAAGCCATTGAAGAAGTCAGTTTCCTCGCCCCATTTAAGTTTTACCGCCACGAGCCGCGAACCGTAACCGTTGAAACCGTGATCCATCCCCATGGGGATGGCCTGGTTGCGCAGTGCCGGCTGATTGGACACAGGTCGCTGCCCAACCAGAATGAACCCAAAGCCACGACCCATTTCACCGGACGCGTGCTGCTCACCAGGGAATTGCCAAAAACCGCCACTGCGGCCCCTGTGAAGCCGGAAGGCAACACGATCAGTTCCCCCGATATCTACCAGCTCTATTTCCACGGTCCTGCCTACCAGGTCGTGCAAGAAGCCTGGTGGAACGGCAAGCAGATCGTCGGCCTGATGGCCGAGAAACTGCCCAGCAACCACTATCCTGCGGAGTTCGTCACGGACACGGCCCCACGGCTGATTGAGCTCTGCTTCCAAACTGCGGGCATTTGGGAAATGGGCATCGACACGCGGATGGGCCTGCCGCTTCACGTCGATCGGCTTACCACGTCGTCGCACCTGAGCGAGTCAGCCGCTCCGCTGTATGCGGTGGTCACCCGCAAGCCCGAACAAAAAAGTTTTGATGCTGAAGTGGTCGATGGCAGCGGCAATCGGCTCCTGTGCCTGAGCGGCTACCACACGATCTCGCTCCCGAATTCCATCGATGCCGAAAAAATAAAAACGCTGCGCTCGGCCATGACGCTCGACCTGGTAGCAGCCTGATTCGTAACCCATGATCCCGGTTTGATCGAGGGCTTTATGAAATATGACTTTGAGCGCGTCGCGATTGTGAACCGCGGTGAGGCTGCCATGCGCTTCATCCATGCGGCCCGCGAGTTCAATCAGGAGCACGGCTCCTCTCTCCGGACCATCGCCCTGTTC
>JBKOUZ010000151.1:0-7295 GCA_046723715.1 Acidobacteriota bacterium | reverse complement strand
CCCTAACACCATACTGCTATGCAGTCAATACGTTTTGTATACGATACGGAATCGTCCAGTATACGTTTACTGCCCGTCTGCGCGACGACGTCGCTAGCATCTGTTCGCGAAGAGTCTGCCTGCCCTCGCTTCTCCGTGCGTTCACGTCAGACGAACCCAATATCTTCCCCCTTTTTTAGTGGCTGGGCTATGGTGAGGGTGTAGGGGACTGAATCCCATGACGCAAGACGCTCACTGGCAGGACTTGTACAAGGCTGCAATGCTTGAATTGAATCCTTTGGAACTGCGAGTCAAAATCGCAGTTGCGCTTGAGGCGATGCGGGTACGTGACGAGGAATTGCAGCAATCTCCTGAGCCCGGTTCCAGCGAAGAGCGACGAGCTCTTGCCGATGCCGTCCACAACTTAAGCGTACTCAGACGGGTGGAATTGCGCCCATCTTCCCCAAACAGCGAAATAACTCAAATCCCGCAAGCGAGGGAAGTATGAGACGTACCTGCCGGAAGTTCCCCCCCTCAAACTGTAACCGGATTTCTTTCATGAAGGCGCTTGAACACATGCGCCTCGTTACCGACCCCAAAAAGTTGGCCATGCTGCGCTCCAGGGCAAAGCAGGAAAAGCGCGTCCAAGCGGAGCGAAACCAGCGGGCAATGCACCATTCCCACTTTGAGCCCAATTAGGCCGCGCGCGCCAACATCAGCCGTCACCTGAGCATCTGATCTGAGGCAATTGGGCCCCGGATTTATGCGTTTCAGGTTCATTCCCCTTCTCTCAGCCGTAGTAGCGGCAATGCTGCTCATGGCCTGCGGCGGCGTTTCCACCGGGAAGCAAAGCACGCCAGCACCAACTCCCACTCCGAGCCCGACCCCGACTCCGAGCCCCGCCGGCGCAGACATCACAGCTGTAAATCACGTCGTGATCATGATTCAGGAGAACCGCTCGTTCGATCACTACTTCGGCCAGATGACCGCGTACCGCGCGGCCCATAACATCCCGATCAACGGATCGCCGGCCATCATCGAGGACGAGAGCACGGGCTCGTTTTCCAACTTCTCTCCAGTGACGAAGGCAAACATCGCTCCGTATCACACCGGGTCCGTGTGCACCGAAGACCTGACCCCTGATTGGACCGAGTCACACAAGAACTTTAATTGGCAGAACCCCGCAGCCGCCGATTCCAGCTCGCCCATGGACGGCTTTGTCTCACTCGCCATCCAGATCAGCCAGTACGCGGCTACGCTGGGAATTCCGATGGCTGACCAGGACGGCCATCGAGCGATGGGATACTTTGACGGGAGCGACCTGAACTACTACTACTTCATGGCATCAAATTTCGCCTTGGGCGACCACTTCTACTCTCCTGTGCCCAGCAACACCCCGGCACAGCGGCATTTCCTTTTCGCCGCAACATCGCAGGGATATGTACATCCTTTGCAGGCCGGGACCGCGCTCACCGCCAAGACCATCTGGCAGGAGCTGGACGCCGGGGGCGTTTCCTGGAAAATCTATTCGGAGGAGAAGAGCCTGTACACGTATCTGCAGGACTTCGCGTACTACAACCAGCCCGGAGTATCAGCCAAGGTAGTCTCGATCGACCAGTTCTTCACCGACGCTGCGGCTGGCCAGCTGCCGGCAGTTTCGTTCATCGAGACTGGGCTGCATGACGGGCTTTCCGAGCATCCCAGCAACTTTGATCCAACGCAGCCGCAGCTGGGCGAGGTTCCAATCAATGTGCAGACGGGCGCACAGTTTGCGTCAAAAATCATTAACTCCGTGATGCAGGGCCCTTCGTGGAGCGATAGCGTGATCTTCTTCGCGCACGACGAAGGCGGAGGTTTCTTCGACCATGTGCCTCCTATCTCCGTGCCGAACCCGGACGGCATCAAACCTGTCGATCTCGCGTCTGATGACGTGCCCGGCGATTTCACGCTTACAGCCAGCCGCGTGCCCAACATGGTGATCTCGCCGTTTGCGAAAAAGAATTTCGTCTCGCACACGCCCATGGACTACACGGCTTATCTGCATTTCATAGAGACGCGCTGGACTCTGCCCACCCTCACGGCGCGGGATGCCGCCATGCCCGACATGACCGAGTTCTTCGATTTCACCAACAAGCCCTGGGCAACACCGCCATCCCCGCCGCCCCAGAACGTCAGCGGCGCGTGCGACTTCACCAAACAATAGCGACTGCATCCCCGTGTGCGCCCGCGGCCGGTGGATTGCCTCAATGCAAAATCCTTTCCCAATTCTCCTGATAAATCGCATCCCGCGCCGCCTTCGCGATGCTCTTCTTCGCTTTCTCCGAGAGATCCCGGGAAACAATATTGTCCGAATTCGCCGGATCCCGAATTACCGCCGACTCAAACTTGCTCCCCAGATACCGAAGGACGCAATGAACATTTTCCGCCAGCTGCCCAAAGCGCTCGTTTTCTAGAGCCCGCAGCGTAGCCAATTCCAGCAGAAATGACGGAAACTCCAGCTCACTGCGCTCCCGCCAGATCTTTAAGGCGCAAATCTCCTGCTGCCGCCCCGAATTCCCAACAAGATGCACGTGCTGTGCTACGCAGGTATGCACTGGCTCCCCGCATCGCTTGTTGAACAAAACGTTCCCCGACTTTGCGTCCTGGTAACTCGGAATCAGATCCACATTGAGCTTCTTGCAAGGCACTCGCACCGATACCTCACGCGTGTTGGCCCGCAAATTATGGTCTGTCAGAAACTCGAACAGCCGCCAAAATACGCTCTTGATCTCCAGCCCCGGTATGGGATCCACTAAGACCAGCACATCCACGTGCGAAGACAGAGTGATCGCCGTATTCTTCGCATAAGCGCCCGAAACCGTAATCCCCCGCACATAATCCTGCCCCCATTCCTTGGCGAGTGGAACGATCTCGTCCGCGACCCGATGGGAAGGCGATCCCTCCTCCAGCGCGACCCGGTATTTCTCCACAATCGACGCGGTGTATTGCTCTTGCGTAGCCATAATTCGCGCTGGACCTCTCCAATGTGATCGGCAGCCCGCGCAAAAAGTTGGGCCCACGTTGTAGGGACAGCTTTTTTGGGCCATCCAGCGGACGCTTATCTTCCCGGCACACAAATTTCCGCACCGTGGCTCCATCCAACTCTCCTTGACAATCTAGGAGAGCATGGCGTATCCCTGTATTCCTAGACAATCTAGGAAGGCGGAATGGACAAACAACTCGATCTGCTGCAGGGCACCCTCGACATGCTGATCTTGAAAGCGATCTCCCTCAGCCCCCTGCACGGCTACGGAATTCTGTTGCGCATCCAGCAGATTTCCAAAGAGCGCCTGGAAATCCAGCAGGGCTCCCTTTACCCCGCGCTCTACCGCCTTGAACATCATGGATGGATTGCCAGCGAATGGGGAGAGTCGGAAAATAAGCGGCGCGCGCGGTACTACCGGCTCACCGCCGCGGGCAAACGCCGGCTGCAGTCCGAGGCTGAACGCTGGAACCAGATGAGCGCAGTCATCGCCGGAATCTTGCAGACCACGCCGGAGGAGCTATGAATTTCTGGGCCCGCCTTCGCTCGTGGACAGCGGCCATGCTGCGCCGCAGCCGCATGGAACGTGAAATGGATGAGGAGATGCGCTTCCACATGGAGGCGCACGCCGCCGATCTCGTGGCCTGGGGGGTGCCCCAGCAGGAAGCTTTGCGGCAAGCCCGCCTGGAGTTCGGCGGCGTGGAACTTACGAAAGACGAATGCCGCGATGCCGTGGGCGTCAGTTTTCTGGAAACGCTGTTTCAGGATCTGCGGCACGGCCTGCGGTCTCTGCTGCGCACCCCCGCGTTCACCGTCGTCACGGTGTTTGTGCTGGCACTTGGCATCGGCTCCAACACCGCGATCTTCAGCGTAGTCGATGCCGTGTTGCTGCGGCCGCTCGCATATCGCGACTCCGGCCGCCTCGTTACCATCCTGATGAGTGGCGAAGACCCGGTTTCGGCTGCAAATTATGTTGACTGGCGCGATCAGAGTCATTCTTTCGCCGCCATGGGCGCAGCCGAGTACTGGTCCCCCAACCTTACGGGCATCGATTCTCCCGAACACATTGCCGGTTTGAAGCTAACGCAAAATGTCCTGCCCATGCTCGGAATCGAGCCTTTGCTTGGACGCTTGTTTGTCGATGGAGAGGACAGAGAGGGGGCAGACCGCGAAGTCATACTGAGCTACCGATTGTGGCAGCGCAGGTTTTCCAGCGATCGCAACGTGCTCGGAAAACCGATCATCCTGGATGGAAATGCCTACATCGTCGTCGGTGTGATGCCGCAGGGATTCCAGTTCGCCCCCTTTTGGGCCACACGGGCTGAGCTCTGGGTGCCAAACGCTTTAGGCTCGAGAATTCACGACCGCGGCGGCAATAGCTTACGGATTTTTGCGCGCCTGAAAGACGGCATCTCTCTGCCGCAGGCTCGCGCCGAAATAGAGGGTATCACCCAACGCCTTGAACGGCAGTTCCCTGGGACCAACCGGGATGTGCTAATAACGCCACTCAAAGAAAAAGTTGTGGGTCCGATCGAGACTCCGCTGCTTGTGCTGCTCGCGGCCGTTATCTTTGTCCTGCTCATCACTTGCGCGAATGTGGCGCACATGCTGCTGGCGCGGGCGGCGGCGCGCCAGAGAGAAGTCGCTGTGCGCGCCGCTCTAGGGGCTCGCCGGGGACGCATCATTCGCCAGTTCCTGACCGAAAGCCTTCTGCTCGGCTCCGTGGGTGGCGCCCTGGGGCTAGGATTGGCTATCTTGGCGGTCCGCGCGCTGATCGCGATGAGTCCGCCAAGTATTCCACGCGTGCAAACCGTCGCCATCGATCTGCGCGCCGCTCTATTCCTGTTTTCGGCCACTCTATTCACCAGCATTGGGTTCGGGCTCGCGCCCGCCTTGCAGGCTTCATCGGTCAACGTCAATGACACTCTGAAAGAGGGAGGCCGCAGCCAGACCGAGGGAGCCGGTCGCAACCGCCTGCGCGGTTTGCTCGTCATTTCGGAGTTCGCGCTGGCTCTGGTCCTGCTGATCGGCGCTGGCCTTATGATTCGCACCTTTTCCGCGCTGCAAGCCGTGGACGCGGGCTTCAACCCGCATAATGTGATTTCGATGATCGTGTCTGTCGCTGGAACCAGAGAAGCGGATCCGGCGCGCCGTGGCATGTTTTACCACCAGCTGCTTGAGCGGGTTCGGACGTTGCCCGGCGTGCAAGCCGCGGGTGGCATCAATCACTTGCCTCTGGCCGGCGACCAGTGGGGCTGGCCGTTCGTCATTGAGGGCCGCCCCAAGCCGCGACCGGGGGAATCGCCCAGCGCCGTCTACCGCATGGTCACGCCCGGATATTTCGCCGCTATGCGCTTGCCGCTCCTGCGTGGACGCGATGTTACCGAGGCCGACAATATGACCGCCCCGGGCGTGGTCATCATCAATCAGCGCGCCGCAAGTGAATATTGGCCGGGCGAAGATCCCATCGGGAAACGTATCTCTTTCGCGGGCAAAAAGGCAACTTTCACTGAGTGGGTGACGATTATCGGCATTGCGAAAGACGCCAAGCAGGAAAATTGGGCGGCCACTCCATTTCCGGAGGTGTATTTAGCAGCCTTTCAGAATCACGACTTTCTGGGTGATTCCGGCTCCTACGCCGACTCCCATTTCGCCTACATCACGCTGGTGGCGCGCACCAGCGGCGATCCCGCAGCAGCAGCTCCGGCAATGAAACAGGCCGTATGGTCCTTCGACCGCAACCTGGCCATCTCTGAAGTCTTGACGATGGATGGAGTCGTCGCGGACGCGACCGCACAACCGCGCTTTGAAATGCAGTTGCTTACCATCTTTGCGGCAGTAGCCTTGGTGCTCGCCACAGTAGGAATTTACGGAGTCATCAGCTATTCGGCCACCCGCAGGACGCATGAAATCGGCGTTCGCATGTCACTGGGCGCATCCCGCCGAGACGTTCTGCTATTAATCGTTCGCCAGGGAATGCGATTGGCTTTGATAGGTTCGGTGACCGGGATCGTGGGAGCCCTCTTGCTCTCGCGCCTGATGAGCAAATTGCTGTACGGCGTGCAGCCCACCGATCCGGTCACGTTCGTGGCCGTGGCTATTGGGCTCGCAGTCGTGGCAATCCTGGCCTGTTACATCCCCGCTCACCGTGCCATGCGAATCAACCCCATGACCGCCCTCCGCTGCGAGTGAGTTGCTGCATCCCTGAGACAGAGAGCCGGAACCGGCGAAGGAATGCGGCCCACGTCGCCAGACATGAGTTCGACGATGAAGACCGGATCAGCCCAGCGAGCGCCGAGAGCACACCAGCACGGAAGCCCCCAATCAGGCTAGGCTCCCGCGACCCCGAACAGCATCGAAGTGCCACAGAGGCCGTTCACTTCTACGATGCCGTGATGCTGAATGCCAAGATGTCGGGAAAACGCGAACACTTGTCGACAAAGGCCGCTGAGTTTGCTGCTGAAATCGACACGATCTAACGCCGGGAGCCGCCCAGTGGTCAAAACGTGCAATTGCCTGATTACGACAGTCACCTGCGCCACCGATCGCACTGACCGATAATCTTTGGTTCTGAGTTCTCAGAAATGCTCTTCGGGGTCAGCCATGTTGCAACTTGTAAGTTACTGAGGAAGCCAGCAATCGTCTTTCCTGTCGTCCTAGTCGCCGCCCTGATCGTGGAGATCTTTGCACTGGAAGGCACGTTAGGAGTGAGTCTTCCGTCGGATCGCAATTCTGCGGTGTCAAGAATAGACATCAAAGTAAAAGGAAGCGCAGGATCAACTCATTTCATAACGCTGAACAAGCGTTTCACGGTGGTCGAAGTGATTCTGAAACGCGGCGCTGAGGACTTGGTACTTCGTGAGTCTTTCTTCGCGGACCGAGAGGACGGTGCCGAGGGCCCTCCGAACGCCACAGTCACCGTTGAAGCGATGAACGGCAACAACGTGAGATGGACGTTCAGTGAACCGGGGCAACGTGGAGAGCCCGTAACAGGCGACGTTTATAGGGTCACCAAACTTGGTTGTTGCGATGCCCCTCCCACCTACACATACTTTTCGTTAAAAGACGGCACGAAACTCCGAAGCACGCACGATGTGTTGAACGGTAAGGAATTGGAGGCTCTGGACGCTTCGGTTATCAACTAGCTGGCGTAATAGTGCGCCGTGAAAGGCGCTGGACTTCAGCGGGTGCAACTCCCGCCCGGGAACTGGTTCGTTCCACCCGGTAGCAATCGAAACGGCAGTGGAGGCAACGAAGCTGTCGGAGCTTTCGATGGAAAGGGTCGCTAGGCGAC
>JBKOUZ010000189.1:0-41847 GCA_046723715.1 Acidobacteriota bacterium | reverse complement strand
CCAACAAGCTGCGGTCGCTCCATTACTGGGTGAATCAGCAAAACCCGTGTGTCGTGTGCCGCTATAGGGATATCTACATGATCGGTGAAGGTACCTAGTAGTTTCTGATTCCAAAAATCGAACACAACATACTTGGATTTCCCATCCAAGCCGAGCTTGCCAGCAAAGCTAACCGTCTTGTCAGTCTCGTTACTGTGCCAGTTTGTGACTCCGACCACATCGTAGCTCCCGGCCGCTGTATTAACTTTGAGGTCGATAATTTCCGGATAGTGATGGATGTAATAATCCGGCTGCACGTGTTTGAATTTGTCCCATGAGGTCTGGGTACCTCGGCTGAACAGATCGATGGGGATGATCGGAAGCGTAGGCAAAGACTTCTGCAGCATCTTTACCCGGGTCTCGGGCAATTCAGGGGTCACACTCGCCAAGGGGTACGCAACCCCGGTCAAGGCTATGTAGCTGACCAGTGTCCTCGCCTCGGCGTTCGTAACGCCAAAACCTGTAAGCGGTTCCTCTCGATCGCGCTCAGTCTCAATCACGATCGGCTTGCGTTTCTTGGTCGCCTCGGCGACAGACATTGGCTCGCCCAGCTCTATACCCTCGCCCGGCATGACATAGACCAGCAAATGGTTCAGAAATCCATTGGCGAAGATCGAGCTGAACAGCGAATACATTCCTTGCCAATTGTTGTAAACATCATCGCCGTTGAAATAAGAGTTCGCATACCCAATGGCGTTCAGTGGTGTGCCCGCCGGACAAACTTCGAGAAAGCGCTCCGGTCCGATCGTTTTCCGTATCATCGCAAGTCTTGATCTATAGTTCGCGATGAAGTCGGTTCCTGGATCGTGTAAACGCGTTTTGTCCACCGGCGGCGCGTATTTGGGCAGCGCATGTTCTCCGTCGAGTTTGTAGTAGTCGAAGCCCCAGTCGTCAAACGTTTGAAACACGCGGTGAACAACTTCCAGCGCCTGGGGATTAGTCGAGTCCAGCGCAGGAGTGTCGTAATCCCGAATCACGCTTCCTTTCTTGTCATATAGATACCAATCAGGATGGTTGCGCCGGCCGGCGGCGTAGGAATTTGGCACCAGCCAGATTCCAGCTTTCAATCCTTTTGAACGAATGTAACTAGTCAGCCACTGCGGCCCATGCGGAAATTTCTTCTGATCCCAGTTTTCGATCCAGGAATGCCCTTCAGGAGTGCGGTCGTAGCCGTCATCCAGTTCAACAAATTCGAAGCCGTAAGGTAGAAGATGCGTTGCGATCCAATCCGCGTTGACCGTCATGTCCGTTTCGGTGACATCTTCGTAGTAGCTGGTCCAACTGGACCAAACCATCGGAGCGGCTCTGAAATGAGTGTCATCAAAGCTGGAATAAAATGGCACTCCCAAAGCCTTGGTGTAGTACTCCGGAATCAGTCGAATGATCCTGGTTCCATGCACGGGCAGAGTGATTTTGAGCAGGTCTGGATTCTGAGGATCGCGGCGCAGCGTACCTGCTTCGCCAAAGTCAATGCCGGTGTCGGTCTCCCGATCAAACAGGCTGTGGAAGACTGTGCCTTGGGGCTGGCCGAGCGAGAAATACATCACATCCGGGTTTTGCCTCGGCAGGAAGGAGCGGTTACGGGTGTAGTCGCCGCCGTACGTGCCTGCGACTTCGCCTGTCCCCACCCAATCGACGGGCGCTCCAGCGGTATCGAGTAGACGGGCAACGATCCGGTTCGGCGGAGCGGGTGTGTCTGCGATCAGTTCGGCATCGTATTCCGTGCTTGAGATGATTAATACATTGTCGGCGCCTGCAAACGACCAGCCAGTGGCGGGCCCCGAGCTCCTGATATTCAATGTCCCAGCGCTCTCGTCCGCCTGCCATTGTGTGAGTTCGTGACGACCCGCTGGAGAATTCACATATAAATGCACGTTTTGCAGCAAGGTGCCAAGGATTTCATTCTTGACCGTTATTGCCTGACGCGCATTATCTGCGGTGATCGTCCATTGACCGTTTGAGATAGACGCGATGGGCAGGTTCCGCAGAGCGGTTATCCCACCGATAGCCATCAGCAAGCAGCAGCAAAAGAAAGCCTTGATGATCATCTCTGTTAAGACCCCGTTTTTGGAATCTGCGGCGGGATTATAGGCCTGTGTCTACAAATCGTCCATGCGACGAGCGAACGAGGGCTGGTATTAGAGCTCGCTCAGTGGACCTACTTTTCCCTTGACTTCAAGCAACGTCGAGGGGTACAAGTTATGCCCATTAATCGGCCTGGGGTTTCGATAACTTTCTTTTTCTGATCAAAGATTGCTTTTGTGGCGTGACAGAAGTTAAGCGGAGGTCACCGATATGTCCGCGAAAGTAAACGCTTCCTGGGGTTTTGTTCTTTTCACCCTGTTGATGACTTCCCTTCTGACGCTGCATGTGCCGGCGAACGCTCAAATGGGCAACGCCACGCTTGGCGGAACCGTAACCGATACAAGCGGTGCCGCTGTGGTGGGTGCTCAACTTACCTTGATTAATAAGGCGCAGCAGTTTGAGCAAAAGGCAGTATCGAACGACCGGGGCGAGTACACCTTTCGCAATCTCACGCCCGGAACATACGACCTGAGCATCGCGATGACGGGATTTGAGAAGTCCGTCCAAAGCGGCATTGTGCTGACCCTGAATCAGTCCGGTCGTGCCGATGTCACGCTGAAGGCCGGAGCCATCAGCGAGACTGTCACCGTTGAGGGCCAGAACACTCTCATCAACTACGACAATGGCACGGTGCAAGGGGGCATTGATCCACAGACAGTGAAAGACCTTCCCCTAATTGTCTCTGGTAAACCCCGCTCCTCGGCTAGCTTCGCGGTATTGCTGCCCGGAGTCTCGACCGGCAGCAGTAACGAGGCTTTTAACGCTCGAATCAATGGCGGCATTCAATCTGGAGACGAAGCTTTGCTTGATGGCGCAACCATGCAGGAAGGCTTCATGAGCCAGAGCGGCATGGTTTCAATCCAAGGTGATTTCCAAATGTCGCCAGACATGGTTCAGGAGGTCAAGGTACTCACGTCTGACTACGCACCGGAGTACGGCTCTTCCACCTCTGGCCAGATCACGATGGTGAGCAAGTCCGGAGGCAATCAATACCATGGTGCCTTATTCGAGTACACGCGGAACCGGTGGTTGAACGCAAAACCCTGGAACGCGTCCTGCGACACTCCCGGCTGCGATCCGCGTCCTTTCGACATTGAGCATGATTTTGGAGCAAATTTTGGCGGTCCCATCAAAATTCCGTTCCTCTACCACGGCACTTCGAAACATCATTCCTATTTCTACTTTGACTGGGAAGCTTTTCACCAAGCCGGCGGAGCGAGTACGCCCACACTTTCGATTCCCTCGGCACTGGAGCGCTCCGGGAACTTCACCGACTGGGGCCTACCAATCTACGCTCCGGGAAACTTCGCGCCGGGGGCCGCATGTCAACAGGCATTGCCACTTGGATTCGGTCCGGGTCAGCAGTTTCCGGGCAATATCATTCCGCAGGCGTGCATCAGTCCAATTGCGGCCGCCTATCTCGCGCAACTTCCTCAGCCCACGAACGGTCAGGCCCAAAATAATTACACTTTGTCCCGGCCAGTTCCGGACACTCTGGTAGCGAACAGTAATGTCTACATGTTCCGCATCGACCACAACTACGGCGATAAGGACCATTTCTATTTCTTCTGGTGGCGGCAGTTTACGGGCTTTAACACAGCCACCGAACTTCCCCTTGCCATTGCGACAGAAGAACCCACGCGGCCTCAAAATTCCCCGATCGCGCGGTTTAACTGGGAGCACACCTTTTCCGCCACGCTCACGAACCATGTCACCGTTGGTTACTTGAACCGCAACGAAGGATACGGTTCCCTCAACCTCGCTTTCATAGGAAAGCTGCCGGGAGTCCCTGGCGCTCCTGGGAACAATGCTCTTCCCGAATTTACGTTTGGCAGCGATTTCAACCAAATGTCCGACAATAAGGGCGATCCCTCAGGCAACATCACAACTCGACCAACCTGGGTGATCAACGATGTACTGAATAAGGTACTTGGCCACCATACACTCACCTTCGGCGGGGAATGGCGCTCCGTGCAAGGCAACGTTCACGATCACACGAACCAGGCTGGAACCTACTACTTTGATAGCTCTACAACAGGCATACCGAGCCTGACCAGTGGAAGCCCGATTGCCAGTTACCTGTTGGGAGCAGTTGGAGGTGGCAGCGTAGATTACAAAACTGTCCCCTCTTGGTATCCACGTCAGATTGTGTGGGCCTTCCACGGGAACGACTCCTGGAGAATCACTCCCAAGTTAACGCTCAATTTTGGGTTGCGATGGGATTACTACTCTGCATCGCGCGAGAAGTATAACCATTTCTCATTCTTCGATCCGACGGGTATCAATCCCACTGCGGGCATCCCTGGAAGGCTTGCCTTTGCCGGGAGCGGCTCGAGTTGCGGAGATGCCTGCTTCGGCCGCGATTATCCGGAGCACCCCTGGAAAAACGGATTTGCCCCACGCCTGAGCTTCGCCTATGCCATGAACCAGAAGACCGTCGTTCGTGCCGGCTATGGAGTGTTCTTCGCACAGGCTTTTTATCCCGGATGGAACGGAGGCATGTCGCTCGACGGCTACAATCTGACGCAAACCTTCGGCACGCGTCAGGATCCCGTCACAAACCAGGCTGATCCAAACTTCTATTTGGATAATGGTGTACCAGCCCCTTCGCTGACGCCACCATTTATCTCGGCATCGTACGATAACGGACAATCCACGAACGACGGCCACCCCTTATATCGTCCGCTGGATGCGAATCGCCGGCCGTATTCCCAGCAGTGGAATTTGACTATTGAACGTCAGTTGCCGAAGAACATCTTTCTGAGCGTGGCTTACGTGGCCAACAAAGGCACACGTCTACCCTCATCCTTGAAGCCCCTCAACGTCCTGAATCCTTTTGACCCAGGAATTCGGGCACTGGAGGCGAACACCACTCCGATCGATCCAACCTGCGCCACTGGCAATCCAGCTCCAGGTGCGAACTGCAGTTACGTCCCCGAGTTGAACGCGGTGTTCACGTCGGACACGCAGACGCTTTTCGGAGTGAACGCTCCCTACCCTGGTTGGGTCGAGGAGTTAACGAACGCTGGAGTTTGCGATCCGACGGTGGCTCAGGCACTGCTTCCGTTCCCACAATATTGCGGTCATTTGCAGGGGTTGAACGAGAGCCACGGCAGTTCGATCTATCACTCCTTCCAACTGAAGGCAGAGAAGCGATACACGAACAGCTTATACATGCTGGTTTCTTACACTAATGCAAAGCTGATCACGGACGCCGCCGATAACACCCAGAGCTCAGCAAGCGGCAATGAGAACGGCTCGCAGCAAGTGATTTCGCCGTTCGAGACCAGACGCAATCGGTCCATTGCACCCGATGATGTGCCGCAAACGCTATCTGCCGCGTTCGTTTACTCCCTGCCTTTCGGCAGAGGTAAGCCCTACCTCAGTGGCAGTCATGCCCTGAACTATCTGGTCGGCGGATGGGAGATCAGCCCCATCATTCGATACTCCCGGGGAACTCCCATGTGGATTCGTTCCGGCACGTGCCAGGTAGTGGAACAGTTTGCACAGAGCTGCCTGGTCGGCCGCATTCCGGGAGTGAATCCGTTCTTGCAGGATGTCAACAGTTTCAACCCCGGCAAGGGTGGTTGCCCATCGGACGTACCCAATTGCGCTTCACTGCTGAATCCTGCGGCGTTTGAGCCCGTCGGATCTTTCGAGCCGAATGGCGCGTGCCCCGGATGCACTGGGACGTTTGGATACACGGGCGCTGGCCCCCGTATCTACTCGGCTCTCAGAGGGCCGAACTACAAGAATGTGGATTTCTCGATTACCAAGAAAACGGCTTTGACCGAACGCCTCAACTTGCAACTCCGGGCCGAGTTCTACAACGCGTTCAACAATCACATGTTCATTGATGACAGCAATTTCAATATCGGAGGAAACTTCGCTTTCAGCAATGACATCAGCGCTGCGCCTCTGACCAGCTCTACTGGGCAGAGTTTCCGCGGCTTTGGCATCTGGGGCGGCAACGTAAGTGCACCGCGACGCATTCAACTGGGCGCTCGGCTCGAGTTTTGATCTGATTCCCGGCGAAATCCGTCAGGTCAGATGCGCGCGCTAGCATGGTTGGAGTATCTGGCGGAGGCTGAACCCTGTGACACCGTAAGGCAGGCTGATCACTTCGCGGTGAGCCCCTTTCCCTCCACCACGGTCAAAATACGATCGACAGGAGGCTTGTTTAGAACTTCTATCTTTCCGCTCGGCCAATAAATCTCGACTTTGTCGATCTCCGACATGGTGCCGAGTCCGAAATGGACTCGCAAGTCAGAGCTCGAACTAAAACTTCCTCCACTGAAAACATCAGCACGTTGCCTTACCCGGCCTGCGGTAACAAATACCTTCGCTCCAATCGCGTCACGAGGGCTTCCCGCGCCACCCACCACCTTCAGCGAGATCCAGTGATTGTCATTCTTGGCCACATTTCTGAGGAGCGTGGGATGCGCGTCCATATTGTTGACGACAACATCGATATGACCATCGTTGAAGAGGTCGCCAAATGCCGCTCCCCGAGCGGGAACTACAGCCGCGAGCCCGCTCCCGGTAGCCGGCGGGACTTCCGCAAATCTTGTTCCGTCCAAGTTCCGAAACAGTAGCGGGCGCTGTGCCCAAGTGGTTCCCCAATCGCGCTGGTCCACCCATCGGTATATGTGACCGTTCGCGACGAACAGGTCCAGCAGGCCGTCGTTGTCAAAATCGAGGAATCCTGTACCCCAGCCCAGGAACGGAATCGTGATATTGGATACGCTCGCCTGAAAACCGACCTCGGAAAAGCTCACGTTGCCATCATTTCTATACAGAGTATTGAAGTCATCCGAAAAGACGGTTACGTAGAAGTCGAGCCTGCCATCGCGGTTATAATCTCCCGCCGCAATACCCATGGATGCTTGCGCCAGACCATTGTCGGTGAGCGCAAAGCCAGAAACATAGCTTGCATCTTCGAACCTGCCATTGTGCAGGTTGCGGTAGAGACACCGTGGAACCGAATCATTGGCGACTGCGAGATCTAACCAACCATCATCATCGACGTCGACAAAAATCGAGGCAAGGCCATAATATCCCTGGAGGTCGGCGACGCCCGCCGCCTCGCTCACATCAGTGAAGGTGCCATTGCCGTTGTTGTGAAATAGATGGTCACGTTCGCCCATCAATCCCAAGGGGCCACACATGGACCGCACTCCACGGAACTGGCAAGAAGAAGCCGGAATGCCGCCTTGGCCCGGCGTTGGAGGATGGTTCGGGTCAAACTTCAGGTACCCGGGGACGAACAGATCCAGGAAGCCATCATGGTCATAGTCTCCCCATGTGGGGCCCGTGGACCAGCCCCCGACAGCGACGCCTGCCTTCTCTGCGAGATCGCTGAAACTACCGTCGTGGTTATTGTGATACAGGCGGTTTTTCCCAAAGTTGGCGACGTAAAGGTCAGCCCAGCCATCATTGTCGTAGTCGCCAACCGCGACTCCGAATCCCCAGCGTTCGTTGGCCACCCTGGCTTTCTCTGTGACGTCGCTAAACGTCCCATCGTGATTGTTATGAAACAGCATTGCGCGAGGCGGGGGCTCTTTTCCATTCTGCGCAGGCACAGTGGAGCCATTGAGCAGGTAAATGTCGAGCCACCCATCATTGTCATAATCAAGAAGTGCCACGCCGGAGCCTACACTCTCCAGAATCATCGCTTTTTCGGGACTGCCAGAGCGGTGCAGGAAATTGTCCAAACCAGAGGATGAAGTCACGTCTTCGAATACCACCGGAGCGCCATCCACAAAGCCACCAGCAGTAATCGGCCGCATTTTGGCATCCTTGACCGCGGCACGCGGTGGTCCAGTCGATACTCCCATGGGCTGAGCCTGCGGTGGCTCATGAAAATCCGCCGCGTTCTGCGCGGAGACCTTGATCACGCTTGCGGCAAGAAGGACTACCAGCAGTGGCAGCAATGGGACCGTTCGATCCGAAAGACAGCAAGGAAGATGCGTCATGGTTTGCGCGGCGTCCTTATCCAGGTCGTTCGAAACTCCAGTGTGCTGGCCTGGTACAGCCGAGCGATTGAGTTGGTCCAGCTTTTGCAATGAGAACCAACGCCCCGCAGAACAGGCTTGCCTCACGGCGCTGGCTGATTGCTTTCAAACATTGCATCTGACTTAGGGAGCTTCGAAGGGCCTCACCTCAACCATACGCAAGAACTCCTGGCTCTTTGTATCTCTGAGCTTTTGCAGGTCCTCGTATCGCTTTGATTGTTCGTCGTGGCGCGGGTCGCGGGTACGAGCATACAGCGACAGCAGATAGAAATTTGCCTGAATGTGATCTGGATTCAACTTCAGAGCACGTTGCAACTGGTTCTCGGCTTCAGCATAGTTTCTGCGAACAAAGTAGTACTTGCCCAACTCAGCCAGCGCGTCTGGGTACTCCGGCTTTGCTCGTAACGCAGACTGCAACTCGGGAAGCGCGTCGTCTAGGCGGCCTTCCTGCAATGCCAGGGAGCCGAGGTAATAATGTGCCGAAGTTGCCGTCTCGGGCCGTTGTGCTGCTCGATCGAGCCAGGGTCTCGCCTCTTCATAGTCTCTGGCGCGAAAGAAAGCTATGCCCACCGCCAATCTACCCCGCGCGTCCTCCGGATTCCGCTTCAGATACTCTTGGAAGTACGGTACGGCGTCCTTCGGGTCGTGGCTGAAAAGAGAGGTTGCCCCCGCTGCATAGTTGTAACTGCTGTTTTGAGGATCGATTTTAACTGCCTTCTCAAAACTTTTCTGCGCTTCGGCGAGCAGTTCCAGATCGAGACACACTACACCAAAAGAATAATGGACACTGGCGTTGTCCGGTTCGAGATCGCGGGCATGAGCCAAGTATCCGAGCGCCCCCTTATAGTCCTTCTGCTTGTACGCCACTCGCGCCAAGTCAAATAAAGCGTGGACCGACATTTGGTCAATCGCAACCCTTTCCAGGATCGACCGGGCATCGTCCAACCTCCCCGATTGTTCATAGGCCAATCCCAGGCTGCGTTGGAGGTCGACGGGCAGACGTTGTCGCTTCCCAAAACCTTCGAGAGCCGTGATGGTGATGTCGTGATCCTTGCCGCCTCGGATGCCGAGCAACAGCTGCCGCACGTCGGCTTGTGAAAGATCCGGCGCTTCCAGAAATCGCGCGAGCTCGCTGGAAGTGTTCTTGCGATCGCCTAACCCGGCATAATCGGCGCAGGAAATCGAGAGGGCCTGCGCACTTTCTCTCGTGGTTCTTGGCAGACGGGACAAACGCAGCAATGAAGCTTGAAATTTTCTATCTTCAAGCAGAAGAAGGGCGCTCTGATAATTCGCTTCTGAATTCCGCGGCTCATAACTCAGCAGCCTGTCATAAATGTGCAAAGCCTTCGTTCTAGCTTGCGCGTAAGTTGCGTGATTTTCCTGGTACAGTCGGCCCAGGTTCAGATAAGCCGCCGTGAACTGGGGTCGCCGTCCGATGGCTTGCTTAAAGTTCGCCTCAGCTGCGGAGTAGTGGTGCTCTTGTGCTTCGATCACGCCCGCCAAGTTATCAAATCCAGCGTCACTGCCGAACTGTGTAGCTGACGCTCTCAACAGATCTCGAGCGGCCGACAATTTTCCGCTTTCGATCAATCTCTGGATTTCCATTATGGCCTGCCCGCGCGCGTTATCGTCCGGCAGTTTTGCCATTGCGGGAGCAACAGCCAAGCAGAAAAGAAGAACTGCGGAGACCGGCCTGGTGCGGCAACTGCCCGGCATTAACGAGACCGTCAACAGGTATTTGAAAAGCAAAATTCGGACACATTATAGCCGAGCCAGTTAAGGTGCAGCCCCATAATTTCTACTGTTTTATACTGTTGGCCGCATCGGCACGCGGGAGCCGGTGCTACTGGTCTGCAGAACCCGATGGTTTGGGTGCCTTCAATTCCGGTGTGGCGAATCATAACTGCAGCCCTCTGGCTGGTCGCCGCCAGCAGCTGTTGTGCCCAGGATAGCCCGGCTGAAATTCACCGCACCTACGACCTGTCCGAGTTACAACTCTCGCCTGAACACCGCAGTCAGGTAGAAGCTGCGCTCCAGCAAAAGGATTACAAAACAGCCGAAAGGATTCTCGTCCAACAGGCAGAGCTCGACCCTAAATCCCCGCGCGCGGCGAAATTGCTGGAGTTCTCGGGTGGGCTGTTCTTTCTCGATGCTCAATACGGCAATTCAGTGATCGCCTGGAAGAAAGCCGAAGCCATTGCACCACTCGATGAACGAACACGATTCACGCTTGCCATGGCGTATATAGAGGTAAACCGTCGCTCCTGGGCACGGTCAGAGTTGGACAAACTTTTGCTGGCTCATCCTGATAACGCCCTGTATTCGTATTGGCTGGCCCGAATCGATTATGACGACCAGAGGTATTCGGAAGCCATTGCCAGACTGCAGAGGATTGTAGAGCTGGATCCCAACATGGTCCGTTCGCATGATTTGCTCGGGCTGTGCTACGACTACACAGGTCATTTCGATCAAGCACTCGCAAGCTTCAGCCGTGCAGTTGAATTGAACCGAGTGCAGGCCAAACCGTCTCCCTGGCCACCTCTGGATATGGCGGTCACCCAGATGGAACTAAATCAACTGGCGAATGCGGAGAAAGGACTACGAGAGGCAATTTCCTACAATCCAAAATTGCCTCAAGCGCAATATCAACTCGGCCGTGTGCTAGACAAAGAAGGAAAAGTCGAGCAGGCGATCCAGGCGCTCAAGACCTCGGCAGCTTTGGACGCGGCCTACGCAGACCCACATTACCTGCTCGGACGGATGTATCAAAAGATCGGCAAAAATGATCTGGCCAAAACTGAAATCTTACAATTCCAGCGGCTCAAACAAGCAGCAAACTCTGGCAGCCACCCGCTTCCCGCTCCTTAAGCCCGACTCTCCTGCACAGATTTCGGCTTGCTCCGTAATCAGATGGTGACAGCGAGTATCGGGTAGTCCAGCCCGCACTTTGCTGGCGCTTAAGCATCGTTTACTTCGGCCGTACTTCCAACAGGAGATGTTCGTTGAACTCGATTGGCAAATGCGCAGAGTGTCCGGACACCGTGCCCAGGCTTTTTCCTGTGACATAGTCCACGACAGTGTAGTTGCGATCCTCGAGGCCGCGTAGTTCGACTGGGCCCTTCCACTGCTTGGCAAAGAAGGCATAGTACATGGCCTGGTTCTTGCGGATTGCATGCGTCTCCGGCGCATCGAAGCCGATGTCATAGAGCTGCCCGAGATATTGTCCCCTTGACAACATCTTTTCCCGATAGATGCGAAGCCACTTTTCGAATTCCTTCTCCCGCGCTGGAGTCAGGTCAGATCGACTCCTCTTTGCGACCAGCGACGGAATAACAAACTGTGTTCCCACGACCCCTCCCACCCCCACAGTAGACGCGAAGTCATTGGCGCCATCGCTCAGCTCGACGTGATCCCCGAAGAACGGAACGTCATCGCCCATTAGGGCCTTCAACGTTTTTGCCTTCGAACGAACTTGAAAGGAACCTTTGGGATCAGAAGCCACGGACATATTGAAGTGTGGCATGGTGAAAAAGGAAAACGCCGTGCCGCAGGGGCAGAACTCTACCAGTGTCCCTGGCTTCACAGACTGTGCGGTGTCGTATATCGCCTTAAAAAAATCCGGCAAAGCTTCGACCGACTCCTCCGGCTGCGCGTGATGGTGAGCCGGGTTGTAGCAGGCTGGAACTCCATTCATGTCCTGGCCATCGAGCTTCAGCCCGTCAAATCCCCAATCCACCAGAATTTTTCGCACCAATGCCTTGTGGTACTCCACAACGCGGCGGTCCGCTGGGCATAAATAATAAGAATTCCACCAGGAAACCTTTCTCGTGGAGCCATCACGGTTCAGTAACTCATACTCGGAATGATCCCGCAGCAATTCCGAGTTCGGCACAGCGCTGAGCGGAGACCACCAGAGCTGGGCCTTGAATCCTTCCTGGTGAATGCGGTCTACCAGAGCCTTGATGTCGGCATCTCCGTTCGGAAATTTCTTGGGATCAAGTTGCCAATCGCCCACATTGTTCTGCCAACCGTCATCGAGCGTGACCCACGTAAATCCCAGTCGCTTCGCTGTCGGAAGCGAGCCATACACCTGTTGAGGTTGAACCGTTCGTCCATATCCCCACGCGCACCAGATGGCGCCGAAAGCGTCGCTGGGCGCGGTTGCCATCTGGAAACCTTGTTTCATCATAAAGCGACGGTAATCCAGGAGCGCGCGGAAGTAGTCTCCTTGATGGATGGCGACGAAAGTACGAAACGTATGAAAGCTTTCGCCGGGATTTAATGAGGCATCTTTAGTAAACCGTATGCCGACTCTGGCATGGGCGGGGTCGGGCATGGATACCGGCAGGGAAACCAGCTTCGGCCGCGGCTCGACATGTCCGACGGCAATTCCAACGTCGCGGCGCCAGACGTCAATAACCGGCGTACCGCCGCCATAATCGTCCGCATTCATGCCTTGATAGTTATCCTGGCGAAACTTCGTGTGCAGCGGTAAAACCCAGTTGGGCCGTTTCTCGTAGGAGCCACTCTGGTAAGACCAAAAAGCTGGCCCGCGCAGACCGCGTTGCGCGTTCACCGTGTACGCGTTGTTAGTCCAACTCTTGATGGCTAGCTTGGATGTTCCGGTATTGGTGTACTGGACATCGAAAAAGGCCATGGCAGGAAAATCGTCATACACGGTGACGGAAACTGTCTTCGTGAGCGTTCCAATTTTTCCTTGCACGGTAAGCCGCTCGCCCTCGCCGAAAGAGTCTTTTGTACGCTCGTGTCTTTGCGAGGTCTGGAGGAACCCGGTCCAGAGCTTGTCTGCACTTGTCACCGTCTCTGAGGCAGTAAATGGTCCCATGACCGTCTCCATCTTGTCGAAACGGGCAACCACCCGGCTACGCAGATGGTTATCAAATTCAATTCGCAGGTTGCCGCCTTGAATTTCAGCAGTGCCGGCGGGACCGCTCGCAACGGCACGGGGCGAACAAACCGCAAGCCCGAGGATGAGAGCAATCCAAAGCCCGGTCGTGGAAGTGGATTTCAGCCCTCGAAGCAGGTTGGTTTGTGATTGCAGAATCGCGCTTTTCATGGAAGACATAGAATTCCTCAAGCACAACAGGGACGGCGCCAGGAAATCGATTGAAATAAAACGTAAATAGTCGTAATACAAGCAAAAACTCGCAAAGTCAACTTCATTTTGGAGTGGGATGCGAAGGCAAAACCCGCAAAGCACATTGCTTTTATCGCGTTTGCAAGAGGATCTGCCGAGACGTTCGCCGGTGGTTAACCGCGCACATTGTTCAGCACTCAATGGAAATTGTCAACGCTTCATGCTGGACAAACGAAATAAAACGATATAAATAGTAATGTTCCGATAGTGCTGAAACATGTGAGTCGCAGACCGAAGCACGCGCCCAAGTGGATTGGCCAGCTGTAATCGGAAACTGCGAGTGAGGAGATGCCTTCAATGCAGCGTAGAGATTTTCTGAAAAGTACTGTCGCTGTTGCGGTAGCTGCCGAACTTGGAATGGGTAAAGCGCAGGCCAAGGTTCCCGCGCACAATTGGGGACACTACGACTTCGGCTCCGGTCCGCAGGTAACCGATCGGCTCAATCAGGGGCCATTCCCTCAATATCCACCCGACGCTGTCATCCCCACCGACGATGTAGTGATGACCACTACTTCTTCGGATGACGCCGTGCCCAACTATGGCAAGGGGCTGGTCACCTATATCACGGCAGACAGCGGCACGGACGAAATCAAAGCCGAGAATATTCCCCAGGCCATCGAAGACCTGGTGCGCTTCCCATTAGGCCAGCAGCTTTACATCCGGCCCACATGGAGGGAGGTGCAACCGCAACCCGGACGCCTGGAACTGCCCGACTACCTGAAGCTGGTTTTTGAGTTAGCCAAGAAAAATAGCAAGCGGATCGGATTGCGAATTCAGATGTGCGCGCCAGATTATAAGCGCGAAGCCGCTTTACCAGATTTCGTTCTGGAAAAAGTACCCAAAGTTGATTTGGTGATTAGCGATCAGGAGAGTGCCGCTGCAGGGAAAAGATTTTTAGACAACCCGCACTCGCGTTATCAGCCCCGGTACGACCATCCTTTTTTTCAGCAGGCATTCAAGGAATTGGTTGGACTGTTGGCAGCGGAATTCGATGGCAATCCGCTCATCGAGTTTATCGATACCTTCATGTACGGCTTCTGGGGTGAAGGGCACACCTGGCCTTTCGGCAATAATCCTTTCCCGGACTACCTGACCGCAGAGCGCACTTGGACCAACATGCTGGACGTCCAGCTCGAGCACTTTAAAAAAACTCCTCTGCTGACGAATACTCAACCGGACTACAGCAAGGTTGGCAATTCGGAACTGCTAGACCGCACTGTCCGCAGCAACAATTGGATTCGCAGCGACACCATCTTCATTGAGAACGAGCAGATTGAAGCGCTCAGCAACCGCCCGCCGTGGATCGCCGCATTGCTCGAGCAGGGACTTCCCGGGAAGCCTCCCGATCCCAGCGCCGCAGAGGAAGGGATATCTCCGGCCGAGAACATGATCGATCACGTGATCGATATCGGAGCGAATTACTGGTCTCTTTGGAACTTTCACCAGATCAGCGCAAAAAATCTCCTCAGCTATTACCATGCGTCTCCAGCGGCGTTTGATCGGATCAATCGCCGCATCGGCTATCGGGTGAGGCCATCCTTCATCTGGAGCTATCAGGATAATAGTTACCTGGGTCTTATCGTGGGCTTTGCCAATGATGGGATCGCGGGTGTGCCCGGCGTATTGCGGGTGACCGTAAAAAGCAATGACGGAAAGGTACTCCAGAGCGGTTGTCTGGACGCCGGCTACCCCTTACCGGGCAAGATTCGCCAGGCACAATTCGTGCTACCGCAGGGGACAGATTGGAAGGAATTGAAACTCTTAGCTGAGATTGAAGTAAAGGGAATGCGCTACCCCGTGCGATGGGCATGCCACCAAAGGCTGAACGATGACGGCTCGCTCACACTGCGCCCCAATCTCCGCCACCAGGTCTAGATCGGGGTGTTCTGGTCTCCGACGTGGTGCCACCGCCTGAGATTTGATTCGCCTCAACAGTGGCACCTGGCTGCCTTCAAATTCTGTGTTCGCCAATGATATCCGTAATCGCATTACGGATCTCGACTTCGACATGCGTTAATCCGGCAGAGCAAATGCTACAACTTCGTCGGACGTCTTCCCGCGAAAGTACCCTCCTCCACCCGCGGTGATCACGACAAACTGTTTCCCGCTCTTCTTCCCCATATACGTAACAGGCGTAGCGTACCCGCTGGCCGCCAGCTCCACTTCCCACAGCCGCTTTCCGGTTCGCGAGTCGAAAGCGCGGAAGCGACTGTCTGCCGTCGCGCTAATAAATATCAGTCCGCTCGCGGTCGCGACCGAGCCTCCCAGATTTGGCGAGCCCGTTTCGCCATTCAAACCATCGACCACGCCTAGTGGCACTTTCCAGGCGATCTCGCCAGTGTTGACATCGACAGCATTCAAAGTTCCCCAAGGAGGTTTCTGGCAGGGCCACTGATTCTCGTCCCAGAATCGGGCATATTCGCCTCCTTTGGAGTTGCGTCGGTACGCCACCGGGGCCCCTGCTCGCTGTGCTTCCATTTCTCCCACCGATCCCAACTCATTCACGTTGACGAAGAGATATCCCAACTCGGGATCAAACGATCCGCCAGACCACGTTGCTCCTCCTAACGTTCCCGGCACGACGAGCGTCTGCTTGCCTCCGTAAGGGGTATACATGCCTCGGCTCTCGAGCGAATGAAACCATTCTGCACAATAACGATGGGCCTCCGGCGTAACTGTGGTGATGTCGCCTTCGTTAAATCCTTGTCGCACCAGCGGCGGCGGCTTGCTCGGAAATGGCTGTGTCGGCCAAGACTCCTCTCCCGGGACATCGCTTTTGGGAACCGCCCGCTCCTCCACTGGAAACAGCGGCGTTCCCGTCACTCGGTCGAAAATAAACACAAACCCCATCTTCGTGACCTGGGCAACTGCTGCAATCGATTTCCCATTCCGCTGCGCAGTGATCAGCGAAGGTTGGGCAGGCATGTCGTAATCCCAGATGTCGTGGTGCACCATCTGGAAGTACCACACCAATTTGCCGGTCGAAGCTTGCAATGCCACCAGAGAGTTCGCGAATAAATCCTGCCCCTTGCGATCACCGCCGTAGAAGTCGTACGAAGCCGATCCAACCGGCAGAAAAATCAAATCCCGCTCATTGTCCACACTCATGGTGGACCATACATTTGCGCCCGTTCTTGCCTTCCATGCTTCTTTTGCCCAAGTCTCGTGTCCAGCTTCTCCAGGTCCGGGGATTGTATGAAAGGTCCAAACACACTGGCCTGTATGAACATCGAATGCGCGTACCCGGCCGCTGGGTCCTTTCGAGGGATATTCCGGAACCGCAGCACCCGTAATAACCAGATTTTTATAGATAGCGGGCGCCGACGTCACAGCGTATTCCGCGCCCGGAAATTCGTCTGCTACTCCCGCACGCAGATTCACGACCCCGCTGGTGCCAAAGCCGTGACAGAGTTTCCCCGTCTTAGCATCCAGGCAGATCAGGCGTCCGTCGAAGGTACCGTACAGAATCCGCCGATCAGTTCCTGTAGTACTCTGCCAGTATGCAACGCCACGGTGCTGAAAAAATATGCGCTCGCCACGGCCTGCTTGCGGATCGAACGTCCAAATTTCCTTACCAGTTTCGGCGTCCAAGGCGATCACCCGGTTCGATGGCGTTGTGAGATAGAGCGTGCCATCCACAACTACGGGTGTCGTTTCAAATGGGGCAACACGATGGCGGTCCGTAGCATTCCCGCGATTCACTTCGCCGATGTGATACGTCCATGCGCGTTTCAGTGCGCCAACATTTTGACGGTTAATCTGCCGCAGAGAGGAGAAACGCGAGCCCCCGGCGTCGCCTCCATAGAATTGCCATTCTTGTGCCCATCCGCGGCAGAAAACCAGTAAGAGAAGGATCACCGTTGCTGATTTAGCCACCATTGTGGAGGGGTATTCTGTCACAAATTTATCGAGCCGTAAACGTCAGCCGCATAACTTCAAGTCGATCCGTGCCAGGAGTTACGGTCTGCGGTTTTCGACCCTGACTATAGTCCCCGACCGTGGCTGCACCGATAATCAAGTCGGAGAATGAAGTAGCGCTATCTCGGAAAGGTTGATAAATTCTGAACTCTTACACACAGACCCATGCGCGTCTTCTATGGCTGGTGGATTGTCCTCGCTGCGTTCCTCAATCTGTTCTTTTCCGTGGGCATCATTTACTACGGCTTTCCAGTCTTCTATCCCTCGATGGTCGATTCTCTCGGCTTTAGCCGGGCACAACTCACCCAGGGCTTTCTGCTGGGATTTGTCGTTGCAGGTCTGCTGTTCGGCCTTTTGGCCGGAGTACTGATCGATCGGCTCGGATCTCGTCAGGTGATTCGTATCGGTATTTGGTGTGTTGGCCTGCCCCTGATTCTGATGGGAAGCATGACCCGTCTTTGGCAATACTACTTGCTCTGCATCGCCGAAGTCGTCGGTTACGTTCTGACCGGGCCCATTCCCAATCAGGTTCTCATCTCCAACTGGTTCCGGCAGAAGCGCGGCCGTGCCATGGGCGCCGCATATCTGGGGTTGGGTCTGGGAGGCGCAATTTCCCCACTGCTGATCAATAGCTTGATTCAGAGCTTCGGCTGGCGGCACGCCTTCGAAATTGTTGGAGCACTCATCATCCTCGTGCTCTTCCCCGTCTCGCAGTGGGTCACGCGCTCCAGTCCCCAGGATATGAATCTTCTTCCTGACGGAATCGTCGCGACAGCGACCGAACCCGCATCGAGCGAGCGCGAGTCGTTGACTGATATGGATGTAGCGCAAGCTGTGCGCAGCACCAACTTTTGGCTGATCGTCACCGGCTGCACGTTCACCGTCGGCGCCATTGGTGCAGTAACCCAGCACTTGATTCTTTTTCTAACCGGCGAGGGATACTCTCTCAGCCGTGCGTCTCGAGTTGCCAGCGTGATGCTTGTCTCAAGTCTCGCCGGCCGGGTGATCGTCGGATACTTCGCTGATCGCTACCGCAGAAAAAATGTCATGGCATTGTTCTACCTGGTACTCGGGTTGGCCATTCCGCTGCTTTTCGCGGCCCGGCGGCCCGGCGCGGTCTGGCTATTCGCGTTGCTTTACGGCTTCGCCATGGGCGCCGACTACATGTTGATTCCCCTGGTCACGGCAGATTGCTTTGGATTGTCCGCCTTAGGAAAACTCTTGTCCCTCATCATCATGGGATATTCGCTTGGCCAGTGGTTCGCTCCCTGGCTGACCGGAAGGATCTTCGATACTTACCACACATACGATCTTGCCTGGATCATCATGTCTCTGGCTGCCGCTCTGGGTGCAGCGCTAATCTATGCGATAGCGCCTGA
The DNA here is from genome assembly GCA_046723715.1 of Acidobacteriota bacterium. Classification (GTDB taxonomy): domain Bacteria; phylum Acidobacteriota; class Terriglobia; order Terriglobales; family Acidobacteriaceae; genus Sulfotelmatobacter. The sequence goes on along the minus strand of JBKOUZ010000189.1, from coordinate 23,254 downwards.
GCGCCGGCTGCTCACTCACTCTCGGACTCCATAAATGGTCAGAGCGGACATGCAGTCGATGGACAGCGGGGCGCAGTTCGGTGCAAAACAGTTCTCGGCATGACTCCTCTTTCGCATCTGGTCAGAGGTGCTTTAGCGAAGCCATTCATCCAGATGTTCCCTTACGAAAGCGTCATCCTGAAGTTGCGGATAAGCCTTGCGAACCCTCTCGATTTCTTCGATCTGGCCGGGAGACAAGTCCTCGTGTGGATCGAGGCACCAGCGCCCTGCAATTAGGCCCTGTCTTCGCAGAATCTCATGAATCCCGGGAATGCATCCCCGAAACTGGTTGGCAGCATCAAAAATGGCTGCATTCGCGTCAGTAAGCTGAGCCCCAACGGTTAAGAGTCCGGAAGGAGCACTGGAAGCAGCTTTTACCGTTCTAAATTGATCGACGGCGGCCTTCGTCCACATTGCCCACTGCCCCAACAAACCTCCCGCCATTCGAATTCGTTTGCCCCCGAAATCGAACGGCGTTAACAGATCATTCAGGATGTTGTCGTCATTACCGGTGTACAGTGCGATTTCGTGTGCCCGGCCTGACTCCAGCACAGCCCGCACCACGTCAATAGTCTGGTAGCGGTTGAAGGGAGCAACTTTGATAGCCACCACGTCTTCGATTTCCACAAACCGGCGCCAAAATTCGTACGGCAGCAATCGGCCTCCGACGGCTGGCTGGAGGTAAAAACCCATCACCGGGATGATGGAGGCGATGCATCTTGAGTGCTCCAGGAGTTCAGCAATCGATTCGTCCTTTAACTCTCCCAGGCTCAGCAGCGCGACGTCGTATCCGAGCCCTGCTGCCAATTCCGCTTCTGAGACAGCCTGCTTGCGTTTCCCGCACACGCCGGCTACTTTCACCAGACGAGTACCGCTGGTTTCCTCAACGGCAAGTTCCAGGACGGGTTTCAGCAATCCATACTTCGGATCGCGAATTGCAAACTGAGTAGTGTGAACCCCAACAGCAATGCCACCCGCGTCCGCCGCAACGTAGTAGCGCGTCAGTCCGCGTTGGTGGCGCTCATCCAGTTTACGGTTCGAGTCGAGGGCAAGGGGGTGCGCAGGAATGACCAGCCCGGAACGGAGTTGATCACGCACAAGCATCAGAATTTCCCGTCGCGTCTTTGAAAATGCGTGGGCTTGTTCAGCATTACTCCGCCTTGCTTTATCCACTCAGCAATCCATTCGATCATCTCCGTCGGAGTTACGCTGGGATTGCCAAAGAGTGCGTTCGCTTTGCTGGCATCATTTAACAAAGATGTCGAGTCATCCGCATCCGGCAGGAACGCCGGCTCAGACCCGAAATGACGGCCAAATTGTGCAGCAATCTCCCGGACAGAAAGCGTTTCTGCTCCCGTGACGTTCAAGATGAACGGTGGCGACTGGCAGTGTGCAAACGAGCGCAGGCACCAGGAATTTGCATCTCCCTGCCAGATCACGTTCACATAGGGCATGCTGAGGAAAACAGGACGCCGCTCGAACACCGCGCGTCCAATATCAACCAGCACCCCATAGCGCAGCTCTACGGCATAATTCAGGCGCAGGATTGTTACTTCTGTCCCCCAGCGCTCCGACGCATACTGAAACATGCGTTCCCGGCCGAGCGCCGATTGCGCATACTCGCCTATCGGTTCAGCCGCGGTCGTCTCCACCGCCCCACCTTCTGACAGCGCGCGCAAGGGATAGACGTTCCCGGTGGAAAAGGCAACGATCCGGCAGTTGCGAAATCGTTCAGCCGCTAGACCTGGAAGATATGTGTTCATCGCCCAGGTCAAGTGCTCATCCCCGGAAGTGCCGAACTTGCGAGCAGCCATGAAGACCACGTTGGCCACCTCTGGAAGACGGTGGAGAGCGCCTGGCTCGAGCAGGTCACAGGCAATGGTCTCGATACCCATCGTTGCCAGTTCATCCGGCAAATCCGGCTTGCTGAATCGGGACACTGCAATAATCCGCTGCTGCGTTCCTGCGCTATCGGCTGCTCGCCGCGCCAGTTTCGCCAGGCTCGGTCCCATCTTGCCGCCCGCGCCAAGGATTAAAAGATCACCATCCATGGCTCGCACGGCTGCAACCACTTCATCACTCGGACGCGACAGGCGCTCTTCCAATTCTGTGAGGTTCGCAATCTTCATGCTTATCCCAGCTCGAAACCAGCTATCGCGTAGATCGCGGTCTCTTTCGGGCGCAGCTCTTTTCCACGAACCATACGGGCCAAATGCCGCGTCGGCGCGAACTCGAGAGAACGGGCCAGAGCCAGGGCCGCCTCATTGCGCGGAAGCAAATCCCAAGACCAGCCGCTGGCACCTCCTCTCTGCAGGGCTTTTTCCATCAGAGTGCGCGCCGCCTCGCTACTTTCGCACACGCATGGGCCCAAATACGAGGTCAACCGCCCTGCCCGTGTGAACAGGTATGAGTTGCCAAGCCAGAGCGGTGGATTCTTGCAGGCGAGCTTCGTCAGTAATTCTGTCCGATTCGCCCCAAATGCCTGCAGGTCGAGTTCTCGCCACCCCTCGTGAGATTCCTCTAGCTCATTTACTACGGCACCAGCGACCTCTGTATTTCCTGCCCGCCACCACCGTTCTACCCCTTCTTCCCAGCGGAACCCAAATTTCTCGTACATTGGTTGGCCGCGATCGGTAGCATCAAGTTTTACCGTTTCGATTTGCATCTGGTCCGCCAAAGCCAAAGCCTCCGTCATGAGCCTCCGTGCAAAGCCGCGGCCGCGGTACCGGATCCTGGTAAGTACCATGCCGATCCAGGCTAGACGCTGTCCATAGGGAAGGAGAGTTGTTGTCGCGGCAAGTTCACCGTCAACTTCAATGGCCAGACAGCCTTCAGGAGCCAAATCGATCAGAGTGCCCCAATCCGCCATGGTTTGGTTCCATCCCGCCTCGGTCGACAAATCCAGAGCCGCCGGGATATCGCTCGCCGTAAGCTTGCGCATCATGCCGCTGAAATTCGGCATCGTTCAATGCTCCCCGAGCAGATACGAACAATATGGCGTTCTGCCGGATAAGCTCCCTTCACCAAAATTTGTGCCATGACACCCCTTGAAGCATTTCAAATTTATAGATGCCATGTAACTCTCACGGCCTATGCGCCCCCCACGGATCCAAGCGAAATTAATGTGAACCTACGTCTACGTGCCTGGCCGAGGGATGATCCAACCAGCACTCAAGAAACCTCTTCGCGAAGGTTACTGCACTCTGCCAAACAGGAGGGGCTGATTGAGCAATGTTGAAGAAAATTTCCGATACTGGTGGATTATGCTCGAAACTTTCCCGTGAGCCTTGAATCCTAAACCAATGCAGGGCACACGACAGACGACAATCAAGGGGTGCTACAACATTGTCTTGCAGCCCTCGCAGCGATCTGGTTGAAGCCTGCTGCGCGAGCTTCTTTTTCCAGACTCTCCAACGTGCGCCGCGACGAATCCTTGCCCGGCCCGCGCAGACCAATTTCGCTTAACGCAAGAGTGGCCCGCAACCCGAATTGCTTGAATCGCATGTGCTCGCATTGCTGGATGATTTCCTGCAAGACCCGAGTCGCGGACTGCGCGGCGGCGGGACCTCCGGAGGCGGCTTGCACTTCAGCCGCTCGAGTTCTTGTTTGGATGACAGTTCGTTGTCGCTGAGTCTTACTCGCGCTCGCCATCGCGAGGCCAGCCTGTTTGCGTGCCTCCATAGTCTTGCCCTGGGCGAGCAGTGCTTGCCCAAGCAAAGCGTGATATCCGGCAACAAGGTCTGGAGTTCCGCCCGGTGAGGGAATCTGCCGTAGGCTTTGCTCCGCTTGAACTGGCTGGCCCTCTTCGAGCGAAAGCTCGGCGAGATCCAACAAGCTGGCAGCTATGGATTCTTTCTCGTCAAGTTCCTTGCGCAACGCAAGCGCCTCCTCGAATCGCCTGCGGGCCTCGGCTAGATTACCCTCGAGCATAAGTACTCTCCCGATGCCCGACAGCGCGATTGCCGATTCGTGCTTCTCACCAATTTCGTTCGAGAGTGCCAGCCCGCGTTCGAGGCAGTCTTTCGCACCCTTGAGATCACCAGTGGTTGCAAGAAGCTCGCCCAGCCCCACGAGAGGATACGCGCTTTTCCCTTTCTCATTGTTCTTCTGAAAGGTGGAAAACGCCTCCTGAAACGCGCTCTCTGCGCCCTCCGTATCTCCCAGTTCCAGGCGCACTTCTCCGAGGTTTACTAATGCTGTTGCGACCGTGCTGTCCGAGTGGATTTCCCGCCCGATGGCAAGCGCTTCGTCGAAGATCTTCCGGCTACCCATAAGGTCCCCGCGGACAACCATCTCAGAAGCGATGTTATTCAGCGTAGCTGAAATGTTCATCTTGTCCCCAGTCTCGCGATACAGTGCAAGAGCCTGACGGGCGAGTTTTTCAGCGGTTGCCTTGTCACCCTGATCCCCGGCTACACTGGCGAGATTGTCCATCGCTCCCGCGAGCCCGCCCACGTTCCCGATCTCTCGATCGATCCGCATCGCCTGCTCGTACGTCTTCCGTGCATCATCGAGATCACCCAAGTCATAGAGTGCGTTGCCGATGCTGTTCAAGGTCGTGGCTACTCCATAGCGGTCACCCGCGAGCTCGAATATGCGCTGCGCCTCCTGACACACTGGAACGGCACCCTTCGGATCGCCCATATTACGCAACGCGAGGCATTCCGCTATGCGAGCTCGCGCAATCAGGAATCGCGCGCTCTGTTTCTCCCCTTTCCGGGCTGCCGCAACGGCTATGTCGCGCTCGCGTTTGAAGTCCGAAAGGAAATGGGCGGCGCGAGCCTCTGCCAAATCGATTCGCAAGTCTTCATTTCGGGGAGCGGGGAGCTGTCGCAGACGTGCCAGAGTCTGCATAGCCTGGCTGGCCTGTCCGCCGAAAATCTCCGCGTTGGCCAGCTTCAGGCCGTTATCGATGTTGTCGGGCTCCAACTCGAACAGGGCTCGATAACTCGAAATGGCTTTGTCCCATTGGCTTTCGGCTTCATAGGATTGCCCCTCAAACTGCAAGCGCTCTTCTCGCGGGAACTCGGACGCAAGTTGCACCGCGTGTTTCGCCGCTTCAGTGGATTTGGCATCGTACCCTAGAGTGCTCCAGACCGAGGCTAAAGCGGCCCAGGAATCGGCGTGTTTGGGGTCAGCCTCGACCGCCTTCAGAAGTAGATCCCGAGCGGCGAGCGCATCAGCCGTCCGCAACTTTTCCAGGCCCAGGGCGTACAACCGGGCGGCCTGCACGTTCGCCGGCCGTCTCGCGTGCGCCGCCAGTTCTTCCGATGCGGCCAACTCCCCTACACCAAGCTTGCTGCGGAGCTTCGCCCCGGCCCGCGTTGCCAGTTCGTCGAGTTCGTTCAGGCTCCCTTTGTCGGACACAACCGCGATCGTTTGCCCCGCGATCGCATCCTGCAATCGCAGGTCGACACGTATCTGATCGCCCCCGCCTCCACCGACATCGAGGTATGCCCCCATTACGACGTAGTCGCTCCCCAAGCTACGGCGCACACGTATTAAGGTGTCCGACGCGAGAGTGTCGGTCTCAGGCAGGGCTAAATCACGCTTGGCCCGGGCGACGTTCTCACCGGAAATAGTGAGCAGCTTTTCGCCGGCTGCAAGTTCCGTCGTGAGCATTTCTGCAAGCGCGGTGGAAACCCAGGCAGTCTCCGAACGGCCTGAGAGGTTCTTGAAACCGAGAACGGCAACGGAGCGGCGAATGTTTAACGCTTCTGTCCGCGCCTTGGGGGGCCGACGCGCGAAGAAATTCACCCCGACGACAGCGGCGAGCAGAATACCCAGGATCAAAGCGATCTGTAGGAATTTTGATTTCCTTGGAGGCGCAATTGCGACCACGGACTCGCCCGTGGTCAATCGATCAAGGTCAGCCCCGAGTTCCCGGCTCGTCTGGTAACGCAGACCCGGGTCTTTCTCGAGACTCTTAAGAATGATGTATTCCAAGCCGGGCGGAATTTTCGGATTCAGTTTACTCGGAGGCTCCGGCGACTCGTTCAGAATGGAATTGATCAGCATCGGGCCATTGCGCTGGGAGAATGGCCGCCGCCCGGTTGCCATCTCATATAACACCACACCCACGGCCCAGACGTCCGTACGAGCGTCGGCGGAATCTCCGCGGAGTTGTTCCGGAGCCATATAAGGTAAGGTTCCTGTAATCTGCTGACTGCTGGTGAGGCTCATGGTGCGCGCCAGATCCGCTTCTGGCTGCACCAGCATGGCCAGACCGAAGTCCAGAACCTTCAGCCGGCCATCTGTGTTGATTCGCACATTGGCCGGCTTCAAGTCGCGATGAACAATACTTTGAGCGTGCGCGGCAGACAGCCCCTGCGCGAGTTGCGACCCCAGGCTGATTACTTCTCTGATAGGCAGAGCGGCTTTCGCAATCTTTTGGTCGAGCCCGATTCCTTCTATGTATTCGGTTACCAGGTAGTCGGTGCCATCTTCGGTCGTGTTGAAATCGAAAATGGTAGCAACATTGGGATGGTTCAACCGCGAGAGCGTGAGAGCTTCCCGGCGAAAGCGCTTTCGAGTTGCCTCGTCAGCCACCGTTCCAGAAGGCAGAACCTTAACGGCAACTTCACGCTGTAATCGCTCGTCGCGGGCGAGATAGACGACGCCCATGCCTCCGGCACCGATCCGTTGAAGGACGTTATAGTGGCCTAAGCTTTTACCGATCATCCTTGTTGGACGAGCCCCCGAAGGTTCCTGTAACAGAGAACGGCGACGGAGCGGCTTGTGTTTTACAGTTGCGGTCCCGAGCTTTTGAGTTACGAAGTATGAGGAAGTATACCGCGGCGACAGCCGCGAGCAGAACACGCCCGATCAAGCCGGTCATTACGTGATGCCCCGAATCGTGAGAGAGCGCCCCTTGACCTGCCATAACAGCTATACAAAATTTTCTACCATGACAAGCGGCCCGTTCCCGCGACCGATCGGGGAGAGTTGTCAGTAAATGGAACGAGCTAAGTTTGATGCTTACGACAACCGTGTCGCAGTGATATTAGCGTCCAGACTACTCCGCGGCCATCGAGTTCGGGCCAATGCCAGGACAACAATATCGGAGGTCCTAGCCGTTGGTAATGGTCAAGAAATGGCAGCAAAGCGACCGAATTCATTGACACAATTTGGCTTCCATGTGCCAACGCGCGGAGTCCTGAGGGCGGGACGGGCCTTGGAGAACTGAAGAAAATACAAGTGTAAAAGGAAGGAAAGGCGCAACTTATCCGGAAGTAACGGCTGGGTACTCCCGCTTTCGGAACGAATGGAATGTTACGTGCCAATCTCCAAGGTAATTCCCCCCAGAATACCGAAATCAGCCTTAAGAACAGGGGGAAACCAGATGTGGACTGAAATTACGTGTGGCATGGCCGCACTTGTGGGTGCCTCGAGCGCAGTTTCCGCGGCGGAAGCGGACGAACGCGTAGATCTAACGCAGAAGAACTTTGTGAGCGATTTTCTTCTAGAAGCGGAGAAGTACCTGGAGACAGGGCGACATCAGAGCGCGGCGATCTTGGCCGGCGATGCGCTCCAGGATGCCCTGCGGAGACTGTGCGCGACCAATTGCGTGAATGTCTCGGTAAAGGCGAGCGCCGAAATCATGAATGCGGAGCTGGCCAGCCGTGGTGTTTACGACGACCAGATGCAACAACGTTTGCACAGAGCTGCGACATTATCGGATCAGGCGAGCTGCGGCTTGTGGTCTGACTTCTCGAAAGACGATGTCGAACTCATGCTGGCCGAAGTTCGCGCCTTTGCGGCGGAACACGCCACCGCGTAGCCGCAGAGTGAAAGGAGCGAGCAGGGAATGGCCGGGCTGAATTAGGTTCTGGAACGTGCGACTTTCCAGTCTCGCACCTTAACTGGCTTCTTTCAGCTTCTTCAGTGCGGCCTCGTATGTTGCGGTCCTGTTGCTCAGGTTGGCGGGGACATTCTGCAGGACAATCTCCCAGTTGGCGATTGCCTTCTTCTTGTCACCCGCCGCTGTGTAGCCGCGAGCCAGCCCCAATGAAGTCCAGAACTTGTCTTGTGGATGTTGCTGCTGGTTGAAGATGAACGTGCTCATCGCTTTGTCCTTTTTGTCCTTGCGGAGTAACCCCATGCCATAGGCATAGACTGAATAGGCGTCGGTTCCGGGCAAATGCAGTGCTTTCTGCATCAAGGTGTCCGCCTCGGATTCGCGTCCCAAGGCCTCCAGCACGGCGGCTTTGGTGGCAAGAGTGGAAAAATCTTCGTGCCCGATTGTGGCGCCGCGAAATGGCCCGTCGATCGCCTTGTCGGCCCAGTTTAGCGCTTCCTCGAGATTGATCTTATGGTCAGCGCAAAATTGCGCGGCACTCTGCCAATCCTGATAGTTGAACCCCGCCCACGACTGGAGATCCTGACGCATCTTCGCGACGTAGAGCCCATTTACATTGGGCACAGCAATCCTGAACGGTATACGCTTCTTCTCCCACTGCAAGTAAGCCACCGCAGAATCCGGACGGCGCTCGTCGAAACCGTAGGTCAGGAATTCGGTGAACGGCGCTTCCTGCGGCGTCACCGGTACGCGCAGAGCTTCGTCCTGCGGATCGTATTGATAGCTCCCCCAGCCCAGGTGATTGGAAAAAATCCACTGCCAGGGCGCGGTTTTTTCGACGTCCAGGAAAAGGGCGTAGGTTCCTGCTTTGAGGTCTTTGCCTTCGACCTTCACGTCGTTTGAGAAGGTAATGGATGTGCTCTCGTTAGCTCCGGCACGCCATGGCGCACCTTTGGTTGGCCCGAAGCCCTCGTCAAAGAAGCCGTAGTGAACTAATTCACCCCAGATGTGTCCCGTACGATCGTTGTTGTCTGGATTGTGAACCTTTGGACTGTGGTAATCGATGGAAATTTTGACGGGGCCGATCCATTGCGAGACTTCCGCATGCTCATTGTCCCCGTTGGCAGGCGTGGATAGCTCTGACGTCTCCTGGCCAGCAACCGTTATCGAATACGTCAAAAAAATGACTGCGACGAGTGCGGATTTCACGGCGGTCTCCTGGAGATATGTAGGGAGTCAAGCACAGCGACGGAGCTTGTCTTAAGCTCCGAGCGGTAGTTTAGACTGCGGTGAAACAGAAGTGTTAGCCGATGATGTGAAACAACGTACTCGGCGAGGGGCGCCTGAAGGTTCATCTCAGGGAATACCATTGAGTTGCTGAAATGCGTCTCCTTAAAAACAGGGCCTTTCATCGATTGTGCATTGAACCTCGTAACCACGCCGGAGAGAATTTATAGAATGCGATTGGCATTGCAGCAGCAGGAGAGTCTGGCCGTTCTCTAACCGTCTGCTGAAAAAACGTAGCGACCGAACTGGAGAAAAGGAGTGTTGTGTCGGACGAGAAAAGGCACGATCGAGCGCTGGGCATTCATCAACCAATTTGCCGGCGTGACTTCCTGAATTCAACTCTGCTGGCTACGGGTGGAGTCTTGCTTGGCCCGCTCACCCCGCAGCAATTACTGGCCTCCGCCACCGATGACTGGACGGGTTACGGCGGTATCGGAGATTACGCAAATTCGAACGGGAACACGCTCGAAGTGATGAGCGCGGGCCACCAGATTCGCGACCGTGTTTTCGATTCACTGCCGCCGGACACAGTCGATACCGGCGAGGTATTCGATTGTGTTGTAGTTGGCGGAGGGGTCAGCGGCTTATCCGCGGCGGTGTTTTTCCACACGTACGCTGGCCCGAAGCTCACTTGTCTGCTTCTCGACAATCATCCTGTATTCGGGGGAGAGGCCAAGAGAAATGAGTTCATCGTGGACGGCCAGCGCATCATGGGGCCGCAAGGCGCAGATCATTTCCAGGTGCCGCTGCCCTACAGCTTCATGGCGAGATTCTTTGAGGATATTGGCCTGAACTGGCGCGAGTTCGAGTATCAGAGGTGGAATCGCTCTTCTCCCGAAATACCGGTGGGAAACAGTTTCGAAGATCAGAGAGGTCCGGTCGGATTTTACTTTGGCGCCAAGTTTGGGCAGAAGCCAGGCATGTGGCTGATTGATCCCTGGAAAAAGAAGCTGGAAGGGGCACCAATCCCGGAGAAGATGCGCGCTGAACTGCTCAAGTACAACCAGGAACAAAAGCCGGGCTTGCCGTTTGCGTATCCGGGTGATGAAAAATCGCGGCAATTGGATCGCGTCACGATCGAACGCTACCTGATGGACACTTATCGCCTGAGCCGCGAAACCATTCAGACCTTCATGGCCGAAGAGGGCGGTGGATTCGGAGCCGGACCGGATGTGGTTTCCGCATACTGCATCTATGCCTTCGATGTCGATCGCTCCATGAATGAACCTTCGCTCTCGTTCCCCGGCGGAAATGATGGAATTGCCAGGCACATGGTGAAAAGACTTATCCCTGATGCGATTCCAGGCCCCAACTCACTCGAGTCCGTCTGCCGCAACAACATCGATTTTCAGGCGCTTGATCGCCCGGGTCAGCCGACCAGAATTCGACTGGCGAGTACCGCTATAGCAGTGCAGCATGAAGGCAATCCAGCCATGTCCAACTTCGTTACCGTCGCCTACACGCGCGGCGGCAAGCTGTACCGCGTCAAAGCCCGCTCTGTGGTCATGGCGGGAGGATGCTGGACCACAAAGCGAGTCATTCGCGACCTGCCTGCCACCCACCGGCAAGCCTACGATCAGTTCTATCGTTCGCCCTGCATGATGGTGAATGTAGCTTTGCGGAATTGGCGGTTTCTCTACAGACTGGGGATCTCAGGATGCCAGTGGTTTGAAGGATTGGGGAGCTTTACGGCGGTTCGGAAGGTGCCGACGTTTTCGACCGACATAAAGACGATCGGTCCGGACTCTGCCGTCGTGCTCACGCTCAAAATTCTTTTCCCCCGTTACGGTCGGCCGCTTCAGCAGCAGGGCGACTTGGGACGCGCTCAACTCCTGACCACTCCGTTTCGCGATTACGAACGGCAGATCCGCACACAATTGACTGAGATGTTTTCCGCCTCCGGGTTCGATGCCGCTCGCGACATAGCCGGCATCGTCCTGAATCGCTGGGGACATGCATACGTCAGCCCGCAGCCCGGATTCTTCTTCGGCACTGACGGGCAACCGGCGCCACGAGACGTTTTGCGCGCAGCGCCCTTTGGACGAATCGCGTTCGCGAATACGGACTTGTCCGGCACGCCAGACCATCGAACAGCCATTGCCGAAGCCCATCGCGCGGTGAGCCAAGTGGTGGATCAGGTCCTCGAACGATGAGCAGCTAAAGCAGCGGGAAAAACCGGCCCTCGATCTTCTCTCCTGCTGGAATTATAGGTATGCCGTGAAGCAGAGGCTGGTTTGTGGCAGAGCGCACGCCATCCCGCATCACATTGACGACCGTTGCGCGGCGGGCACGGTCAGAGTGATTGGCGAACGATCCGTGCACCAGCCGAGGATGATGGAACGAAGCCTCACCCTCTCTTAATTCCACCGGGACGGCTGTATCGAATTGGCGACGTTGTTCGTCATTCAGCACTCGGTGGATAGCCTCCATATCGCCCGCCAATCCGGTGATCGGCAAGTCGGGCCAACGATGGCTGCCCGGAATGTACTGGAGACATCCGTTCTCGCGGGTGGAATCGTCCAGGCCAATCCAGCACGTCAGATGTGCCAGTGGTTGCGTGCGCGTCCAGTAGGAGTAATCCTGATGCCAAGCGACGACACCTCCGTGATGCGCCGGCTTGCAGAACAGTTGGTCATGCCAAAAGCGCACCGGCCCGCCAAGCAACTGGGACGCCGGAACTGTGAATGCCGGGTTCCACAGCAGGTCGTGGAAACCTGCTGTGATCCGCCACGCGCCTAAAGCATGGAAGAGAATGTGGTCGGCCGCTTGTGATTCGTTCGAATGGTATTCATAAAAAAGTTCGTGCCCGGGATGCTCCGGGTCAGTGAGGTCGGCCAATTCTTTTCGCAGCATTTCAACTTGTTCGTCGATCAGGACTCGAACCCCGGTTACGTATCCTTGTTCATGAAAAAAATTGACCTGATCCTCGCTTAGACGAAAACGGCGAGGATCCTGATTCAACTGGGGGCTGAACAGCTTCCCGACGGGATTATGAAAAGTCGAAAGGTCCTGCACAAAACGGAGTGTATCATTCGCATCCGACAGCGAGCCCGGCCTGTGCTCGATACCCTTAATACCGCCATTCAAATGCATGGAGTCAGTCTGATCACGACCATTTTTGCGAGACATGGAACTGCATTAGTGGATCGTCGGCTGTGCTAGCATGACGGTCCGATGAACAGATGGGCGCAGGATATTCGATTCGCTTTTCGCTCTCTCGCAAACCGGCCGTGGTTCACTCTGGCAGCCGTATTGTCGCTGGCGGTCGGGATTGGAGCGAACACCTCCATCTTCAGTGTTGCAAACGCGTTGCTCTTCCGACCGCTGCCCTATGACAGCCCAGACCGCCTGGTGATCCTTTGGAACCGTTCACCGGGCTTGGGTATTACCCAAGATTGGTTTTCCACGGCTCAGTATTTCGACATCAAGACAGGGCACCATGGGTTTGAACAGCTCGCGATCGCGATTGGCGGCAACTATAACTTGACCGGGCAGGGAAACCCTGAACGGGTGGGAGCCATCCGCGTCTCATCAAATCTTTTTTCGATGCTCGGGGTTCACCCGGCTCTCGGCCGTCTATTGATGCCGGACGAAGACTCACCCGGTCGCCCGTCTACGGCGATCTTAACGGATGGAATGTGGGCGCGCCGGTTCGGCCGTGATCCGCACATCGTAGGAAGACCCGTCATCATTAATGGACAGACCTATGAAGTCATCGGCATCCTTCCGCAAAGCTTTTCTCTGTCGCAGGAAACGTTGCCTTTACTCGATGGAACGGAGCAGGTGGAGATTTTTCTGCCATTGCCGCTGGCGGCGGCCGCTTCGCAGGTGCGAGACCACGAGGACTACAACATAATCGGAAAGCTGAAGCCGGGCATCTCAGTCTCCCAAGCCCAGGCGGAGATGGACACCATTACGGCCCGGCTTCGTTTGCAATTCCCAGAGAACTATCCGGCCAATGGCGGGCTGACGTTCAGCATCGTGCCGCTGCTCGAACAAGTTGTTGGCAATGTGCGCCGCTCGCTGTGGGTGCTGCTTGGGTCGGTGGGTTTTGTTCTGCTGATCGCTTGTGCCAATGTTGCCAACCTCATGTTGTCGCGGGCTCTGGCGCGCCAGCAGGAAATTGCAGTGCGCACAGCCTTGGGCGCAACTCGATGGCACATTGTGCGTCAGTTATTGACGGAAAGCCTGCTCATTTCCCTGGGCGGCGGAGCGCTGGGTATCTTGATTTGCATTCTCAGCGTGAAAGGGATTCACATCTTCGGAACGAAGAGCATCCCGCGGTTGCAGGACGTCGCTATTGATGGACGCGTGCTCCTATTCACAGTATTGCTCTCCTTTTCCTCCGGGATACTGTTCGGCTTGGTTCCGGCTTTGCGCGTTTCAAGGCTCGACCTGAATTCGACTCTGAAGGATGCGAGCCGTGGATCGGCAGGAACCAGTGCGGTTTGGGGCCGTGGGAATAACTTTCGGCGGCTGCTCGTTGTTTCTGAGCTAGCACTTTCGGTAGTCCTGTTGATCGGCGCGGGACTGCTTATTCGGAGCTTTGCCCGTTTGCAAAATGTATCGCCCGGCTTCATTGCGCGCGGCGTGCTCACTTTTGACCTGACCATGACTGGCCGGAGATACAACGACAAACCAGCCATCTTGAATACGTACCGTCAACTTTGGGAGCGGCTGGAACATTCACCAGGTGCGATTGCCGCAGGTGGAGTCACGTCACTTCCCTTGAGCGCTGCCTTTGCCTGGACTCCCATAACGGTTGAGGGGCGAACGCCGCTTCCCGGCGAGAAATTTCTCAATGCGGATGAGCGGGTTGTTGGTGGACACTACTTTGAAGCCATGCAAATTCCGTTACGCCGGGGGCGTCTCTTCAACCAGCAGGATGACACCACCAGGCCGATTGCAGTCATCGTGGATGAGTACATGGCCGAGCAACTGTGGCCGGGACAGGATCCGATCGGCAAGCGCATTCACATTGTCGAACTCCCATCGAAGGACCCTTGGCAGACAGTTGTTGGCGTAGTTGGACGGGTCAAGCAGGATTCCCTCGACTCTAACCCGCGCATCGCTTTCTATCTGGCCCATACGCAATTTCCCGCGCGAGCAATGACCGTTGCTTTCCGTGGCCGCACCAGTCCAGAGGCCCTGTTGTCGGCCTCCAGGAACGAGTTGCGGAACTTGGATCCGGACCTGCCGATGTACTATGTTCGAACCATGGAGCAGCGGGTGGACGAATCGTTAGCGCGTCGGCGTTTTTCCATGCTGCTCCTGGGCGTTTTCGCAAGCATTGCGCTGGCCCTAGCGACGATTGGCATCTACGGCGTGATGGCATACCTGGTCGATCAGGGAACTCGAGAATTGGGCATTCGCATCGCGCTTGGTGCTTCACCACGCAACATCCTCAACCTTGTTGTGCGGCAGGGGATGGCACTGGCTTTTGCCGGCGTGACGCTTGGTTTGGCCGCATCTTTCCTGCTTACGCAGCTGATTCGAAGCCTTCTGTTCGGCGTGCGCGCGACGGACCCGATCACCTTTGCCGGAATCTCTTGCTTGCTCGCGATCGTCACGCTGCTCGCTTGTTACATTCCAGCACAACGCGCGGCCCGCATTGATCCGTTGACCTCGGTGCGGTGCGAATAGCCCAGATTTTTGAAATTCGCAGATCCGGCGGAAGAAGTCCTCAAGGCCCCACGCTTCAGTTGGAGCAATCAGCGAAGGAAATGATTGGGTGCATTGGTCCGCACCTGTATCATCTCGCGACTGCGTACTGTTGATGGGTGGCTGCAGGTCCGCGTGTATCCGCCCTGGTTACTTGATCGCGGCCACGCGCGCGGACAGCCGGGACTTATAGCGCGACGCGGTGTTCTCGTGCAGGGTGCCCTTCTGGATAGCCTTGTCGAGGGCGGAAACGGTCTTGCGATACGTCTGTTCGGCAGCGTTCTTGTCGCCTTTTGCGATGGTTTCACGAAGTTCGCGCAATTGGGAGCGCAAACTGGAGGTATTGGCGCGGTTGCGCGCGGTTCGGTGTTCGGTTTGGCGGGCGCGCTTCAGCGCTGAAAGATGATTTGCCATGTGTGGTTCGTTACCTTCGTGTAATCAGAGAGATATTCGGGTGGGTCCGAATTACTTATTATAGAGGAGCTACTCTCGAAGGGTCAAACAGTTGAGTGCTCACGGCGAAAAGGGCTGTACCGCTGACGGCACAAGCCACTCCAAGGGAAATCTTTTGCCTGACGGACTTGAACGCCTGAAAGTGTTAATCAATTCTTCTACTCCCATTGTTGTGATGGAGACGTCAGAGGAGATGCGCGCCGTCGCCATGGTGCGCACAGCCTGCTCGGAATTGAATATGGCGACGTTCGAATGGACGATCGCGGACGGGCTGGTGCGTTCGGGTGCGACTCCAGCGCCTGCGGGCGCCGTAACCCCGGGAACGCGCTCGCAGGCGCGGACCATCCTCGGTTCCAGCGGGGAGGCGGAGAGATTTACGCGGGCGTTGATGAACTCCGATGCTGCGGCGGCTACGGGCACCTCGATGTACAACACGCGCGAGCCCGTGCAGGCGCTGGCAAATATGGAGTCGATGACGGTCGAGGCCGTGTTCATTCTCAAGGATTTTCACCGTCATATGGATGATCCCGTGGTTGTCCGCCGGTTGCGGGATGTAGGCCAGAAATTTTCCGCCAACCGGCGCACAGTCATCATCACTGCTCCAGAAATAGGGGTGCCGCCGGAACTCACAACCCTGGTCGAGTATTTCGATCTCCCGCTGCCGGATCGCGAGCGTCTGCGCGAGATGGTTCATGACACGTTCACGCGGCTTTCGAAAAGTTACAGCCTGAAGCTGCAACTGGATTCGGCCGGCGTGGATGCGATGGCGGCCAATTTGCGCGGTCTGACCGAAGAAGAAGCGGAACGCGCGATCTCGCAAGCTCTGGTGACGCGTTATGCGTTGTGCCCGGACACTGTGACCGATGTGCTGGAAGCCAAGAAGCAGTTGCTGCGGCATTCAGGGATGCTGGAGTTCATCGAGGTATCCGACAATATGGCAAGTGTTGGTGGTCTCGGGAATCTGAAGCATTGGCTGCAGCAGCGGCGTGGAGCGTGGGAGGATGAGGCGCGTGAGTTTGGGCTGGAGCCGCCGCACGGAGTGATCATCCTCGGCGTGCAGGGATGCGGCAAATCTTTGTGCGCGCGGGCAGTCGCGGGTGAATGGAAACTCCCACTGGTAAAGTTCGATACGTCTGCGATCTACGACAAGTACATCGGCGAGACGGAGAAACGCATTCGTAAAGTATTCCAGGTTGCCGAGGGGCTGGCGCCCTGTGTGCTCTGGATTGATGAATTGGAAAAAGTATTTGCCGGCAGCGGTCCGGATTCGGCTTCTGCCGACGCCGGAGTTTCATCCCGGTTGCTGGCTTCGTTCCTGTCATGGATGCAGGACCGTAAAGCGCCGGTATTTGTCGCGGCCACTTGTAACAACGTGACGGTTCTACCTCCCGAATTGATTCGAAAGGGGAGGTTCGATGAGCTGTTTTTTGTGGATCTGCCCAGTGAATCGGAGCGGAAGCAGATTTTCTCCATTCAACTCGCCAGACGCAAACGGAACCCGGCAGAGTTTGATCTGGAGAGAGTTGCTGTGAGAGCCAAAGGATACTCCGGGGCAGAGATCGACGCTGCCGTGCAGGGTGCTTTATACGCGGCGTACTCCGAGAAGAAGCCGCTGAGCACACAATCTCTCCTAGAGGCCCTTTCCCAAACTGTGCCGCTTTCCACTACCCGCGCCGAAGAAATTGCCGCCCTGCGGGAGTGGGCCAGAACGCGCGCGGTCGCCGCTTCCCGGAACGAGTAAGTCCTTAATCGCCTGAAGATTTCCTCTGGTTGACTCGCCATTTGGACCGGGGTACGCTGGTATCAGATGGTAGTGACTTGCCCTCTGGGCATCCGCATTCCGGCCGGTCCTGTCTCCACGCAAAATCCTGCTCTTCCGGTGAGGTCGAGCAGGTATCGTTATGTTCCGCATCCGCAGCCTGCAGGGCTTGGCTTGCGGCTCGCGGTCCAGCCCGCGGATACACGCCACTCTAAAGCACACGCATGAGGAAAAACATCGGGGTCAGCCCCAACATCGAAACATTCTTTGGCACGCGGGACGAAAATGTCCGCCTGCTGGAAGACAATTTCAACATAAAAATCGATTTGCGATCCAATTCCATTGAACTGGAAGGCGCGCCGCGCGACGTAGCCCGCGCCGAACAGGTGTTCGCAGATTACGAAAGCCTGCAGCGTTCCGGATTCACGTTCAACAACGGCGATCTGAACAGCATGGTGCGGGTATTAACCACGGATCCGAACGCCACGTTGCGCGGCCTGGCCGAGGCGGGTCGGCAGCGTTCCTTCGGACGCAGGACCGTGCAGCCGAAGAGCGGCAACCAGCGCCGATATCTGGACGCGATCGAAAAGCACGACATGGTCTTTGGCATCGGGCCGGCCGGAACCGGGAAGACTTACCTGGCGGTGGCAATGGCGATTTCTGCGCTGCTGGCCAAGCGGGTGAACCGAATCATCTTGGCCCGCCCGGCGGTCGAGGCCGGCGAGCGACTGGGATTCTTGCCCGGTACGTTGCAGGACAAGATCGATCCCTACCTGCGTCCGCTGTACGACGCCCTCTATGACATGCTCGACCCCGAAAAGGTGGATCGCTACCTGGAAAAGAACGTCATCGAGATTGCTCCCATTGCGTTCATGCGCGGGCGTACTTTGAACGATTCGTTCGTGATTCTGGATGAAGCCCAGAACACCACTTCGGAGCAGATGAAAATGTTTGTGACCCGTCTGGGATTCAACTCCAAGGCGGTCATTACGGGAGACGTGACGCAGATCGATTTGCCCAATGCGCGGCGCAGCGGATTGCTTGAGGCTGTTGACGTCTTGAAGCACGTAGAGGGATTGGCCTTCGTGCACTTCGACGAGGGAGATGTAGTGCGGCACCACCTGGTCCAGAGGATTGTACGTGCCTATGATGAGCACAAGGCTCGAGTCGCCGAGCAACAAATGCTCCTGCTCGCCGAGTCCAAGGGGGTGGACGCCGGGGATTCGGGTGAGAAAGCACCGGCTTTGGCCGCCGAAGAGAGGACCGCTTCAGCTCAAGGGAAAGAATAGGCCTGTGTGCATGAGGAGGGCCGCGAGTAGGCCCTCCTGTTTGCTTTTGGTCCAATGGCATGTTCTGTGCGAGGCATTTCGACCGTGGTGGTCTTTCATAAGAAAGTTGAAGGATTGAGCGAGCAATCGTTGCAGAAATTCGTGTCACGGGCGCGGAAAGCGGCTGGGTTGGGGGGCACAGTTGATGTGGTGATCACCGGCAATAGTGCGATGCGCACCCTTAACCTGCGCTTTCGCGGGAAGAATAAGGCCACGGATGTGCTTTCTTTTCCATCCGGCCAGGCTGGCACGGAAGTGCGAGGGACTTCTTTTGCGGGTGAGATTGCCATATCGGCAGAAATTGCTGCGGAAAATGCGATGTCCCTTGGACATCCAATAGCCGCGGAGGTGAAAGTTCTTGCCCTACACGGGATTCTGCATTTGGCTGGCATGGACCACGAGCAGGATAATGGTGTCATGGCACGGAAGGAAGCGAGCCTGCGTAAAGTGTTAAGACTTCCTCCCAGTCTGATTCAGCGCGCGCAATCGGACGCATCGTTCAACCCGCGTAGCCCCAAAACTCCGTCAAAAATGGCTGGACTAGGGAAGCGAGGGAGGCGGGCATGACCTTCGCCGTGGCAGTCGCGCTGGTGTTGCTGATGGGCGTACTCACGCTGGTCTCGTATGTCGACCGCGTTTACCAGGAACTGGGCAAGTTTCTCTCCCGTGAGTTCCAGGACAATATTGATGTCTTCGAGCAGAAAATCGAGCCCAGGCTTAACGTAGGCCGCCAGCGCGCCGCTCTGTCGATGGCCGTGCTTACGCAACTCACGATGGCAACGGTCACGCTGCTGGTTGGATTTCTTCTTTTTAGCGAGCCGTTGTGGGGCATCTACGAAGTGCTGCAAGCGGCGGTAAGCTTGCTTCTGATTGTGATCGTCTTTAACCGGTTTCTTCCCTTCGTTTTCTTTTCAAGAACAAAAGGCGACTGGCTCAGTCATTGGACGTTATTGGTGCGGCTGCTGATTTATATGGTCATGCCCGTCACGCTGGTCCTGGGATTTCTGCAGTCGGTGGCCTCTCTCACCAGAGAAAACACACGGGAGGAGCCAGAAACATCGGCTGAGGCGGTGGATGCTCTCATCGAAGCGGGACAGGAAGAGGGCATTATCCAAGCTGGCGACCGCGACCTTATCCAGTCGGTGGTGGAGTTCAGCGGGAAGACGGTGCGGGAAGCGATGAAGCCGCGTCCAGCCATGTTCGCCCTCCCCACCAACACTACCGTCGAGCAACTGATTGAAATGCTCCGCACCAAGCACTATGCGCGCGTGCCTGTGTATGAAGGCAGCATTCACAGCATTAAAGGGATTGTTTACGCGCAGGATGTGCTTCAGGTGCCCGACAGCGAAGCCCGGGTGCGTACTCTGGACAGTATCATGCGCCGCGATGTGCACTTTGTCCCCGAGAGTAAGCTGGGGAGCGACTTACTGCGTGAGATGCAGAAGGATAACATTCGCATGGCAATCGTCGTAGACGAGTACGGGGGTGTTGCTGGACTGGTCACTATCGAAGATCTCGTAGAAGAGATTGTGGGCGAGATTCGGGACGACCGCGATAAGCCGGAAGTTGTGCGCGAAGGCGAGAAGGTCTTTGTAGTTTCCGGAGGTATGGACGTTGACCGTCTGGATGAATTGTTCGGGATCAAGCCTGAAGGCAAAGAGTCTGCGACCATAGCGGGTCTGGTTAGCGAACTTGCCGGGAGAATTCCGCGCAAAGGCGAAATCGTGGAGGAAGACGGGTTGCGCTTCGAGGTGTTGGAAGCCACCGACCGCAAGGTCGAACGCGTGCGTGTGACCGCGGTGCAGCCGCGGCAGTTGAAGTTGATTTGAAGCTGGTAACTGCGGGCTCCTATCGTAAATCCCATTAAGTCCCGAATTCTCAGTTGCTTTGGTCTTCACAAAGAACTCTCGGCAGGACATTGTCTATAGTGGAGATGGTAGCTGGAAGCTGGTCTCATGCCTTTCCGATCTGGATTCGTCTGCATTCTTGGCCGGCCTAATGCCGGGAAATCTACTTTGCTCAATGCGCTGGTGGGCGAGAAACTGGCCATTATCTCGCCCAAGCCGCAGACTACGCGCAACCGCATCCAGGGCGTCATTCACATTCCGAAGAAAAAAGGGAAGGGCGGCGGGCAGATCGTGCTGATTGACACGCCCGGTGTGCATAAGCCGGACAGTTCGCTGGGGCGCAAGATGATGGTCGAGGTGCGTGAGGCACTGGAAGGATGCGATCTAGTGCTGGCGATTATGGATGTGGGGCGCAAGCTCGATCCCCGCGATGAGTTCGCGTTGGAGTTGGTGCGGCGAATGGGCGCGAAGGCGTTTTTGATTCTCAACAAGGTCGATTTGATCCGCGAGAAATCGAAGCTGTTGCCGATCATCGAGGAATACCGCAGGTTGTATAACTTCGCCGAAGTGATCCCAATTTCGGTGCTGAAGCGCAATGGGCTGGAGGTGCTACTCGATCGAATGCTGGCGGTACTCCCGGCGGGCCCGGCATATTTCCCTGAAGATCAGATCACGGATCAGCCGGCGCGTTTCATGGCGGCGGAGATCATCCGTGAACAGGTGCTGCTGAATACCAGCGAAGAAATTCCATACTCGACAACCGTGATGGTGGAGAACTTTGAAGAAGGCAAGCGCCTGACGCGAATTGGGGCGACGATCTATTGCGAACGGGACAGCCAGAAGGGAATCCTGGTGGGCAAGGGCGGGCAGATGCTGAAAAAGATTGGGACGTCGGCCCGGATACAGATCGAGCGCATGGTGGGGACAAAAGTGTTTCTCGAACTCTATGTGAAAGCAGAGCCCGGCTGGCGCGACTCGCGGCAGTTCGTGGACGAACTGGATTGGCGACGGCAGCTGGAACAGCGCATGCTGCAACAAGGGCCGGGTGAGGATGTGGCCCCAACGAGCCGTGATTCGGGCGCATCCCGCCACTCTCAAAAGACCCACTCGACGAAAGGGGCGAAGAGTGGGGCGGCGGGCTAAAGTTTCCTGCGGACAAACACAGAGGTGAAGTTATGTCCAGGAAATCAATTTATATGTAGTAACCTCTGTCGGAACGAGCGTGCCGTTGCCGTTTTCAGGGTATGCCACTACAATCGAGGGGCTACAGGGGCGTAAGGTCGACAACGAGCAAATATGGCTGCGGACCCTTCCGAAGAGCACTTCCCAGAACACAATTTTGATCCAGATAAGTTGAGCCTGCGTGTGCGCGTTACGCTCGCGGCGGACCGCAAAGCCGTAGACCCTGTGGTTGAACAAGTGATGGAGGCCGTACGCGAGATGAAGTGCGTGAACGGCAAGGCAGATGCGATCGAGCTGGCCCTGCAGGAAGCGCTGGCCAATGCGGTGGTTCACGGCGCGAAAGAAGATCCCAACAAGGTGGTCGAGTGCCTGGTCGCTTGCGACGAACAAAGGGGAATTCTCATCATCGTGCGCGATCCAGGCGAAGGATTTCATCCTGAGGAGATTCCCAGCTGCACCATCGGCGACAATCTTTATTCCAATCACGGTCGCGGAATTTTTCTGATTAACCAGTTGATGGATGAGGTCAAGTTCCACAAGAACGGGACTGAAATTCACATGATCAAGCACTAACGACCCCGATCATTTTGCCCGCTCCCTCCCGGGCAAGTTAGAACGCTCACCTGAAGCTTTACTAAATTTCCTCTCCCGTCCAAAATAGAAGATCCGACCGCGTATCGCCTTTCGCGGATCGCAAGACAAGGAGCCTTCATGGCAGTAGCTACCGGTGAACTCATCCGAGCAATGAATTATGTGGACGACATAACCACGACTCTTCGCCGAATCTGCATTTACATCCCCAGCATGGGCCCGGACGAGCGCAAGCGCTTGGCTGAAGCTTTGCGCGGCGCCGCCACGGCGGTGAATTCTGCGGTCGCCGATCTCGAGAAGGCAGAGAAGTAGTGGCGCAAGTCCGGGCGATTGCAGTCATCGGAGCGGGCATCATGGGGCGCGGCATTGCCCATGCTGCCGCGCTCGGCGGCTACCGCACCATCCTCGAGGACCTGCTTCCTAACGCCCTGCGGAAAGCTGAAAGTGAAATCCGCGCCAATCTCGACAAAGCTGTGCAGTTAGGCAAAGTGAGCGCGCCGGAAGCGGATTCCGCATTTCAAAGACTCGAATACGCCGGATCCGTGGACGAAGCCGCCCGCGAAGCGGACCTGGTAATCGAGGCCGTCCCGGAAGAGATGGAATCGAAGATCGAGATCTTTACCATGCTTGACAAGATCTGTCGCCCGGCCACGATTCTCGCGTCCAATACTTCATCTTTCAGCGTGACCGAAATCGCCAGCGTCACCTATCGCGCGAAAAAATGTGTCGGCATGCACTTCTTCAATCCTGTCCACAAGATGAAACTGCTGGAGGTGGTGCGCGCACTCGAGACCGACGCGGAAACGCTGAGCACCGCAGTTGACGTGGGCAAGCGCATGGGCAAAGAAGTCGTGGTGATCAGGGAATCCCCCGGCTTTATCACCAGCCGCATCAACGCCATGATCGGTAACGAAGCTTTTTACATGCTGCAGGAGGGAGTTGCGAATGCCGCAGATATCGACAAGGCTTTGAAACTGGGGCTGAACCACCCGATGGGTCCATTTGAATTGGTTGACCTGGTAGGTTTGGACACCCGCCTGAACATTCTCGAATACCTCCACAAGTCACTGGGCGAAAAGTACCGCCCCGCGCCGCTTTTGGTTCAGTACGTCAAAGCCGGACGCTTGGGCCGCAAATCCGGCCGTGGTGTTTACGAATATCCTGAGACTGTGACGCAAAAATAATCATCGGATTTCGACGTTCTTATGAGCCGCATAAAATCTGTGGGCGGCAAAAATTCAGTATCAATTGTCTCGCAGATTGCGCATGCCGAAGTTTAATCCCGCAAGACCGCTGACCCTCTCTGCCT
>JBKOUZ010000127.1:0-40739 GCA_046723715.1 Acidobacteriota bacterium | reverse complement strand
GCCCGAGAACTGCCACATGCTGAAGCTGGCGCATCCGCTGCTGACCAATCGCGAACTGGAGAAATTGCGGCGCGTTTCCAATCGTGATCTTCTGGCCGCCACTTTGCCGGCGCTGTTTCGCGCCAGTGACGGAGAGGCTGGGTTGAAGCGCGCTCTGGATGAGCTGTGTCAGCGCGCGTCTCTCGCAGTAAAGGCCGGTTATTCTCTGCTGATTCTCTCGGATCGCGGTGTCGACAAAGATTACGCGCCGATACCATGCCTGCTTGCTTTAGCCGCGGTGCACAACCTGCTGGTGAGGGAAGAGACCCGCACGCAAGTGGCGTTGATCACCGAGTCAGGCGAACCGCGTGAGGTCATGCATTTCGCCCTTCTCAGTGGATACGGCGCGAGCGCCATCAATCCCTACCTCGCTCTCGAAAGCGTAGAGAATCTGGCATGGAGAGGCGAACTGGGCGAAGGTATCACGCCCGAAATCGCAGTGAAGCATTTCCTGAAATCTGTGAAGAAGGGTTTGTTGAAGACCTTCTCCAAAATGGGTATCTCTACCCTGCAGAGCTACCAGGGAGCGCAGGTATTTGAAGCCATCGGCCTCAACAAAGAACTCATCGAAACGTATTTTGCGGGGACTACTTCGCGCCTGGAAGGCGTTGGCCTTTCAGTTCTCGCGGCCGAAGCGCAACTGAAGCATGAGTACGCGTTCCGGCCGCTGATCGATTTTGAGACCGAACTCGCAGTAGGCGGCAACTATCACCAGCGGGTTAATGGCGAATACCACCTGCTAAACCCGGCCACTATCAGCAAGCTGCAACAGGCAGTGCGGCAGGATAACTTTAAGAGCTTCCAGGAGTACACCGAGCTTATCGATAATCAGAGCGCCAGCCTCTGCACCCTTCGCGGCTTGATGAAGCTGAAGAAGAGTGATGAGTCGGTCCCGATCGAGGAAGTCGAGCCCGCGAAAGAAATCGTCAAACGCTTTACCACCGGTGCGATGTCGTTCGGGTCCATCAGCAAAGAGGCGCACGAGACGCTTGCCATCGCGATGAACCGCATCGGAGGGAAATCGAATACCGGGGAGGGCGGGGAAGACGAGGAGCGCTTCAAGCCCGATGCCAATGGAGATCTGCGCCGCAGTGCGGTGAAACAGGTGGCCTCGGCGCGCTTCGGCGTGACCGCGAATTACCTGGTACATGCGGACGAATTGCAGATCAAGATGGCGCAAGGCGCCAAGCCCGGCGAGGGCGGACAGCTTCCGGGCCACAAGGTGGACGAAGCTATCGCGCGGCTGCGCCACTCGATACCCGGAGTAGGCCTGATCTCCCCTCCTCCGCACCACGACATTTATTCGATCGAGGATCTGGCACAACTGATTTATGACTTGAAGAACGTCAATCCGCAAGCCCGCATTGCCGTCAAGCTGGTGGCGGAAGTTGGCGTGGGGACGGTCGCCGCGGGCGTCGCGAAAGCGCATGCGGACGTCGTTCTCATCAGTGGCGACACTGGCGGAACCGGAGCATCGCCGCTCAGTTCCATCAAGCATGCAGGCGTTCCGTGGGAACTCGGGCTGGCCGAGACGCAGCAGGTTCTTCTGCTCAACGATCTGCGCAGCCGCATTCGCGTACAGACTGACGGCAAGCTGCAAACGGGGCGCGATGTGGTCATAGCCGCGCTGCTCGGCGCCGAAGAATTTGGCTTTGCTACCACTCCGCTCATCGCCATGGGCTGCATCATGATGCGCAAGTGCCACTTGAATACCTGTTCGGTGGGCATCGCGACGCAGGATCCCGAGTTGCGCAAAAAATTCCAGGGCCAGCCGGAGCACGTAATCAATTTCTTTTTCTTCATTGCGGAACAAGTCCGGCAATACATGGCCGAGATGGGATTCCGCACCGTGGATGAGATGGTCGGGCGCGTGGACATGCTCGACGTCAATCAGGCGGTTGATCACTGGAAGGCCAAGGGCCTGGACTTCTCCGCCATTCTTTACAACCCGCCAGTTCCGTCGCGGGTTGTACGGCGACGCGTGCACGCCCAGGATCATGGACTGGAGCAGGCGCTCGATCACAGGATTTTGGGACAGGTGAGCGCGGCGCTGGAAACTTTAACTCCGATCGAAGTGAAATTTCCGGTACGCAATATCCATCGCACGGTGGGAACCATGCTGAGTGGTGAGGTGGCGCGGCGCTACGGTTCAGCCGGCCTTCCCGTGGATACCATTCGCCTGAAACTCAACGGCTCGGCCGGACAGAGCCTCGGGGCATTTCTGGCGAAGGGAATTACCCTGACGCTCGAAGGCGAGGCGAATGATTACGTGGGCAAGGGGCTCTCCGGGGGTCGCGTGATCGTGTATCCACCCCGCGGATCGCGCTTCGCGCCGGAGGAAAACATCATTATCGGCAACGTAGCTCTTTACGGCGCCACCAGCGGTGAAGCTTTCTTTAATGGCATGGCGGGCGAACGCTTTGCAGTTCGTAATTCCGGCGCCACTGCTGTCGTGGAAGGAGTAGGCGATCACGGTTGCGAGTACATGACCAATGGTCTGGTGCTGGTACTGGGCTCTTGCGGACGAAATTTCGCCGCCGGCATGAGCGGAGGTATTGCATACGTTTTCGATGAACGTGGAGACTTCACCCAGGAGCGCTGCAATCTCGAATCCGTCGATCTCGAGCCTCTGCTGGATCCTCACGATGCACAGGTGGTAAAGACCCTGATCGTACGACATCTCGAGTTGACCTGGAGTCCGCGAGCCAAGTGGCTCCTGGACAATTGGCAGGAAGCGGTTCCACGTTTCATTAAAATCTTCCCACACGAATTCAAGCGAGTGCTGGGCGTCAGCCGCAGCGATGGAGCGTACATTCCGGGCGAAGCGGTCCCCGTCCTCGCCAACGCAGAGCAGGTGCAGCATGGGTAAAACCACGGGGTTCATGGATTATCCTCGGCAACTCGCTACCCGGCGTCCGGTGCTCGAGCGCGTGAATGACTGGTTCGAGATCTATCAGGACTTTCCCGAGGAGGAGCTCCGAAAACAGGGAGCGCGCTGCATGGACTGTGGCGTTCCGTTCTGCCAGACGGGGTGCCCCGTCAGCAATCTCATTCCCGACTGGAACGATCTTGTTTACCGAGGACGTTGGAAGGATGCGGTCCGTCAGTTGCATTCGACCAACAATTTTCCCGAGTTCACCGGACGCATCTGTCCCGCTCCCTGCGAGGCTTCGTGCGTGCTGGGAATCAATGCACCTCCGGTGGCCATCAAGCAGAACGAGAAGAATATCGTTGAGCGCGGGTTTCTGGAGGGCTGGATTCGTCCTCAGCCGCCGAAGCACCGTTCGGGCAAGAAAGTCGCGGTCGTCGGCTCAGGTCCGGCGGGATTAGCTGCGGCTCAGCAGCTTTGCCGCGCCGGACATGCGGTTACGGTGTACGAAAAGGCAGACCGTATCGGCGGGCTTCTGCGTTACGGAATCCCTGAGTTCAAAATGGAAAAGCACATCATCGATCGCAGGCTCGAGCAGATGAGTGCGGAAGGCGTGAAATTTGTAACCACCGCCGAGGTCGGCAACAACGTTGCCGTCGAAGATCTGCGCAGAGACTTCGACGCGATTGTGCTGGCGGGCGGCTCGGAGCAGCCCAGGGATTTAAGGGTTCCTGGACGAGAGCTCAAGGGAATCCATTTCGCCATGGAGTTCCTGCCGCAGGCCAACAAACGTTGCCATGGAGATACGCTGGATGCTGCGAGCGAAATTCTGGCGACTGGCAAGCGCGTAGTCATCATCGGCGGAGGCGATACGGGTGCGGATTGCCTGGGCACCTGTCACCGCCAGAAGCCGCTGTCAGTGCATCAGTTCGAGATCATGCCCAAGCCGCCGGACGAGCGATCTCCTTCAACCCCGTGGCCTTTGTGGCCAATGCAGTTGCGCACCGAGGCTGCCCATGAAGAGGGCGGAGTGCGCGACTGGAGTATAGCGACCGCCAGCTTTAGTGGAGACGCTCAGGGCAATGTCAGGAAGTTGCACGCGGTGCGCGTCGGCCCTCCTCCGAAATTCGAGCCGCTGGCAGGCACCGAGTTCACTATGGACGCCGATCTGGTCCTGATTGCCATGGGTTTTCTCGGTCCCGTGCGAAAAGGAATGATTGAGCAGTTAGGCGTTCAACTCGATAATCGCGGAAACGTTGCGACCGACGAAAACTACATGTCGTCTGTGCCCGGCGTATTTGCGGCCGGAGACATGCGGCGCGGCCAATCGCTTGTAGTCTGGGCAATTTCCGAGGGGCGGAAAGCAGCTGCTTGCGTGGATTCGTATTTGAAGCAGTTGAGCGTTCAGCCACAGGTCGAACCGGCCCGGCTGTATCCCAGCGCTAGCGGTCTCGCGTAGCTGCCTGCACTTCTTCGTACAGTTCGGGCAGGCGAGAAGCGTCTCCCGGGGAATTTCCAAAGCGGGCCGATTCATAGACTGAAGTAAATCGGGCGACCGGTTCCCGCAGACGCTGATCTTCTATCCTGCGTACGAACTCCTGCGCGGTCTGTCCTTTGGATCTTCGCATGCCTTTTGTGGACAGCATGCGGGTCATGCGCTCATACCAGATCGATGCAGCCTGTTCCGGGGCCCGCTCCGGATGCGCACTCACCCATTTTTCCTGCACTGCGCGGATGATCCGTCCCACATTCGCGAGGAGCACCAGAATCAAGGCGATCGCGAGACCAGCCAGGGCCCATCGGGCGGGGGAATGCTCCACGCGGTCCTGTTTTTCGCGAGCCCAGCGCAGCATCGACGCGTATTTCTGGCGCGCCCATTTGCGCGACCCGCTCCACAGGTTGCGCGATCCGGTAACGGCGGCTTGGCCCAGCGTGAACTGATGCGACGCGTCGTAACTGACAATCCACTCTCGCCAGAAGGAGCTCATGGCGTCCACGTAAAGAGCCAGCCGTGCCCAGCCGTGGCGTGTACCGCTTGCCGTGCCCGCGGGTGTGGGATCGAACATCTGCCAGCCGAATCCGGGGAAGTAGGCCTCCACCCAGGCATGCGCGTCTTTGGCGCGCACCACATAACTTTCCGTGATGTCGTTGAACTCATCCGAACGGAAGCCGGTCACCACGCGAGAGGGAATGCCCAGGCTTCGCAACATCACCGCCATCGAAGATGCAAAGTATTCGCAGTGTCCTTGCTTGCGCTCGAACAGGAAGTTGCCAATCGGATCCTTCACTTGAGTCTGCGGCAGTTGCAAGGTGTAGCCGAAGTTCATCCGAAGGTACTGCTCAATCTGGGCAGCTTTGTCGTAATCAGTCTTTGCAGAGCGGGTGATTTGTGCGGCCAGCGGCGGAATTCGAGCATCGATCAGCGGGAGCCTCAGATACGTCGCTGTAATCACAGGCGGATACGTGCTTGCGGCGGAACGCAGTTGTGCGCCCGAAGGCGATGCAATATCCGAAACTGCTTCGTAGCGGCTGAGCGAGTGCCGCGAATCAAAGTTGTAGACGGCTCCGCCTGCATCGGCGGCGAGCATGGCGTATTCACCGTTGACGCTTCGCGGCCACGGCGCAAGAAAGAAGACGTTCGTGCCAATGGGCTCCATCAGGACGCGGTAATGAATGAATTTACCGTGCTCGCTCGCGGGCGTCACCGAATTTTGCCAGGCTAGATCTGGACCAGGCACGGCAAAACTGCCATCGGGACGGTGGCGCAGCAGGAAGGGTTCCCGCGGATTGGACCAGCTCTGCCCATCAAATTTCGCCAGAGCCACTCCGCGCCAGTGCAGTTCGTAGCGCCCGGTCTGGTCGCCATCAATCTGGATGTGCATGACCACCGCGTTTGACTGCTGGATCTGGCCAATTTTTCCGAGTTCCACATGGTCGCTGAAGCCGGATGCGAAGTCGGTTCCGAAGGTGTATCCGCCCAGATAGCCGGCCGACATACGCGGCATGATGAAAAACAAGAGCGCGCCGCAGAGCAGAATCATCACCATCAATACGGGAGCGAAGCGCAGCAGCGCGAACGCCAGGTGCCGATGTTCATGGGCATCGCTCGAATGGCGCGCGTGAATGTTCGCCGCATGCCCCGAGCGGCGCATTTCCAGAAGCACGAAAGTCGCCACCGACATCAGCATGAACGCCGCAAAACAAAACAGAAACACACTATCCACGGTCAACACTGCGGCCGCCAGCACCATGAGAAAGGCGAGAATGGCCAGCATCAAGTGATCGCGCTCGCGCCGCACCGAAAACATCCGGATGACCACGCCGAATAACGCTAAGTGAATAGTCGCGGGCAGGAAGGCGCGCGAAAACACCAGGTAATCAATTGCGAAGAACGCGAAGTAGGCAATGGAGAGGGGAGTGGTCCAGCGCTCCGAGATCACGAACTGCCGCCGCTTGGCGAGCAAATATCCGCGTATAGCCAGGGCGGTTCCCACCAGCGCGACCGAAGGAAGGTCCAAGCCTCCCGTCCCGGCTAGGGTTACAAATCCGGTCACGACAAGCAGATACAGGGATAGTTCAAAGTACTTGTCGATTGCCGTTTGGACCGGAATGATGCCGGATTGGAATGCCTGGTGTGCCATTGGCAGTGGGGAATTCCCCCGTGACTCGCTCTTACCTATTGTTCGTCATTGCGAGCAATAAAGGAAGGTTTTGACGCAGAATTCTTGCACCGAAAGTCACATGTAATAGGGTTCCAAGCAGGGACAAACGCACGCTCGCTTAGCTTGAAGGGCGGACGAGGGCGTCCGCCCCTACACTGGCAAGGGCAACGGAAACAGGGTGCTAGAATAATTTTGGTCAGGCATCGGTCTCACGCGACGTTCTCCCGCCAACCCCGCCAGGTCCGGAAGGAAGCAACGGTAACGGGCTCTGACGTGTGCAGTGAGTCGCCGGTGCCTGACTTATTTCGCCGCCGCCAACCTTTACGAGTCTTTACCCCTCCCACTACCGACTTTTACACACCGTTGACGAGTCTTTTCGCAAGAAAGTCTTTCCCGGGCATCCATAGGAAGTGAGGAGCGGCAAATCCCACGACCGCCCACGAGGAGAAAGATGAAGACTCGGAATGCTTCCCCCAATTCTGCCCCCGAGGTCACCATTCGCGTTTCCGGCAAGCTCTTTCAGGGACATCTGGCCTACCTGGAGCAACTGGTGCAGTCGGCAATCGATTGCCATCTGTGGCCGTTGTTGAGCTTGTCGCATCTGCAGGAGGTGGACCGTCCCGCGCTCCTCTATCTCGTTGCAGGCGAAAACTCTCGTTTTGGGATCCTTTCCTGCCCTGGTTTTATCCGGGAGTGCATCCAGCGCGAGAAGGATGGGGCTGGCGCCTAGGCTGGTTGCTTGGCCAGGGATTATGCAACTGCTTTCACCAGATGTGCTGGCCCTGGTGAGGTGTTGCTTGCAAGCGCCTGAGAACAAGTCCCATTACTGGCTCGGGGGATGGAACGCTATTTGCCCTGAGAAGCTCGGCGAAGTCTGCTTCCGCCGTGGGACTACGAATGAATCGCACCTGGGCGACGATCTTGATCTCGATCTCTTCAGTTCTCTCCTTCGCTCTGGATACTCCGGGCAGGAGCGCGCGGCCAGCGGTCATCGAACAGCGGGAACGTCAGTTCCTGACCAGGATGGTGCGCTCGTCACAGTTCCTGGATGTCCACCACATCAGTGCACGTCCCATCTGTCAGGATGTCCAACCTCCGGAGGCTCTCACCACGCCGGACCCGTTGTTTACTACCTCCGCATTCGGACGCAGGGTGAAGATCAGCTTCATTATCGGGTTGGACGGCCGGGTGCACAGTCCGTTGATTCTGGAAAGTGCAGGAATGGCAGGGGACCGTCGGGTACTTCAGACGGTCCGAACCTGGAGATACCGTCCCGCAACCTGCAATGGCGTTCCCACAGAAACTGAAGGCAAGGTAGAGTTCTCGAGCCGGTAGCAGCCACTGCACCACTAGACTAAAATCCTGTGAGCAGCAGGAAGATGCCTCTAGTGGATAAAGAAAAAAACGATCCGGGTTCCTCGCGCAAGCCAGCCTACAAGGAAGAGATGAATGAGATTCTCCGCAAAGTGAGACCGGAGATGAAGCGCGCTCGCCCGGATGCGGAGGCTCTGGCTTCCGCCATGGAAGCCGTGCAGCGCCTGGCGGATGAAGCCGACGCGGAGGACGCGGTAGACTCCTTGTCGCGAGATACGGATGCCGAATCCGCTTCCAACGTCTGCGGCGTGTGCGGATATCGCAATCGCGAGCAGACGAAATTCTGCAGCATGTGCGGCGTTGCCTTGAAAGCTTCATCGCAGCCGGGGAAAGCGCCGGAACCATCCGGGTTGGTAAGGCAATCTGGACCCTTTTCTCCTTCAGAACCGCTCGCGCCGCCACGCCCCACGGGCGATGAAACGCACCATTACCATCATCATTATCACCACCATTATTTTCAGTCGGGCCATGAAGCAATGTTGCCGCACGCTGGCGGCGAACCACCGCGCGAAGACAAACTGCGCGCGCCGAGCGCCGCCATGCGGGGTGACATGAGCCGAGCTGAGGCGGCCGTCCGCCGCGTTACCCAGGAATGGGTGTTGGCCTGCAACACCAAACATCTCGATGACGTGCTCGAACTTTATGGGGCGGACTCCATCGTGCTGCGGTCGAACTATCCCCCGATGCGGGGAGCGGCAGCCGTACGCGAATTCTTTTATGGCGCTTTGGACACTGGCCTGGGAGAAGTCGAGATGGATCCCTTGCGGGTGGATATCGTGGGCGATATGGCCTACGAAGCAGGGCGCTTCAAGGCCTTAGTGCCCAGCACGGTAGGCAAACGCCGGGAGGAACGCGGGAAGTATCTTTGGGTCTGCCAGCGCCAGTTCGGCGGAGAATGGAAGGTCGTGGCCGATTGCTGGGCGAGTGATTTGACGTTGAGTACTCTGGAGTCCGACATCCCGCTGGGAGCAGCCGTCAAGACCACCCCACCCGGCAAGACTTCGTGAAGAGCTGCATCTTTCACGCGCTCACTCCCAATTTCGCCAACTCGGTCTTCATCTGCTCCAGCGATTGCACCTGGATGGTGTGCATTCCCATCTGTGCGGCGCACTCCAGATTGAGCGACCGGTCATCGAGAAAGCAGCACTCTCCGGGAGAGAACTGAGTTGTCTCCAGGGCAAGCCGGTAAATGTCGCGCTCCGGCTTGCGCAATCCCACAAAACAAGAACTGAAAAACACGCGAAAGAGTTTGCGCAAACCGAATTTTTCAATTCGGTAATTATTGAGCTCGCGGGATTCGTTATTGATGGTACCCATGAAATATTTGCCCGAAGCCGCAAGGGCCTCGGCGAAGGGCAGGCGGCCCGGAAGCGCATCAGACAGCGAGAGCATGAACTTGCGGAAATTATCGCCAGTGAAGCTACGCGGCCGGTAAAAAATTGTGCGCTGGAGGTACTCATCGAGCGTGATTTTGCCTCGCTCGAATGATGAAACCACCATCTCATGCCGCGAGTGAAATTCGTCAGGATCAAGCTGGAAGTGTTCGAATGCTTTCGCGCGCTCGGTGCGGTCCCACGCATTGGTGAGCAGAACGCCTCCGATGTCCCAGAACAAGGCGGTGATCACAGGCAAGAAGTCCCTCCAAACACTAAGAAAGAGTTTAGTAGAGTTCCGAGGAAACGAGGGATCACGAGCGGGAAAAACGGAGCCAGTTGCGGGTCGGAGCGTTTCAACTTGGGAGCTGGCTCAGCTTTGGCTTTCGCCTGAACTGGCAAATAATGGGTGGCCCCAGCTTTCGCGGTTTTGTGAAAGGACGTCTCGGGACTTTACAAACCCACGAAGCGTGGAACAGGCGGGTGTGGGATTGACTCAGGTGGTGTAAAGCTGGGGCCAGTACGCCTACTGTTCTTGATTCAGGTTCTGGTAGATCAACATCGCCACGAGCACCAGCAGGAACACTCCAGACCCGATGCCAAACGCGCGCACCGGAATGGTAAGCCGGTTGACCTTGGCCAAAGGATTCGACTTCGCAGGGGATGCGAAGTCTGCGTCCAGCCCCAAGTGAGCGATTGTGCGACGACGACGGCGAGCAGCAGCCCTGAGTTCAGCGTTCTCACTGACGTTCCTAACGATGACTGACACCGTCATCAGCTGCGAAGGGACATGCGGGCGCGGACATGTAGTCAGCGCCCGAATTTCCGCGATTCAAGAGAAATTTCAGACATCGTTGGTCTCCAGCGTCTCGATCAGAAACGTACAACCAAGCCGGTTGATACACGAACGTTGCGCTTGTCCGTGTAGCCGCCAGACCGAAAAAGCAACCAATCGGCCTGGACCAGCCGGAAGGCAAGATGGTCGTTGGCACTGGCATCCAGCCCTCCGCCAATTGCGGTGGTAAAGGCAGCATCGCAGCTACCGCAGCCCCCCGCGACGCCGAACAACGCATGGGCATAAGGCGTCAGCCGCTTGGTGCGGGCTGAGAATGTGGGGCCAACCAGGAAGGTGTACAGATGAGCCCCATTATCGTAGGAACCGCCGAAATCACCGGTGATCCCCAGCCATCGGTTGAAATTGCCGTTGAGGGCAGTGTTCCAGCCGCTGACGTTCAACGACGGTTCGAAATGGGTGAACTGATAACCGCCAAAAACCTCAACTCGCTGCAAGCGCTCCTGCGCCCCTGCCACCACGGACAGCAGTGAGAAAACTATCGCTACCGCGAACATCGTGTGTTTGCGCATAACGTCTCCTTTTTTGTTTTATGAACTGAGCTTCCAACCCGACTTCCTACGTCGTGGCCAAAATAGGGCAGGGGATATGGGCTGTCGATGCACTGGGGGTAATTTGCGGATCAACTGCTTCTCAACAGCTAAGATCAAGCTGAACGCGAGCTTGCGGAGGCGTCTCGACTCAGATGGCGTCCAGGTATTTACGCCCGCGAGAAAAGTCCATGGTCCGAAAAATGCAGTCTCAAAAGGATGAATTGTCGTTGTCAGCGTTAGCAGTCAAGGCCACCGTGAACGACGGCTGTTCTAAGCAGAGTCGTCTAGTGTCGAGCTCAGAGCGTAAAGTCTCCCACGACCAGCGCAACATCCCGGCAACCACTGGCCCGATGCGAGGCTAGCGTTTGTAAATGGTTGTATGCGGGTGGTAGTTGCGCCAGTCGAACCAGTAATCCTTCAAGGCGGGGACTCGCGTCAGGCATTTTCCCCGGGATGGTCCGGAGATGGCGCAGCCCTGGAAGTTCCATTCACTGGCCGTGGTGCTGTCGAGTAATATCCAAGGTTTAGGAGCAGGAGCGGGCGGTTTGGAGGATTCTTCTTTGGATTGTGTGGCATCGGCGGCGGGTACGGATTGCGCGACTTCGCCCGGCGCCGGCGGTCCGCTGCCATCCGCGTCGCCCTTGAGAAAGAACTCAGCGTCGTTTCCGTCGATCCGGGACTCAAAGACGCGGAACGACTTGCCATCAGGGCCCACCGCGATCAGTAGAGGCCTGCCGTTTACGCGATCCATCACAGGAGATTGCTTGACGAGTTTGTCCCAGGGATAGGCGCGGCTGGCTGTGTCAATTTTG
This sequence comes from Acidobacteriota bacterium, assembly GCA_046723715.1. Lineage (GTDB taxonomy): Bacteria > Acidobacteriota > Terriglobia > Terriglobales > Acidobacteriaceae > Sulfotelmatobacter. The sequence continues at coordinate 29,224 of JBKOUZ010000127.1, read as the reverse complement.
AGGCCGACCACCACGTCCCGCGATTTCAGCTCCGTGCCTGGAAAGCTGATTACGACTGGCAGCTTGGCGACTTCCGGTTCCCAATTGCTGTCGTATTCTTTGACATATTTCGGCACAGGGGCGAGCACCTTGCCATTGGACACCTCCGATTTCCACTGGCCGAAGGTGAGTTCGTCGCTGGGAACAAGGTCCAGGGTTTCACCCTGGAGAGTCCCGTAGATTGCCTTGCCGGTGATCTGTTGCCACCAGGTGCCGGTCTCTCGATCGCGCATCAGGAAATTCTGGTTATTGATGCCGGCAAGATAGAAATGCAGAACCCTGCCCTTCGCCGTTCTCTTCCACACCAGACCGGTGTGACAGAGCGTTCAATAGGTGACGGCCACCGGAACGCCCTCGACGACGTCATTCACAATATGGTGGTAGGCCATTTGGCGGATGGGGTAGGCGCGAGCGTCGTCGCCGTAGAGGATCGCGAGAACCATCTCACCGCTTTCCAGCTTGCTGGCGGACTGGGCTTCGAATTGAGCACTGTCCACGGGATGAAACATCCACTCGAAGTAGTTGAGCCGCGCCATCACCGCGGAGAACACTACTAGAACCAGAACGACGAAGAGAGCGATCTTCCGGCGAAGGCTGTCGGACCTCCACAACAGAAATGCTAAGAACGCGCAAAGGGTCGCCCCGACCAGCGTTGGTAAAGGCGCCCGTTGGCGAAGAGCCATGGCCAGAGCCAACCCAGTTGGGCTCTGGTGTGTGAAAGGACGGATGATGAATGCCGGAATCAGAAACAATGCGATGCTCACGACCGCGGAGAGCGCGAAGAGGAGCCACAAAATGGGATGACGAGGACGCATGCTGTAATCCGATTTAACCTTCTCAGCCCAGTAAGGCCGGAATAGTTTCGAACCCCACCTCAATTAAATCACACAGTATTTTGCCTAGTCTTTAGAGACGTAGCTAGCTACGTCTCTAAGATTACGGCGTTATCGGGTCATACGTGATTCATCTTGTTTGGGTTACTTCCGTTTGCGGGGAGCCGCAATTCCGTGATTTCGATCACCAAGAGCCGTGATGAGCGCCATTTGCCCTTTGAGGGGCTTCAACGAAGATGGCGTTGGAGATAGGCGGTTTGCTGGCACCGCTGCGCGAAAGCCAGTTCGCGTCGTTGAGCAGGGTGAGGCACGGAGGTTGTGATGAGCACAGTTGATATTCATGAACCAGAAGTCAAACAAAGCAAAGCACCAGCGATTGGCAACGCTGCCGTGCTGCCACGGCAGGAACTGGTGCTTGGGCCCGCTCTACCGCCCAAACCGATGTTCGCCGATAGCGTTCTTGATTTCGGAGCGCAAAGCAAGCGCAAAGCCCTGGCGACCACTACCTCGTTTATTGTTAACGTCCTGGCCGTACTGGTAATGCTGGCGGTTCCCTTGATGTTCACCGAGGACCTGCCCAAGGCGCAGTTGCTGACCCTGCTGGTTGCGCCGCCACCGCCACCACCGCCACCGCCGCCAGCTGCCGAAGCAGTGCAGAAAATCGTGCGGCAGATCCAAACCGACATGCTCAATACCGGACAATTGCGTACTCCCACCAGAATTCCGCAGAAGGTACAAATGATCCGAGAAGAAGAGGCGCCGCCGCCGATGGCAGCGACCACTGGCGTAGTGGGTGGGGTGCCGGGTGGGATTCCGGGGGGACAACTGAGTGGAGTGATTGGAGGAATCGTCAACGCCACATCCAACGTAGCCGTACCGAAATTTGCTCCTGTGGTCCCGCAGCGGGTGCGCATCTCGCAGGGTGTAACGAAAGGGTTGCTGATCCGGCGCGTGGAACCGACCTATCCTCCGCTGGCGCGCTCGGCGCGGGTGCAGGGGGAAGTGGTGCTCAGCGCCATCATCAGCACCAATGGCGATATTGAGAACCTGCAGCTGGTCAGTGGACACCCCATGTTGGTACCGGCCGCACTCACCGCAGTCAAACAATGGCGCTATAAACCGTACCTGCTGAACGGGCAACCGACGGAGGTCGAGACCACCATTACTGTGATCTTCACGCTGTCGTCTTGAAGGGGAACGGCGCATTCTGGGAGCGCCAGGAGTGTAAAAATGCCTGCTGAATATAGCTATCGCGTTTCGGCTTGGTGGACGTCGGGACGCACTGGCCTGGCCAAGTGCGAGTCCTCTCCCAACACGATTCATTTCTCCGAGGCCGCCGAATTGGGCGGCCTGCAAGGTCGCTGGACTCCCGAGCAATTGCTGCTGTGCTCGCTTGCCGGCTGCTTCACGACAACGTTCAACGACGTTGCGCGCGCTTCCAAGTTCGAATACACCGATCTTGAGGTTGAGATCGAAGCTTGTGTCCGGCGCAGCCGCACAGCCGGATGCAATTTCACGGAAATCCTGATTCGCCCGCGGTTGACCGTCGCTTCCGAAGATCGACGCGAAGCGGGCCTTGCGCTGCTGCGCCGCACCAAATCCGTCTGCATGATTTCGCGCGCTATTACGGTCCCGCAGACCATGGAACCGACGGTGGAAATCATCAAAGTTCCGGTCGAGGGATGGGCCAACGAGGACGCCGTTGTAAAACTGGGAGTTTAACCGGGACCCTGCGAACCGCAAGGGGGGTGAGTATGATGTTCTCCTACAGGTTGGTACGATTGATTGAATCCCATGCCGATGCCCTGGCTGCCGGACTAGAAGAGAAAGTACAGGCGAGTTGCCAGATCGCACACTTCCGCGAAATTCCCGCACACGAGGTTAGGGAGCGCGTGTACGAGATCTATCGCCACCTAGGGGAATGGCTGCTGGGCAAGAACGAACTTGATATCGAGCACCGTTACAAGCACATCGGGGCGCGGCGGGCGCGCCAGAATGTGCCGCTCAGCGAAGTTGTGCAGGCCATTGTCCTCACCAAAGAAAATCTTTGGGATTTCCTGAAGAGCGAAGCGGTATTGGACCGCGCCATCGAAATCATGGGGGAATTGGAATTGCTGCAGATGCTGGAAATGTTTTTCGATCGGGCAATTTATTATGCCGCTGTGGGTTATGAAGACGAAGTCGCTCAGGCTTCGCGCTGTGGCGAACTGAGGGCGGTCTAGGGAGCGGACAGGATGTCGATGTCATGGGAAATGGAATACAAGAAGCGTCTGAAGACTGCAGACCAGGCGTTAGCTTGCGTGCGATCGGGGATGCGGGTTTACATTCAGCCAGGCTGCGCGGAGCCTGAGACGCTGGTCGAAGCACTGATGCGGCGCGCCCCGGATCTGTTCAACGTAGAAATCGTTCACATGATGACCATGGGCTGCGCGCCCTACGTGGCGCCGGAGATGGCGGGCCACTTCCGGCACAATGCCGTATTTATTGGGGCAAACGTCCGCGAGGCCATCAATGACGGTCGCGCCGACTATACGCCTATCTATCTCAGCGAAATCGAGGGGCTGTTCGAAAGCGGCGAGATGCCCATCGACGTCGCCCTGATCGAGGTCTCGCCGCCGGACTCTCACGGTTATTGCAGCTTCGGTGTGGGGGTTGATACCACCCTGACCGCCGCCCGGGTGGCCAAGCACGTTGTCGCCCAGATCAACGACAACATGCCGCGTACTTACGGCGATAGCTTCATCCACGTCAACGACATTGATGCATTCGTCGAGTCATCGCGGCCCTTGTGCGCCTTGAAAAGGCCGGTGGTGAATGATCTTCAGGTGGCGATCGCGCGCAATGTTGCCGGGCTCATTGAAGACGGAGCCGTGCTGCAAACCGGCATCGGGGGAATTCCCGATGCGGTATTGCCCATGCTAATGGATCGCAAAGATCTCGGCGTCCACAGTGAGTTGGTCTCCGATGGAGTGATTCCTCTCATTGAGGCGGGCGTGCTCACTGGCGCGCGCAAGAACTTCAAGCCGCGCAAGATTATTCTCGGATTTGCCCTGGGAACCAAACATCTATTCCAGTTTGTAGATAACAATCCCATCTTCGAGTTCCATCCCACGGCGTACACGAATGACCCCGGACTGATTGCGCGCAACGACAAAATGGTAGCGATCAACTCGGCGTTGCAAGTTGATCTCACCGGGCAAGTCTGCTCGGACTCCATTGGAAACCAGTTCTACAGCGGGATCGGCGGACAGGTGGACTTCCTGCGTGGAGCCTCGCGCTCCAAGGGCGGCAAGCCGATCATCGCGATCTCATCCACTGCGAAGAATGGAACCATCTCGCGCATTGTTCCCATGCTCGATCCGGGAGCCGGGGTGGTAACCTCGCGCGGACTCGTTCGCTATGTCGTAACCGAATACGGAGTCGCCTACCTGCACGGCAAATCAATTCGCGAACGCGCCAAGGCGCTCATCAACATTGCGCATCCCGCATTTCGCGAAGGGCTGTACGAGTACTGCGAAAAAACCAAGTGGTTGCAGCATCCTCAAGCGGCGCAAACAGCTGTTACGAGGTGAAGCATGGCGGGACCGGCACGCGGCAAAGTGGTCATCGATGTCGAGGAATGCAAAGGCTGTGGGCTGTGCGTTGAGTCCTGCGCGCCGAAGTGCCTGGAGTTGGCTGCTGAGCTGAACCACTATGGCGTACATGCGGCCCGCTACACCGGCCACGACTGTAGCGGGTGCGGAATCTGTTTTTACTGCTGCCCGGAGCCGGGAGCGATTACCGTTTACAGACTGGTCCCGCCGGCAAAAGCTGCAGCCGTTGCCCAGCAAGGAGCCGAACATGCGCCAGCTCTGTAAAGGCAACGTCGCAGTGATCAAGGGCGCAGTGCTGGCCGGATGCCGCGCTTATTACGGGTACCCCATCACTCCGGCGAGCGAAGTCGCCGAGGCGGCTGCGCTCTATCTGCCGGAGGTTGGCGGCACGTTCATCCAGGCGGAGAGCGAGACCGCTTCCATCAACATGGTGTACGGCGCCGCCTCCGCTGGCATTCGCGTGATGACAGGTTCTTCCGGGCCTGGAGTAAGCCTGATGCAGGAAGGCATCTCCTATCTCGCCGGCGCCGAACTACCGTGCGTGATCGTGGATGTGATGCGCGGTGGTCCGGGCCTGGGCAATATCGCACCCGAGCAGAGTGATTACTTCGCCATGGTCAAAGGCGGAGGTCACGGAAATTACCGCAACCTGGTCGTTGCTCCTGCGTCTGTGCAGGAAATGGCCGATCTGACCATCCTGGCCTTCGAACTCGCGGACAAATACCGCAACCCGGCTATTGTTCTCACCGACGGATTCGTAGGCCAAATGATGGAGCCGCTCGACCTCGAATACCGTGACATCGTCGCCCCCGAGAAACCCTGGGCGGTGAAGGGAACTGCCGAGACTCGCAAGAACCTGGTTAGTTCGATTTACCTCGAACCTGACGATCTCGAGGATCACCAGCGGCGCATGGAAGCGAAGTATATCCGCGCGCAACAAAGCGAGACGCGCTTTGAAGAATATTGCACCGAGGATGCGGAACTGATCGTAGTGGGATATGGAATCGTGTCGCGTGTGCTGCGCTCGGCAGTGGATCAGGCGCGCAAGCAGGGAATGAAAGTTGGATTGTTCCGTCCCGTCACGCTGTGGCCATTCCCAGGCAGGCAGCTGCACGCAACGGCGCTGCGGGCAGAGAAAGTTCTCACGGTTGAACTCAGTAACGGGCAGATGGTCGAAGATGTGAAGCTGGCCGTCGAAGGCCGGCGTCCAGTCGAGTTCTACGGAAGAGTAGGCGGAAACGTACCAGGCGTGGAAGAGTTGCTGTCGACGTTCAAAGAACAAATGCCAGCAGCGGTGTAGGACCATGTGGCCGCGGATGCCCCTCGTGCGGGGGAGACGGCCGGTGCAAGCCGGCTGGCCGACACCGGCGTCCGCCGCTACATGGGACAAAGAAGGGTGACAGATGGAGACCGTAACTATGGCGAATCACGAGGTCGTCGAGGAATCGAAACCCGCGTACGATGTCGTCCACTCCAAGTCGCATCTCTTTTACCCTGAGTACGAGCGTAAGGCCGACCTCAAGCACCAGACCCACTATTGCCCCGGATGCGGCCACGGCGTCGCCCACAAACTGATTGCCGAAGCGCTGGAAGATTTGAAGCTGCAGGATCAAACCATCCTGGTAAGCCCGGTAGGATGTTCGGTATTTGCCTACTACTACTTCGATGTGGGCAACGTGCAGGTGGCGCATGGACGCGCCCCGGCTGCGGCTACTGGGCTGAAGCGAGCGTGCCCGGACAAGATCGTGATTGCCTACCAGGGCGATGGAGACCTGGCGGCGATCGGGACTGCGGAGATCGTGCATGCCGCCAATCGCGGCGAAAAGATTTCCGTATTCTTCGTGAACAATGCGATTTACGGCATGACCGGCGGCCAGATGGCGCCTACCACTCTCGTAGGCCAGCGGAGCACCACCTCTCCGTGGGGACGCCGTCCGGAGAACGAAGGTTTCCCGCTGCACATGGCCGAGATGCTCTCTTCGCTCGAAGCTCCGGTGTACATCGAACGGGTCGCGCTCTCTGATAACAAGAACATCATGAAGGCGCGCCGTGCCGTGCGCAAAGCGCTCGAACTGCAGCGCGACGGTGCTGGATTTACCTTTGTCGAAATTCTGTCTCCGTGCCCGACGATCTGGGGCAAGGATCCGGTGGAAGCCCGCAAATGGGTGGCGGAGAAGATGATTCCCAGCTTCCCGCTGAATGTCTTTCGCGACCGAAAAATAGAGATGCCGAATAGCAATCCGCCGCCGCACAAAACCGTGCAGGAAGTTGTGCAGGGCGAGCGCCAGGCGGCCCGCGACGCTTTTGTTCCCGGACGAAGGCATCACTTCCAGCATCTCGACATCAAGATTGCCGGCTTTGGCGGACAAGGCGTGCTGTTGCTGGGGCAACTCCTTGCCGAGATGGGGATGCGCGAAGGCCTGGAGGTCAGTTGGCTTCCTTCCTATGGACCCGAGATGCGTTCGGGCAGCGCGCACTGCCACGTCTGCCTGTCGAAAGAACGCATTGGATCGCCTCTACTCTCCCACCCTGACGTTCTGATCGCGATGAACGAGATTTCGCTGCGCAAGTTTGCGGCGCAGATTGCTCCCGGCGGCACCATCATTTACGGCCGCGAGCGGCTGCCTGAAGACATCTCTGTCGCGCAAGCTCAGGTGGTCTGCATTCCAGCATCGGAAATTGCGGACAAGCTAGGCTCTGCAAAAGTCGCGAACGTCGTCATGATGGGAGCGCTACTACAAGAGACCGAATGCCTCGCCCCGGAAACAGCCCTCAAAGTCTTGGAAGCCAAGGTGAAGAATCCAGCCCTGCTGGAACTTGATCGCAAAGCGCTGGAAGCCGGACGCCTGTACATCGATCACACGGTCGCGATTGGTGCGATGACTCAAGCCGACGGCTTTGCCGAATAACAAAACGGGGGCCCCATCCTTGTCACGCTTTACGCGACGGGATGGGGTATTGACTTCCCTTGTAGGCATTGAATCGCTTCGGACGAGTTCAGATCCGCGCCGTCCATCAAAACGCGCCGCACCAAGGATGTGCACCCTGGTCTGTGATTTCGATCACAAAATCCGGTGATAACAGGCATACCCCCTAAGCCCATCCAAGGTGATCCTGAGTGCGGTGCAGGAGGTTTGCTTATGGCACCCCTTGAAGACAAACCCGGGCTCTCGCCGAGCGCGCTGGCCGAGCCGGAATTCGAAGCTAAGTCTTTCGTATCACTGAAGAACGTACTCTTCGCCACTGACTTCTCCGCCACTTCAGCTGCCGCTCTGCCCTATGCCGCGGCCATTTGCCGGCGGTTTGGCAGCACGTTGCACGCCGTCCACGTGCTCTCGGAAGCCAGTCTTCTCATGATGACAGGAGGAGTGGATTACGTCAGCATGGGCACGATCTACGAAGACGCTCACAACGAAGCCGATGAGCGCTTGCAGCACGCTTGCGAGCGTTTGGAGGGAGTTTCTCACCGGCACTACGTGCGCCATGGTCAAGTGTGGACCAATCTCGAGCCAATTATTCAGGAAAATGAGATTGATCTAATTGTTTTGGGTACGCATGGACGAACCGGCTTGGGGAAACTCCTGCTGGGCTCGGTGGCAGAAGACATTCTGCGCCACGCGGCCTGCCCCGTGTTGACGGTGGGGCCCAAGGTTTCCGGGCACGCCAAGCTGCCAGCCCTGGTAGAAGGGCACGATTTGGCGCCGTTGGAACTGGAAATTCGGCAGATTGTTTGCGCTACCAATTTCGGCAGGAATTCCACGGTGGTTGCCAACTCAGCCGTGTCTCTGGCCGCAGAGTTTCGCGCGCGGCTCGCGCTGTTGCACGTGATTGAAGACTACACTCAGCTCGGCCGCAAGCCCGAACCGATGGAAGAGGGGATGCGGCGCTTGCAGGAATTGATTCCGGCCAACGCGGGGCTACAGTACGCGCCAGAATTTCTGCTGGAATTTGGATCTGCTCCGGAGCGCATTCTGAAAGCGGCGTGCGACGGCGAAGCGGACATTATCATTCTCGGGGCGCGCTCCTCGGCCGAGGTTGGCACGTCTCATTTTCCCTGGTCTTCGGCGCATCACGTTATTTCCCAGGCGCACTGCCCGGTACTGACGATTCGGGAGTAATGAAAGGAACCAGTTGACGTTCGCTGTTCCATCGTTCCTGGGATCATTTCAGTTCCGGCGATTTATCGGTCGCCAACAACGTTACATAGCGATTGCCGTTGCCATTTATGGAGGCCTGTGGGCTGCGGACCGTCCGGCCGACATCGGGGCCACTCTCGTCTACACTCTGCCGCTCTGCAACTTCATCGCTTTCATTCAGGACCACGCGAATTTTCTGTACGAACGTAAGCGCCCTCTGGCTTCCTGGGCGATTTACATTGGATTGATGTTGCTCATCTCCTTCGCGGGGGTGGCGGTGGTGAACATCATTCGCTATCCAACAGCAAAGTATTCCAGCGAGACTCTGGGGCAGTACATAAGGAACGGATGGAAGTTCCCCTTCATGGCGACGATGATCGTCGGGGTCAGCACGCAACTCTACCGCAGAATGCGGGAGCGGCTGGAAAGCAGAAACCGGGAGCTGCAGCAGAAGGTGGAACTGGAAACTGCGGTGAGGGAACTGCACGAGCAGGAATTGCAGCAGGCACGCGAGATTCAGCAGTCGCTGCTGCCCAAGCAGATCCCGCAACTCCCTGGTTTTGAAATCGAAGCCGCCTGGGAACCGGCGTGTGTCGTGGGCGGAGACTATTTTGATGTGATCAGGCTCAGCGAGACGAAGGTTGGAATCTGTATTGCCGATGTGGTCGGCAAAAGTATTTCCGCTGCGCTGCTTATGGCGAACGTGCAAGCTAGCGTACGGGCTTTCGCGACGGACTCGACTTCTCCATCCGAGCTCTGCGCGCGGGTGAACTCAGTCCTGTGCTCCAGTATCACTACGGGTAAGTTCGTGACGTTCTTTTATGGCGTGCTCGACGCCGAGCGGTGGAGCTTCGAATACACCAGCGCCGGACACCTGCTTCCCATTGTGCTGCGCGCTGGGGGGGACGTGCAGGAACTCACCAATGGCGGGGCGGTGCTGGGAGTTTTTCCCGACTGGAAGTACCGCGATTCGCGTCTTCAATTTCGAGACGGTGACCGTTTGCTGCTTTTTACTGATGGCATTACAGAAGCTGGATTGCCGGACGGAGAGGAGTTCGGAGACCGTGGGCTGATCGAAAGCGCGCGCAAGTATGCAGGGAGGCCCACGGCGGAGCTCAAGGAGCTTCTGCTGGTGGATGTGAAGCAGTTCTGCGCCTTCCAGTTAAAGGATGATGCCACCTTGATCGTAATTTCGGCCTTGGCGGACAGTAATCACGCGCTGGCTGAAGAATTGGAGAGCAGCGATGCAGTCTCTGTTTGGGAGAGCTGACCCAAAACGAACTTCCCCTGGACAAAATATCTGCTTCTATCGTTGTACCTGTCCTGCCGCGAGGACTAGAATCGCGAGCTTGGGGCAGTATTCATAATTGTTTTTATAACATTTACTACTTTGCCCAACGGATCCTATGGTCTCATACGTTGCCAAGCCCGTTCCTCCCAACCAGGACAAGCGCTGGAAGCTGGTGGACGCTACGATACGTCGCCAGGGAGCACACCCCCGCGGACTGATTGAGACGTTGCACACAGTGCAGGAGGCATTCGGATACCTCGACGCACAAGCCCTGCGTTACGTTGCGATGTCGCTGCGCGTACCGCTGAGCCGCGCGTTCGGTGTTGCCACCTTCTATCACTTTTTCACTCTTAAGCCGGCCGGTGAGCATACTTGCGTAATTTGCATGGGCACCGCTTGCTACATCAAGGGAGCGCCGCAGTTACTCGATGCCGTGCAGAAAGACCTAGGGATTGTTCCGGGAGAAACTACCATGGACAAGAAAGTCTCTTTGCTCACGGCGCGCTGTCTGGGCTCGTGCGGTCTTGCTCCCGCCGTCGTTTACGACCAGGAAGTCGCCGGCAAAGTGAGTACGAGCGCCATTCGCGAACACCTTAAGAAGTGGACGGTCGCATGACACCCGAGGAACTCGAGCAGATTGCTGAAGACCAACGCGCCGAGCAAGGCAAATACCCGCAAAGGGTGAATGTGTGCGTGGCAGCCGGATGCCTCTCCTGCCAATCGCAGTCGGTCAAGGACGCGCTCGATCAGGAAGTCAGCCGCCGCGGCGCCAGGGATCACTGCCAGGTGAAAGGCGTGGGCTGCATGGGGCTGTGTTCCGAAGGTCCGCTGGTCTCGACCAGCAACGGAGTTCTTTACAAGAAAGTGACGGCACCAGATAGCCCGGCGGTGCTCGACAGCCTGGCCGCGGAACCGGTTTCGCGCTTGCTGTGTTCCACCGAGGTGCCATTCTTCCAGCGGCAGAAGAAGATTGTTTTGGAGAACTCCGGCGTCATCGATCCGGAGCGCATTGAAGACTACATAGGGGCCAACGGATATTCCGCCCTGATCAAGGCGCTCACCGAAATGTCGCCGCGGGAGGTCATTGATGAAATCACCCGCAGCGGGCTGCGCGGGCGGGGTGGCGCCGGATATCCCACCGGTCTGAAATGGAGCACGGTCTCCAAGTCGGTGGGCACGCAGAAATATGTCATCTGCAATGCGGACGAGGGCGATCCCGGCGCGTTCATGGATCGTAGCGTGCTGGAGAGCGATCCTCATCGCGTACTCGAAGGCATGCTCATCGGCGGGTATGCCGTGGGCGCGTCGGAGGCATACATTTATGTGCGCGCCGAATATCCGCTGGCCATCAAGCGGCTGCGGAATGCCATCCGCCAGGCAGAGCGCATCGGGCTGCTGGGCGCCAATATCTGCGGCACGCGCTTCAGCTTCCGGATTGATCTGCGGCTCGGCGCCGGAGCCTTCGTCTGCGGGGAAGAAACTGCACTCATCGCGTCGGTGGAAGGCAAGCGCGGTACGCCGCGTCCGCGCCCGCCGTATCCCGCCATGGAAGGTTTATTCGGGCAGCCCACGTTGATCAACAACGTGGAAACCTTCGCCAATATTGCGCCTATCATCCGCAACGGGTCCGATTGGTACGCGGCGCTAGGCACAGAAAAGAGCAAGGGAACGAAAGTATTTGCGCTGGCGGGACGGGTCGAGAACACCGGCCTGGTCGAAGTTCCCATGGGAATCTCGTTGCGCGAGATGGTCTTCGAAATTGGCGGCGGGATTCCCGACGGCCGAAAATTCAAAGCAGTGCAAACCGGAGGCCCCTCCGGGGGTTGTCTCCCGTCGGAATGCCTGGATATGCCGGTGGATTACGAATCGCTGGCCCGTGCCGGGTCGATCATGGGTTCGGGCGGCATGATAGTCATGGACGAAAGTTCCTGCATGGTCGATGTTGCCAAATATTTCATGGATTTCTGTATGACCGAGTCCTGCGGTAAGTGCATTCCCTGCCGGGTAGGAACCTACCAGATGCATCGCATTCTCTCGGCCATCACCAACATGACGGCCACGGAGCAGGATTTGAAAATGCTGGAAGAACTCTGCGATCTGCTAAAGCACACCAGCCTCTGCGGTCTCGGTCAATCGGCGCCGAATCCGGTGGTCAGTACCCTGCGCTCGTTCGCCGAGGAATACCGGGCGCACATTCAAGAGCACAAATGTCCGGCTGGGGTTTGCGGGCAGCCTGTAGGAGAACCGGTATGACGCCCGTCGCCGCGGTCAAGACGCTGAAGATCGATGGCCGCGATGTCAGCGGACGTCAGGAAGAAACCATCCTTGACGTCGCGCGGCAGAATGCCATCTTCATTCCACGCCTCTGCGAGATGGACGGCCTCTCCGACGTGGGCGCCTGCCGTTTGTGCCTGGTGGAGATTAAAGGCCAGAACAAGCTGCTTCCCGCCTGCGTCACCGCGGTGGAAGAGGGAATGGAAGTCACCACGGACTCCGACCGCCTGAACAATTACCGCCGCATGATTCTGGAACTTCTCTTTACAGAGCGCAACCACATCTGCTCGGTGTGCGTCTCCAATGGCAACTGCGAGATGCAGATGCTGGCTCAGCGTCTGGGCATCACGCATGTCCATTTTCCGTACCGTTATCCAAAGGAAGAAGTGGACGCTTCCCATGAGCGGTTCGTCATCGACCATAACCGCTGCATCCTGTGCACGCGCTGCGTGCGGGTCTGTGACGAAATCGAGGGCGCGCACACGTGGGATGTAATGGGCCGGGGCATTGGGGCGAAGGTAATTACAGATTTGAATGAGCCGTGGGGAAGCTCGGAAACCTGTACCAGCTGCGGCAAGTGTGTTCACGTATGTCCGACGGGCGCATTGTTTGAAAAAGGCCGCTCCGTGGCCGAAATGTTGAAGCGCCGTCAATTTCTGCCATACCTGACCATGATGCGGGAGGAGAACGAATGAGGCGCTCTGTAGCGCGTGAGGCCGGTGTAGCCCCGGACGCCTCGTCTGTGGTTGCGCCCCAGACGCGAGATGCGAATTCGACGCGTGCCGCCGCCGCACGGGACAATGACGACTTCATGAGGCGCTTTGCGCCGCGGTGGGGACGAGGCGTCCGCTGCTACACAGGAACGCATGACTAAGAAGCGCATCGCTACCGTCTGGCTCGATGGCTGCTCGGGGTGCCATATGTCGTTCCTCGACATGGACGAACGCCTGCTAGCGATAGCGGGCGCCGCCGACCTGGTTTACAGCCCACTGGTGGACGCGAAAGAATTTCCCGAGAGTGTGGACGTGACGCTGGTGGAAGGCGCAGTTAGCAGTGAAGAGGACTTGGAGAAGATCACAAGGATCCGCGAGCGCACCAAGATTCTGGTCTCGCTGGGCGATTGCGCGGTCACGGCCAATGTTCCGGGAATGCGAAATCCATTCGGCACCAAGGCAGTGTACGACCGCGCTTACCGGGAAAACGTCACCTTCGATCCGGGCATTCCCAATCAGGTGGTGCCCGCGCTGCTGCCCACATCGCGGCCGGTACACGAGTTCGTCAAGGTGGATGTGTTCGTGCCGGGTTGCCCCCCTTCAGCGGACACAATTTATTACCTGGTGACCGAATTGTTGCAAGGAAGGACGCCGGACTTGAGTCCGAAGACACGCTTTGGTGCATAGACATCAAAGCGCGAGAACAAGGGGGGAGCTGTCGTGACCCAAGGCAATACCATCGTCATCGATCCGGTGACGCGCATCGAAGGCCATTCCAAGATCACGCTGCATCTCAACGAGGACGGCCGAGTTGAAGATGCCCGCTTTCACGTGACCCAATTCCGCGGCTTTGAAAAGCTGTGCGACGGTCGTCCATTCTACGAAATGCCGTCGCTGATGGCGCGCATCTGCGGCATCTGCCCGGTCAGCCATCTCATCGCGTCGGCCAAAGCTTGCGATTCACTGCTCGCGGTGAGAATTCCGCCGACTGCCGATAAACTGCGCCGTATTTTTGGGCTGGCGCAGGTCACGCAATCGCACGCACTGAGTCTGTTCCATCTCTCTTCGCCCGATCTGTTGCTCGGCATGGATGCCGATCCCGCCAAAAGCAATATCTTCGGCGTAGCCGAACAGAATCCCGCGCTGGCGCTCGACGGAATCAAGCTGCGCCAGTTTGGACAGAAGATTATCGAGCGCCTGGGAGGGAAGCGCATTCATCCTGCCTGGATCGTTCCCGGCGGCGTCAGTGAGCCCCTCAGCGAAGCCAATCGCGATGCGATTCTGTCGAGCCTGCCCGAAGCTCTGGCAATCGCCGAACGCACCCTGGAATGGTTCAAGAGCAGCATGGAACGTTTCCGTGAAGAGATTTCCACCTTCGGCAACTTTCCCACAATGTTCATGGGCATCGTAAAGAAAGACAACGGGCTCACGTTCTACGAGGGCAAGCTGCGCATCGTCGATGCCTCCGGCCATGTTGTGGCCGACGATCTCGATCCGGCCAATTATTCCGACTACATCGGGGAAAAAGTCGAGCCGTGGAGTTATCTGAAATCTACGTATTACAAGCCGAAGGGCTTCCCCGACGGAATTTACCGGGTTGGGCCGCTCGCGCGTCTCAATGTAGCGGACCGCTGCGGCACCGAGCGCGCCGACCAGGAATTGGCGGAGTTCCACGAACTGCAGCGTACTGCCGTGCTCAGCTCGTTCCATTATCATCATGCCCGCCTGATCGAAATTCTTTATTGCATTGAGAGGCTGGAACAGTTGCTGAGCGATCCCGAGATCCTTTCCAAACACGTGCGAGCGGTGGCGCATGCCAACGCTTTGGAAGGGGTTGGAGCCTGCGAAGCGCCCCGCGGAACGCTCTTTCATCATTACAAGATCGACGAGCAAGGACTGATTCGCTGGGTCAACCTGGTCATCGCAACTGGACACAACAATCTGGCGATGAACCGGAGCGTCCTGCAGGTAGCCAAGCACTTTGTGCAAGGCAAGCGTCTGAGCCGAGGAATGCTGAACCGGGTCGAGGCGGTAATTCGCTGCTACGATCCTTGCCTGAGCTGCTCGACGCACGCGCTAGGACAGATGGATCTGCAAATCCAGCTAGTCAACGCTGAAGGCGAGGTGCTCGACGAAATCGTGCGCGGATGACGTATGGCCGGACGCAGCTTCCGCTGAGCTTGCTGAAGGGGCCGCCCTCGAGCGACATGGTCGCGTAGGTTTTCTATGCTTCTCATTGCGCCGCGCACGACCCCGGACGAGGGCGTTCGGCGCTACATAAAATCTATCGGTACCGAAGCATGGGTCGAGTTCTCATCATCGCGTACGGCAATTCGCTCCGTTCCGACGACGGGCTTGGCTGGCGTGCGGCGGAGGCTCTGGAAGGGAAGTTTACTCCGGACCAGGTTGAAATCCTGCGCGTGCATCAGCTCGCACCGGAATTGGCGGAGGCCATCAGCCGGAGTGATGGCGTGATCTTGCTTGACGCCGCTACTCCGCGATCGACCGAGATGAAGCCCGGCGACATTCGGGTCGAAGAATTTCAGCGCAACGAGGCGATCGAGTCAGCACGATTTTGTCACGCATTCTCTCCCGGCAGTGTCCTGGAGTTGGCGGGTGCACTCTACGGGATTGAGCCGCGCGCATTTTTCGTGACCATGATCGGAGAAGATTTCGCACATGGTGAATGTCTCTCGCCCAGGGTGGCCGCGGCACTGCCCGCGATGGTGGGCCGGATTGAGGCGCTCGTACAGGAGATGGTTTCGGCAAAAGCAAATCTGAAGACTTAAAATAACCTGCGTCCCGCCATGGCAGTAGCTTCGAAACCCGCGACAGGAAGGCTTCGAATCACCCTGCGTGGCGCGGTTCAAGGGGTTGGTTTTCGGCCCTTTGTTTACCGTCTCGCACGAGAGATGTCGCTGACGGGATGGGTGCTGAACTCTTCATCCGGGCTGGTGGTCGAAGTGGAAGGAGCCCTCGATCATCTGACGGTGTTCGAGCAACGGCTTGAACGCGAGCGCCCTAAAGCTTCCGTCGTCACGGTTCACGAAGCTGCAAGGATTCCGCCCGAGGGCTCAAGCAGCTTCGAGATTCACGCCAGCGGCTCGGATACCGGTAAGTCGGTCAACGTTCTACCCGACCTTGCAACGTGTCCTGACTGCCGAAATGAGCTGTTTGATGCTTCCAACCGCCGTTTTCACTATCCCTTCACCAACTGCACCAATTGCGGGCCGCGCTACACCATCGTGCTCGATATCCCGTATGACCGGCCGAATACGACTATGAAAGATTTCGTGCTCTGCCCGCAATGCAGGGGAGAGTACGAGAATCCCGTTGACCGTCGCTTTCACGCACAGCCCAATGCCTGCCCGGTCTGTGGGCCGAAGCTTGAGGGAACGATTTCAGATACGGCAAAAGCTCTACTGCGCGGCGAAATCGTCGCCTTGAAAGGCATTGGCGGGTTCCAGCTTGTCGCGGATGCGCGCCAGCAAACGGCTGTGGTGCGCCTGCGCGAACGCAAGCATCGCGAGGAGAAGCCGTTCGCGCTCATGATGCCTTCACTCGCCATGGTACGCGAGTACTGCGAGATTGCGCCCACGGAAGTGGAACTGCTCGAATCGCAAGCTGCTCCGATTGTGCTTCTGCAGCCGAAACCCGGGACGGACATTGCAGGGAATGTCTCGCATTGCTCTCCGTATTTGGGAGTCATGCTGCCGTACTCGCCCCTCCATCATCTGCTGATGAAGCAATACCCTTTCCCGCTGATCGTGACCAGCGGCAATCGGAGTGATGAGCCGATCGCAATCGGCAACGCCGAAGCCACCACTCGCCTGCAGGGCATCGCCGACCATTTCCTGATGCACAATCGCGTGATTGTTCGCGCGTGCGATGACTCGGTAGTCCGCGTCACCCGGGGCCGCGCCGGAATCTTGCGTCGCGCTCGTGGATACGCTCCGTTGGGAGTCCGGGTCGCGCGCGAACTTCCACCGGTGCTCGCTGTAGGCGGACATCTTAAGAACACGGTAGCAATCGCCGTGGGGCGCGACGTTTTTCTTAGCCAGCACATTGGCGATCTGGAAACTCTGGAAGCGCGTCAGGCATTCGAACGAGCAATCGCAGATCTGTGCCGGCTGTACAGCTTTAAACCGGAAGCCGTGGTTTGTGACCTGCATCCCGACTACGCTTCGACGCACTGGGCCGAGCGCTCTGGACTTCCGGTGATTCGAGTGCAGCACCATCAGGCGCACGTTACGGCTTGCGCGGCCGAGAACAGTGTTGTGGGCCCGTATCTCGGAGTCTCCTGGGATGGCACGGGGTATGGTCTCGATGTCGCAATGTGGGGTGGAGAATTCTTCCGCGTAGAAGGCACTGGTTATGAGCGCGTCGCACATCTTCGTCCCTTTGGCCTGCCTGGAGGAGACGCCGCCGTCCGAGAAGGCTGGCGCTCGGCCGCCAGTGTGCGGTTTGAAGTATTCGGCACCGAAGAATGTGAGAACAGCCGCGGTGGGGCGGCTTGCGAGCAAAGTTCGTTTGAGGTGAAGGAAGCGAGAATTCGCGAAATGCTCGCCCGCAAGATCAATGTTGTTCCCACCACCAGCGTTGGACGTCTTTTCGATGCGGTAGCTTCGATTGCAGGCGTTGCGCAGCAGAACCGATTCGAAGGGCAAGCCGCCATGCTTCTAGAGAACCAGATCGGCGCACTGCGTACGGAAGAAGCGTATCCTTTAGCTGGTGGTAATTGGGGCCCGCTAGTCTCAGAGTTGATGCAGGATTTACGTTCGGGAATGCCCGTTTCCCGCATCGCGGCGCGATTCCACAACGGCTTAGTGAACTGGATCGTCGAAGTTGCCGAGCAGGTGAAAGAGATGCAGATCGTCCTCAGCGGCGGAGTTTTTCAGAACCGCTATCTGACGGAGCGTGCGGCAGCAGTCTTGGAGGCACGCGGCTTTGTAGTGCACACGCACCGGCAAGTCCCGCCCAACGATGGCGGAATCGCATTGGGGCAGGCGGTGATGTCGGCGGGACCCGTCTAGCGCGGAGGTACATAGATCCTTCGCTGAGCTCAGGATGACAGGGGCAAAGGGATGGCGAGATCGCAATAGACGGCTTTCTTACTGTGGTGGTCGTCCGAGGATAGTCCATGTGCTTAGCAGTCCCAGGACGCATCGTTGAAATCATCGATAACGGCGATATCGCCTTCCGGCTCGGGAAAGTCGACTTCGGCGGCATCCGCAAAGAAGTGAATCTCGCGTACACTCCCGAAGCTGAAGTCGGCAAGTACGTGCTGGTCCATGTCGGATTTGCCATCAGCGTGATCGACGAAGAAGAAGCCAAACGGGTTTTCGAATACCTGGAACAGATGGGCGCGGTGAAAGAGGAACTCGGTGAAATTCCTCAGTGAATATCGCGACGCGAAAGCCGCCAAGAAACTCGCGGCCGCGATCCGGCAAAAGATCACCCGGCCGTACACGATCATGGAAATCTGCGGCGGGCAGACCCACACGATCGTAAAGAGCGGCCTGGAAGACCTGTTGCCCAAAGAGATCACGCTTGTCCACGGACCGGGATGTCCAGTCTGCGTCACGCCCATCGAACTCATCGACAAAGCGGTGGCAATCGCCAAACACCCCGACGCAATCTTCTGCTCTTTCGGCGACATGCTACGAGTGCCTGGTTCGTCGAAGAGCCTGTTCGATGCCAAGGCCGAAGGCGCGGACGTGCGCATCGTGTACTCGCCGCTGGACGCGCTCAAACTGGCGAAGGCGAATCCGCACAAGCAGGTGGTCTTCTTCGCCGTGGGATTCGAAACCACCGCGCCCGCGAATGCAATGTCTGTGTGGCAGGCCGACCACGATGGCGTGGAGAACTTTTCCATCCTGGTCTCGCACGTGCTGGTTCCTCCAGCGATGGAGGCTTTGCTGTCATCCGAGCAGTGTGTGGTACAAGGATTTCTCGCTGCCGGCCACGTCTGTACCGTGATGGGTTTCGAGGAATACTTACCCATCGCGGAGAAGTACAAAGTTCCCATCGTGGTGACGGGATTCGAGCCGCTCGATTTGCTCGAGGGGATTTATATGAGCGTAATCCAGCTCGAAGAAGGACGCCACCAGGTCGAAAATCAATACGCGCGCGCGGTGCGGCGGGAAGGGAATCGTCCGGCACAGAAGACGATCTCGGAAGTCTTTGAAATCAGCTCGCGGCAGTGGCGCGGCCTGGGAGAAATTCCCGCCAGCGGTTTCCAACTGCGTGGACGCTTTCAGAGATACGATGCCAACCGCCGCTTCCCCTTCACCGGAGAACCTGCGAAGGAATCACCGGAGTGCATCAGCGGACTGATTCTGCAAGGACTCAAGAAGCCGCACCAGTGCCCGGCTTTCGCCGTGAAGTGCACGCCAGAAAATCCGCTGGGCGCTCCCATGGTATCGTCCGAAGGCGCGTGCGCGGCTTACTACCACTATGGCAGACGCCAAAATCAATCATTTCAACCTGAGCTGTCCGGTCCCTCGAGTCGCTGACGACCGCATAGTCCTGGCCCACGGCGGGGGCGGAAGGCTCACGCATCAGCTGATCGAAAAAATATTTACCCCGGCATTCTCGAATGCCGCGCTCGAACAGCGCCATGACGGGGCAGTCGTGCGGGTGAATGGCGCGCGTTTGGCTTTCACCACCGATTCGTTCGTAGTGCGCCCGCTGATTTTTCCTGGAGGCAACATCGGTGATCTGGCGGTGAATGGCACGGTGAATGATCTCGCGATGTGCGGCGCGCGCCCGCTCTATCTGAGCGCTGGTTTCATTCTGGAAGAAGGTCTGGAGATGGAGACACTGCGCACCGTCGTGACCTCGATGCAGCAAGCCGCGGCAAAAGCCAATGTTGAGCTTGTCACCGGGGATACAAAGGTCGTCGACAAAGGGAAGGGAGACGGAATCTTCATCAACACTTCGGGAATTGGCGTAATCGAGTCGAAGATGAAGGTGCCAATTGGCCCTGCGTCAGTTCAGCCCGGAGACGCCGTGATCGTCAGCGGTGATCTCGGCCGCCACGGGATCGCGATTCTTTCCGTACGCGAAAGCCTGGAATTCGAATCGCCCATTCTGACCGATTGCGCCAATGTCTGGCCCGCAGTCGAAGCATTGCTGCACGCAGGCATCGAAATCCACTGCCTCCGCGACCTGACCCGAGGCGGGCTGGCCACCACGCTGAACGAGATCGCGGGCGACCGCAACATCTGCATCAAGCTGGAAGAAGTATTGATTCCGGTGGAAGAGACCGTGCAGAGTGCGTGCGAGATTCTCGGACTCGATCCGCTCTACGTCGCAAATGAAGGACGCTTTGCAGTATTCGTACCGGCAGCGCAAGCCGATGCGGCACTCGAAGTGATGACGAAAGTAGAAGTCTCGCAAGGATCAGTCCGGGTCGGCAGTGTGGAAAAGAGTCCAGGACGCATGGTAATCCTGCAAAGCCGCATCGGAGGCAATCGCGTGGTCGACATGCTGAGTGGCGAGCAATTACCGAGGATTTGCTGAAGGGGAATCTGGCATGAAGAAAATCTTCTTCACAGTCATCTTCGAGTACCGAATTCGAGGGGCAGATTCGCCTCTGCCGCAGAATCCAAAAATTGAGATGCAATTGCCGGCTTTCGTTAGAATCACAGCACCTCCGATCCGTCCATCATGCAACGATTGTGAGCCAGGTGCGGATATCGTAGGAAAACCGCTCAAGCATTGATCTCAAGTGAACTACTCGATCTGTCACGCCTGCCAGGGGTTGACTATCGTCACTCCGCAGCCTTCGAAATCACTCTCCTTACGGGTCGCCAGGATTGCTCCGTGCACTCGCGCAATGGCGGCTATCTGCGCATCAAAATCGGACATGCTTCTACCATGGCGGCGGGTGGATGAGACCAACGAAAATGCGTGGGCAGCTTTCTCATCAAAGGACAGAACCTGGCCCGCGAAGACCCCAAGTGTTCTTTCAGCGGCTGCTCGCATTACATCCCGGCGTTTACCGAGAGGGAGCAGTTCGATCCCCAACAAAATCTCTGCGACTGTAATTGAGGTGAGGTGAGCATCTTCTGCGCTCAGACGATTGAACCATTGTAGCACCAGTGACTCTGGGGTTGGCCGCATCAGCTCAGAAATAACGTTGGTGTCGAGAATTGTCACGGAATGAGCTCTGGTGTTGGGACCTGGGCTACTTCCAGTCTTTGATCCACTCGGGATAGCGCATAGGTTGCCGTGGTGGCAACTCTAATTCGACCCCTCCCAGCGGTTCCCAGATAGCCCGGATGCGCTTCACCAGATCCGCGCCAGTCTTCGGCTTGCTCGGTTTGTCGAGGGCGCTCTTCAGAATCTCCCGCGCTTCCTGTTCCATCGACCGCCCGTTTTCCGCAGCCCGCATCTTCAGCCGATGCTTTAACTTTTCTTCCAGTTTTCGAACGGTAATGCTCGCCATGCAATCAATGATAGCAATGCTAGCAATGATTGCACAAGCCTAAAAACCGTTCCGAAATCGATGTGAGCATCTTTTGTGAGCAGGGTAGTACCGCTGGAACTTGCAAAGGTCCAGCCGGGCGCTCACAATAATGCCGAGCAGGAGGTGCCCATGTCGTCACTCTCTGCCTGGTCCCGCATCCTCCTCATTCCATTCCACCTGCACTCCCCGTGACCGCAATCACGCCTGCCCGTGAGAATTATCACTGCTTGCTTTTATTAGAGCCTGACAATGGAGAGCGGAATCATGCTTTTTAGGCTGTACCTACGGAGGTAGGAAAATTATGACGTCCGTGATCACACCCCCGGGAGTCAAGACTCCCGCGGACTACATTGAATCCGTAATGATCAGTGTGAAAGCGAAGAACCCTGCCGAGCCCGAGTTCCACCAGGCGGTGCAGGAGGTGTTCGACTCTCTCAGGTTGGTCCTCGCCAAGCACCCCGAGTATCAGTCGGCGCGCCTGCTCGAACGGATTGTCGAGCCCGAGCGCGTTCTTATGTTCCGCGTACCTTGGTTCGATGACCAGGGCAACATTCAGGTGAACCGCGGCTTCCGCATCGAGATGAACAGCGCTATCGGTCCCTACAAAGGCGGTCTGCGCTTCCATCCCAGCGTAAATCTCGGCATCCTGAAATTCCTGGCCTTCGAACAGGTCTTCAAGAACTCCCTGACCACGCTGCCCATGGGCGGCGGCAAGGGCGGTTCCGATTTCGATCCCAAAGGGAAGAGCGACAACGAGGTGATGCGGTTCTGCCAGAGCTTCATGACCGAACTTCAACGCCACATCGGACCGGACACCGACGTTCCGGCCGGCGACATTGGAGTAGGCGGACGAGAGATCGGATTCCTTTTCGGGCAATACAAGCGGCTGCGCAATGAATTCACCGGCGTGCTGACGGGCAAGGGTCTGGGTTGGGGCGGATCGCTGATTCGTCCGGAAGCCACCGGCTACGGCTGCGTTTATTTCGCCAACGAGATGCTGAAGAGCCGCAAAGATTCTCTGGAAGGCAAGCTCTGCCTGGTTTCGGGCAGCGGCAACGTCTCGCAATACACGATCGAGAAGCTGCTCGACTTCGGCGCGAAGCCAGTGACCGCCTCCGATTCGAACGGCGTGATCTATGATCCCGACGGCATCGACCGCGACAAGCTGGCGTACATCATGGAGCTGAAGAACTTTAAGCGCGGTCGCATTCGTGACTACGCTGACAAGTTCAAGAAAGCCATCTTCATGCCCACGGATATCAAGCTGGAGCACAATCCGCTATGGAATATCAAAGCGGACTGCGCATTCCCCAGCGCGACGCAAAATGAAATCACCGCGAAAGATGCGGCGAACCTGCTGAAGAATGGCTGCAAGCTGGTGGCTGAGGGCGCGAACATGCCGTCCACGCTGGAGGCGACCAAGATGTTCCTCGACGCCAAAGTCCTGTACGGACCGGCCAAAGCTGCCAACGCCGGCGGTGTGGCCACTTCTGGCCTGGAAATGGCGCAGAACAGCGCACGCCTGAGCTGGACTCGCAAGGAAGTGGATGATCGTCTGCACAACATCATGATCGCCATCCACCAGAACTGCTACGAAACCGCCGAGAAATATGGCACGCCCGGCAATCTGGTGAACGGCGCCAACATCGGCGGCTTTCTGAAAGTCGCCAACGCCATGCTCGACCAGGGCCTGGTGTAGAGCTTGTGTAAGGGCGGACGCCTCGTCCGCCCTGAGCGCAAGCGGATGGCTGGAGCCGGTAGAAACCTCGAAGTCAAATGCTTCATCTTGCCGCGAACTGCGCGGCAAAGATGTGGCACGACTTCGCCAAATGCATCGCTGGACTTTCTACAAAGTAGTTGCTGCTCCGTACAAACGCCTCGAGTGACTTTTTACAAGCACCTTACAGCGCAGTTGCTGCACCGCAAGTTGCGCATATTTCTGGACGGTTAGGATCGCGCACGAATTGCAAATATATTTTGTGATTCGCCGCACTCTGCCGTGCTCCCCCCTGCGTAAGTCCCAGGCCTGCGCTTGTTTGAACATTGGCGCAAGGAGGCAACCGTGAAGTTCGCTATGTCTATTGTCGCAACCGTTTTGCTCAGTGTGCCGGTGTTCTGTCAATCGAATGGCAGCACGGCCCCGAACCAGCCGATCAATGAAACCGGCGGCCATTTCGACGGGGTCCCTATCATCACGGGCGGGATGGCGCTGAATGCCACATTTGAGCCGCATTCGAACAACATGAATCCCGTGTTTGCGCCTATCTTTCTTGTTCCACTGGGACACCGGGCACTGATCGAAAGCGAGTTCGAGGGGGAGTCTGACATCACGTATTCGCATGGCGGGTATGAACCAGTGGGCTTCGAAAAGAATCTCGAATACGCTCAGTTGGATTTCTTTGCCAGCAAGTACCTCACGATTATCGCGGGACGCTACGCGATCCCGTTCAACATTTACAAGGAACGTTTCGACGCACGCTGGATTCGCAATCTTGCCGCAGAGCCTATGATTTTCGGTTTTGGCGACTCCTCCGGCAACGGCGGACAGCTGCGGGGGGCGATTCCCCTGGGTTCCGCGGCGCAATTCAGCTACGCGGGGCTACTTCTCGGTGTTGACCCACAACATCTCAGCGGGCGCCGACCGGCAAGCGGGACTTCGCACCGGGCTCTTTTTTCCCGGCCCGCGGTTCGAAGCCGGTTTCTCGTTCAATCGCCTGCTGGGCTCGGATCGCTTCAATCGCTTTGGAGCGGACTTCACCTGGAATCTGCGGCAAGTTCCGGTCGACGTGCGGGGAGAGGGCCTAATGTCGAGCGTCTTTGGAAATGGCTACTGGCTGGAGAGCGCGTACCGGTTTTCCTCTTCGCGCTATCCGCGCTTTATCCGCCGCTCGCAAGCCGTTGTCCGCGGTGAGCAATACCTGCACCCGAACGGCGATATTCCGGGGGACTTCGAGGCGCCTGAGAGCGATGCGACCCGCGTGCTCGGGGGTTGGAACTATTGGATCAGCGATGCGGTGCGGGCTCAGGTGGCCTTTGGTCGACAGTTCAACAGCACAGACGATCACAACGTCTGGACACTCGGAATCAGTTACCGTTTCGTGAAATAGAAGGATATCGATATGAAATCGCTTTTATTAGTGACCCTCATTGCTGGCACGGCTCTATCGGCCTTGGCCGGCTCCAACACTCCATCTCAAACGCGTCGTACGGTGGACGGCGAACTGGTTTACAAGACCAACTGCACGCGCTGTCACAACACTCCGCCTTCGCTGAGCGCGCGCCAGAGCAAGGCGGTCGCCCTGCACATGCGGGTGCGAGCGAACCTGTTGGCTGAGCAGGCAGACGCGGTCCTGCAATATCTGGCGGAGTCAGCTAAAAAGTAAATCTATGAGAACTATTGCTTGCTTGCTCCTGCTCTTGCTGACCGGCAGCATTGCGATCGCCGCCGACTTGCCAGAGGGGAGGCTCGTGGAGATCGTTGCGGCGGGCGACAACACCTTTCGTGTGGCCAATGCGAAGTCTGCCGTAATCCGGGCGCATGCCGGCGAAATGCTGCGCCTGCGAATTACATCGCAACGTGGCTCGGAGTTGGCCCGCGATGGCGCGGTTCACAGCCTGGTGATCCGCAGTCTGCGCGACCAGGGCTGGGACCTCCGTCTGTACGAAGGCACTCATGACTATCAGGTCAAAGCTCCGGCGGATCCGGGTGAGTACCCGATCGAGTGCACCGTGAAGTGCGGGCGAGGACACGACGACATGTACATGAAGCTGGTCGTCGAGAAATAAGTGCGGTGATCATGAAGCCTCTGCGAATCTTCTTTGGGATGGCAACCATGTTGCTGGTGGCGGCTCTCTGGGGGGCCGGAGTGCCGGCGGCAGCGCCACTAAGCTCGCAACGGCTGGCGAATGGCCATCCAATCCCGCCGCACATCGTCACGATTCTGGATCGCACCTGCCCCGATTGCCACAGCAACCAGACCCGGTGGCCCTGGTACAACCGGGTTCCTGGAGTGGCTCAACTCATCCAGCGCGATGTCAGAAAGGCACGGGAGAAGGTGGATTTCTCTACGTGGACGAGCGCGCGGCACGTGACAGCGAACGAGATTCAGGATATCTGCGACGCGGTGTCCGATGGAGCGATGCCGCCCCTAAGCTACCGCCTGATGCATTCCCAGGCGCGCCTGAGTGAGCCTGACAAGGACGCCATCTGCGGCTGGGCACTGCACATCCAGCATCCGGGGGAGTAGTCGAAGGGTGCCCCACCCTACTCGCGCTTGCGCGACAGGGTGGGATTTTGATTTTCTGTGCTCTTACAACCGCCCGCCTCTCGAAAAGAAGAAAACAAGTTCCAGCCTGTCAAGGAGACAGGATGGTGGACACCTGCGTTTCAAGTCTTTCTGCCATTGCGAATTTGTTCTACGATACGGTGCGTGACTGTACGCTCAATATCCGAGCCCATTCTCGACGCCGAAGAGCGCTTCGAAGCCTTCGAGAACCTGATGCCCTTCCGGGTGCAGAACATCCTGCTGGTCTCGAGCCTGTACGATTCTTTCATCCTGCGCGAAGACGGACGACTCAACGAACTCCTCATTGACGAGTCGCTGGAACTGAACCTGCGGCAGATTCCAAGCATCACTCACGTCTCCAGCTGTGCCGAGGCAGTTGAGCTGGCGAAGTCAAATCCGCAATTCAACCTGATCGTCACCAATCTTGCCGTAGGGGACATGAACGCCGCCCAGCTCGCGCGTGAAGTCCGGCGCGCCGGGCTGGACGTTCCGGTGGTGGTGCTGGGCTACGACTACCGTGAAATTAAGAATTTCGTGGCTCGCAATCCCGTTACCGATATCGACCGCGTGTTCCTCTGGCAAGGAACGGCGCGCATCCTGATCGCGATCGTGAAATACATTGAAGACAAGCGCAACGTGCTGCACGATACGCGCGCCATGGGCGTTCCGCTGCTTCTGGTTGTCGAAGACAATATCCGTTACTACTCTTCGTTTCTGCCGGTGATCTACACCGAATTGATCAAGCAATCGCGCCGGGTCATTCAGGAAGGCATCAATGTGGCCCACAAGCTGGTGCGAATGCAGGCGCGGCCGAAGATCCTGCTGAGTTCGAACTTCGAAGATGCGTCTGCGCTGGTGCAGCAGTATCGCGATTACATTTTCGGCGTGGTGTCGGACGTCGAGTTTCCCTGGGAGGGCAAGCTGAGTCCTGAAGCCGGATTCGAACTCGCGCGAATGGTGCGCAGTTTGACGCCAGATGTTCCGGTGGTTCTGCAGACCAGCCGCACTGAATTCCGTCCCCGGGCTCACGCCCAAGGTTATGCCTTCCTGCGCAAGCGCTCACCCACCCTGTTAAGAGATTTGCGCCGCATTCTGACGGATCAGTTCGGCTTCGGTGATTTCGTGTTCCGCATGCCGGATCAGGATGAAGTAGGCCGCGCCAGGGACCTGACCGAACTGGAAGAATTGCTGCAGAAGGTGCCGGCGGATAGCCTGATGTTCCACGCGCAACGCAATCACTTCTCGCACTGGCTGATGGCGCGTACGGAATTCGCCCTGGCGGCAAAGTTGCGTCCGCGCCGGGTGTCGGACTTCAACGGGCCCGAGCATCTACGGCACGATCTCATCGAATCCATCAACGACTACCGCCGGGAACAGAATGAAGTGCTGATCGGCGACTTCAAAGCTGAGACGTTCAAGCCATCGCAATCCAGTTTCTTGCGGGTCGGTTCGGGATCTCTGGGAGGCAAAGCGCGAGGCCTCGCCTTTGTCCGGCATCTGTTACGTACGCGGCGGATCGCGAAACGATTTCCCGGCGTGCGGATTACGGTTCCACCCGCCGTCGTCATTGCCACCGATATGTTCGACCAGTTCCTGGCCGAGAACAATCTGGGTGACTTCGCCCTGCATTGCGACGATGACAGCGAAATCCAACAACGCTTTCTGGATTCGCCTCTGCCAGTTCCGCTGCAGGAAAACCTGAGGACCTTTCTCGACGAGGTTCGCTACCCGCTGGCGGTTCGCTCCTCCAGCCTGCTGGAAGATTCGCAGTACCAGCCGTTCACCGGCGTGTACGAAACGTTCATGCTGGGGAATCAGCATGGCAGCGTGCAGGCTCGGCTGGACGAACTGTCGGAAGCTGTCAAACGTGTGTATGCTTCCACCTTCAGCCAGCACGCCAAGGCCTATGTGCGCGCCACTCCGTACCGCCTGGAAGAGGAAAAGATGGCTGTCATTCTGCAACAGGTGGTCGGCAGCTTGCACGCTCAGCGTTTTTATCCAGACTTTTCCGGAGTGGTGCGCTCGCATAACTTCTATCCAGTGCCCCCGATGACCTTTGCCGACGGCATCGCAGCGGTTGCGCTCGGCCTTGGCCGGACTGTGGTGGACGGCGGCAAGTGCCTGATGTTCTGCCCGCGATACCCGAAAAACCTGCTGCAGTTTTCTTCTGTCGAAGACATTCTCGCCAATACCCAAACGGAATTCTGCGCGCTCGAGCTCGACGACTTTTCTGACGGCGTAGGTCCAGCCCACTTGCGCGAAGCCCGCTTTGGACTGGATGTAGCCGAGAAAGATGGAACACTGCACGCGGTTGCATCGACCTATTCCGCCGATAATCATGCGGTCTACGATGGCCTGAGCCGCACCGGAGCCCGCGTGGTAACGTTCGCGCCCATGCTCAAGCTCGGCATGTTTCCTTTGGCTCCGATTCTGGAAGTGCTGGTGCGAGCTGGAGAAGATGCGTTAGGCAATCCGGTGGAAATAGAATTCGCCGTTCGTCTTCCGCGGGGAGAAGAGCCCGCGGAATTTGGATTTCTCCAGATCCGTCCGCTCACCCTGGCGCGCGATGATGTAGAGCTTGCGGTGGAAGACGTTGATCCATCGCACTTGCTTTGCCGCAGCAGCAAAGTGTTGGGGAATGGGCGGATCGACGATCTGCGCGACATTGTGGTGGTTGATTCCCAGCGCTTCGAGCGCAGCCGCAGCCAGCAGGTCGCCAAAGCTGTGGCTCATTTCAACGCGACCTTGAACGCGGAGAACCGCCCGTACTTGCTCATCGGCGTTGGCCGCTGGGGATCGAACGATCCGTGGCTCGGCATCCCCGTCGAATGGGATGAAATTTCAGGGGCGCGCGCGATCGTGGAAGCGGGCTTCCGCGATTTCCGCGTGACTCCTTCCCAGGGCAGTCACTTCTTTCAGAACCTGACTGCGTTCCAGGTTGGGTACTTCACGGTAAATCCGGATGCGGGAGAAGGCGTAGTCGATTGGGAGTGGCTGGGTGAACAGCCCGCGATCCAGGAACAAGGATGCGTGAGGCACCTGCAGTTTTCCGAGCCGCTGCGGGTAGTGATGAACAGCAGAAAGAGCCAGGGCGTGATATTTAAACCCAACGTGCCTGGAACGCATAGCCCTCGCTTATGAGTGGCAAAGATGCAATGTAGGGGTGGTCCAGAATTGTCTGACCTGTGCATTCGATAATGAGGCCAGTGGCAGAAACTCCTTCCGTAATTGCAACTTTCGACAAGCTATCCAGCAGAATGCAGCCTGTATGTCAGGAGACGCAGGGCAAGTGCTGCCGCCGCGAGGGTCAAAATGAAGGCTGCTGGTCCAATCCCCTTGACGTCACCTACGCGGAGATGTGACAGAGATGCGCCCGCAAAATAGATGACCAGTCCGATGCTCGCTGCCACACCGAGGAGAGGCCACCAGATACCGAGAACCACTCCTAAGGCACCGGCAAACTCACAAGCGGCCAGAAGAGGAAAGTACCTCAGCGGTACGCCGACGACTTCGTGAATAACGTGCAGTATGTGCGGGTCGCGGCGAATCTTTCCTATGCCGGAAAACGTTACGATGGCCGCGAGGA
>JBKOUZ010000271.1:0-26137 GCA_046723715.1 Acidobacteriota bacterium | reverse complement strand
ATGAAAGCGTCTTCGCTTACTTCAAAGAGCACGCAGACGATATTGCTGCCGAAGGGGAAAAGCCATTTCAAGCCATTGGCGGAATCGTGGACATGTTCCTGCCGGGTTATTCCGGCAGCGATGGAACAGGGTCACATTCAGAGGGAGAATCGGCCCCTCCAGCTCCGCCAGTCCTGGCTCCAGCGGGCTCAGCCGCTGTCACGCAAGCCACAGCTACAGTTACAGCTACAGCCCACCCGAAACCACCTGCTGCGCCCAAGCGCGAAAATGCACTCCAGAAAATAAATTCTCTTGATGTGAAGGGGCGCATACAACTCGCTTTAAAGGGCACCAAGGAAGAGCGCTCGCTGTTGATTCGCGACGGTACGAAAGTAGTCGCCCTGGCAGTTCTCGAGGCTCCCAAACTTTCGGACGGCGAAGTGGAAAAATTCGCCAGTCAGAAAAACGTTTTGGAAGCTGTGTTGCGCCAGATTCCGCTGAAGCGCCGCTTTATGAAAAACTACAAAATCGTGCGCAATCTGGTCGCGAATCCCCGCACACCCCTTGATCTCGGCCTTGCCCTCATGAAGAACCTGCTTATTGCGGATTTAAAGCATCTTTCCGGCAACAAGGAAGTCTCGGAAACTATTCGTAATCTGGCAGGCAAAATGTACAAACAAAAATTGGAAGCAGCCAATAAGAAGTAATGGGAGGCGCCTTGGCTTCATTACCTCAATCGGATCCTATTGCTGATCTGCTGGCGCGATCCAGAACTATCGCTGTGGTGGGACTCTCCTGTAACCCACTACGGCCCAGCCACGGTGTTTCAGCCTACATGCAAAGCCATGGATATCGCATCATTCCGGTGAATCCGCATATCCAGGAATGCCTGGGCGAAAAAGCTTATGCTTCACTTCTCGATGTCCCCGAGAAGGTCGATATCGTGAATATTTTTCGCCGCCCGGAGTTCGTGGAAGCTGTGGTGAACGAAGCGATTCAACTGAAAGTTCCTGCGGTCTGGATGCAGGAAGACGTAATCCACGAACGGGCGGCCGAGAAGGCGCGCCAGGCAGGGATTTTCGTTGTCATGGATCTCTGCATCCTGAAGGAGCATCGCGCACGAATCCGCTGAATCAGCGGACGCCGAGAAACACCACGCTGGCGTCGTCCCGAACTCCCGAACCATTCGCAAAGGATCGAACGTCCTCAACGAGAGTGACTGCCGAAGCGTCAGGGCTGACGGCGTGTTCGACCAGCCGGGACAGACCGTACTCTTCTTCTTGCGAATTCACCGCTTCGGTAATGCCATCGGTGTAAAAGATCAGGCGGGACGCATTGCTCAACGCGATCTGCGTTTCGGAGTAATCCCCGCAGGAGAGTCCCAGCGGCAGGCCCCGCTCAACGTCCACAAACTGGTGCCCGGTCGGGTCGATGAACAAGGGCTGCAAGTGCCCGGCATTGGCGAACACGACGGTTCGCGCCACGGGGTCGAGGACCGCATAAATCAGCGTTACAAATTTACCAGCAGGGAAATCGTTCACCAATAACTGGTTCAGCGTGGTGAGCACCTCACCGGGACTGCAGCAGGCTTCCGCAAGGGAACGGAGCATCCCGCGGGTTGCCGACATAAGCAGAGCAGCGGCCGTGCCCTTACCAGAGACATCGGCCAGCACGATTCCCCAGCGTCCGTCGGGGAAGGAAATGAAATCGTACCAATCGCCGCCGACGGCCCGGGCGGGAACGCTGAGCCCGGAGATTACGAAGCCTGATATGTACGGCGAACTCTTCGGCAGCAATGCCTGTTGAATGGCCCGCGCTTCTTCCGCATCGCGATCCAGCGCCAAACGCTCGGCGCGTTCGACTCTCAGTCGCTGTGCATTATCTACCGCCACCGCAACGTGATCACAAAAAGCCTGCAGGATTCTCACTTGCTGGCGGGGGAATGCATCCAGTTCCGGATGCGATGCCGTGAAAACGCCGACCACCCGTTGGCCGATGCGCAGGGGAATCGCCACCTCGGAGAGGGTATTGTGTCCGCAGGAAATGTAGTACTGATCCTTCCGCACATCGGGCGCATAGCGGAGTTGCCCCGTGGCAGCAACGTGCCCTACCATGCCTTCCTGTCCGACTTTCAAGCGGTGTCCCTTCGCGTGCAGTTCGCACCCGCTTACCCCGGCAAGAACCAGTTCGCCGCGCAACTCGTCGTGCAGATAGATGGTGGCTTCCACGCAGCCAAACGGGGGACCTGTGACTTCTTTGACCACGCTGTCGATCAGTTGATCGAGATCCAGAATGGAGGTGATTTTTTGCGCTGCCTTTTGCAGCCGCTGCAAGTCAGCAATCAGCTCATCGCTGAGCATGGACGGCGCAACTTCGGTCGTGGCGAGATTAGGAAGCGTCGACATGCGTGCCTCATGACCTACGAATCAAGATGCGTCGCTGTTGATCAGGATTCATTTTTTTCTGGTTCCGATTGTCACATTCAGCGATGGACATCTTTTTCTACATCGCGAAACTGCGGTTAGAGCGTACAGAGTGGCTACGCGCAAGACGATTTCAATCGCTGCAAATAGCGAGTCCTTTCTTCAGTCATAGGAAGAAAGTAATCCCCCAAAGGACCGCGGGAATGGTCTTTCGTAATATCGCTTCCTCGAACCCTCACGCCCATAATCCATCCATGGATTTGGGTGAGTTGTTTTTGCAGTTCTTTCACACCGTAGCTCTCGGGTCAGCCACAGTATTCCTTCTGCTCGGCATAGTCCGGCTTCGCATCTCGCGCCGCACGCCCGTCTTGATCCCCGGCAAGCCTTCACGTTCTTAGGCTCTGTTCATCGTACTCGTCCTGTTTCCTTCTTGGCGCTCTTTTTAAAACGAGCCGCCCGTTTGCCTATGCCATACGCCGCGTGAGATATTACTCTGCTCTCTGATCTCTATTGCAAAAGGGCCGATGTGCCCGAGTAACCTTACACATGCGACTTATCCCCCGCGACACCAAATTCTTTGAACTTTTTGCCGAACTCTCAACTAATCTCACCGACGGAGCCAAGTTGCTCCGGTCAATCCTCGCCGATCCCAAGGACCTCACCATGCGCGTCAGCCAGGTGCAAGCCATAGAGCACCGCGGCGACAAGGCAACCTACTCCATCATCAACAAGCTCAATCAGACGTTTATCACTCCATTTGACCGCGAGGACATCCACCGTCTGGCCTCCTCTCTCGACGATGTGCTGGATTTCGTGAATTCCGCTGCCCTGCGGCTGGTTATGTATAAGATCCACACCCCCCCGCCCGTTTCGGCCGAGCTTGCCGGCATTATCGTCCTGCAATGCGAGGAGTTGGCCAAAGGTGTTTCGCTGCTGGAGAAAAACGGCCATGTAATGAAACACTGCGAGGAGGTCAACCGACTCGAGGACATGGCTGACCATGTCAGCCGTAAAGCTATCGCGGATCTGTTCGAGCACGAAAAAGATCCTATTCAGCTGATCAAATTGAAGGAGCTGTACGAGGTGCTCGAGTACGCTACCGACAAAGCCGAAGATGCAGCCAACGTTATTGAAGCCATTGTTCTTAAGAGCACCTAAAAAGTTTCAAGCTTTCGTATTTCAAGGTTTCAACGCCCGTGTCAGGAACCTTGAAGTAACGGAACCCTGGAAATTTGACCTGAAACCATCAATCCTGAAACATGAATAGAGACGTCCTGCTGGTCCTGATCACCGTCATCGTCGCGCTGATCTTCGACTTCCTGAATGGATTTCACGACTCAGCGAACAGCATTGCCACCGTGGTTTCCACCCGCGTGCTGTCGCCGAAACTGGCCGTTATCTGGGCGGCCGCGTTTAACTTTTTGGCTGCTTTCTTCCTCGGCACAGCGGTCGCAAAGACGATCGGGAAGGGCATGATTCGCCTCGAACACGTGGACCAGTACGTCGTGATGGCCGGACTATTCGGCGCTATTGTATGGGACTTGCTCACCTGGTGGTGGGGCCTGCCCACATCCTCGTCACATGCACTGATTGGCGGCTATGCTGGTGCGGCGATGATGCACGCAGCCATCCACACCGGCGCGCACACGATGTTCTCGGTCATCATCCCCGAAGGCTGGTCCAAGACGTTGATCTTCATTGTGGTAGCACCTGTAATGGGAATGGTGCTCGGCCTCATTTTTCTCATTGCGGCGCATTGGATTCTGCAGAATAAGCCGCCCCAGACAGTTGACAGATGGTTCCGCAAACTGCAACTGCTGTCCGCGGCGGCTTATAGCTTGGGACACGGCGGCAATGACGCGCAGAAAACCATGGGCATTGTGGCGGGCGCTCTCTACACTGCCGGATTCATGTCCAAGTCCGACATGCTGGGAAACTGGGGACGTTATCACTGGCCCATTATTCTGGCCGCCCACGCCGCCATCGCCGCGGGCACTTATTTTGGAGGATGGCGCATCGTCCACACCATGGGACAAAAGATCACCAAGCTCAAACCGCTGGGCGGGTTCTGCGCCGAAAGCGCCGGTGCCATCACGCTGTTCGGCACCGCACTGGCTGGGATTCCGGTGAGTACTACCCACACCATCACGGGAGCGATCGTTGGCGTCGGCGCAGTCCACCGGCTGTCTGCTGTTCGGTGGGGCGTCGCCGGACGCATAGTGTGGGCATGGATTCTGACCATCCCCGCCTCCGCCATCGTGGCAGGCGCTACCTTCCTCGTAATTCAGAGAATCCGCCCTGGTTAGCCCACACAGGCGCCAAATCCAGCCACTTTCGCACGGGCCTGATTCCAAGTCACACCATCCGCACGGCGGCCCCATTTGCCCCAGAAGACCATCGAGTTTAGCCCCTCAAACTCCCAGCTCCCTGCAATCACTGCCGAGCTCGCCGGCTGAACCTCTCCGTCATCTCATTCCTGTGCAACCGCTTCCGGTCGGCAACATCCGCTCATAAAACCGCAACTTACCTTCCTGACGTACGTGTCTTATGGCCCAGAATCGATGCTTGGGGCCTTTTTAAAAGGAGCAACACTATGACAAAGAAGTTAAGTCGTTTGCTGCTGTGTGTACTTTTTGCAGGTTTGACGATCTCGTGGGCAGTTGCGCAGGATGACACAAGCAACGCTTCCAAGGGTGAGGTGCGCAACATCACGGGATGCCTCACGAAATCCGGCGGTGGCGATGAATATCTCCTCACTGGAACGGACGGAAGCACATGGGAGATCCACGACAAGAACAGTGCCTCCGACCTCGCGGCGCACGCCAATCAGACCGTTGAAGTTCGCGGCGTAGTTTCGCACGCGAAGTCGCACAACATGAAAGAAGACGCCAAGGATATGGCTCACGACACGGGCGCGACCAAGGCCCACGCTGAACATGGCCATTTGACGGTCACCGAAGTCCATAAGGTCAGCGGCAGCTGCAACCAGTAGTCGCTAATCTGTTCACGGAAAAAGCAAAGGGCGGAACGCAACGCGTTCCGCCCTTTTTTCTGCGTTCAAAGCTCAATCTTCACACAGGCTGCTTAGCCCTTCACACTGATCTTCGCAAAGGACAACACCGCCCGGCTGGGCGTGGGGCGCCCCATCGACAGTGCCGGACGAAACGTTGTGAAAATCAACATCCGCTTCACCTCGGGCAGCACCTGCTGCGAGGATTCCGAATCCGACAGGATGCGGTAGTCCTGCACCCGTCCATTGGCATCAACATATGCTTCAATCACCAGCGAGTCGTCGATGGGGTTTACGGTCATCCCCAACGAACTCGGCTGCAACTCGGGACCGGAATTGACCATCACCAGCGGCACATCATTGTCAGCATGCAGCGCCGAGGGTACGACGAAGTACATCATGGCAATCCCGAAAAGAACAAACGCGGTCAAAAAGCCGGCCGTAGCCGGAACCATGAAAGCTTCGAAGGCATTCTCCATGCGCACGCGCAGGCCAGCGAATCGCCCACGTCGTGTTATTGCAGCCTCCCGCGAAATTGCCAAACGCAGTTTGAGCCCAAGATCCGCGGGAGCTTTCGGCCGTCCCACGGTGGCCAGCAACTGCTGCGTCCGCCGTAGTGCCTGGTATTCGCGATGGCAGGCAGGGCAGCCTGAAAGATGATCTTGCAGTGCGAGCATCTCCGTGCCCGTAACTGCCCCATCCAAATATGGCGAGAACAGCTGCTTCGCCTCGGGGCACTTCAGCCCCGTGCGTTTTACTGTGCCCGTCTTCCCCGTCATGGCATCACCTCGACCCTTCTTCCCCCTCCAACTACGTGCGATCGCTCTTGCTCTGGAGCACTCAAGCCCAGTTCATTTCCAACTTCGCGAACATACGCTGCTAATCTCTGGCGTAATGCCGCTCTGCCGCGCGTCAGGCGCGACTTCACCGTTCCCAGCGAAATTTCCAGCACCTCAGAAATCTCCTCGTACGACATCTCTTCCAGATCGCGCAGAATCAGCGTCGTGCGATACGGCTCTGGAACTTTGCTCAACTCCTCTTCGACTCGCGCCTGCACCTCGCGATGTGCCACTGTGTCAAACGGAGAATCCGCATGATCTGTCAGCGCCGTCTGCATCTCGTGTTCGCCCACATATGGCAATTCTGTTTCAGCTGGTTCGATTGAAGTTTCCTTCGCTTTGTGCCGGAACCACCATCGACGTCGATTCGCTGCTTCGTGCAGCGCGATGCGGTAAATCCAGGTTTTCAAACTGGACTCGCCGTGAAAGTGCTTCATTCCGCGAAACACCTTCAGGAAAACTTCCTGTGTTGTATCGGCGGCGTCCGCTGGATCGTTGACAATCCGGTACACCAAGCCGTACACCGGTTGCTGGAACTCTCCAATTAACCAGGCGTATGCCGCTTCCGAGCCGGCCTTCAACTCTGCCACGATCGCTGCTTCTTCCAGCGACCGGATGCCTATCGCACTCGCTAAATCACCCAAGGTGGTTGCTCCCGCCATCACGGCGACCCCTAATTATAGGATTTTCCACCCTCGCGCGCCCTGAAATTCTGACTCCAAGTCAATCTCGCCCACAGCCCCGAGCCAGCAAGACCTCAACTAACATAGACTCCATGCCACTGTTACAAGTTCCCAGTTGTAAGCTATTTATATTCAATGCGATCACGGAATCGTGCACAACGGGCAAGCCCTTTTTCATGGCCCTCCGATAAGAGTATTAAAGCGAGCTCGTGGCATGGGCGGCGATTTGGGTGCTGCTGACTCCTCAGTTCTCGATTGGTCTCTACATTACGTCTTGCGCTAAGTGGGGGAACCCGAGTCCGCCAGATTTCAGGTCACGGCCAAACACGCGGGGTGCTGAAGCACTTGGCGTGGGCGGCGTGGCACTGAAACGCCGATTCCGATACCCTGTTTTCGGAAAGGCCCTTCATGTTTTCTCGAATCCTCTTGAACCGTCTCCAAGTGGCTGTGTTTGCCGTTCTGATTTCCTGCCTGCCCCTGCTCAGTGCGGATTTCACGATGCAGGTCGCGGATAGCGATTATCTGAGTGCGCAGGGCTTTGATGTCATGCTCTACGACAACACCTTCCACCCCGTGTTCGTCGATGAGAAGAACACTGCCATGCAGGTGATTCTCCACGGAGAACGCATCGCCACCAACGGCGATGTGCGGCTGATGCCGACTCCTGAGCAGTGGGATTTGGTGGCCAAGCTCAAGGCCCGCCACGCCGACAAAGAGCACAACCGCCTCACCGCCGACCTTTCCTTGCCGTCGTATCAGATGGACTATCAGATGGAAGTGGCCGCCGAACCCGGCGGTGTACGGGTAAGCGTGAATCTGGACAAACCATTGCCGGAAAAACTTTCTGGCCGCGCGGGATTCAATCTGGAGTTCCTGCCGTCGATTTACATCGACAAGACGTACGTCGTCGACAATCACGCTTTCGGCGTCTTTCCGCGCAGCCCACAAGAGCAGATGCACAAGGTGCCTCGTGCTGCCGATGACCCGAAGAAACTGCCGTTCCAGGAAGAGTGGGACCAAGCCAAGGGCTACACGCAGCCGCTTCCGATTGTCACGGGGAACAGCATTGTCTTTGCGCCGGAAGATGTGTTGCATCACATCAGCATCTCTTCCGAAACTGGCCCGCTTTCCCTTTACGACGGCCGCAATCGCGCGCAGAACGGATGGTTCGTCGTTCGTACCCTGATTCCTGCCGGCAAGACTGAAGGTGCCATCGTCTGGCACATTCACCCGAGTGTGATACCCAACTGGACGCGTCCACCGATGGTTGGCCACAGCCAGGTCGGCTACGCTCCAAGCTTTTCGAAGATTGCGGTAATCGAACTCGATCCCAAATTCGATGCGCCCCGGACGGCGAGCCTTGTACGCCTCGCCGGGAACGGCTCATACCAGCAGGTCTTTGAAGGACCGGTTTCCGAGCCGGTTCCGTGGCTCCGTTATAGCTACGCGAAATTTGATTTCTCTTCCGTCCGGGAACCCGGCCTCTACGCGATCGAATACGCGGGTCACCGCACCGACCTGTTTCCCATCTCCAACGATGTTTACGAGCGCACCTGGCAATCTTCCCTGGACGGGTATCTCGCGGTTGAGATGGATCATGTGTCCGTCCGCGAAGGCTATCGCTTGTGGCACGGGGTTTCACATCTCGACGACGCCCGCCAGGCGCCGCCGAACACGCAGCATTTTGATGGAGCATGGATGGGCCCGAAGACCGATTCGCCGTTCAGGGCCGGTCAGCACATCCCCGGATTGAACGTAGGCGGCTGGTATGATGCCGGCGATTACGACATCCGCGCTGAGAGCCAGTACGCCGTCATCGAGGACCTCGCGCTCGCTTACAAGGAGTTCAACCTGGAGTGGGACGAACTCGCCGTGGACGAGACGGCCCGCACGGTCGAGATGCACCGCCCCGACGGAGTTCCTGATGCCGTGCAACAGGTGAAGCACGGCATCTTGCAGGTGCTCGGACAGATCAAATCGATCGGTCATCCAGTGCCTGAAATCATGGAGCCGAATCTCCGCGAGTACACACACCTCGGGGATGCAGCTTCGAAGACCGATGGACGTATGTACGATGCGAAGCTTGGCCCGCACCAGTTGCAAGGTGATTTTTCTGGCGTTCCCGACGATCGCTGGGCCTTCACCACCAAAGAACCGCGACTGCAATACGGAGCCGCTGCCGCGCTTGCCTCCGCTTCGCAGGCACTCAAAGGCTGGGACGATGCGCTCGCCCAGCAGTGTCTTGATACGTCCATCAAATTGTGGTCGGAAGAACGGGCGCATCCAACTCCCGTGCAGGTTCCGCCAGGATGGGGGATGTCAAAGGAGTTCGTTGAGGAGATGGTCCGCAATGAAGAGTGGAAGGCCACGTTGCAATTGCTGATCGCCACCAAGGGAGGCGAGATCTATAAGAAGCATGTGATCGATATGTTTCCCGAAGCGCAGAAACGTTTCGATCGCGGCGGTTGGATGAGCGTGCTCGTCCTTCCCTACATGGGCCCGAACTTCAAGCAGCAAGTCGAAGCCGCAGTCCGAGCCTACGTCACGGAATTGGACAAGCAACTGGCGGCGACTCCTTTCGGTGTGCCGCCTAGCTTGCACGGTTGGGGAGGCTCCATTGAAGTCGTTGATCTCGGGGTACGGATGTACTTCCTCCACAAGGCTTTTCCGGAAATTGTTGGTTCTGAATACACTCTCCGCGCAGCCAACTACATACTCGGTACACATCCCGTCTCGAGCACGTCGTACGTGTCATCGATCGGAAAGGTCTCGAAGCTGAAAGCCTACGGGAACAATCGCGCGGACAATACGTTCATTCCCGGGGGCGTGATTCCGGGTTACATCATCATTAAGCCCAACTTTCCTGAGTGTATTGACGACTTCGGCTTCCTCTGGTTCGAAGACGAATACGTGATCGATGTCGCCAGTCGATGGATACTAGCCGCCAACGCTGCGGATGCCCTGGTTAATCAGGCACACACGCAACGACCATGACTCTCGACGTAACGTACAGTCGAATTGTCCATCCGTGTCACTGAGAAGTGGACACGCGCCTGCTACTACAACCCCAGTCCGATTCGCAGTCCACCGTCATGCATGCGTGTTTGAAAATCATTGCTCCGAGATCAACGATCAAAGTGCGGTGGTTCAGCCCAGACCCTCACGTGTTCAGCATCACGCCGAACTGTGATGGCTGTCATCGCGGATCGTAGCCCAGGTGGAGAGGCTTTACGTTGAGGCTTTCTGATTCATTGCGTCCCGAAAAGTGAAGGAAAGGATAGGAACTTTGCTGGTCTAAAGTTCGTACTCCGAATATGAGGCGATTTTTCGACAGCCTTGGCGAGGTATTGCGTGCCATGTGGACGCACAAACTTCGTTCCTTCCTCACTATGTTTGGGATTGCCTGGGGAGTCGGGTCGCTGCTGCTGCTCGTTGGATTAGGAGAGGGTTTTCGCGCGGGAACCGCGAGGAATCTGGCGAGCTTCGGCGAAGACTTCATGCAGATTTACAACGGACGGGTTCCGGCGGTTGGCAGCAGCCAACTTTCCTCTCGCCAGTACTACTTGAACTACCAGGACTATTTGGATATTCGCCATTCGCAGTTTGTACGGAATGCCACGCCCATCATCTACCGCGGCGACCTTCGGTTGGTGAGCGAATATGGCAGCAGCAATGGCTATGTGGATGGCTCCGAGCCGCAGTTCTCAGAGATTCGCTATCAGCCGATCGAGCAAGGGCGCTGGTTGAATTGGAATGACGAACGGGAGCGACGTAACATCTGCGTGATTGGAAGCGAATTTGTCCGGCTGTTGTTCCCCGGCCGGCCAGTCGTTGGCAGCACAATCCTTATCAATGGCGTGCCCTTCGAGGTGGTGGGGACGCTGCAGAAGGTTGGCCACGGAAACAACAACGGCCAAAACATGCGGCTGATCATGCCTTTTACCACAATGGCTATCTATTTCCCGATGCAGGGAGCAGGCAATGCAAAGGCGATTAAGTACGTAGCCTACCAGCCGATTACACGGGAGCAGCACGCTCAAGCCAAGAAGGCAGTGCGCAGTATTGTGGCAAGAAACCACAACTTTGATCCCGAGACGCCGGACGCATTTGACGATTGGGACTCGATCGCGACCGCTGAGATGGTGGGCAAAATCTCCGATGCCATGGATACGTTTCTGGGAGCCGTTGGCCTGGTGACGCTCGGTCTGGGCGCCATCGGAGTGATCAACATCATGCTGGTATCGGTAACGGAGCGTACCCGAGAGATCGGACTGCGCAAGGCTTTGGGCGCTACCAGACGCAACATCTTGTTCCAGTTCTTTTTAGAAGGCTTGATGCTCACCGGAATCAGTGGCGCGATTGGCGTAGGCGCGGCCTACGTGGCCACCCGGTTATTCGGACTAGTGCCGCCCATTGATGGATTCGAATTGCCTCACATCTATCCAGCAGCTGCTGTGCTCGCCATGAGCAGCCTTGCTTTGGCCGGCATTATTGCGGGACTTTATCCTGCCAGGCGTGCGGCCTTCCTTCAGCCCGTAGAAGCCCTTCGTCAGGAGTAACCAATGATCCGGGCGAAAGATGTTTTCTCGGAAGCGTATCGATCGCTCAGGCACAACCGCCAGCGAAGTGCGCTTACCATGCTGGGCATGGCGTGGGGGATCGCCACGGTAGTGCTGTTGCTCGCCTATGGCACGGGTTTCTCAACGGCCATCGTTAATATTTTCCGGAGTTATGCCAGCATGGCGGCGATGGGGATCGCGGGCGGGCGCACGTCGATGCAGGCCGGAGGAAATAAGGCCGGTACCAGTATTCGGCTGACCCGGGACGACATCGATCGTGTCGTGGTGAATGTGCCGGAAGTGACACGCATTACTCCTGAATCGTTTTTCGATGCGCCCGTCAGCTTCGAGGGGCGTTCCTACACATGGAGCGTTCATGGCGGCAATGCCGCGCTCCAGGAAATTCAGAACCTGCAACTGGATCTTGGCCATTTCTACACTGCGGGAGATTTGCAGCTGCGCGCGCGTGTCTGTGTGCTGGGCTCGGAATCCCGAGAGAAGTTATTCTCTGGCCGCTTCCCCTTGGGCGAGAAGATTCGCATCGGCGGCATTCCTTACGAGGTGATTGGCGTGCTTCGGCCTCGACCCCAAGAGGGCGCCGAGAACAGTATCAATCGAGTCGTCTACATTCCGTTTTCGACCATGAGCGACTTCCGCAACACATACTACGTGGACATGATCTGGTTGGATTTTCTGGGCTACAACTATAAGGGTGTCGAGAAGTCGGTTCGGAATACGCTGGCAGCGCAACACAATTTCCGTTCCGACGATAACCGGGCTCTTTTCGTGTTCAGCATGATGGAGCAGCTTTCGCAATTTCGCATCATCACTATGGCTCTGCAGGTGATGCTTGCCTTTATCGGGGCTCTCACTCTTGGTATTGGCGGCGTGGGACTCATGAACATCATGCTCGTAAGCGTAACGCAGCGAACGCGTGAGATCGGGGTGGAAAAGGCGCTGGGCGCTCTCCGGTTCGATATCCTCGTGCAATTCTTGTCGGAAGCGCTGGCTATTACTTTTGTTGGCGGTTTTTTAGGAATCCTGCTCGCCTACATGATTTCCCTCTCTGTAGGGACTCTCACGTTTTACAGTGCGCTTGCCCAGCACGG
Organism: Acidobacteriota bacterium; assembly: GCA_046723715.1. Classification (GTDB taxonomy): domain Bacteria; phylum Acidobacteriota; class Terriglobia; order Terriglobales; family Acidobacteriaceae; genus Sulfotelmatobacter. The sequence continues at coordinate 13,535 of JBKOUZ010000271.1, read as the reverse complement.
AGAGGCGGGCGACATCCGACTGATCATTTCACCAGTCAGCGTGATGATTTCTACCGCAATCCTGGCGCTGGTGGGACTGGTGAGCGGGATGATTCCAGCGATACGCGCGTCCCGTCTGGATCCTATTGAGGCATTACGCTACGAGTAGGGCGGTTCCTGTGAAGCAAGTTTCGTCTCCACTCTGTGCATCTCGGAAGTCGCCCGTTGAATCGGACGGGATGAGAATTCTCACATAGGGCACTTACACCTTGTGACTGCCCATTTACGCAAGCAGCCGCAGGGCACTCGCTTGGATGGCTCACTTGACTTTGGGTCTCGCGACCACCACAATTCTCAGCGGCAAGTTCGGGGCCCCGGCAAATTTCGAAAGAGGGTGCCTATGAGAGCGTTGAGAATCGGTAGTCCCTGCCTACTTTTGATCCCGCTGCTGGTCAGCTTCGGTTGCGGCAATAGCGCTTATGTCCAAAAAGGACCGGAAATATATACCAACACCGTGAAGATCAGTAACTGTAAAGCGGATCCGGACACGGCGCTAGTCCACAAAGGCGACACCTTGACCTGGAAAATTGATCCGCCTGAGAGCCACACCTACTCAGTCAAATTCCCGAAGGGCAAGCCTTTTTCTTCGTCCACCATCCCTCCCGGTCAAGCCCAGAACGTTACGGGGGATTTCTGGTGTAACACTCTGGGGGGAATCAGTTCGGGCTTATGCAAGTACGGGTATGACCTGATCCAGGACGGCACCACGAAGTGTCCCGACCCAGGTGTTCACGTTCACTGAACTAGCTCTTGGGCAAGAGGGCGCGGAACTGCGGGTCATCTTTCAGATGGTCGAAGTCTGGCGTGTCGCGAAGGGCCGTTCGCGAATAGCCCGCCGCAACGGCCTTGTTCAGGAACTCCAGCGTTTTGTCTTTACGTCCGAAGTGATTGTTGAGGATTGCGGCGCGAAATAAGACCTCCGCATCCCCGGGCGCAATCTCCAAAGCCCGGGCAATGTGTTGCCGTGCCGGTTGTTCCTGTTCAGTCATGGCGTAGTAGTCCGCGGTAAAAGCCAGGGCCAGGAAGTCTTTGGAATTCACCTCGAGCCGGGGCCGCGCCAGTTCAATCGCCTTGCGGTAAGCCGCGAGGGCATCCGCGCGCCTGGAGGGAATCTGATAGAACGTGTCTCCCAGGTTGCCCCAGTTCAGCCAGTCTTTGTCATCAATCTTCAATGCTTGCTGCAGACTCTCGGCGGAGTCTTCATAGCGCCGCACATAGAAGTATGCCGCCCCCAGGTTGCCGTACGACTCATACGACGGTCGCAGGGTATTCGATTGTTTCAGCGCGTCTAGTGCTTCTCCATATCGCCCTAACAAAAGATAAATTGCGCCGAGGTTCGAGTATCCTCGATAATTTGCCGGCGCCAATTTGATGGCTTTTCGAAACATCTCTTCCGCCTCGGCATACCGAGCCTGGTCAAAGTAAAAGGTGCCGAAGGCGTTGTACACACCCCAGTAATTCGGGCGCATTGCGATGGCTTTGCGGTAGGCCGCCTCCGCATCGGGTATCTTGCCTTGTTTCTCATACCCTGCTGCCAGCAAGCGCAGCGTCTCGTCGCTGGTGTGATCGAGATCGAGTGAGCTTTCGAACTGCTGCACCGCATCTTCATAGTGCCCGCTTAAAAAAAAGACATTGCCGAGACAGGCGTGGCCTTCCGCCAGTTGTGGATTGATAGCTAGTGCTCGCTCGCATTCGGCCTTGGACTTATCGAGCCAGTCCTTGCCCCGGTTCTTCCATTGAAAGCCAGTTGCGTAGGCCAGTCCCATGGCGGCATGCGCAGGAGCATAGGTACCGTCCACGGCGATGGCTTGTTCGAATTGCGCGATGGCGCTCTCAATATTGTCCGAGCGCTGGTAGTCCTCCAAATATCCGCGGCCTCGCAGGTAGAAGTCGTAAGCGGCGGGTTTCGTAGTGGGACGTACCTGCAAGGCTTGCCGCCGCCCGGGATCGACCACTTGTGGCAGCTTTTCAAGCACTTCAGCGACGAGATTGTCCTGCAATCCAAAGATGTCATCGGCATTGCCGGTAATGGTATTGGCGGCGATTTGCGTGTGCGTCCGCGGATCGACCAGGCTCCACGAGATACGAATCCGCGCCCCATCCTTCTGCAAGGTACCTTCAAGCACGAGATTTGTGCCGAATTCTCGGCGCGCCTGTTCGGATGTCACTACGCCCTGCGCGATGAGTTCACGCGTCGAGACCAGTTGCAGGTGTACATCGTCGACTTCATGCACCAGTTTCGTGGTCAGGGTCTCAGTCAGTCCAAGGCCGAGAGCGTTCGTGGGTGGATCGTTCGCGACAGATTCGAACGGCAGTACGGCCATCATTTTGTTTTCGAACGGGGAGGGCTCTCTTTGATGATGCCGCCACCAAACTCCTCCGGCGACCAACAGAACCGTCGCCGCGATCAGTAGCCAATACGGCCGGCGCACTCGCCTCGGATGGACCGGTATCCTCCCTGTGCTCAGGCTCGCAAGATCGATGCGGAGATCACCGGCTGACTGGTAGCGTTGCTTGGGATCCTTCTGCAGCGCTCGGAGGATCACTCTCTCCAGCCCTTCGCTGATCTTGGGATTGACCTTGCGTGGGGGCACCGGCGCCTCTTCCAGAATTGCGGCAAGCAAAGGTGTGCCCATTAACTGGCCGAAGGGCCGCCTACCGGTACTCATCTCGTACAACACGGCTCCAGCGGACCAGACATCGGCGAGCGCGTCTGGCTTCCCGCCTCGAACCTGTTCCGGCGCCATGTAAGGCAGGGTCCCTGCATCCGAATAGGTTTGGGAATGCGAAAGCGTCGTATTGATCTCTGTTTCTGTCTTAAACATGTAGGCCAGCCCGAAATCTAGAATCTTGAGCCGGCCGTCCGGTGTGATTTTCAAGTTGCTCGGCTTCAGGTCGCGATGAATCACGCCTTCTTTGTGCGCTGCTTCCAAGCCAGAGGCGAGTTGCTCGCCAAGGCGGAGAACTTCATTTTCGGCAAGTGGACGCCCCGCAAGCTTGGCCTCGAGGGTCAGGCCGGGCACGTACTCCGTGACGAGGTAATCAATCCCATTGTCCTCGCCGAAATCGAAGGCCATAGCGACGCAGGGATCGGTGATCCTGCCGAGGCTTAATGCTTCGCGGCGAAACTGCCGTCGCGCAGCATCGCTGAGCAGCGACAACTTGGGAAGAGTTTTGAGCGCGACGTCTCGAGAAAGTTGCTCATCGCGCGCACGAAATACTACTCCCATGCCGCCCTCGCCGACCTGTTCGACGATGCGGTAATGCCCAAGCACCTGGCCAATGTTGGGTGCGGAAACCGTCATCGAGCGGATACTAAGCTGGGTTTCCATAAAGGTCAATCTCGGCCATGCGTCTCTTTCCGCCGGTGTGGGCGCGTGTCAATTCGACATGCGAAGGTATTCCTACGGATGTAGTACGCCATGGATTAGCAATTATTCTCTTGCCCCAAAACAGGCGAAGCCTTATATTGATGCGTCTCCGAGTAATCGTTTACTCACAACTCTGCCGCAAGCTCTACAACCGCCGCGGATATCGGCTCAGCCGTAGGAGGGAACCTATGCCGTCGAGACGCCAGTTCCTGCAACAAGCGTCCACCGCCGCTTTAGCCTGCTGTTCCAGCACGCTGTTCGGGCGTCTTGTGTCGGCGCAAGCAGCGTCCACCGCCGATCAGACTAGCCGGATTTATATCGATAGCCGCCGCACTATTTCCCCTCTGGACCGCAACCTTTTCGGCTCTTTCCTTGAGCAACTGGGGCGCGCCATCTATGAAGGCATCTATGACCCCGGATCGAAGTTGGCCGACTCCAATGGCTTCCGCAAGGATGTGATGCAGGAAGTGCGAAGTCTGGGCGTTCCGATTATTCGCTATCCCGGCGGCAACTTCGTTTCTGGATACAACTGGCTGGACGGCGTTGGCCCGAAGCAGGACCGTCCCCATGTACTCGATAAGGCCTGGAATTCGATGTACTCGAACCAATTTGGAACCAACGAGTATATGCAGTGGTGCAAAGCGGTTGGCACGTTGCCGCTGATGGGGCTTAACCTGGGAACTGGAACGCCGGAGCAAGCCGCTGCCCTTCTGGAGTACTGCAACGTCGACCGAGGAACGCAGTGGAGCGATTTGCGGCGAAAGCACGGTTATGCTGAACCTTATAACGTGAAGCACTGGTGCATCGGAAATGAGATGGATGGGCCGTGGCAGATCGGACACGTGACCGCGACAGAGTACGGCATGAAAGCTCAGGATACCGCCCGACAGATGCGCTACGTCGATCATTCGGTGCAACTCATTGCGTGCGGCTCGAGCGGCCCCTTTATGCCAACGTACCTGGAGTGGGATCGCGAAGTTCTGGAGCAATGCTACGACTACGTGGATGGATTATCGCTGCATCGTTACCTGGGAAACACTAGCGAGGAAACTGGCGAGGACAGCAGCAAGTATGTGGCGATGAACCTGACCATGGATCGCCAGATTGCCGAGACGCTGGCAGTTTGCGATCTGGTGAGAGGTCACAAGAGATCTCCGAAGAAACTGTGGCTGTCGTTCGATGAGTGGAACGTTTGGTACCGCGCCCGCAGCGGCGACGCAGTGAACGGACACCGCAAGGAGGCACCGCATCTTCTGGAAGAAATATACGATCTGCAGGATGCACTTCTGGTTGGCGGGATGCTGAACACCCTGATGCGAAATGCCGACCGCGTGAAGATTGCCTGCCTGGCGCAACTCATCAACGTCATTGCGCCTATCATGACGAATGAAAATGGGCTATTCCGCCAGACGATTTATTATCCGTACGCCTGGGCTCTGCAATATGCTCGCGGGCGTGTGCTCAACGTGCTGGTGGAATCGCCAACTTACGATGCGAAGGGTCTGGATGCCGTGCCATACCTGGATGCAGTCGCGACCAGCGAGAACGGCCAGACTTCATTGTTCATTCTGAACCGTGACCTATCGAAGGCGCGCACGGTCGAAGTGGTCTGGGAGGACCAGCCGCCAAACCGCGTGCTTGCGTCACAACTACTGACTGGAAACGATCTGAAGGCGGTGAATGGTTTCGATGCGCCGGAGAGAGTGAAACCACAAGCCTTCGACAAGCCTGCAACTTCAAACGGACGCACCCGGTTCGAGGTTCCCGCGCGGTCCTACACGATGATTCAGTGGGGAGCGTAAAAAAAATACCGCAGACTTCGAGGCGCCGAGAAGCCCCCTTGCGAATTATTGCAGCGAATTAGGCTCTGCGCGCGATCCGTATTAGAGAGGGCAGCACGTTTCCGAATGCCTCTCCAGTTCGGGGGCTGCCGAACTCAAAATAGAGCTTGCGGTAGAGTTGGAAAAGCTCTCGGTAAACTTCATGCGTTTCAGGCTGAGGCTTATAGATTGCGTGCGAGGGGCATACACGTTGCTGGGCCTCATCGATGGATGAAAAGATCCCTGCTGCCATGAAGGCGAATATCGCCGAGCCAAGACCTGTAACTTTACTGCTGGGCACCAACACGGGTCGGTCGAGCACATTGGCATAGACCTGGTTCAACACCGGGTTACTTTGCGGAATTCCGCCACCATTGATGACCCGTTTGGTGGGCGCGCCGTACTCGCTCATGCGATCGAGAATGACCCGAGTGTGCAATGCGGTTCCCTCAATAGCCGCGAATAGTTCGTCCTGAGCTGTATGTTGCAGGTTCCAGCCAATCGTCATGCCTCCGAGATTGGCATTTACCAATACCGTGCGATCGCCGTTATCCCAAGTCAGGCGCAGCAGGCCAGTTTGACCGGCGCGATACTTGTCCAATCCCTTGCTAAGTTCTTCAACCGAGGTGTTCGCGCGCCGGGCAATGGCGCTGAAAATGTCGCCTGTCGCAGACAGTCCGGCTTCGATTCCCGTGAATCCAGGATGCACACTGCCAGGAACAACCCCACAAACGCCAGGGATCAGCTGAGCTTTTGGAGCGTAAGCGATGATGCACGTGGACGTCCCGACGACGTTGACTACGTCTCCTTCCTTAGCGCCTGCGCCGATCGCGTCCCAATGTGCGTCGAAAGCTCCGACCGGGACCGGAATGCCTGCGCGAAGGCCGAGTTTCTGAGCCCATTCGGGAGCCAGCATGCCGGCAATCTTGTCGGAGGTCGCGTAGTCTCCTTCCAATTTCGCGCGCACACCCTTCAGAAGCGGATCGACCTTCTCAAGGAAAGCCTCCGGTGGCAGACCACCGAGGGCGGGGTTCCACAACCACTTGTGACCCATCGCGCAGACGCTGCGCTTCACCTGCGCGGGGTTCTTGATTCCGCATAGGGTGGCGGCGACCATGTCGCAATGTTCAAATGCGCTGGCGAAGCTGCTGCGCTTTTCCGGATTGTGCCGCAGCCAGTGCAGCAACTTAGAAAATCCCCACTCCGAAGAATAGATTCCGCCGCACCATTCGATGGCTTGCAGATTCTCTTTGTGCGCGAGTTCGGTAATCTCCGCCGCTTCCTGCTTGGCGCGGTGATCGCACCACAAGTAATAGTCATCCAACGGCTGCATAGTTGAGCCAACGGGAATCACGCTGGAACCGGTGGTGTCGAGAGCGATGGACTCTACTTGGTCCCCTGAGATGCCGGCGGCTGTAACGGCTTTGCGGGTAGCGTCTGCCAACGCCCGCATGTGATCCTCATGGGATTGGGTTGCGAAGTCAGGATCCTCGCGCTTGCGGTGAAGCGGGTATTCCGAGACGGCGGAGGCCAAAATTCCTCGCTCACTGTCAACAATCGAGACTCGGACACTGAGCGTGCCGAAATCCACACCTGCGACGATTGCCATCGATTAAGGCCTCGCGTTCGGAAGTATTTTGCGTCCTGGGATATTCACGTCTTCACCTGACCGTAATAGGCGTTACGGCCGTGTTTGCGAAGGAAGTGCTTGTCATGCAGTTCGCGCATCAGAGGCTGGGATTCAGCGTTGATGAGTAGCGTGTGATACGCCATCCGCGCCACGTATTCCAGAATTACTGCGTTGTGAGCAGCCTCGCTCGCACTTGGCCCCCAACAGAACGGCGCGTGCCCAGCTACCAGCACTGCCGGAATTCGATCCGGATCGAGTTTGCGAAACGTGTGGCAGATTGCCACCCCTGTTTCACGCTCGTAGTCGGCATTGATCTGCGCGGGGCTGAGCCGGTCGGTCACGGGCACCGCACCATGGAAATAGTCAGCGTGCGTGGTTCCGAAACAGGGAATTGGCTGCTCCGCCTGCGCCCAGGCCGTCGCATATTCGGAATGCGTATGAGCCACGCCACCCACATTGGAGAATTTGCGGTAGAGCTCCAGGTGGGTTGGCAGGTCCGACGAAGGTCGCAGATTGCCCTCAACGATTTTCCCTTCAAGATCTGACACCACCATGTGCTCGGGTTTCAGCTCTTCATAAGGCACGCCGCTGGGCTTGATGGCGACGAGTGCGGTCTCCCGGTCAATTCCGCTGGCATTTCCAAAGGTATAAACAACCAACCCGCGCCGGACCAGTTCGAGGTTCGCCTCGAGGACTTCTTTGCGTAGCTTTTCGAGAAGCATCTCAGCCGGCCTTTCCGGTCATTCAGGTAAACGTTTGCTCGACGGCGATGATCATTTAATCGAACTGCGAATCCTTTGTCAAAGCAATCTGCGGCTAAACTCTTTTGCCCTGGCCTTCCACCAGATTTGTGTATTGATCGATGGTCAGATCAGTGAACCGCTCAACGCGGCCACTCGGCAGGGGCCACTTCACTTGCACCCAATCGATCCTGGGACGAGCGCCGAGACCAAGAACGACGCGGGGATCATGCGCGGCAAGATAGCTTCCGCCTCCCGTCTTATAAACCGAGCGCTTCAAGTCTCCCGCTTGCCACGTAATGGATGCTCCAATGCCATCTGGATTCGACTGCTTCGGGACGAGCTTGATTCCCAGCCAGTGATTGCGCCTTCCCGCATTGTTCTTCAGCAATAATGGAGCGCCATTGTTAATTCCGACCAGAACGTCCAGAGCTCCGTCATTGTTGAAGTCGCCCACTGCCATGCCGCGCGAGGCGTAGGGCTGGGAAAACACGGGGCCGCTGCTGGCGGATACGTCTTCGAATCGTTTGCCGTTCCACCGGAACAGAAGCATAGGCTCGTAATACTTTACTTCGGTGGAGTGCACTTCGATCTTGTCATCGGGATGCCCGTTGGCGAGGAATAAATCGAGATTGCCATCATTGTCGAAATCAAAGTACTTCACTCCCCAGCCACTCATCAGGCGCGTCACTCTCCCGATGCCATTGGGAATGGCCATATCGTCGAACGTTTCGTCCTGATTATTGTGATACAGCGAATACATCTCACGGTCCACGTTGGTGACGAACAGGTCGGCCCAGCCATCCTGATCGTAATCGGCAGCGTCCACACCCATGCCGGAGCGGGCATGACCTTCGGCGCTGTACCCTACATTGGCCTGCAACCCGATCTCTTCAAATTGTCCATTGCCGTGATTCAGGAATAAGAAATTCGCGACCGTGTCGTTGGCGACGAACAGGTCCATGCGTCCATCGTTGTTTACATCGCATGCCACGACACCCCAGGCTTTACCTAACGATTTTGCGACGCCCGATTCCCGGCTTACATCGGTAAAGGTGCCATCCCCGTTGTTGTGGAACAACCAACTCGGCATCGGATCGTAAACTCGAGGAATGCAGTAATAACGGCCGGTCTGCTGGTCGCCGCAAAATTTGTTTTTGGATTTGTCGAAATCGACGAAGCGGCAGATAAACAGGTCCAGCTTGCCGTCGTTGTCGTAGTCGAACCAGACTGCGCTGGAAGCCCATCCGGTCGTGGGAAGGCTTGCTTTGCGAGTGACGTCTGTAAACGTGCCGTCCCCATTGTTGTGATAAAGAATGACGCCGTTGTACTGGGTGACAAGAAGATCGGGGAAGCTGTCGCCATCGTAGTCGCCGACCGCAACTCCCATGCCGTAGCCGACACCGGGAACACCAGCTTTTTCGGTCACGTCGGTAAAGGTGCCATCGCGATTATTGTGATAAAGCGCATTACGAAGCGAGGGATTGGGGTCGAGGAAATCGCACTTGCCACTGTTGACCAGATAAATGTCCATCCAACCGTCGTTGTCGTAGTCGATAAACCCGCACCCGGATCCGACCGTCTCTGGAAGATACATCTCGGGCGAGCGACCATTACGGTGGACCCATCGGATTCCGCTGACTTCCGGGGGAACCAATTCAAAGGGAAATTCCGATGGCGATGCAGCCCCGGCCCAAAGCAGAGGCAAACTAGGGAGCGCGGAGGCGGCCAGGATCGCACCGGTACGCTTTAGAAAGCCCCGGCGCGTGCCCCAATGTACACTTTTTTCCCGCACCATGAAACTGGCTGTCTCCCAAGAGCACGCAAGCAGTTAAGGACAGAATCGTCCGGCTCTGCACGAATCTACACTGATCGAGCGCATGCTCACAAGAGACAATTCGCCTGTATTTGCGCGGGTTTTGGCATTGTGCGAGCCCGATGACAGTGCTATAAAAGACGCAGCTTCCGTCCGGGCATCGAGGCACCCGGAGTCCCACTTTATGCGAGCGAGAAACAGCTGGCGTGTGTTCGTTCTACTGTGTGCTGTTGCGGAGGCAGCCTGTGCTCAGACCAGTCCCATTGAGAATGCCGCCCAGTTTCTGAACAACGGCGACACGGCGCAAGCCGAGGTCGAGGCTCGCAAGGCCCTGCACACGCCGGCCACCCGGCCGCTGGCGTTAGCCATGCTCGGGACGATTCGGTTGCAGCAAGGAAACATCGCGGAGAGCGTGAAACTCCTCGAACAGGCGCTCGCGCTGAATCCGAAGCTGGTGGGAGCACGCACGACTTTAGGGAATGCGTATGCATTCAGCGGCAAAGCGGAATTGGCAGCCAAGTGCTTTCGGCAGGCGCTGAAGCTTGATCCCAACAACTTCGATGCTCGGTTTGATCTCTTCAAATTGGAGTCTTCGCGGCGTAATTTCCAGCAGTCCCTTGATTGGGCTAAGCCAATGATGCCTCAGTTGCTCGAGTCCGACGAGGCGATCGTTGCGCTCGCTGCTGATTACGGTGCGCTTGGCAAGAAAGAAGAGTTGCGAAACCTCGTCCCCCATTGGCAGCGGCTGGCAGATGCATCGGACGAAGCGGCGCTGGATTTCGGCAGCACCCTCCTGCTGTATGGGATGAAGACGGAAGCAACTGAAGTATTTGAGCAGGAAGAGGCACGGGTGGCGGCGCGGCCGCGCTCGGGTCTCGCCCTGAAGTTGGGGAGCGCCTTTCTGGCGCTGGGACTTTTTGATAAGGCAGAAAAGAACGCGCAGTTGGCCTTATCGCTATCTGCCGATTGCCTTGCCTGTTATCAAACTCTGGCTCAGATCGCTGAACGCCAGGAAAACAGTGAGAAGGCTCTGGCCTACCTGGTGGCAGCCAAAAAGCTGGCGCCTGAGGATCCGGATATCCTGTTCGAGTTTGGCAAAGTATGTTTGGAGCGGAATCTAGTTGACGATGCGTTGCCAGCACTGTCCAAAGCCGTTGAATTGAAGCCGGAGAATGATTCCTACGTTTATGTCCTGGGCTCTGCCAACGTTGCCCGCAGCCGCTTGCCTGAGGCGCTGAGGCTTTTTCAGCAATTGCTGCAGAAACATCCGACGGATGCCGTCCTGACGTATGCCATAGGCGCCGTTTATTACCTGCAAGGCAAGTACAGCGAAGCTGAAACATCGCTCAAGCAAAGCCTGTCGGCCCAGCCCAATCAAGTTGCCGCTTCGTATTATCTGGCTCTGACGTACGACGCCATTGGCGACGATGATCGCGCCATCCCGATCTTTCGGGATTTGCTCAAGAACAATCCCAAGCATGTGCCGTCCTACGTTAAGCTCGGCGGCATATTGCTGCGAGCGCACCAGTACGAAGAAGCTCAGCAGAACCTGCAGCGCGCCGTCTCTCTCGATCCGGATTCGGTGGAAGCACATTATCAACTTGGACTGGTGCTTCGTCGGCTAGGCAAGTCCGCAGATTCAGAGAGCGAGCTTGCTGAGTCGCGCAAGCTGGAAGCCGAGCAGCGTGCGCAAAAGGATGTCCGTTTGCGGTTGTTGCTGCCGGACTGAAAATAATCAAAAATGAGCCGGCGTATCCTCGACTTTCTCAGGCCCAACAAAGTATCGGGATTCACGTCCATTACTCGCCGTGATTTTCTTGGCGGTATGGGACGACTCGGTTCAATGTTGCCTTTTTCCGCCTTGCTGCCCTCCGCCCGCGCTCTGGAGCCAGCTCAGAAGACGCCCTCTCAACCGGCAAATCGCAAATCGCCGCTCAAACCGGCTGCTGCAGGGTTCGCCTTCACAGACGTTGCCAAAGAAGCTGGGCTCGCAGGCGCGGTCAACGTGTTTGGCGGGATCGAGCGGAAACAATACATTCTCGAAGAGACCGGTTGCGGAGTCGCTCTCTTCGATTACGACAACGATGGATGGCTGGACATCTTCATGGTGAACGGTACCCGCCTCGACGTTATCTCTACATCCCATCCGCCACCGAATTTTCTATTTCACAACAATCGTGATGGGACCTTTACCGACGTCACCGAGAGCGCAGGGTTGACCAGATCTGGCTGGGGACAAGGCTGTTGCATCGGAGACTACGACAATGACGGGTTCGATGATCTGGTGATCACGTATTGGGGCGGCATTGTCCTGTATCACAACAACGGCGATGGAACATTTACTGATGTCACAGAGAAGGCGGGTCTGGTGCAAAAGGATCCGCATCCGCGCTGGAATACCGGGTGCTGCTTCGTGGATTACGATCGCGACGGCCATCTCGATCTGTTTGTCGCCAATTACGTGAACTTTGATCTGAAGATGACGCCCGTCGCCGGCAGCAACGCCTATTGCCGGTATTTCGGCCTGTCCGTCGGATGCGGGCCGCAGGGCATGGGGGGCGGAACCAACATTCTGTATCGCAACCGCGGGGATGGAACGTTTGAAGACGTATCTCTAAAATCGGGCATTGCCGTTCCGCGCGGGCCAGCGGAGCCGTTTTTTGTGAGCGATCAATGGATTCCAACAGGCTCCTACGGATTAGGGGTGGCAGCTGCCGATTTCGACAATGATGGCTGGCCTGACATTTACGTGGCCTGCGATTCCGTCCCGAGCCGCTTTTACCACAATAAGGGCAACGGAACCTTCGAGGAAGTGGGCCGGGAGATCGGCTGTGCCGTTAACGAGAACGGCGGCATGCAGGGTGGTATGGGCGTTGCCGTTGGGGATTATGACTGCGATGGCTGGCTGGACATCGTGAAGACGAACTACTCCGATCAGACCGCGAACTTGTATCACAACAACGGGGATGGAACGTTCTATGACGCTGTGCTGCAAGGCGGCCTGGGGGGCAACACAAGATATCTGGGATGGGGAGTTGGCCTCTTCGACTTCGACAACGATGGGTGGCCTGACATATTTATGTCAAACGGCCATGTTTTCCCCGAAGTAGATACCAGGAAGCTCCACCTTACGTTTAAGCAGCGGAAGATTCTCTACCGAAATCTGGGCAACGGACGCTTCGCCGACGTCACTGCCGAGACTGGCGCAGTAGTAACGGAGCCGCGTCCCAGTCGGGGCGCGGCTTTCGGGGACTTCGATAATGATGGCGACATCGACATAGTCATCATCAATATGAACCAACCGCCGTCGCTGCTGCGAAACGACTGCCCGGCAAAAAACAACTGGCTGAAGGTGAAATGTGTTGGGACTAAATCGAACCGAAGCGCCATCGGCGCTCGCGTGCGGGTCGTCACGGGAAAGCATGCCCAGATCAACGAGGTCATGAGCGGATCAAGTTACATCTCGCAAAACGATTTGCGGCTGCACTTCGGCCTTGGTCCGGCCAAGCAGGCAGATCTGGTGGAAGTGCGATGGCCGTCCGGGCTGGTGGAGTCTTTTAAGAATATTGATGCCAATCGACTGCTCGTTCTGCAAGAGGGGAAGGGGATTCTACGGCGGGAGAAACTCGGGAGAGCGTAAATTTAGAGCAGAAAAGAAGGGATGGTCCCATGGACCATCCCTTTAGCATTCTGAAGAAGCACTAGAAGAACAGCTGCAGGCCGAACTGGATGCGCCTGGGGATATTGCACTGGCTGCCGGTATGACCGAAGTTACCGTTTGCTCCATTCGGCTGCCAGGATTGATCCACTGGACAGAAGAACACGCGATTGAATGCGTTCCCCATGTCGGCTTCGAAGCGCACATACTTGTCTTCCCCGAAGAAGGTGTCTTTGTAGATTGAAAAATCTTCGTTGAAGTTCTTGAATCCGCGAACGCTGGCATCCTCTCTTGGAGCATTGCCGAACTGAAGCGCACCAGGATCGGACCACCCACTCTGATTCAGGTACGAATCGGAGTATGGATTGCTGAAGTGCCCTGAAAGACCACCGCCCGCTTTATTGGGGAACTTAGCGGTGTTGAACAGGTACCCTCCCAGATCGTTCGGCATGGTAATGGAC
>JBKOUZ010000049.1:0-54734 GCA_046723715.1 Acidobacteriota bacterium | reverse complement strand
CAACTGTGCCGTTCGGATGTAGTAGTTCATCGCTCCAGGATCTTTTTCCTGCAAGTAAGGAGTGAAGGCTGTGCGCTTGATCCTGCCTCGAACATTCTCGTGCTTTGTGTCTTTGACTACTCCGACAATCTCAATGTCAGGTTTTACATCGCCAGAACCGCTGGTAAAGTAGTGTCCAATCGCGCGCTCTGGCGCACCGAAGAAGTGGTCCGCGAAACTCTCATTGACGACAGCTACCTTCTGGCTTCCTTCGCGATCCGCTTCGCTGAACTCACGCCCGGCAAGTAAAGGCACGCCCATGGCGGAGAAGTACCACGGACTGACTCTGGGATGCTCCACATTCATATCTTCATCTTCGTGTGCCGCGTTACCAGCGATGGTGATGTTGTTGCTGACGCCCTCATTCGCCAGCTCGGCGTCTGTGGTTGCCGCCACGGATCGCACTCCTGGTGTTGCCGACAGCGTCTGCAGGACGCGGGTATCCACGTCACGGTCCTCGCTGCGTTCATGCCCGGCCAATGAAGGATCGATGCGGAACGTCACCAGATGATCGGTGGGAAATCCTACGTTCAGCGATTTGAGATTGCGTAGCGTGCGCATGAACAGACCTGCGCCCACCAGCAGCACAAGACTCAGGCCCACTTGAACTCCGACCGCAATGCGGCGGAATCTAAGCGGTCCTCCGGCAGTGATCACCTGCTGCTTTAACGCGGGCGCCAGGTTTGGGCGCCAGAACTGCAAGGCCGGGGCCAAGCTAAAGAGCAAACTTGCTGATACAGCCAGCGCAAAATTAAAAAGCAGGATTCTCCCATCGACATGCGATGAAAACGGCATATCGGTTCTCTCGCCGCCCCACATCATGTTGATCAGCACCGCCGAGAAGCGCGGTGCAAGAAAAATCCCTAAAGCTCCTCCGCTCAGGCCGAGCAGTAATCCCTCAACCAGAAGTTGCCGCACGATGCGCCCGCGTCTCGCTCCCAATGCGTAACGCACCGACATCTCCCTGAGTCGCGCGGCCGCACGTACCAACAGCAGGCTCCCGACATTTGCGCATGCCATCAGCGCAACCAGTACGACCATTGCCATGATGATCAGCAGCGGAACTCGTACGTCCTGTCGAAGCGCTGAAAATCCCTTCGCCCCATCCAATACAAATAGGTGAGACTTGGTTAAGAAGCTCTCGACAAATTTTTCCGAGCTGTGCGCCCGCCGCTTGAGCTCCTCCGCGCGGATCGCGTACCACAGTGGACCCACCCCCGCCTCGGCCTGCTCCCGGCTTACCCCCGGTTTCAGTCGTCCAATAATGTTCAACCAGCTGGCTTTGCGTTCCTCGAGTTCATCTCCTCCCGGCATGACTTCCGCTTTCATCATCATGGGAGTGAACAGGTCGGGCGTATCTCCCATCACAGCGCTGCGGAACCCGCGCTGGGCCACGCCAACCACCGTGAACGGGTGACCGTTTACGAGGATCGTCTGGTTCAACAGGCCGCGATCTGCGCCAAATCGCCGCTGCCAATAATCGAAGCTGAGCACCGCGACAGGATTTGCGTTCGGGACAGTGTCATCCGACTGCACCAGCAGTCGCCCGAGTTCAGGCTGCACGCCAAGAACATCAAAATAATTTCCGGAAACGACTTCTGTCGTCACCAACTCTGGTTGGTTGTGCCACTGCACGCCTGCCTCGGCGTTTACTGTGGCAATCAGCCCGCTGAAAACCGAGTTGCGATCGCGCAGATCGCGATACATCGGATACGAAAAGTAAAACTTATCGTCGGCACGCGCGCGCGTATGCCCGCTAAAGCCGCCGGAGAATTTCAGTATGACCAATCGCTCCGGTTCTTTCACCGGCAGCGAGCGCAATAATGCCTGATCCAGCAATCCAAAGATCGCAGTATTTGCTCCGATGCCGAGCGCCAGCATGATTACCGCGACTGCGGCAAATGCTGGGCTCTTGCGCAGTTGCCGCCACGCGTAACGAATGTCATGCAACAGAGTTCGCATAGAGTTCCGTCACTCGTATCGCAGCGCCACCCTGGGATCGGCCTTGGCAGCACGCCGTGCGGGGATGTAGCCGGCCAATCCCGCCGCGAGGATCATCGCTGATAGCATTCCGAAAAATACCAACGGCTCGGTTGCGCTTGCTCCTGCCCCGAACCGTTGACCGCCAGCGTCAGCCTGGCCGCGAGAGCAAATCCTGGACTCTTGCGCAACTGCCGCCACGCGCATCGCACGTCTTGGAACAATCCGCTCATACGTGCACATCCGCCATCAATTTCTTCAGTTCTTCTTCCGCCACGACCTTACCGTCGAACAAATGGACTTCCCTCTGCGCGTGCTTGGCAAACCGCGGATCGTGCGTCACCATGCAGATGGTCGCCCCTTCGCGATGGAGGTTCTGCAAAAGTTCCATCACAGCTTCGCCGTTGCGTGAATCGAGGTTTCCGGTAGGCTCGTCGGCGAGCAGAATGGATGGTTTTCCAGCGAGTGCGCGCGCCACTGCCACGCGCTGCTGCTGACCCCCGGAAAGCTGCGAGGGATAATGCCTCACGCGATGCGCCATGCCCACGCGCTCCAGCGCTTCCATCACCCGCGTCTTGCGTTCCGCCGAGGGCATCCGTTGCCGGTAGGTGAGAGGCAACTCTACATTTTCATAAACCGTCAGGTCGCCAATCAGGTTGAAACTTTGAAAGATGAAGCCAATCTCCTGATTGCGAATGCGCGCCCGCTCCGCGAAATCCAGGTTTTCGACCGGTTTGTTGTTCAAAAAGTAGCGGCCTCCGGTTGGTGTGTCCAGCAGTCCGATGATCGACAGCAGCGTCGATTTTCCGCAGCCCGACGGCCCCGACATCGCGACATACTCGCCTTTATTCACGGTCAGGTGCACGCCTGACAGTGCGTGCGTTTCGATTTCATCGGTGTAGAACACCTTCGTCAGTTCAGTGATTTGAATAAGCGCTTGGCCATCGCTTGACATGAAACGTTTGCCTCGATTTCTAAGGATTTGTAATGCTCAGTCTTGCAGCCGAATCCGGTCTGTGTTGTCCCAGCGCGACATGTCGGAAAGCACAACCGTGTCGCCCTCGTGCAGTCCATCCTGAATCTGGATGGAATTTACCGAAGCCCGCCCAACCTTCACCGGCACGCGAACTGCATCGTGCCCGTTCGGGTCGAGTCTGAAGAGTGAAATCGTGCTGTTCTCCTGCCCGAATGCCGGACGCCCAACATAGAGGACATTGTCGAGCTTTTCTAGGTCGATGGTGCCGTCAACGCTCAGGTTCGGGCTGGCGCCTCTCGGCAATTCGCCTGTTAGTTTGACGTCCACAGTCACAGTTCCGTTTTGTACGGCTGGGTCCACGCGCATAACACTGCCAGCGATCAGGCCATTGTGGGTATCGACCGACACTGATTCACCGATCTGGACGTCCCGCGCCTGCGTCTCCGCCACCTTCAACTCGGCCATCAGATGATTCGGTTGGACGACCTTGGCCAACATGGTTCCCGGGGCCACGTGCTCTCCCACATGCAGTGGCATTTCGACGAGCACGCCGTCAATTTTGGCGCGCACTTTGAGTGCATCAAGTTGTTGTTGTTTCAACTCCGCCAACGCGCGCATCTGATCGACCTTCGCCTGCTGCTCGGCCATCTGCGCGTTAATCGCCTTCTGGTTGCTCGCCAGCCGCTGGTCTTCAAGATCATTCCGAATCGTGAGTTCGTCGGCCTTTCCCTTGGAATTCTTGTAGGCCATGCCAGAGATGACGCCGAGATCGTACAACGCCTTATCCGTGTCCGACTGCAGTTTTGCCTGCGTGTAATCAGCTTTGACTGTGGCCGCCCCCGCCTTCTGGTTCATGAGTTCGCTTTCCAGCTTCATGCGCTGGCTCTGGTACTCGGCCTCGGCAGCCTTCCATTGCAAGTGGGCATCGACCGCGGCCTGCTCTACCTGCGAGTTGCTCATTTCCAACAGAATCGTGTCCGGCTTCACAACTGTGCCCGGCAACATGCGGATGCGGACGACAGTGGCTTCCGTCTCGGCAGGAATTTGTAGCACCGATTCCTGCGAAGGAACGAGTGTCCCAATGCCGCGCACTTGCCGCAGCATCGAGCCTCGTTTCACCGTATCCGTCCAAACGGTTCCACGCTCGACGCTGGGCGCCGCGGGCTTAAGGCGGTACACGAAAGCGCTAACTGCGATGACGACAACAACAATGACCGCCACCGTAATGATCTGTCGGCGGCGTTTCTTTTCCTTGAACTCTGGGCGGGCGATATCCATCGGACAGAAGAAGGGCAACTGGTCAGCCAATCCGCAGCGCGGGCAAGTCATTGAAACAAAATGACCTCGGTTGCAGCGCCGGATACTTCCCAGGATGCGGATGTTCGGCAGGGGATTTAGCTGTCCATTGCCGGACAGTTCCGCGGGGCGGCTGGAGAGGAACTCAGAGAATTCTGAGCGCACGCGGAGATATTCTGTTAAAAACGACCTTGCCTGCGCTGCTCCTACGAGCGTTCTTGCAGCGACCTCTGCCCGGCCCTGTCGGCCAACCCGGCTCCAGCCATCTCGGGCGCGTGCCTTTGTCGGTGGAGAAGAACGTGGATAAAGAACATCAGGATCAGCACACCGCCGAACGTACATACAATCGCGGCGCCGGTTGGCAAATCGAGCTTCACAGAGAAGTACACTCCTAGAGCCGACACCAAAGTCCCCATCGTCCAACCGATCGCCAGGCGTCGCCCGATGTTGTCCGCGAACAGCATCGCTCCCACCGATGGGACCACCAGGTAACAGAAGACCAGCAAGACTCCCGCGATGGCGACTGACGAGGTCACCACAAATCCAAAGGACGCGTAGAACAGGAAATCCCAAAATCGAATGTTCAACCCTTGCGCCTCGGCTTCCGCTGGGCGAGTAGAAATCAACAGGAATTTCTTGCGGAAAATGTAGTGGAATACGCCAATCGCGCCATAGAGAATAGCCGTCTTCTCCACATCATGCATGGAAACAGCCAGAATGTTTCCCACCAGCATGTCTTTCAGATGTTCGGTTTCGCCGGTGGCCTTGCTCATTGCCAGGATGGCGGTGGCCGAAGCTACCGCATAGGCAATTCCGATAAAGGCTTCTTGCGGAATGTGCCCGCGTCGAGTTCGCGCGAATGCGAAAATCGCCGCGCCCACGAATGTGAACGCCAAGCTCAGCCAATACGCTCCACTCCCGTGTGGATCCATGCCAATCAAAATGGCAATCGTCGCGCCCAGCGCCGCGATTTGCGCTAACGCCAGATCAACGAAGATGACCCCACGCTCCACCACGTGCACGCCAAGATAGGCGTGAATTCCCGTCAGGATCAGGCTGGCCAAAAATGGTGCCAGCAGAAATACCAGGATTTCCATGGAACTCCTTACTTGCTTTCGTTGAAGGCTTTGGTCAGTAGAGCAATATCGTAATCGAAGAGCTCAAAATAATTCGTCACCTGCTTCTCGCCGCCCACTGAGGGTAGATAAACGACCACCTGGCCGCCAGTGCCCCGGGCGATCGATTGCGGCGTTTTCAGGTCAAAATAAGGCTCCACCAGAATCACCTTGCAGTTCTCCCGCTTCATCTGCTGGATGAGTTCAATCGTATGACTTGGAGTTGGCGGGATGCCCGGACGCGGTTCCACGTACCCGATCACGTCCATCCCAAAATGCTTCGCGAAATTGGGAAATGAGCGGTGATACGTTACCACCTTGCGGCCGCGGTAAGGCTGCATCTCCTGATCCCACTTCTGTTCGGCTGCCGAAAGCCGTTTGTCGAAGTCTTGAAAGCGTTGCTGGAAATAAGCGTTGTCCCCCGGATCCATTTCCCCTAACTTGGTTGAGATCCCTCGCGCGATGCGGCGTCCATTATCCGGATCAAGCCAGTAATGAGGGTTGCCCAACGGATGCACGTCGCCCTCTGCCCGCGTCACCACTCCCTGCGGAATCTCAAGAATTTCCGCGAATTGCGACGCGTCCAGATACCCCGCTGCCCCAACCTGAATTCGCGGATTCCCGCTTTGTGTAATCAGCGGCGGCAGCCAGCCAATTTCCAGCTGCAGTCCCACCACAATCAGCAAATCCGCTTGACGCAGTTTCAGCAGAAAACTCGGCTTGGCTTCCACAAAATGGGGATCCTGATATCCCTTCGCCAGTGCCTCCACGTTCACTTTGTCCCCGCCCACTTCCTGGGTCAACGCCGCCATGTCGGTGGTCGCGGTCATGACATTCAATTTTTTCGCTTCCGCCCCGGTGGGCAGCACTGCCGCGCACAGCACCACAACAACAATGACCGCGATCACCCGCCGATCAGAAAGAACTGGCATTCAAGCATCTCCTAGAAAGGGTGGGCCCCATGGGCGCCTAATGAGAACATGAACTGCATCAGCAGTTCGTGTGAATCGATGTTACCCGCATATCGCACAAAACGATACTGTCCGCGCACTTGGCTGAATTCGCTCGGCCAGTATGTCAGCACGACCGAACCGCCTTGATCCGTCGCATTGCCCACCCGGCTTCGGTCGGAATGATCGTAACGTCCACCCAGAAACCATCTGCGGCCCAACTGGTAATCACCGGATGTGTAGAACCCGAATGACCGCTGTTCGAATGGGAACTGCTGTCGCTGGCTCCAGATGAACTCCCCGCGGCCTACAAACGAATGATAGATCGCCCGCCGCAGCGGCTTCCAGCGGACGGTCGCGTCAACCCCGTACAACTGAGTCAAGAAATTGTCGCCCGCGTCATTGTGTCCGCGCGCGTAAGACAGTCCCAAATCCAGGTTCGTAGACTCAGTCAGATCCTTGTACCCCCGCAGATGAGCCACGGTACTGACATCACTCTTGTTGGATGCCTTGAAAACATCATCAGAGTCCCCACGAAAAAGCTGGCCCGTGGCCTCCAGGAAAATCCCCTTGGGCGCAGGCAAAATGCGCTGAATCGAAACCCCTGCATCGTCTATGCCATCTTCCCCGCCCACGAGGTTATTGGTGACCAGGGGACGATCCACCCACGGCAGCACGTGATTGTGCATCGTATTCACTTTCCCGAACGCCGACCGCATTTTGCCCACTCGCGCCACGAAACTCCCGGGCAGCGCCGTTAACGTGATATATCCCTCCTCCAGCCCCACTCCTTCCTCTCCAAACGTGAGAAAGAAATCCCCCCGCGCATATGGATCAATGATGGCTTGCACGCCCAATTCAGACTCGTGCATTTGCAGGGCAGGAATCGGATACACCGGATCATGACCAGCCGCTCCAATAAAATCGCCAATCATGCTGATATCGGGGTTCAACACCTTCGCCGCGCTGGCCCCGGCACCTCCCAGGCTGGGCTGCGCGCCGCTTGCAGGTGTGGCAATCGCGGAGGTAGGCGCAGGCATCGGAGCCACGGGCTGCTGTTGTTCCGTGGCCGCGGACTGCGCCCCCGCTTCCGACGTTGCGGCCGGCTGCCCTGATGGCGCTGCTGCGGGTGCAGCTTGGCTCTTCAACAATCGCACTTGCCCCTCAAGCGCGATCACCCGGTCTTCCAACTCCCGCATTCTCTGCATCAACGCGGCATTGTCAGCATTGCCACCTGGCGCGTTCGATGCCTGTGCATCCGTAAACAGAGGCCAAAGAACAAAAAGGGGAAGAATAACCAGCAGGGAACCTCGCATTCGTGCTCTCCTCAAACTGATATTCACAATGCTACTGCGACCGGCGTGAGCACCAGGTTGATCTGGTGTTCACGCAGCCTGGTTGGAGTGCAATGAATAAAAACCCGAGGCGAATGTCCGAATAGGTTCTCGCGCCCTAAGCTCAGTGATCAATTATGGCATCTGCACGACACAGGACGGCAAATGAGCATACTTTCAAGCAACAAGCGCAATTGGATGTCGACGCATGCTCAAGATTCGGAGCTTGAGCCCGGTGGCCCGTCGCAATCCCCAGCCCGGGATTAACTCGATCTGCTTCTTGCGAATGTCCTGTCACCACTCAGCAGCTGTACTAACCCGATAGAGCACAATTTGTTGCGCGGGGTTGCCCGCTTCACCGAGTCCTCCCCGGAAAGTTATAATTAGGCTCCGTTTCAACGGCCTCCGCACAAATTGGGTAACATAGATGCGTCTATTCGGAGATCACTATGCATAGACGCGAAGTCCTGCGGCTCCTCGCCACCGGCGCCGCCTTGCAACTGGCGCCTGGCAAGTGGCTCGCCTTTGCGCGTGAAGCCCGCGCCTTGATCGCCAACCCCGAATCGCGGCGCACCCTGGATCCGCATCAGGATGCAACCATAAAGGCACTCGCGGATATGATCATTCCTCGCACCGATACTCCCAGTGCTAGCGAAGCCGGCGTCAACGACTTCATTGATCTCATCCTCGCCGAATGGTACGAAGCTAGCGAACGCACTCACTTCCTGAACGGCCTTGTAGCTGTCGATTCTCGTACGAAAACATTATTCAGCAAGGATTTCGTCGACTGTTCTAGCGAGCAGAAATCAGAAATCATGGTTGAACTCGGCGCAAAGATGCTCGCGGACGCACCGCCCGTGGGACGGCACTGGCCGTCTGATGCTCCTTCCCCTCCAACAAATTTTTACTCCGCCTTCCGCCGCCTGACCCTTACCGCTTATTACACCTCTGAGGCAGGCGCCACCAAAGAATTGCATTTCGAAGTCATCCCCGATCAGTATCAGGGCTGCAATATCTCCCCCGAAACGAAGGAGACTCCTAAGCAACCGTGAGCGATCAAACTACCTACGACGCGATCGTTGTCGGCTCCGGAATTACAGGAGGTTGGGCAGCCAAGGAATTGACTGAGAAAGGCCTCAGAACGCTTGTACTCGAAGGCGGCCGCCCCATCGTCCCCGAGGAAGATTACGTCGAGCACGTTCCGGTTTGGGAGATGAAATTCCGCGGCATGGGCGACCGCGGCCAGGTTCGTGAAGATCAACCCATCCAGGGCACCTGCTACGCCTGCGACGAATGGTCATCGAAATTTTTCGTCAGTGATAAAGAACATCCCTACACCACCGAACCCGGCAAGCCCTTCCGCTGGATTCGTGGACGCCAGGTCGGCGGCCGTTCCATTACGTGGGGACGCCAAAGCTATCGCTGGAGCGATCTCGATTTCGAAGCCAATCTCCGCGACGGAATTGCCATCGACTGGCCCATCCGCTACGCCGATATCGCTCCCTGGTACGACTACGTCGAGGAATTCGCCGGAATTTCCGGCGAAGCGCTTGGACTGCCGCAGCTGCCCGACAGCAAGTTTCTTCCGCCGATGGAACTGAATTGCGCCGAGCAGTTCGTTCGCGATGAACTGGCCAAACATTTTGGCGGCGAGCGTGTGCTCACAATTGGCCGATCCGCTATCCTCACCCAGGCTCACAAAGGCCGCGCCGCCTGCCACTACTGCGGTCCCTGCGAACGTGGATGCATCACCCGCTCCTATTTCAATAGTGTGAATGCGACTCTCCCCGCGGCTGAAAAAACCGGACGCATGACCCTGCGAACCTTCAGCGTCGTCCACAGTCTCATCTTCGACTCCAAAACTCGAAAAGCCACCGGCGTGCGCGTCATTGACGCCCAAACTCGCAAGGCCCTCGAGTTCCGCGCCAAAGTTGTGTTTCTCTGCGCCTCCACCTTGGAATCCGTTCGCATTCTTTTGAATTCATCTACAACCGAATTTCCTCACGGCCTCGCGAACTCCAGCGGAGAACTGGGGCACAACCTCATGGACCACGTGAAAACGGGCGGTGCTGACGGCACTCTCCCCGGCATGGAAGATCGCCATATCATTGGCCGCCGTCCCAACGGAATCTACATTCCGCGTTTTCGCAACGTGAAGACCAAGCAACGTGAGTTCCTGCGCGGCTACGGATTTCAAGGGCAGGGCTTCCGCGAGGGATGGGCCCGCGGAATCGGACAGGTCGGATTCGGACCCGAATTCAAAAGATCGCTCAGAAGTCCGGGACCATGGCAATTTTCTTTCTATGGATACGGCGAGTGCCTGCCCAACCACAATAATTTCGTCGAACTCGATAAGGAAAAACGCGACGCCTGGGGGATTCCGGTGCTTAAGATTCATTCTTCCTGGGGAGAAAATGAACTGGCGCTTCGTCGCGATATGGCCATCACCGCCGCCGAAATGCTGGCAGCCGTAGGTGCTCGCGACATTCAGCCCTATGCTCGCAGCGAGCCGCCCGGCTTCGCAATCCACGAAATGGGTACCGCACGCATGGGTCGTGATCCGAAAACCTCGGTGCTCAATGCCTTCAACCAGTCGCACGATATCAAGAATCTATTCATCACCGATGGTGGAGCAATGACCTCTTCCGCATGCGTGAATCCTTCGCTCACCTACATGGCCCTGACCGCCCGCGCCTGTGACTATGCTGTCCAACAACTGAAACGAGGAGAGCTGTGATGACCAGTCGCCGAGAATTTCTTACCCTGTCCTCCGCCGCGCTCGCCACTGCAGCATTTTCTCCATGGCTGATGGCCAAGAGTTCCGCCAGCCGCATCCCCATCGCATTTTCCACACTGGGTTGCCCAGCTTGGGAGTGGAAGAAGATCCTTGAATTTGCCCAGCAGCACGGATTCTCTGCCGTCGAGTTGCGAGGTCTGCAGGGCAACATGGATCTGCCGTCCAATCCCATCTTCGCGCCTGATCGCATCGCGCAGACAAAAAGTGAAATCAAAGCAGCCAAACTGAAGATAGCCTCCGTGAGCAGTTCCGCGAATTTGTACTGGGAAGATCCCGAAAAGCGCGCGAAGGACCTGGCGGATGCACGACGATTCATCGATCTGGCAGCAGCGTTGGGAGCCCCCAACGTGCGTGTCTTCGGTGGAAAAGCCCCCGACGATAAAGCCCCCGCTCCCGACGAAGCGACGAAGAATCGGGTCGCCGCCGGATTACGTGAACTAGGCGAGTACGCCGGGCCTCGCAATGTGACCGTCATCCTGGAATCCCACGATCACTTCACGTCGTCCGCGACGCTGAAAGATGTCATGCACGCCGCTAACTCGCCCCATGCGGCACTCCTCTGGGACGCGCATCACACGTTCGCCACCGCCAACGAAGATCCGGAATACACGGTCAAACAACTCGGGCAATGGATTCGCCACACCCATCTCAAAGACTCAGTAGGCACCGGCGAAGATCGCAAATATGTCCTGACCGGCCGAGGCACAGTTCCCATAGAGCGCCAGATCAAAGCCCTGCAGGGAATCGGCTACAAAGGTTTCTTTTGTTTCGAATGGGAAAAAGTTTGGCACCCGGATCTGCAAGATCCGGAAATCGCCATAGCCGACTACGCGAAAGTAGTAGGCCAATGCCTCGGCAATGCCAAAACCTGCGGTGTCTAAGCTCTAGACATCTGCATATGCTGATGTGGGGACAGACGTGCCCGGCTGTCCGGCCGGCTGAAGCGCAGCAGCCTGCGGCCGCTCATCGGAAAATGTTTCCGTCTTTCCATCCCAATAAATCCTCTTGCCCGACCAATAAGCCTCCGTCGCCATCATGCAAGCCACCGAATGCGCGAACCCATCATGCACGGTCGCATGCGGCTGCGTCCGCGAACGCATGCACTCAAACCAATTTCCCATGTGCTCGAGCGTTAAATCATCGATGCCCATTGGAGGCAGGCCCTTTTCCCCGGGCAGCAAAACGTATTTCGATTCTCTTTTTTTGTCCACATCCGCGTCGTCTTCGTGTGTCCCCTTTTCCTCCACGATCTGATATCGCGGACTCCCCTCCCCCCCAATATTAAAGAGGGTGGCCTTTTTTCCCATATAGCGCGTAAAGCTCGGCGCGTCGTTACCGAAGCTCGTCGAATAACTCACAAGAAATCCCTTAGGATACTCAAGCAGCGTCTGGAATGTATCAGCGTTCTCGCGGCCGTCATGCCACGCGTAAACTCCTCCATGCGATGTCACCGAAGTTGGAAAATGATCGTCCGTCATCCAATGCACCAGGTCGATCGCATGGCTCATCCACTGATCGGGAATGCCGCTGGAAAATTCCTTATATAGCCGGAATTCGAAATACCGCTGGGGATCAAACGGCCGCGCCGGCTTGTTTATCAGCCACGCGTTCCAATCCGTGTCCTGCTCGCGAATCTGTTTCACCTCGGGACGTCCGCGCCACCGCGGCCCGTGATAATTCCACTCGATCTCAATCTTCGAGATATCACCAAGCGCGCCGCTGCGCACGACCTTGTTTGCCTCTGTCGGATAAGGTTCACTGCGATGTTGTGTGCCTACCTGAACGATCCTGTTGCCTTGCAGCACCGCATCACGCGCGACTTTCACTTCGGAAAGAACATTCCCCATCGGCTTTTCGACGTAGGCGTCCTTGCCTGCCTCCGCTACCATCTTCAGAATCGGTGAATGCGAGTGTTCCGGAGTCGAGATCAGAACTGCATCGATGTCTTTCAGTTCCAGCAATTCCTTCGCATGTTGAACGCCCCTGGGTGACCGGCCGTAATATCCACTGTTGGTCGCGACGGCTTTCTCACGGTTCACCCTCCACAAATCGCACACCGCGCTCATCTCGACGTTGTGACTGGACTTGAGCTTCGACGCGATCAGATCCAGTTCACCGCCACGATTCCCGATCCCGATATGCCCCAATGAGATCCGATCATTCGCTCCAATGATCCGCGAGTAAGACAATGCGGTTCCGGACACCGTCATGCTTCCCGCGATAGCGGCCGCAGATCTCCCGATAAAATCGCGACGATTCATCCCACTCCAGTCACTCATGTGCGCTCCCAAAGAAATTGAATGTAGGGACAGCCGCCCTCGGCTGTCCCGGGGTCACGGAAATCCAAAACCCGAAATCGCAAACCACTCTTAACTTGCCTTCAACCCGTTCGGCACCAGCGGCAACACCCGCAATCGCGTTGCTGTCGCATCGTAAATGGCATTCGCGATCGCCGGCGCCAGCCCGATCATCGGACACTCGCCCGCTCCCACCGAGGGAATATCTTTGCGATCCAGCAGCACAGTCTCGATCACAGGAAGATCACTGAACCGCGGCACGCGGTATTGGGAAAGCCTGCCATTAAGAATCTTTCCATTCTCAAACTGGATAGCCTCGAACAGCGCTCCTCCCAACCCCTGCACGTTCGATCCTTCAATCTGATTCCGCAACCCATCCGGATTCACAATCGCGCCACACTCGAAAGCCGAGACCACACGAGCGACCTTCACCTCGCCGGATTTTCGATCTACATGAACTTCCGCGAAGGTAGCGATATTGCCCAACTTTTCGTATCCCCCGCCCATGCCGAATCCCTTTCCGGCGCTCTTGCTCTGGCCCCATCCAAACTGTTTCGCCGCCGCCTCAAACACGGCGCGCAGCCGTTCGTTCTTCAGGTTCTTCAGGCGAAACTCCAGCGGATCCATCTTCACGGTATGCGCAAGTTCGTCCATGTGTGACTCGCGCGCAAAATGATTGGCGGTCGACGCCAGCGCCCGGTACGAACCCTGCCGCAGCGGAGACTTCACTTCATGGAAAACAATACGCTGGTTTGGAACTTCATAGTACGTCCGAATCCCCGCCGATCCGGAGTTGTAGGTGTGAAACTCCCATGCGGTGATGGTCCCATCGCTCCGCACTCCACTCATCACATCAATCACGCCCGCGGGACGGAAGTAGGCCCAGGTAAATTCTTCTTCCCGCGTCCACACCACCTTCACTGGACGCTTCGCCGCCCGCGCCAGTCGCGCCGCCTCAATCGCGGTTTCGCCCGTATGCTTGCCGCCGTAGCCCGAACCCATGTCCGGCATTAAGACCCGAACCTGGTCTTCGGGAATGTGAAATGCTTCGGCCAGTTGCCCGCGAACACCAAACGGCCGCTGCGTTCCGGTCCACACAGTAAGGTGATCGCCATCCCACTTTGCAACTGCCGCCCGTGGCTCCAGCGGGACATGCGCGATGTATTGCACGGTGTACGTCTGTTGCAGACGATGATCCGCTGACTTCATTGCCTCATCGATCGAACCCGTGTCGAACCGGTCGCCGTCCCCCGTCGGATCTTTGCCCTCGACCGTATTCTTCCGCAGGAAGTCGAACAATTCTTTATTCGAAGGCTGCGGATCGGCTTTCCACTCCGCGTGAATGGAGTTCGCAGCCGCCGTGGCAAGCTCTGAACTCGCAGCCGCAACACCTATAAAGTTCCCGTCATGCACCACGGTCACGCCCATCTGCTCCGCCTTGTTCGTGTCCACCGAGACCAACGTCGCCTCAAAGGCGCTCGGACGCACCAATTTCCCGTAGAGCATGTCCGGCAGTTTCTGATCCGAAGGATACCGATGCCGCCCGGTCACAAAATCAACTCCGTCCAGCTTCGGCACAGAGCGTCCCGCCACTTTCCAATCCGTAGCAGGAACCAGCGGATCCTCCACCGGAAGCGCTTGCGTCAATTGCTGCCCCTTCAACAGTGCTGCATATTCAATGGACCGATTCCCCGCCTGATCCTGGACCTTGCCATCGACCGCTAGCAACTGCTGAGGATTCGCGTTCCACTGGCTCGCCGCCAATCCGATCAACACATCCTTTGCCGCAGAAGCCACCTTTCTTAATTGCAGATTCATCGTCGGCGTCGTCCGGCTCCCGAAAGTTCCCATGTCAAATGGCGCGAGCTGCGTATCGCCCATCACCATCTCGATGTTTCCAATGGGTACATGCAGTTCCTCCGCAACCGCCTGGCTCAGCGACGTTCGAATGTTTTGGCCAATCTCAACCTTCCCTGTGTAGACGGTAATTTTTCCGTTTTCACCAATGTGAAGCCAGGCGTCAATGTCCTTGGGAAGAGATTCACCGCGCCGCTGCCGTCCGCCACCGGATTCTTGCGCGGCCATGCCTGCCTTCAGAACGGAGAACACTACGAGGCCCGCACCCAGAAACTTGAAGAAGTCCCGCCGGTCCAGTTCGAACCGATAGGGCGTCGCTGCCCGCAATTCATAGCGCTCCGGCTCAATCGAAATATCTGCCCGAACTTTCCCGCTCATCGGCTCGCTCCTTTCGCAGCTGCGGAGGCGCTCCCTGCTTTGGCAGCCTTTTGAATCGCGCTGACAATCCGCGGATAGGTCCCACAGCGGCAAACGTTGCCATCCATGAAATCGATGATCTGGCTGTTGGAAGGCGAAGGGTTCTTCTTCAGCAAAGCCACTGCCGACATAATCATCCCCGACGTGCAGTACCCACACTGCAGGGCCCCCACATCGAGAAACGCCTGCTGCACGGCATGCAGTTGATCACCCTGGGCAAGCCCTTCAATGGTCGTGATCTGCTTCAGCCCTACACTCCCCGCGCGAGTTACACAGGAACGTTGCGCCCTTCCGTCGATCAGCACCGTACAGGCCCCGCACTGCCCCTCGCCGCACCCGTACTTGCTTCCCGTCAGATCGAGATTCTCTCGCAGCACGGTAAGCAGACTAGTCT
This sequence comes from Acidobacteriota bacterium, assembly GCA_046723715.1. GTDB lineage: Bacteria > Acidobacteriota > Terriglobia > Terriglobales > Acidobacteriaceae > Sulfotelmatobacter. Next base: position 39,282 of record JBKOUZ010000049.1, on the reverse strand, counting down.
GTGGATCGACGTCTACCGAATAAGATTTCTGATTAATCTCCAGCCGAATCGTAGCCATTCCGCACTCCAGAAGAGGGAACTACTCTGCAGGTATTCTTGAGACTTGCCTTACGAAAATCATATACCCGCCGGTTAACGAAAGACGAGCGGACTCATTGCTCTCCGCGCGCACTCGAGGGACCCTGCGCTTCGCTGGTGAGGCAAAGCGCTTCAGTCGTTGATCGCCTGGTAAGCCAATTCATGCACTTGCCGGTCCAGCGTCAAGTCGCCAGTGGGATGCAGTTGTCCCATGAAGACAACGATCATTTGCTCTTTAGGGTCGATCGAGAACGCGGTATAAAAGAATCCACCCCAGCTGTACGCACCCGGTGTTCCCAACTCCGACAAAGGAATCTTGACCCCCTCAATCCCAAACCCCAGCCCGAATCCCTGGTCCGGTCCAATTTTTCCCAACTGATCGTGCGTCATCAACTCGATGGACTTTCGGCTAAGCAACCGCGTGTTCCCGACCTTTCCATCGTCCAGCATCATCTGGCAGAACCGCGCATAGTCCATCGCCGTGGAGACCAATCCAGCTCCGCCGGAGAAGAGTTTCTTCGGTCCCCGCGTTGGATAATCCGCGGAGTACACAAACGATGCCTCGCGAATCGGAGTATCGGGAAAGCGATTCAGCCCTTTGTCCGCATAGTACGTGTACGCGGTCGCCAGCCGCGCGACCTTGTTCTCTGGCGGAAAGAAATATGTATCTTTCATCCCCACAGGCTCAAAAATCCGCGTTCGGAAGAACTCATCCAGAGGTTTCCCCGAAACAACTTCCACCAGTCGCCCCAGCACGTCCACGCCAAGACTGTATTCGAACCGGTCGCCCGGACTGAATAACAGAGGCAGGCTTGCCAGACTCTTTACGTTATCTCCGATTGTGCCGTCATACTGCAGCAGTCCGCTCGCGACGTTCGCCTTCTCATACACCGGCCCCAGATCTTCATTCCAGTTATAGGTAAGCCCAGAGGTATGCCGCAGCAAATCGCGAATCGTGATTTCCTTGCTGGCTGGAATCGTGTAGGGCTCGCCCTGCGGCGGCTTCATCAAGACTTTTGGATTCTTGAACTCGGGCAGGTACTTCGACACCGGGTCGTCCAACAAAAACTTGCCCTCTTCGTACAGCATCATCACCGCCACGCTGGTGATCGGCTTGGTCATCGAGCAGATACGAAATATGGCATCGCTCGGCATCGCCTTGCCCGCCTCCCGATCCGCCATGCCCTGCGCTTTGAACCACGCCACCTTCCCATGCCTCACGACCAGGGTGACGGCACCCGCGATCCGTTTGTCGTCGATCTCGTGCTGCACCACGCCGCTGATGCGCTCCAGCCGTTCCGAAGATAATCCCACCGATTCCGGCTTGGCGGTCGGCAGTTCCTGGGCCAGAGCAACGATGCTGAAAAGAAAAAAGCCGAGCAAAACCGTAACCCGGTTCTGCCCGGCGAAAGTTCTAGAGCGCATGCTTGCCTCCATGGGCTTACGACTTGATGGTCTTTGATGCCGCGTCCCAAGTCACCGGCTTCTTGCGGAAGTAAGACTCGTTCGCCATGTGGCACGCGACCGCCGCATTGTTCCCGAACACCGCATTCTCGGTGACGTCCTTGCGCGACTTCACTGCCTGGAAGAACACATTCAGGTGCGGTTTCATGTCGTCCCAGTCATGCCCCTTGTAGAGTGTGTCCTCGTACGTCGGTTCCTTGCCCAGCTGAGGATCATGCTCAGCATGCCATTCCTTGAAATATTGCTCCCGTAGTTTCGCCGGGAAACTATTAGCGTAATAGCTCGGCGACAAGTCTATGCCCGGCTGGAACGAATGCCGTAGTTCGAACTCCCCTGCATCGAGAATTCCCTTCGGTCCCATAAACCGCGCCAGTTCTGGCGTTTCGCATCCCAGGTCCAGCCGCACATACACTGGAATCCCGTGATAATCGAACAGCACGGTATGGAAGTCCGGCATATCGCGCCCATCTTTAAAGCGGAAAATTGCCCCCATCGCCGTCGCCGAGCGTGGAATCTCATTCCATCCCAGTGTGACAAGCATCCCACTCAGCAGGTGCACCATCAGATCGCCCGCAACCCCTGTTCCATACGCCTTCCAGCAGCGCCAGCGCGCAAAATGCTCGGGATTGAACGGAACCTTCGGTGCATCGTTCAGCCAGGTATCCCAATCCAGAGTCTGCGGCGAGAGATCCGGCGGCGGCGGATACTGCCATGCTCCCGTCGGATCATTGCGCCCCAACGTGAGTTCCACCATCTCCACATCTCCAATCGTGCCCTTTTGATAAAGGTCGCGCGCCGTCTCGCACAGCACCGAACTCACGCGTTGCGATCCGATCTGCACGATTCTGTTGTTCTTGTGCGAGGCCTCCACCATCGCCAATCCATCTGCGACGTTGTGCGACATCGGCTTCTCACAATAAATATCTTTGCCGGCATTGCAGGCATCCACGACCACCCGACGATGCCAGTGGTCCGGCACCGCCGCTACAATGCAGTCAACGTCCTTGCGATCCAGCAGGTCTTTATATTGCCGCGAGGTCGGCAGGCTTGTGTTCCCGGTAATCTCTTTGGCCAGGGTATGCCGTCCGTCATACAGATCGGCGGCTCCCACGCATTCCACTCCAGGAATGGCAATGGACATAGCCAATAACCCCGAGCCTTGCATCCCGATCCCCACCATCCCAAACCGAACGCGGTCGCTCGGTGCCACTGCTCGCGGAAATGCCTTCGCTTCCAGCATGATCGTCTTCGAGACCGCGATTCCGCCCGCCGCGGCCGCACTGCCTTTCAAGAACGCACGTCGCGAAAAATTGCGTTTCATTCCAATCCCTCCGGTTGAATTAACTGCGACCTGCTCTTGCCCGTTTACTTTTTCAAAGGTTTAATCGCCACTTCTTTGAAGAACACGATGTCGTTGTCGCTGTGATTCTGCAGGCCGAACCACCCCAGGTTCGGCCGTGTCCCGTGTTGCGGCTCAAAATCAAACTTCCGTTCCGGCACCGGATCGCCCTCTTTGAAATCCGTCACTTTCTGCCCGTTAACCGTCACAATCGTTCGCGGCCCATCCAGAGTGATCTCCATCGTGTTCCACTCCGGACCCGGCTTCCACGCGTTCTTCACCAGCGGTTTGGTTAACGAGTAAATCATTCCCGTCTCGTGATATTCATCCTCGTTCGACTTTTCGGGATGATTGTCGATCTGCACCTCATATCCGTAGTGCACCGGCATCCACTCTTCTCGCGGCTCGACAGGGATGCGGATGAACACGCCCGAGTTATCGTTCTCATCCCGCATCTTGAACACCACGTGAATCATGCAGTTACCGATCTTGCCGCCGGTCCAGTAGAGCAGCCCCATCCCGCCATGCGTGCGAATCAATCCGTCTTCGACCGTATCGCCGCCCGGTCCGACATGTTTCCAGCCATTCAAATCCGTGCCGTTAAAAAGTTGCCGCCACTGATTCGGATCGCCCTTACACGCATTCTGATTTTCATCCGCCGCAAACGCGAGCGTTATTAAACCTGCAAACACAAAAATACCTACACTAAATCGTTTCAGCATTGGGATTCTCCTGGAAGGTCCTGCGTGGGTCTCATAGGACAGACCAATCTACTCGCACCCGCGTCTGGAATCAAATGCACGCTGCCGACGGTTCCGGATTCGGTTCTTGAGTTCGTCCTTGCAAAGGGTCCTGAACAGAATGTCGTGAGCCGAGACATTAAGGAATCCGCAAGAGCGCTTGCCCGATGCGTCGCCCCCTCATACCGCCCAAGGCCAAAATCGAAGCCAAACCGGTCCTAAGCAAGAAGAGGAAGTCCCCGGGATTTGGGAACGGTAATCCCGACTTGCCCACATGTCGCACCCAAAATTAGTCCGATCTACGAAGATTTTCGTTGACACTACGAACTTCTTCGTAGTATGGTCCTGCCTATGACACGTTCTCCGCAGAAGCCCACGAGGTCGGAGCTCGAAATCCTGCGTGTTCTCTGGTTGCGCGGTCCCTCCACCGTCCGTGAAGTGCACGAGGCACTCAGCGAGAAAAAGTCCCTGGGCTATACCACGGTTTTGAAGCTGCTCCAGATCATGACTACAAAAGGCATCGTCAGGCGAAACGAAACCCAGAGGGCGCACGTCTATGAAGCAGGGATCCCCGCCGAGCAAACCAAGCGCCAGCTCGCCGGAGACATGTTGCAACGCGTCTTCGAAGGATCGGCAAGCCAACTGATGATGCACGCCCTCGCCGGACAGAAAGCCTCCCGCGAGGAGATCGAGGAACTCCGCCGCCTCTTGGACGACTACGAAAGGAATCGCCGATGACCAGCGCGATGATGAATTGGTTTTCTCCCTCCACGATTCATGCCTTGGGATGGGCTCTCGTCCACTTCCTCTGGCAGGGTACCGCTGTCGCGGCTCTCGCCGCTGTTGCCATGGCCCTTTGTAGTCGCACCTCGGCGCGATATATTGTCGCGGTTTCTGCGCTGACGTTGATGTTCCTGAGTCCCCTGGCGACATTCGCCTATTACGCGCAGCAGAACTCCGGCCTCGCTCCAAGCGGTCAGCCGTCAGCTTCCGCCGCGGTCGGCTGGCCCATTGCCATGGGCCACATCGTGGTCGCCAGCTCCGGATCGCAAATGCCTCTCGCACCATCGCGCGACGAGATTGTATGGCTCGTCGAAGCATGGCTCGTCGGAGTCGCCTTGTTTAGTCTTCGGTCGGCCGGCGGCTTCCTGTTTCTGGAACGCAAGCGCCGCCAGCAGTCCTCCACTGTCAGTGAGCGCGTGCTCGAGATGTGTTACACGCTGCAGGGTCGCCTGCGAGTGAAGCGAGCCATTCAGTACTGCGAGTGCCAGTGGCTGCAAGCTCCAGCTGTGATCGGATGGTTTCGCCCCATCGTGTTTCTGCCGGCGACTGCGCTGACAGGTCTCTCTCAGGATCAGCTTAAGGCGGTGATCGCGCACGAACTGGCGCATATCCGGCGCTTCGATTCATTCGAGAATATCTTCCAGGTCTGCGTGGAAACGCTGCTCTTCTATCATCCCGCGGTTTGGTGGCTGAACAAGCGTATCCGCGCCGAGCGTGAGCACTGCTGCGACGAGATTGCGGTTTCGGTCTGCGGCAATGCTGTGGAATACGCGCGCGCTCTCACCCTGATGGAAGAATGGCGCCGCGCCCCGGTTTTCGCTTTGGCAGCAAATGGTGGACCGCTCACCGATCGCATCATCCGCGTGCTCGGAATCAGGACGCTGGGCGCCGGAATGCGCAGTGTCGGAGTCACTGGAGGCTTGCTTTGCCTGAGCGCGGCATTGCTTTCCGGGAACGCCTTATTGGACCTGGCTCGCCCAGCGTCGGCGCGCGCCAGTTCTCGGGCACAGGCCGCGTCTTCGGACTCTCCCCGTCAGCCCGTGAGCAGCACTAAGGCGGCTTCGAAGCCTTCTGCCTCTCGCATATCAGATTCGGAGCAGACGCAGACCAGTGCGAGAACGACCACTACGACCGCGACAAGCACGACCCCTGCTACGTCCTATATTGACGGAATGAAATCAGTGGGCCTTACCGATCTGAGTATCGATACCTTGATTGCTCTGAAGGTGCAGGATGTTACACCGGAATACGTTCGCGGGCTGCAGGAACAAGGCGTACATCCCGACGCGGAAAAACTCATCGCCCTGCGCGTGCAGGGAGTTTCGCCCGAGTATGTTCGCGATCTCCGCTCCGCAGGCCTCAATCCCAGCGTTGACCAGTTGATCGCACTCAAGGTTCAGGATGCGGACGGCGACTACTATCGCGGTCTCAAGGAAGCCGGCATCGATCCTGACATTGATCGTCTCATTGCGCTGAGGGTGCAAGGCGTCACTCCAGAGTACGTGCGTGGCTTGCGCGCGGCTGGCTTGACTCTCAATGCGGATCAAGTGATTGCCATGAAGGTTCAGGATGTCACTCCTGAATATCTGAAGAAGATGCATGAGCAGGGAATTGATCTCCGCTCCAACGACGTGATCTCCATGCGGGTGCAGGATGTTACTCCGGAATATGTGCATGACATCAAGGCTCTGGGGCTCAAGCCTTCCTCCAACGAACTGATCTCGATGAAAGTGCAGGATGTAACGCCGGAATACGTAAAGGCGCTGCAATCGGCGGGATTCAATCCGAGCATCAACGACATAATCAGCGCCAAGGTGCAGGACGTGACCCCTGAATTCATCACACGGGCCAAAGCGCATGGTTTCAAGGACCTGAGCCTGCAAAAACTGATTCAGCTACGCCAGTTAGGGATACTGGATTCGAAGGCGGATATCTAGCGATTTCGCTAGCTAGGTTTTGTCTTCGCTGGGGCGCCAAAGCGGCAACCGCCGCGTGCCTCGTGCAACGAGATTCGACGGATAGGTCCATCATTACATGATCAGTGCAGGAGATTTAGTTATGAGAATGCGTCGCACTTTGGCTTTCATCGTATTCGGATGTGTTGTGCTTTTCGCAGCGATCAAGAATCGTGCTGCGGAAGTGCACGGAGGGGACTGGACTATCAGCAAGTCTGACACTCCGGGCAAAGTCGAGTTCTCGCTCATCGAGCATCATCACGGTGGGCAATCGAATCACAGTTCCGACTGGTCTGCCAGCTCGTTTCAGGGCGTTGACTTCTCCACGGCAGGCAGACAAGACGTTCATTTCACCATCGCGCGCGATGCTGGCAAGATCGAGTGCGAAGGATTTCTCAAGGACGGTGAGGGCGCGGGACTGTTCCACTTCCAGGCCGATCCAAACTTCCCGCGCGAGATGAAGTCGCTCGGGTTCGAGATCGATGAAGAGAAGCAGTTCTCTATGGCGGTTCAGGATGTCAGCGTGGAATTCGCAAAGCAGATGAGAGCCGAGCACCTCAGCGATCTCGATGCCGACAAGCTGATCGCCTTTCGCATTTTCCGCGTCGACTCGCAATTCATCCGCGATTTACGCGCGGAAGGGCTAAACGTTTCCGATAGCGACAAACTCGTGGCATTCCGCATTCATGGGGTGAGTCCGCAGATGGTGCGCAGCCTGCATCAGGCAGGCTATTCGCCCGACGAAGACACTCTGATCGCAATGCGCATTCACGGCGCGACTGCGGAGTGGATGCAGCAGATCCAGCAACACGGCTACGATCATGTGGACTTGGAAAAGCTGATCGCCTTTCGCATTCACGGCGTGTCGCCGGAGTTCATCGGCAAACTGCAATCGCTGGGATACAAACATCCCGATCCGGATGAATTGATTGCCATGCGCATTCACAACGTCACTCCGGAATACATCAGCGACATGCGTTCCAGAGGAATCAAAGACCTGAGCATCGATCAACTCGTCAGCATGCGCATCCACGGCATCGACTAGCAATCACGGATGGCTGATTGGTAAATGAAAACCGCGGATCTCAGAAGCCGCTCGCAAGGGGCGGCTTTTGTTTTGCGATCACAACGGTCAAATTTTAGGCTCTGCGCATCGCAAGCGAAAAAGTCAACAGTGGAGCATTGCAGAGGCGCAGCCAACTTAGCTGCCGACTGAGGAACTTGCGTTGTCGCTCCCCACTTTGTCTTCCGTGCCCAAACGAGCAGGACCTGATTCCGGCTGGAATTCGATTCCATAAAGATAAAGAGCGCGATGACGAACGACGGCTGGCAGTCGTGTGAAAGACGCCGGCTGCTCTGGCCTCCGGAACTCAACTTCAATGTGCGTTCCCAGGCCTAAATGAGCGACCGTGAAAAGCCCCATGCCACTCTCGCTGATGTTGATCCCGATTGCGTCCATGGAGGCAAGCTTCGTAATGACACGGACCGCGGTGTTCAGAAATTGCCGCTTTCGCCGGCGGCGGTCCGGCCTGGAGAGAATTCTCGGGAACATAAAATAAGCGAGTCGGAATCATCACGGTAGCCCACAATGGCGGCCGGGCCGAGATTACGAAAGGTTTAGCATCGCCCGGCAAACTGCCGCTGCGCGACAGGGCGAGGCCGACCGGGCATCACTTCCAAATTGTTTGTAGTATGCCTTGACGCGTATATGCATACTGAGGTATATAAAGAGGGTGGAATCTGCCTTTGAAATCATTGCTGAGCCGAACCGCCGGGCGATATTGAGCCTCCTGACCTCCTCGCAACAGTCGGTGGGAGAAATCGAGCGCCGCCTTCGTATGCCGCAGCCGACCGTCTCAAAGCACCTGCGCGTGCTGCGTGACGCCGGTTTTGTGGAATCCACGGTGGACGCACAGCGCCGGCTCTACCGGCTGAAGCCTGAACCATTTCAGGAAGTGGATGCGTGGTTGGCTCAGTTCCGTCGCTTCTGGTCCACTCACGTAGACGCCCTGGAACGCCACCTCGACCGCATGGATCAATCACTATCAATGAGAACGAAAACAGCGAGAACGCGCGCCCCCAACCGCGAACGTGGCAAAGGAGAAGCAAAATGAAAATCAAACTGACCAGCGTGTACGTCGACGACCAGGAGAAGGCCTTGCGCTTCTACACCGAAGCCCTGGGCTTCGTGAAGAAAACCGATTTCAGTCAAGGCCCGTATCGCTGGCTGACCGTGGCCTCACCCGAGGAACCGGAAGGCACCGAACTGCAGCTGGCGCTCAGCAATAACCCCGCGGCCAAAGCTTATCAGCAGGCGATGTTTCAGCAAGGCCAGCCCGCCGCCATGTTCTACACCGACGACGTGCAGGGTGATTACGAACGCATGAAAGCGCGCGGCGCCGTGTTTACCATGCCTCCGAAAGACGTAACCGCCTCCAAGATCGCCATGCTGAACGACACCTGCGGCAATCTCATTCAGGTCACGCAGTTGAAGAGCTGGTAGATCAGACGTCCAGCAGGTTCGCTGCCCCTGGGACGCCAATAGCCGGTGGATGCGAAAACAAGCACGCGGAGAAAATAGATGACCGATCGCCAGCAGTACACACCGGGTCCGGCCAGCGGTGCACAGATTCGTAAGGACGGAGAGAAGTGGACGCTCATTCTCGTTCGACAATTGCGCCACTCGCCGGAAAAAATCTGGCAGGCGCTAACCGACCCGGACCAGTTGCGTGAGTGGGCGCCCTTCGACGCCGATGGCAGCCTGGGTACGGCTGGAAACACAGTGAACCTCACCACGGTGGGAGCGCCTTCGACGCACGTTACACAAACAAGAGTGACGCGAGCCGATGCTCCCCGCGTGCTTGAGTACAGCTGGGGTGACCACAATGTCCGGTGGGAACTCGAATCGGTTGCCGGCGGCACACGCCTGACGCTGTGGACCAACATCGGTCACCGTTTCATCGCAATGGGGGCTGCCGGCTGGCACATTTGTTTCGATGTTCTGGATCACCTCCTCACCGGAACGCCCCTTGGACGCATCGTAGGGCCCGAGGCTATGAAGTTCGCTTGGCAGCGGCTACATGCCGAGTACGCCCAGCAGTTCGGTATCGAACCGCCCAACTGGCCGCCGAAGGCGGCCCAAGATTAAATCGGAATGGATCGAAAAACCGCACCAACCGAAGGTTGAAAGGAAATCGGGCACCAAACCCAAAGGTTGAATAAACATTCAAGGAGTCACATTATGCCCACATCAAACCGAGGCATCGCGCGCTCGATTTTTCGCTGGATTCACCTGGTCTTCAGTATTCCGATACTCGGCTATATTTATAGTCCATTTGAAAAGCTTCCCGACTACGCGCCCTTGACTCGTTATGTCTTCGTCCCTGTCATGGTCGTTTCGGGATTGTGGATGTGGAAAGGCCATGCCCTTCGACGACTTATCTTGAAGAGATCTGCCCAACAAGGTTCTGCAGCCAACGCTTAGCAGCCCTCAGAAAAATACCGCGCCATTGCGATTTGAAAGGGCGCGCACTGCTTTGAGCAGTGCCGCTAAGTGTCACAAGTATTAAGCCGGCTTTAGCTGCCGAGCTATGCTTGGTGGATCAGGGCGCGTTTCACAAACGTTCCGCTTAATCGCTCTCTTACAAGAAAACTATGCCAAACCTGACCCTCTCAAAAAAACACCGTGAAGAATTACTCAGAGCATTGAAAGCCCGCTTTGAGGAAAACATGAAACGCCATCAAGGTCTCGCATGGGAGAAAGTACAAGCCAGGCTGGAAGCGAATGCTGAAAAGCTGTCGTCGTTAAGTGAAATGGAAAAAACTGGCGGTGAGCCGGACGTTGTTGGCCACGATAAAACCACGGGTGAATACATTTTCTATGACTGTTCAGCGGAAAGCCCGAAAGGCCGCCGAAGTCTTTGCTACGACCGCGAAGCCCTCGACTCAAGGAAAGAAAACAAGCCAAAAGATAATGCTCTGGATATCGCAGCCGCTATCGGTATTGAGCTTTTAGCGGAAGCACAATACCGCGAGTTGCAGAAACTCGGGAAGTTCGATACGAAAACATCGAGCTGGGTAAAAACACCGTCTGCCATCAGAAAACTCGGAGGCGCCCTGTTTTGTGATCGCCGCTATGACACTGTTTTCGTCTATCACAACGGCGCAGAATCCTACTACGCTGCCCGCGGCTTCCGTGGATCTCTAAGAGTCTAGACGCGAATTTGGGGTTAAGCCGGTGCTGGGTGCCCCATTCAAGCCCTCCTTTGGCTTAAGTGGGGCTTTTCCGAAGCGAGGAACGATATCACTCAGCCAACATAACGTAAAAGGTCGAACCGTAACCCTGCACATGGTTTCGAGCCTGGACGGCTTCATCGCCAAGAAGGACAACTCTGTCTCCTGGCTGGATACTCCTGGATCGGTCTACGAACCCGGCGTTTCCATCTCGCAGGAAGAAGCTGCGACCTTCCTCAAAACTATCGACTGTTACGTGCTCGGCTCCCGTACCTATGCCTTCTTCTGCCTCGACTTGGGTCGTGAAGCATCATCACGGACCTAAGGCCCTTTCGTGTCAATCCATCAGCGCTCAGTTGCTGCGATTTTGTAGCTTCGTGCCGTTTCCCCACGCCATTCGATGGAAGTGCTTGTCCATGCTGCTTGCCGGTAACTTGCCGCCAGTATCCATCCACCATCGGAATAGCGACAACAGGCTTCCGGCCAAAGCGACACTCAGAAGAACTTGCTCAGTTTGTGAGGCGTCGGGTTGGAACTTCGTTTCTTTCAATCGCTGCTCGATACCGCGCGCAAAATATCCTTGCGCCAGAACGAAAAAGTCGTGCAGCCGTCCCGACTGTCCCAGGGCACGGTACAGTTTCTTCTGCTCGCCAATGTGCTCAAACATCTCGGTAACTGGTGCAAGGCGGTGGGAACGTTCCTTCTTAGCACTTAACATCGTGCTCATGATTTCCAGAAACATTTCAAGTTGGCTGAGAAGTAGATCGTTCTTGTCGCGAAAGTGAAGATAAAAGGTAGACCGGCCCACGGCGGCTCGGTCGAGCACATCCTGCACAGTCACGGAATCAAACGATTTTTCGAGGATCAACTGGAGCAGTGCCATGCCGAGCCGCTCCTGTGTGCGCCGTACCCGCCTGTCCTTTTTTCGCCCTTCTGATCTGGCTCCCGTTTCTTTTCTGAACATTCACCGCCTCTTTGTTCGATAACGGATCTTCGCTCTCGACTTCCGGCTCTCTCCCCACTTAGATTGCGAATGATACGACGGAAAGTGACAGTTGAAATCGCTCGAAGATAAGGAGAGTTCCTTGAATAGAATCCATTCACTTGCTATATCCATGATATTCCTCGTAGTCCTGGGTGCGGCCGCACAGCAAACCGCGGCAGACGCTGGCAGCATCGATGACTCTAAGCGAGCTGCGCATACAAACATGTCGATCGCGGAGGAGCATTTGAGGATGCTCTCGGAAAAACTCAATCTGAGCGCAGAGCAACAGGAAAAGGCGCGGCCGCTCATCCAAAACATGCTTGAGGAGCGACAATCGTTGCTGCGCGACCAAAGTCTGTCCAGCCAACAGCGTTCGCAAAAACAGCGGGCTCTTCACGAAAGGGCGGATCGCGAACTGCGCCATTTCCTGAACGAGGACCAGAAGAAAAAACTCGACGAACTCGAAGCTCAGCACCGTGCGGAATCCCCATCACATGCCAGGCACTGAGGATTGGTGAAAGATCAAGCTATCCTTTCGCAAGGACGTGGCAGCGGCGACATCGGCCATCACTTCCCACAGTGCCCCGTCAGACCGTGGCAGATCTGGAAACTATCCGGCGCTCTGGCAGAAGCGCTACTAGGATTTCAACGTTCGCAATCATGCGCCACTTGCTTGTCATCCTGAGCAAGCCGATCTTGCGCAGCAAAGGATCTATGCAAGCTCCGCGAGCCCAAGTCTGCCGTGAGCCGAGAATCACGCTTGAGTGGGGCAAGCGTCGGACCCTTAAAGACCCACGCCCGAGCGTGCCGCCGCACAGAACGCGATGTTCGCTGTGTGGGTGGGGGCGCCAGTCAGACAGCAGAATGCAAAGGCGATTTACAGCACTATCGCCAAACGGATGTTCCTACACACCGGTCTGGACGAGCTCGTGTTTCAAAGAAATTAATGCTAAGTATGTATGCAGCTTTCTCAGATGGGGAGCTGTGGGACAAGCCATTGCCGGAATTACGGACTGACTACGCCGATATGAAGCCTGGTGATCAGACGCAACGTTCAGACGTTTTACCAGTTCTATTTCGGCCTGCCGGGTACCGCGCAATTTGCGAAAGGCGGACGTGGCGCCCAATCCCCAACTCCGCACAACTTTTCCACAGCCGAACTCGACGTCCTTGTGACATTCAACCTTGACCCTGCCCACCAAAAGCGCACAATCGTAGCGTGCGCATTTGCACCGCAGAATGTTCGGGCAGAGATGGTGGCCCAGTAAGCCAGCCGTTGGGTTAACTCCTTATTCCGAAATACTTTGCGGTAACCCATTCTTTGACAATACTTTGCGAGGCATTTTGCCGGTAGGCATCGTACAAGTGTCTTGCAATCAATAGCTCGGCTAAGTAAGGTCTGAAAATTGTTTCGCCAACATCAAGAAAAATTGGCAGTAAGCCGTTTTTTTAGAATACTTTGCGTGTAAAGTATCTGCTTTGAATACTTTGCGGGGTATAGCAAGCCACCAGATACCAGCAACTCCTGAAGCTACAGTATCTTACAAATATCCACCAAAAAAATCGCATTCTGCATCCGGACGTTGCACGATTACGTTAAGCGCAGCTAAATTAGCGAAGGAGTTGGAGCGATCTATGAAAACGCCTGTCCCCAACAATTCTGCCTCCGCAATTCTCGACGGGAGGATCAACGAACTCGGCGACTGGCGGGGGAAGACGCTCGCGAAAGTGCGCGAAATCATTCATCAGGCAGACCCGGAGATCGTGGAAGAGTGGAAGTGGGTCAAAGCGACGTCGCCCGGAACTCCCGTGTTTTCCCACGCCGGCATCGTTTGCACCGGCGAGACCTACAAGAACGTGGTCAAGATGACCTTTGCCAAGGGAGCTTCGCTGAAGGACCCTGAAGGTCTATTCAACTCCAGCCTTGAGGGAAGTGTCAGGCGCGCCATCGATATCCACGAAGGCGACAAGATCAACGAGTCGGCCTTAAAGGATCTCATTCGCGCTGCCGTGGCGTTCAATCTCCTGGGCAAGAACAAGGCGAAGCCCAAGCAACCCAGAAAAAGGTGACCACCCCCAAGCGAAATGCGGGTTCGGAGAGCGACCCGGCGAAGCTCAAACCTTGGGCACTTTCCGCGTACTTGCAGCGCTCGCTACCCTAAGCGCTGGGCCTCGTCGATTTTGCTCAGTTGACACAGAATTACGAACTGGCCCCTTGATTTCGGATGCACGGGATGAACGAATGCTCGGCCCGGATGGTGAGATTTTGCTCTCGTGCTCAGATAAGGCCAGTAGCTGCTTGAGGATTTCCGCTTTCTGCGGCCTGTCTACCTTTTCGGGCCGACGGCCAAATACTCTAGCCACTACCGCGCACAACACGAGCGCAGTGGCAACTGAGATTAAGGGGATAGAAATCATCTCGCGCCTTCCCGGAAATGTTCGTCCCGGAATTGTGCGGCACCTGAACTGGCGAGAACAGATTACTGAGGTTGCTGTCCTGAACCGGAGCGCACCTGCGTCTGCGGACAAGGGCCGTGCGGTTCATAGATGAGATGGTTTTCTGCGGGCCAGCTTCGACAGTGCACGACCCAGATTCGATAGGATGGCCTGCGTGGGAGATATTTACGTAAGGATTGCTCAGCCGTCGGATCGCGACCAACTGGTGCGTATGCGCGAGGCATTGTGGCCCACCGCTTCCGCCGAAGAACACGCCCGCGAAGTCACAGCGATCCTCGACGGCAAAGCTCCTGTGACGCTGCCACTCATCATCTTGGTCGCAGAGGCGAGTGACGGGAGCTTAGTTGGCTTTCTGGAAGTTGACTTGCGTTCCCACGCAGACGGCTGCAACCCGGCGCGCCCCGTGGGCTATGTCGAGGGCTGGTACGTTGCCGAAAGCCACAGGCACCGCGGGATAGGCCGGAAGCTCCTGGCGGTAGCCGAAGACTGGGCCCGCAGCCAGGGCTGCGTTGAGATAGCGTCGGATACATGGATCGACAATGAAGTATCCCAACGCGTGCACGAGGCTTTGGGATACGAGGTTGTAGACCGCTGCGTGCATTACCGGAAGACGCTGTGAGATGTGGGAACGTGCCGCATCCCCCGCAGATCGGTCCTCTCGACCGATTACCTCAGCGGACCTTCTTGCCCAGCGCAGCAACGGCATGGGCCGGAGCGAGGCGCACGGCAAACTTGTCGTCGTGTCCACAACTGATCACCGTAGTGTGGTTGGGATATTCTCTGACCCAGATAACCCGATCGGGGTTAACAAAGACCTCCATGCCGTCCACGTCTTCAAACATTACAAACTCCACATCGCCTCCTTTTACCGCGGCCCGTAGCCGATTTCAGGCATGGCAAATCACCAAGCCGTGCCGGTTGATTGTACTGAATGCTCGCAAGACAACTGCGTCAAACGACCGCAGAGTGAGAACTGACTTGTGAGTCCGAGACTGCCCTTCGTGAGGAAACTTATCGAGCTGCCGGTGCCGACCATTTGGGATCAAGCTGCACATCGAACTGCAGGCGTGCGACTCGGAAATAAGCAGCTTTATCGGTTCTGCCGACGCGGACGATGACTTGACTTAGATATGGGCTAGGCTGCGCCGCGTTCTGCTGAGCGCAGATTCTAGGCACGGTCCAGCCGGATACACCCATGACAACGGCAGCTGATGTCACTGCCAAGACTTTCGAGATGGTTCCGAACTCATGTTCCACGACGGTGGTCCCAGCGGAAAGATCACCGAGTCGTTGTTTCCATGGCGAGCAGCCAGCTACGATTGCGCCAACTACATACAAGCCCAATCCGTCCACAATGCGCATCAGGTTTCGAATGGCTGCGGCTGCGAGCGCAGTCCGCCGCCCCGTGCGGACGACGCGAATTCCGACGATTACCTTACCCAGCGTGGCGCCGCAACTTGCCTCGAAGATCCAGCTGTACACAAAGAAGATAAGTGCATTGATACCGATGGTAGCCAGTACGGAGGCTGTTGTTAAACTCAATTCTGCGTTATCGAAGGAACTCCACCTCATCAGAACCCAGGCATCGGCCGCGGCAAAGCTGCCAAGCAGCACGATTGTGTCCAGCACGAATGCGTTGAATCGGGCTCCAAGTCTGGCCAATCGCGGCGAGTGGCAGCCACTTCGGCCAGTCGCGATGGGTGTCGCGGTATTCGGCGCTTCAAGCGGGTCCAGACCGGCTTGCTCAAGCAGATGCTGCCCGGGCGGAATGTATCCACCGCAAGCGGGACAACTCTTGGACCGTGCTTTCACTTGCTTGTAGCAGTGAGGGCATTCCATAGATCTTGGGCACACCGAACTGGTTATCAAAAGGATACGAGCCATCCGTCACATTTCAGCGTCACGGAAGGACACACTATGTGCGTTCGTTGGGACGGTAACCAAGTCGGCAGCAGTTCATGGTTTCCCCGGCAGCAGTCGGGGCCTATGATGGGTATGCTGAGGGCCGAACAATGAATCGTCGTGAATTACTGAATCGAGCAGCTGCGCTGGCGGCAGGAATGCTTGCGAGTCCATTGGTGAGGAATTTGTGGGGCGGTACTCCCGTTGAACCTGCAACCAGCCGCACGCCTGTGCTGGCGAAATACGAGGAGCTTCAGTTCGGCGTCTCCTTTCACTTCAGCATGAATACTTTCACGGGCAACGATTACGAAACGGGTGGAGTCCCCGCGAGCACCTACAATCCCACCAGGCTGAACGTGCGCCAGTGGATCCGCGTAGCCCGCGATCTAGGGGCGAAATACGCAGTGCTCACGGCCAAACACATGTCCGGCTTCTGCCTTTGGGATTCCGAGGGTTACGACTACGATGTCGCCGCGAGTAGGAATAAGACGGACGTGGTCGCGGCATTCATGGCGGCGTGCAGAGAATATGGCCTGCAGCCGGGTCTGTACTACTGCATTCTCGATCCGCACAATGAAGGCAAGTTCGATTGGGACTCGCGCGTTCCCGACAATTATTACAAGCTCATCAAACACCATCTCACGGAATTGCACACGCGCTATCGCACGCCGTTTTATCAATTGCTCGATATCACCTGGAAAGTTTCGCAGGAACAGCGCTGGGAGTTGTACCGTCTGATCAAATCCATGAGCCCGGACTGCATCATAGTGATGAACCAAGCCTTTTATCAGAGCCGCCGCAACCTGGGACGCATCTGCGAAGTCGCGAGCTGGCCCTGCGATGTGATCAACGGCGAAGACACCTTGCCACCGCCCGAAGGCCATGATCCGAACGTCAAGGTCGAGGGCGTTACACACTACATGCCGATGGAGGCATGGATCCCGACTGGGCCTCCGTACAAGCCCATGCCCCCGATGAATAGCTGGTTCTGGCGCCCGGGATCGAAAATGCAGGAACCCCAAGCCATCGCCGATGTTTATCGGCAGTGCAAAGACCGGAAATCGAATCTTCTGCTTAATCTCTCGCCGAATGTCACGGGCAGAATTCCCGACGACGCGGTGGAAACGCTACGGCAGGTCGCAAAGCTTATAGGGAAATGAACCTCACTGCTGCGGCGTGAACGCAATGTTCAGCCCCGTGGTGAGCAGCACATCGTTCTTCTTCGCCCCGACCGGCGGATTGGAAACGTAGATGTCTCCGAACTGGTTCTGCCATCCGAACCATTTATTGATCTTGGTAACCGTGCCGAAGCTGAAAGTGAAGCGGTATTCCCCGCGGTATTTCTGCAAGTCAGGATAAAAATATACATTCTGCGTCAGAACGGTGCTCTTACCCAGCTTCTTATTCAGTTCCTCGCCCAGGGTGAGAGCGACCAGGCGATTGGTGACCCCGTACGAGACAAAGGCGCCAGTCCCGGGGATGGGAGCACCGTTCGAATAAGTTTCGTGGGTATAGTTCACGCCGCCCAGAAAATCGAGGATTGTATTGTCATTCTTGATCGCGTGATATCCCAAGCCACCCGTGTACACCTGTCGCAGGTCGAGATACTGCAAGGCATTACTCATGAAATCGGCGGCGCCAAAGGCAAACATTTTTGGCGTCAGATCGTGGTCGTAGCGTAATCCTGCCGTGGTCAGGTTCGCTACGATACTGGGGCTGGCGAGGTCATTCCTGGTATAGATGGAGCTCTCGTAAAGAGTAATCTTGCTGTTGACCGTGGGATGCACGGCGTTGATTGCCAAGGCCAGATTTTCCGTCTGGCTGTTGCCGCGAGCCACCGAGAAGCCTACGTTCGTGCCCCCAGTCCAACCATGCAGGAGGCCCGGATGCAATGACTTGTCATACGCAGCCTGCTCCGCATCGTTTCGGATCAAGGTGACATCGTCCTTGGCGGCCTCCACCGTGCCGCCGCTTTTCGTGGCGATCTCAATCTTTCCATCTGCGGTCGTGACCGGACCCACCGCAGATTTTCCATCTTTCAGCGTGACATGCAGTTCCGCATCAGTCTTAATGTCCTGAATGGCTTCCATTTTCAGCGTAACGTCATCGGCTGCATCGGTGTGCAGCACTAGCGTCTTGCCGTTGGACTTCACGACGGTCCCGGTGAGGCGGTCCCCATTTTTGAGCGTGACCTGATCGGCAAAGAGTAAAGAACAGAACAGACAAGCAAGGATTGGGAGTTCAAAGTGGCGCAACACGAGTGCCTCCGCCAGCAAGAGAAGTTAGTGACGACTTCGGAGCCCAGAGTTGCTGTAACGCAGAAATTGAGGGCGAAGGGACGGCAGGCGCCGTCCACCAGAACCTCAAACGAGGAGTGGCCTAGCTCTTGGTTTCAGTCTTCTTGGTCTGGTCGGTGGAGGCCTGCGCCGGCGGATTGTCCTTCATTCCATCTTTCAGCGCGCGGATCCCTTCACCCAGACCTTTGCCAAGCTCAGGCAGCTTTTTGGGACCGAACACCAGCAGCGCGACCGCAAAAATCACAAGCAGGTGCATCGGTTGAAATAGACCTTCAAACATCGGACCCTCCGAAGGATTACAAGCAAATTAGATCATACGCTATTCCGGGGCCGGGCGGGAAGAAGCCCACCTCAGCACTAAAATAGGTACTCCAAAGCCTGCCTGTAGCAGTGAAGTCCAGCCGTGAGGCCTGCCACCACAATAAGTGATTTCAGTCACTGCTTCCGCGGACGACCTCGCCCTGCTGGAGACCACCCAAGCCTCTCGCCTACACAAGCGCCTTTGGCCTGCAGCGCAAGCACTAAGCCGGACAAAGCCCCAACGCCAAGTCAGGACAGACTGGTTACCTCCGTGACCTTACCTGTGGGTTCGCTGACGGGCTATGTTTCAAAAGGGATTTCCAAAGGGGCTTGGACTCGCGCGCTCCTCTGAAAAGTCCGCCAATCCAGGTGTCGGGGAGTCCGGTGAGAGTCAAGGCGTCGCTGTCCTTATCCTTATTGTTTCTGTCGATGGTTGCGCTTCCCGCTATCAGCCAGAGCTCCGGAGCAGGGGCGGTAAATACGACGCAAGTCGTTGCCTGGCTCACGGCGGGAGTTTCGGGTGCCCGGTTGGCGCGCGTGGTTTCGCAGCGCGGGCTAGCCACCCTGCCCACAAACCGCGAACTTCGCCAAGTCGAGACTGCGGGAGCCTCGAAGGATCTGCTGCGCGTGCTCACTTCGGGGAACGTGCCGTCGGCGCAGATCGGGCCCGCCATTCCTCCAGCCTTGCTCAGAGCCGCGGCGGAAGCGCGCCAGCAGAAGTTCCATGAAGCGGAAAATGATCTTCGGGGCGTGGTCGCCGCCGATCCGGATAATTCCGCATTACATTTTGCGCTGGGAACGATGCTGCGGCAGCAACAGCGGTACGACGATGCTTATGATGAGCTCACTGCCGCGCTGAAGCTGATGCCCGACCTTCCTGAGAATCACAGCGCTCTTTCCTATCTCTTCTACAATCTGGACGATGGTCCCAATGCTATCGCCGAGGCGCGGACTGCGCTGAGCATCGATCCCAAGAACTCCGAAGCGTATCAATTCCTGGGACTCGGGCACTATTCACTAGGCCAATATCTGGCCGCGATTCACGCCTACTGGGAGGCGCTCGAGCGCGACCCCAACAATCCGGATACCTACTACGATCTGGGCATCGCCCTGCATGCGGCAGGAAATCTTCCCGCCGCAGTAACGGCGTACCAACGCGCGATTCAACTCAGGCCAGCCTTCTGGGAGGCGCACTCGAATTTAGGCCTGATCCGACACGAGCAAGGAGATCTGGCGCAGGCCGTGAACGAATACCGGCTGGCGAAGAAGATTGCTCCCACGGAAGCATCCGTCCGCAACAATCTGGGAAATACCTATTGCGACCAGGGCAACTTCGATGGCGCGATCCAGGAATTAAAAGAGCTTTACCGAGATCATCCTGAGTGGCAACAGGGACACACCTGCCTGGCCAGCGCCTACATGGCAAAAAATAATTACGAGGCAGCAGTCGAGGAGCTGAAGATCGCGGTGCATCAGAATCCGGGCGGGGCCAATGAGCACCGCATTCTGGGCCAGGTCCTCATGCTCGACAATAAGCCGCAAGAGGCTGCGCACGAATTGGAAATTGCCATCACGCTCAATCCGGACTCCGACGTTGCACATCATCTGCTGGGGACGGTCCTTTTTCAGCAGCAAGATCTCAAAGGCGCGGAGAAAGAATTTCGCGAAGCCTTACGAGTGAATCCTTCGGCGGACAATCACTACTCGCTAGCCGCCTGCCTGATGAGCATGGATCGCTACCAGGATGCGCTCTCG
The DNA here is from genome assembly GCA_046723715.1 of Acidobacteriota bacterium. GTDB lineage: Bacteria > Acidobacteriota > Terriglobia > Terriglobales > Acidobacteriaceae > Sulfotelmatobacter. The sequence continues at coordinate 18,994 of JBKOUZ010000049.1, read as the reverse complement.
GAGGTTGAAACCGCTACCCGGCTCGATCCCGAGCGACAGCTCTATCGCGCGCGCCGCGAGGAATTGCTCAAGCTGATGAACACGAATTCGCGATGAATCAATATTGGCCTGCCGGCCAATGCAACCGTTGTACTGATGGGAATGGCACAGACCGCACGCGCTAGCTAGATTTATAGAAGCGCGGGCGAACACAGGGGAATTCACCATGGCAAACCCAAGCGGAATGCACCAGGGAGGCGGAAGCGCAGCGGCAGTTCAGTCAGCATTGACCAAAGACGGATCTGCGCACCGCGATGCGTCCTTCTCCAAGTCCAATGAGCAGTCGCCGCGCAAGTCCTCCGGATACGGTTTACCTTGCGCCAAATGCCATTTGTACTACCCTGCCGATCTCAATTTTTGTCCTACGTGCCATCACACTGAGCGGATCTCGGCTGTAGTTCCGAAAATCCTGCCCAAGCCGCTTCAGGCGGAGCCCGACGAGATACCCGACGCCGCGGTACTCGAGCGGGAGCGCGACGAGTTCCTTCGCCAGTTCAAGTCGCATCTGCTGGAAGCACACTCCGAGGTGATGGACGGTTCTGAATCCATCTGCAAGTTTGGGGAGCATCATCCCGGCGAGTCGGCGCCAGCCGACATTTGTACGGGCTGCTACGAGCGGATCCAGGAACGCCTGGATGTCCTGGAAGCGGCGCTGCGAATGGAACTCAAAGAGGCGGCACAAATTGTGTACGACGCAGTCTGGGCCGATCCTTCCGACCCCGGCCAGACCTATCAAAACGCCGCCAGCGCATTGATGAACGAACTGCGGAAGCGAGCAGGAATCACCACGGTGCTAGGGCCGTTTCAACCGCTGACGCACTGAGAGCGGACTTCGGCATTCCGACCTCAGGGGCTAAAGACGTCTATTGATGTGGGGGTGACCGGCAAGACTAAGGTCGTGCCCTTCCCAAAACGCAGCTACGAATGCATTTACGAACCGCCCTTCCCAAATGCACGTACCAGAATGCACTTACCAGATGCATTCATAAAGACAAATGCTCAGTACCGGTGCGGCTTAGTCGACCTTGAGTGCAATCCACTTTCTGCCCGCGTATAGCTTGTAGCCGCCACCATCTTCAACCAGCTTCAATGGGACAGGCCGCTGCAACCCCGAATCAGTCTGCGATGCCGTGCTGAGGACGTCATCATTGGCGACGTCCATCACGATGAATTTCCCATCACCCGTGAAGCCAAACCCGTACTGTCCCGGGGGCAGGCTCGACCCGCCGATGCTGAGCTTGGCTTCGGTAATCAACATCCCCTGATACTTCTGCTGAATAGCGGTGGAGTACCCGGAGGCATCGACCAGCGCGGCCATCATCATCTTGCCGTCTGCTAATTGGAATCCACCTGCATTGCGAATCTGCACCGGCGCCTTCTGCCCACGGAAGAAGTATTCCGAGGGGACCGCCTTCTTGAGTTCGTCACTGCTAAGAACGTGGTTCGACCCCTGCTGGCAAAGAGCCGACCCGGCCACAACGAACATCAATAACAACGGCGTCACTGAACGAGAGAGTCTCATCGCGATTGCCCCCAGTTTATGAGAATCAAAGAAATCAGTCGGAACTGTAAACGTTCTGCGCACTAATCGCAATCGTCATGCAGGAACACACGCCGGCACAAACGCTTGGGCTGACCATCTTACTTTGCCCGCAAGATTCGGATAGTTCGTTCAGGCCCGACGCCGTACGCTTTCCTTGTTATGACAACCAGTGCCATACTCGCAGAGGAATCTCAGACGATGGCGGTATCCACGCTCACGAATGAACCCGCACAGGACGATGAATCCCGCTGGCATGCGGTGTTGAGGCGTGATGCCACGCGCGACGGAGAATTCGTCTTTGCGGTGAGCTCGACCGGAGTCTACTGCCGCCCGTCCTGCGCCGCCCGGCGGCCGAGGCGCGAGAACGTGAAATTCTTTCCGATTCCCGAAGCGGCCGAGCGCGCGGGATACCGCGCCTGCCTGCGCTGCCGTCCAAGAGCGCTGAGCGGCAACGCAGAGCTGAAAATCGTCCGTGCCATTTGCCGCTATATCGAACAGCATCTCGACGAGCCCGTAACCCTGGATCGCCTGGGCCGTGAATTTCGCCAGAGCCCGTTTCATCTCCAGCGCAGATTCAAAGCCGTCCTTGGCATCACTCCGCGCGAATACGCCGATTCCTGCCGCCTGAGAATGCTGAAAAGAAATCTGCAGGCTGGAGACTCGGTCACTCGAGCCATGTATGACGCTGGATACGGCTCCAGCAGCCGCCTTTACGAGCGCACCGCATCGCAGCTGGGAATGACGCCGGACAAGTATCGCCGGGGCGCGATCGCGGCCACGATCCGCTACGCCTGCTCCGATTCGCAGCTAGGACGCATGCTAATCGCTGCCACCGAAAAAGGTATCTGCTCCATCCAGTTCGGCAAGTCAGATGGTGAGTTGCTGGAGGGATTGAAGCGCGAATTCCCCTTCGCCGTTCGCAAGCAGGATGAAGGCGGTTTCCGACCCTGGATTAGTGCAATCCTGAAACACATGCAGGGCAAAAATCTGGATGCGGCGCTGCCACTGGACATCCGGGCAACCGCCTTCCAGCGCCAAGTGTGGACTTACCTGCAATCGATCCCGTTTGGCGAAACCAAGTCTTACAGCGAGGTCGCCAAAGCTATAGGTCAACCGCGTGCCTGCCGAGCCGTAGCCCGCGCCTGCGCGTCGAATCCCGTAGCGGTAGAAATCCCGTGCCATCGGGTCGTCCGTGAAGATGGCAGCATGGGCGGATATCGCTGGGGCTTGGGACGCAAGAAGGCCCTGCTGCAGATGGAGAAAGGGCTGTGAGTTTGAGTTAGATCCTCTTATGCTCTTTTATTTGCAACATAGAGATACCTGAGGAGGCGTCGCTCGGCGGTCAGACAATGGACGCAAGACAGGAACTGTTGCAGGCCTTCGAAGTTGCGAGCGCCTTCTACCGAGATCAATTCCTTTTTCCTCTTCTCCCGTGCCTGCTGCCACTGCTTTGAGATTCTGGCCGCACTTTCGGTTGTATCGACGACACGGATCTCACGAAAACCTGCGCGCTCCATCAGCCGTTCATTCTCTCCTGGTGGACTGTACACGTAGTAGCCGATGGAGCTGCGGGTGGCGATTTCTTCATGGGAGAGCATTCCGCCTATCACCAGAGCGTCGCTAAACAGCATGTTTCCGCCCCGCTTGAGCACGCGAAACATTTCGCAGAACACTCTCGGACGTCCCGCGAGATGACACAACACATCATTCGAGAACACGGCATCAAAGGTGCTGTCGTGGAAAGGGAGATCTTTCGAAGCGTCACATTGCTCGAAACGCGCCCGGTCCGCGAGGCCTCTTGCCCGCGCAAGCTGGTTGGCATTGCGAACGCCGGGTTCGTTCACGTCCAGCCCCACAAGGCGGCAGCCGACGTTTTCCGCGAGGTGCAACGCATATCCACCAGAACCGCAACCCACCTCCAGCACAGACGAACTGCTCTTCAAATCAAGCAGGCGGGGGATTTCCCTGGACTCTTCGGTAGTGACCCAGCTGGTTTGTCCAAAATCCTCGCCATAGGTGTCGAGGCGTATGTCACGGTACACTTCCGACCCATAGTTTGCGTACGCACCATCATAGAGATCGACTCTCGCTGACATGCTGGCATCCTCCTCGAGCTGCACTGAGGTGTTTATCTCACACGCAATGGTTGCGAACCGCATCCGGATTTGGTTTTGCGCCCATGATCAGCAGCCATCGCAAGAACAATAACTCCACTGCCTGAATTGGCGACATCCATTTGGAGACGATCGCCTCGTAGCCGAGGGACGACTAATGCTGATTGCCAAATAAGCGAAGCAGCCAATCATCAACAGGACTCCCAAGATCAAAATCCACACCGGATGTTGAGCGTTATCGGGGGCCTAAGCCCTCACACAAGGCGCGACAGAGTGAGAGGTCGATCAATGCGGCCTGAATGTCTTGCCGGTTTCCAGCAGTGTTTTCAAACGGGAGAGAATGCGGGGCCATCCGTCCGAGCAAAATGCGTAGGCAGGATCCGCTTGATCCCACTGATCGTGGGTGAGCGTGAGCTTTGTGGCCTCAGTCTCTGGCTCAAGTTCCACAGTCACTCGAGATTTGAACGGACTTTGCCCAAGTTGAAAAGTGTACTGAAGCAACTTGGGCGGTTCAGACTGCAGGATGTCTGCCTGCACCAAGAGAGCGGGTTTGCCATCGGTTCCCGACCCGATCCACTTCATCGAACCGCCGGGTTTCACGTCCGCTTCAAGGTTAGCACCTGCAAAGATGATGCGGTTTGCCTCGGGTGAAACCAGGCCCTCCCAAAGCTTTTCAGGCTTCACCGCAAAGTAGAAGACATATCGTAAAGGGGCGTTCACTGTGCTCTCTCAATAGACTCATCGCAGGCCAAAACATTATAAGCAGGCCTTTGCTGATTGGCGCGGATGATGTCTTTAAACAGGCTCGTTCTCCAGCGGCGGCTTTGACGAGCGGAATGAGCGATTCTAATTGCTTGGATCTGGGTTTGCGGCATTCGCCGTAGTCGCTTTTATGCTTGCTCCGGAGCGGCTCAGGCGGGGGAAAAATGGCGTTACCTCCAGCGGCATTTTTTCGCGCGCCGTGGTCATGGTCACCGGCGCCATTTTGATCAACTCCACACGGTCATCCCAGGCATTGAGTTTGACGCGTCCGCCCAGCGGCAGGGCTGCTACCTGATCGAGTTTGCCCGGTTCAAGCGCGGGAGCGGAATTCATCAGCGCGACCAGGTGATCGACGGCGCCCTTATGGTCGGTGAGGCTGGTTCCCAGGTGGGGAGTCATTAGAGCTTGGAGCGCCGGGCCCCGTGCCGCCACCTCGCGCAGGAACAGCCCTGGGGTATTCAGCTTCTGGGCATAGGGTGAATTTTTCAGCAGATCGAGAGCTTTCTCGTCGGCCGCAGCTTCCTCCTCGGGAGGGTGCCGGAATCCCAGATTCTTGTACGTGGATTCATCCGAAAACAACATGCGATCGGAGAAAGCGTACTTACTGGTCAAGTTATGTCCCAGGATGATGTGGGCCAGTTCGCGAGAAAGCACCATGGCGAGGCTGGCTTCGTCGGGAAGGACGTCCATCAAGCCGCGGCTTACTACGATGGTGCTGCCCGCGCTGAAAGTTTCCAGCGGCAACGTCAGCATCACGCGGGCGTGCACCGGGCCGGGTAGTTCAATGTTGTTGGTGGCCAGCAAATTGTTGACCACAGTCTCCAGCACTTTGTCCACATCACTGCGGGGAGCGATCAGGCCAGCGTTTTGCAGGCGCTCGACAACGTTATCGCCAGCCAGTTGCTGCCATTGCCATTGCGCTTGCAGCGGAGAAGGATCCTGCGCCGCGGGGCTTTGGTCCTTTATTGAAGAGTCAACCTGAACTTCGGTAAATTCGCCATCGCCGGCGCTCTTCTGCAGGTCATAACCCCAGAGGCGGGTCTGAGCCTTGAAAGCGATCTCGTCTTTTGTGCCACTGCCTTCCTCACTATAGATGTAGGCCGGAACCCAGTAACCTGGGACCAGGTTCAAGCGCCAGCTATCCATGTGGAAGAAGTAAGCATTGCGAGGGCGCGGCTCGTAGGTGCCATTGAGCCGCACAATGTTGTAGTCCTGATCTTCCACCCAGATGCGGCCCACGAAGCGGCCCTTGCCGGAGTTCTTCTTGGGAGTTACGGCAAACACCAGGCAGCGCACGTCACCCAGAAATTCCCGGTGTGCGAAGCGGAAGTTGTAATGCTCGCGGTCAAAGTCGGTTCGGTCCGCATAGATCATCCAAGAGAAGCCTAGGGGCCTGTACTGAATCTTGTAGAGCCTCTGGAAGCCGCCCAAAAGGCGGGTCTGCATACTCTTTTCTTTCAGGTAGTCCGTGCGGTCAATAGTGTCGTCCAGATCCATTCGGCCGAGGAAGTAGTGGTCTTCCACGGGCACCGAGCCACCTTGCGGCAGGAACTTCAGGTTTTGTAGATAGGTCTCAACCAGGGGCGTACGGGTCTTCAGCATTTCCATGAGAGCGTGCTCACGCTCGATGGCCCGGTTCACCACTTCATCCATGGTCGGAGCGGGACGCAAAGAATACACAGTCCGCGCGGATGCTGCTCCGGGCTGCCGAACAGGGGTCGGTAGCTGCGCCCCCAGTTGCCCGGGCGGCAAAGCTGGACCGCTTGGGGCGGAATCTAGCGTCTGCGCGGTCGCCGGGGACGAAGACGAGTCTCCCCCAAGCTGCTGCGCGTGCGCGCTCAGAGCAAGAAGGAGGGAAGCGGCAATACCCCAGTGCCAAATACGCATAACAGAACCTAAATAGTGTGCTTGCCTTGTTCCAGCAGTTCGGCGTTCCAATCGTGATGGTGCTCGTCACGCGCCCCGTCACCCACTGTGAGACGCGCTCAGGTCAGCTAACGAAGGTCAGGGTGCTCCATCAGGGCACTGTGGCAATCCGGATGCCAATGTGTGACGGAGATTGAGAATGGCTTTAACCGCATGAATTTTTAGCGCTGTAGGAGGGACGGGGCAGTTTCGAGATACGGCGATTCACAAGCCTGAGGTGGCAGAGTTTTACCAATGTTGGTGCTTTTCGGCCACCACTTGATCATGAGCGTCACGTGTCTATTCCTGCATATAGACACCTGATTGACGTAAGACAGTCCGGCTTCCATCGAAGGCCAATGCGAGGCTACCGGCACGCTTTCTTGGGCTGTTCAGATAGTAAAAGGCACAGTCGGTGAGGCTAAGAACTGCCTAACCATAGCCGAACTCCACACACCAGAGACGATCTCCGTCATAGTTCCGAGACGCCGACGAAGACGAGGAATCCTCTGGAACTCCGACACGTTCTCGGGCGTTTCGAAGAATTGCATTTACCCGCCAAAAGCTGAGAGCGCCGGGAAATCAGAACATCCCGACGCTCTCGATGGTTTCGGTTAACTCAGAACATGAACTTCAAGCTGAGCTGAACGTTGCGTGGGTCGTTGCGCGTCCCGTATACCTTGCCCAGGTTGCCGCAATCAATGCAGAGGTCGATGTTGCTGCCCCACCCGCCATAGTATGTGCCGCCAAAAAACGGGTGATTGAAGGCGTTCAGGAATTCGGCTCTGAACTGCGCCCGGAAGCGCTCCGGCCCGAATGATTTGGCAACCCCGAGATCGACGTTCTTGGTTGCCGACTCGCGAAGCTGCGTCATGCGTGCGGGCATATTCCCGTAGGTCATGTCTGCCGGTTCGGCAAATGCATCGGGATTGATCCAATTGTCGGTGGTCTGGTGCGCGGGTTTCGGATTTCCTACCAGGTTGGGTACTCCCTGGCCTGGAAAACCGAAATCCCAGAGTGAATTTGAAGAATAGAACGGCGCAAGTAACGGCAGACCGCTGGTGAGCCGCACGACCCCGGAAACCTCCCAGCTTCCGAGAATCTCGTTGATGATGCCCGAACTCCCGCTTCCCCAGCGTTTGCCGCGACCAAACGGCATTTGGTAGACGAACGCGGTCACGAAGCTTTGCGGGACATCGTGCATGCTGATCGCGTAGTCCAGTTTCGTGTTATACGCATCCCGCCACAGCCCGCCGATCGCCCACCCTACGAAATCTTCCGATCCATTGTCGAGCGCCTTCGACCAGGAGTAGCTCGAGATCATGCTCAAACCATTCGAGAACTGTTTTGTAAACTTCAGGTTTAAGGCATCGTAAGCAGAGCTTCCACCAGGTAAAGAGCGTGCGTAGTTGAGATAGGTGAACTGGGGAAAGGGCCGAAGAAGCTGGTTGTAAGGCACTTTCTCTCCGCTCAGGGGACTGTTTGGATCAGTGATCACCCCATAGAAGGGATTGTCAACCTGCTGGCTCAATGCGTCACGGCCCAAGGCAAGCAACTGAGTGGGAAGCTGGTTGGCGTTGAGGTCGGGATTGCCATACATCAGCCTGCGTCCACGCGTGCCGGTGTAACCGGCTTCCACCACCGCATGCTTGGCGATTTGATATTGCAGATCAATGCTCCACTGCTCGGTGTAGCCGATGGAATGCTTACCCTTCGGCCAAATCTGACCTGCTCCATCTCCAACCTGGGTCATTGCTCCGTTCTTATTCCCGACAGGAGGTACAAGACCATTAGGGAACGGATCGCTGACAAGATTGGTTGGAATGTAACCGGCCGAGTCGACGCTCCCGATCCAGTTCGTGCGCGATGTGAATCCCAGATATTGACCAGGGGAATCGAAACTGATCATGGCAGAAGCCGGAGCATAGAACAGACCGGCGCCTACGCGGGCCACCAGTTTGTCGGTCAACTTGTACGCAATGCCGAGGCGGGGAGCAAAGTTGCGGTTGTCCGGGCCCCAGGCAAACCTATTGTTGCTGTTGGCGTATTCAAATGCGCCAGGAACTGTGAACCCGACAGCGCTACTCAACGGATTGACTGCGGTTTTATCGAAGTAGGTCAATCTGTTGAAGCGTTCCGTTGCCGGCCTCTGATTCTCGTATCGCAATCCGGCCGTGATCGTCATGCGGTCCGTGGCACGCCATTGATCCTGAATGAAGAGGCCAATGGTATGCAGGCTCATGGCAGGATCCATCTGGATGTCGGAATAGCCGCTGCCCGTCCCCACCAGCATGGAAGCAATCCCATTGCCGGTGTTGAACGTGTCGCTGCTGAGTAGAACCTGGCAAGGACCGTCCCCGGGCCCTGGTTCGCAGGACGTGAAACTCCGGCCGAAATCGAATCTGCCGGGATTATCCTGGCGATTGTTCATGAACGCTATGCCGTAGTTCGCGCCGAACTTCAAAGTGTGCCGGGTGAACTGCTTGGTTACGTTTCCGAGCCACGTCACGTTGCTGCGGACGTAGTGGTTGAAGCTTGAATAGTCGGTGCCCAGAGTGGCATACAAATCGGAATGAACCAGTGGCAGCAGAGGCGCCTGGAATAGGGCAGGCGATAGGCCGATGGCACTCGCGTCGGCTTTGCCGTGACCGGTCTGCGCCTGTGTTTCGTACCAGCGCCCGTAAGCAGCATAGCCGTCGATGACCCACGTAGGACTCGGTGTATAAGTATCGTTCAGCACAACTTGAAAACCGTGGTCCTCATTCGTGGAGTTCTCGTCCGCCCCATTACAGAAGAAGCACGCAGGATTATCTTTCTGGCGAACCCGATCGGACATGCGCGCGAACATTCTATTTTTCTCGCTTTGCGCCCAATCAATTCGCCAATCAAACTTGTCATTTACAGTCGAACCGCTACCTTGCTTGAAATAGTTGTTGGAGTCATGCAGACCCTCACTAGGCCGGTTGGCCTGAGGATACAAGTTGACGATGTTTTGTCCCACTGAGTTGAGCAGGTTGGAAGGAATGATGTTGCCCGGAAAAGGGTCGCGCGTGTAGTAGGTGTGCCCGAGGGAATCGGTCACCTGGTGAGTCGAAAACGGATTGTAGATCACCTGGAGCGAGCCGTCAGGATTGTAGGTATGCGAGAAATCGCCGTTGCGCTCGGCATCGGTAGGCACGGTTAGCGTAGTGGCGTCCGTTTTCGGTTGCCGCAGTCCTTCATAAGCGGCAAAGAAAAACAGGTGGCGGCTGCGTGAGATAGGCCCGCCGAATGTTACCCCAAACTGATTTCGGTGGAGCAGGCCGCGGGGCGCATCATTGCGGTTGTTGTACCAGCTGTTGGCGTCGAGGCCGGAATTGCGAAAATAATCGTAAACAGTACCGTGAAAGTTCTGACTGCCGCTCTTAGTGATCAACGTAACCACTCCTGAGCCGGAGCGCTCGTACTGTGCGTCGTACACATTCTGTACTATCTGCTGCTCCTGAACGGCATCGTTGTTGGGTGCCACGAACAGCCCGCCCCAGTCCACAGCCGTGGAAGGGGCACCGTCAATCAGGATTTGCGCATTCCCGGTTCGTCCTCCGGTGAGACCGAACATACTGCCATTCTGGTCGAAGCTGCCGGAGCGCGACGTCAGACCGGCTTGCCCTTCTGTAGTGCCGGCGAGTGCAAACACGAAGTTCAACGGGTTGCGATAACTGTTCGGCAAGGACGTGATCAGGTGCGTGTCCAATGTTGCCGTATTGTTCGCGGTCTCGGTGTCCAGAAGTACAGCCTCTGCCGTGACCTGCACCTTCTGCTCCACCCCCCCGAGCGAAAGTGGGATATTGACCGTGGCGGCGGTACTCGCGGGCAGAATCATGTTGCTTTGCACGAAGGCCTTGAACCCCGAAGCGTCCGCGGCAATCTGGTAAGTTCCGGGCAAGAGATTGTCGAACCTGTATGTCCCGGCCGCGCTCGAGACTGCCTCGCGAGTGTCATGGGTACTCATGTTCAGGAGATGAACATTCGTTCCCGGAACAACGCTGCCACTCGGATCAGTCACAGTCCCTGCAATCGAACTGGAAAAAGTCTGGGCAAAACAGCCCTGGGCAATGATTGCGAAAGTGCAAAACGAAATGCAAACTAGAAGGGCACACTTGAGGTTGAGCTTCATATGATTCTCCACGGGACACATATCGCGTTGAGTGAGGCGACGAGTCACCGAAAATTCCGACATTCAGCGCTCCGACTTAGCACCTTGTAGCAGGGCTGAACAAGTCTTCGCAGCTATGCTCTGCTAATCCGAAAGCACTTAGCACAATATGAACTTGTCCGTAACCTGTATGTGACGCTGATCACAAGGCTTGATTTGCGGGTATATATGACAAAAAGAGGCAGAGCGGTGGAGGTGCATCCAGGTTTAAACACAAAAAATCAGCGGCAGCTGGGGAGCAAGCCGCGATGGAGTTTACACCTTGAGGCTGTTTGACTGCTTCGTCCGGCTGAACCGCGCAAAAGGCTTAGCTACACCTTTCACTACATTGTCGAGGTGGTTCTGCCAAGTATTTGGTCTTCGGATCGTAGGTAAAAGTATTGGTGAAACTGGGCTGACCGTGCTCGTCATTGAAGACGAAAGCAAGCTCATTTTCTTTGGTCGTGGCCAGGCCGATGGACTCCACCGATGCCCCGCCGTATACATCAAGCCAGACGCGGGCATATTGCTTGCTCTTTGCATTTCAGGCAATGAATACTGTCACGTCGTACTGTGGTTCGTCTTGTCGTTCTTTTCCCGCGAGACTTCGTAAAAACGCAAGTAATGGTGCAGCATCACCCATTCCGCGTCGAAGTCATGCGTCACCGCTTGCTAGCTTACCGTACCCTGTAGCCGCCACTTGCCTGCAAGATGATCGAGAAGCGGTGAATTGACCGGAGGCTGCTACGCCACTCCCGTCAGAGTTGCGAGCAGCGTCGCCGCGATCGCGAGTTGCTTCATCATGGATTCCCTCCAACCGCCAGAAGCTCGAATCAGTCTGGATTGTAAGACAAGAGTATTGGGGAAGGCATCGCGATTGCCGTTTATCGAATCGCAGGGTAAAGTTTGGCGAATGCTTCACGTGGCGCTCAATAGCTGCATGGGAGTTTCTGAGTGTTGTATAGACTGGCGTATTAACGCAGCTGAACCGGAGATTCATCCATGAACCATGATTTTCCTGCTTTTGATCTGACTGGTGATGTGGCGTTCGTGACTGGTGCTGCTCGCGGGCTGGGGCGCGCCATTTCGCTTGCCCTCGCTCATGCAGGCGCGGATGTGGCACTCGGCTTGCGCGATGTGAAGACCGGAGGTGAGTTGGCGAAAGAGATTGGAGCCATGGGCCGCCGAGCATTGCCGGTGCAGATGGACATGACACGGCTCGATCAAATCTCCCGTGCCATCGACGACGCGGTTGCGTATTTCGGCCGGCTCGACATCCTGGTCAACAATGCAGGGCTGGCGCCCGAAAACCTTGCGGAAAATGTGCGGGAGGATGATTTTGATCTGACTCTCGCCGTGAATCTGAAAGGAACATTTTTCGCGAGCCAGGCTGCCGGGCGCGTGATGATTCGACAAAACCGCGGATGCATCATAAATATGAGTTCGCAGGCGGGCTTTGTGGCGCTGCCTACGGAATCAATTTATTGCATGACGAAGGCTGCTATCGCGCACCTTACCAAATGCCTGGCAGTGGAATGGGGCAAGTACAACATCAGAGTCAATGCGGTCGCACCCACATTCATACGCACGCCTGGTACGGAATCGGCGCTGGCAGACCCGGCATTCGGGAGCGACGTGGTCGAGCGAATCGCCGCGCTGCACCGCATTGGCGAGCCCATGGAAGTTGCTGGCGCCATCGTCTTCCTTGCTTCTTCCGCCGCATCATTGATCACGGGGCATACACTGCTGATTGATGGGGGTTGGACCGCCAGATAAACACGCAGAAACCTCTGCGCATCCTAAGAGCACCATCAGCCGCCATTCCGCTTTCCAAGCCCGAAGCCTGTCGTGGTCAGTTGCCTTGGACCCCTCCTCGGTTGCATGGGGACACAGTTCTCCGCGGACTTAGGACATGGTAAGCGCATCGCGAAGTTCTTTTGTTGAAGTTCAGATGGAGAGGAATGTTCTTCTTGGTTTGAGGAGTCAATATGTCTGGAGTGATTGCTCAGGTGGTACAGGTATCTTCTCTTCCTGCTGTAAGCGGCAGCGACAAACTTACACCATTCGCTGTATTTATTTCGCTCCGGAGATGCTATTCAATCTCCTACACTGAAAGAGATCCCGCTAGTTGTGATCTATTGCATGGAATTCGAAGGACGCATCGTCTCGCGAGACCATCACTGAAGTTGCAGGGTGGGCATCGAAAGGCGATGGTTCTCGCACGACCGAGTATGTTGTATGGTCGGCTCTGTATTGAAAGAACCACAAAACCAAATACCCCGGGCGCTCGCTAGGAGCGTTCAAACGCGCGCTTTGTATCCGGCCTTGTTGGGAATTGTCTGCGTTTTCCTCTGCCTGCCGGTTGTAATTTGTCGTTATGCTCCGTTGGTAGACTACCCCAGCCATCTCGCGCGCGCCTACATTCTTGCTCATTACCAGCAAGTACTGCGGTACCAACAAAACTTTGTTACGACACGCGAGCGCTTGCCTAATCTTGCGATTGATATCGCTGGCGGCTACTTGTTGCGGTTTATGGACGTAACGACTTTCAGCCGCCTTTTCCTGGCAAGCATTGTTCTGCTATTTGGTTTCGGCTGTCACAAACTTGGTTGTGCGATTCGTGGCCGACCAACGATGATGGCTATTCTATGCTGCTTTCTGATTTACAACTCGATGTTGTTTGATGGATTCGTAAACTACCTATTTGGATTGGGGATGTTTTGCCTCACCTGTGCCTATTATCTGGAGTACCGTAGCCAATGGACCTTATTGCGGCTGTTGTTTGTGGGTAAGCTGGTATTTGTAAGTTACGTTGCGCATCAAAGCGCGTACGCGTTTCTGGCAGCCACGTTCATCGTAGTTGCAGCCATCGATTACTACGCGAAAGCTCAACTCGGTACGCTGTTGTCAGCGATCGGACTGATTGTTCCTGAGACAGTTGTCTACTTTACGAACCCACATCATGACCTGACTACAGCTATAAGATGGGACGGTCTGCGACAAAAGATGATCGGTTTCGGCGCCTTCGTTTTCACATACAGTTACTGGTTCGATGTTTCGTTTGTTGTTATGGTTATCTTTTTGCTCCTGCTCGCGTTGCGACTAAACAGGAGTCCAGTGGTCGTGAGACCGACAATGATCGCCGGCCTGTTATTGTTCGCGTGTTATGTATTGGCACCTTACGAATGGCTAGGCAGTTCGCCAGTGGATTCCCGCTTTATTATTCCATCGTTGCTGCTAATTCTTTTGTCTTTCGAGTGGCGTATTCCCCGGAAACAGGCCAAGGTTATTTTGGCCGCTTGTCTCGTTCTTTTCTCTTTTCGCGTCGCGGTCGTATGGCGCACCTGGCGTGCCTTGGATCGCGAGATCGGCGAACAAGTAGACATGCTCAACAAGGCGCTGCCCGAAGGAGCAAGCGTATACACTGCATTCTTGACAGTGGACTCCGGAGCGCCCATCGCAAAAGCTGATCGCAGCTTTCTGCATGTCTCCGAATATGCAACTATAACGCGGCGTGCGCTGATTCCGACGCAGTTCGCCAAAGTTGGACAACAGCCGTTGCTCTTCAGAAGTCAGCCGTTTTACAAAGCGCCATTGTTGCAATCCCCGGATTGGATTGGCGCCATGCATCGGTACCAGTATGCGTGGTCGTACGCTCTTCCAGATCAGTTTGAGCGTGTGCTTCAACAGAATTGCATGCCGATCGCGAAAGCCGGCAAGGGAGTGCTATGGCGTGTCCTGCCGGCCGACACTTCGATGAAAGCGAAAGCCGTTTTTTGAGGCATCGCGAGACACAACTGACCACCATCCCTGTTTATGGAGCATAATGGGTTTGACCTTCCTATGCACTGCGAACCGCGAACCAGTTCAACAGCGCAATAACAATGGTTGCGAGCAGGATCAGGCTCCTGCTGAAGTCAACGCCGGTCAGCAGCACGGCGCAGATCAGAAGGCCCACGCCAGCGAAAATCGATCCTGCGGGGATCCGAAGCCAAGCCGCATCAGGTTGTTTCCGGCGCAGCACGGGCACTGCGGCACAAACGGCGCCGTAGTAAAACAGCCGCGCCACGGCCGACAGCGTAACGTTCCAGGTGAAGCTGCCTGCCAGCGCCAGCCCCCAGCACAACGCGGCAAAGAAAGCGATCGATATGTGAGGCGTTTTGAACCGCGAATGAACGGCCGCAAACCAGCGCGGAAAGTCTCCCTGCTCGGCGAAGGCAAAGGTCATGCGCGGTCCCGTCAGGAAATTTGCGCTGAGATATCCGTACACGGAGACAAGCGCTCCGACAGCCACCAGAACAGCGCCGCCGCTGCCCATTACCGAGCGGGCAGCCTCGGCCAGCGGACGATCCGTGTGCAGCCAGGGCGGTAACACACCAACTACAACCCATTGGATTGCCGTATAAATCAGGGTGATGATCGCCAAGGCCATGAACAAGGCGAACGGCGCGTCGCGCCTGGGATTCCGCGCCTCTCCCAGCGGATTCATCGCTGCCTCATATCCGCCGTAAGCGAAGAAGAGCAGCACCATCGCATCCCGCCAGTTGGCGGCGCCAGCCCGGGCAGCAGGCCATGGGACGGCTGGGTGCGTCGACAAAAAGTAAGCTCCCGCCAGGCACACAATCCCAAGCGGCACCAATTTCGCCACTACGAAGAGGTTGCTGACCAACGTGCCGCCTCGCACTCCCACATAGTTCACGATCAGCAGGAACCCCAGCAGGATGGAAACGATTGCAAAGCGAGCCAGCGGCCGTGTGGTCTGCGGCCAGAACGTCCCCAGATAGATCACGAGCAGGTTCGCATTCGCCGCGCAAGCGGTCAGGCGGCTGAGCATCATCATCCATCCCACTTGCAGCCCGGTGAGTTGGCCAAAGGCCGCGCGGCAATAGATGTAGGTTCCGCCCGTGCCGCTGAACTGAGATGCGACCTCGCCGTAACATGCGATGATTACAGCCATAGCAGCGCCCGCCAGAAGCACTGCCCACGGACTCAGCAGGCCAAGTTTGTCGGCGAGTTGGGAGGGAAGGCCGAAGATCCCGCTGCCCAGGACCGAGTTTACTGTCAGCGCAACCAGGCTCCAGCGCCCAATTGCGCGCACGAGCCCTTCGCTGGTTGTGGTCGCCTGCTTCGCTTCGGGCATCGCGAGTTTGTATCACAAATGAGGCATTGATCGGCAGTTGGGGCTAAAATGCAAGCCCAGCCAAGACGAAAATGTCATCCTACGGAGCCGAAGGCCCGGATTGTTTCCAGCATGCACGCGCAGCACAAAGTCTTTATTACGGGCGGAACAGGTTACTTGGGCCAACGCCTAATACGGCGCCTGCTGGACCGCGGCCATCAAGTGCGCGCCTTGGTTCGCTCAGGGTCAGAGAAGAAGCTTGCCCCGGGCTGTACGCCGGTGCTCGGTAATGCCCTCGATGCGAGCAGCTACGCCGAAAATATTGCACCGGCCGACACGTTCATCCAATTGGTGGGTGTCGCGCATCCCAGCCCAGCAAAGGCAGCGGAATTTCGGCGGATCGACTTACCAGCAGGGCTGGGCGCCATCTCAGCCGCGAAATGCGCCGGCATCAACCACTTCATATATCTGAGCGTCGCGCACCCTGCGCCATTGATGCATGCTTACATCGCGGTCCGGGCAGAGTGCGAGAACGCAATTGAAGCCGCCGGCCTGAATGCAACCATTCTGCGTCCCTGGTACGTCCTTGGCCCCGGACATCGCTGGCCTTATCTCCTGCTTCCGCTGTACAGACTCGCCGAGCTGTTTTCCTCAACCCGCGAAGGCGCCCAACGTCTCGGACTGGTAAATCTGGAGCAGATGATCACTGCGCTCACATTCGCCGTCGAGAACCCTGTCCGGACCATTCGGGTGTTGACGGTGCCTGGAATTCGCGCTGCTCAACTGGAAGATGGCGGGCATGTTGCCGCGGAAAGCCCCTAGATAATCCCTCAAAAGCGCGATTCCGCAAGGGTTCCAACGACAGGATGACTTTTTCGCGGACCAAAGTAATCGCAGAATTACCAAAGCGCATGCCCGTGGGACATCTACTCGCTGCATGGGGCCGATGAGATGGTGGAAGGGCAAACGAATGGCTCTCGAAGACATGAACGAACTTCATCTCCGAATCGCGCGCGTTACCGAAGACCTGCGGACCATCCAGCAGGAATTGAATTGTGCCGCCATGCAGGCGCCAAGCGATCCGGAATTGATGGAAGCTTTGAACTCGCTCTCCGAGACGGAGCCCATCGAGACGCTGCGCGTGGCGCTTGATCAGATGCGGCACTTCCTCTGGTTCTATTCCCAAGTGATGAGCAACGAGCCGGAGTTGGGCGATAAGCTGAGACAGTCCGCCCCAGTCAAGACTTCCACCGACGAAAAGCCCAAAGCGGAAAGCACGTTTCTGGACAAGCTCTCCCGTGCAGACGAATTGATGCTGCTGCACCATCTCACCGACCCCAAGCGCAACAAGCCAAATTAACCGGCACACGGGGCGCGCACAGCTCTGCGAGGGCTGCTAACGGTCGTGTGTGTTCCTGTATGGATTTGGGGACGAGACGATCCGGTAATTAGAAGCCGCGTCCGCCTACGATGGTCTTGAGAACCTCGCCTTTTGGGCTCAGCACGGCAAAATCAGCGGGAGCGCCGGGTTTCAAAGCTCCGCAGTGGCCGGTCATTCCTACGGCCCTGGCCGGATTGAACGTCGCTGCCCGCACCGCGTCGTGCAGGCTCCAATTCGAGAATTGCGTGACGTTGCGTACAGCGCGGTCCATCGTCAACACGCTGCCCGCAAGGCTGCCATTCGCGGTGCATTTGCCATCCTTCACGTCGACTTCGATGGGTCCAAGTTGATACTTGCCATCTGGCATCCCCGTCGCGGATATCGCGTCAGTGATCAGAACCGCGCGCTCGCTGCCCTTGGCCTGCAAGAAAACCTTGACTACGGCAGGGGACACATGGATGCCATCGGCGATCAAGTCGGCGGTGATTCCGTCATCACTGAGCACCTCGCCGAGAATGCCGGGCTCACGATGATCGAGTGGACGCATAGCGTTGAAAGTGTGAGTGGCATGCCGCGCCCCGGCGGCAATTCCATGCCTCGCAGTCGCCATGTCCGCGTCCGAATGTCCGATGCTGACGCATACGCCGCGCCGCGCCGCCTCCGAGATGATTTCAGTAGCCCCCGGGATCTCGGGTGCGATGGTCATCATGCGCACCTGGCCGCGCGCAGCCTGCCAGAGTTCGTCGAAGATCTTCGGAGTCGGCTGCACGAGAAACTCAGGCGGATGAACTCCGCGGCGTTTGTGACTAAGAAAGGGACCCTCAAGATGGATGCCAAGGGGGCGAGCGCCGGGCGCGTCGCTGCGGGTATTGTTCTGTGCCGCTTCAATCGCATCCGCTAAACGGCCAAGAGCCTTGTAAGTGGCGTCAAGCGGAGCGGCCACCGTGGTTGGAAAATATCCAGTCACACCATGCCGGACGAGAAATTTTGCGAGCACAGGCATTTCCGATGCCGATGCGCGCATCACATCCACTCCGGCGCCGCCGTGCATGTGGATGTCAAAGAAGCCCGGGGCCAGGATGGCGTCGCCGAAATCCACCACCCGAGAGTTCGACGGCACTTCCTTTTCCGAGCGGGATGCTATCTCAGAAATGCATCCGTCGTCCGTGACGACAAAAGCGTTAGCAACCTCTTCAATAGGGGTGAACAGACGTCGTGCAGTGAATACGGTTCTCATGAAGCAAACCCGCGACAGTATCGTATCTGCATGACTCGTTTTGCACAATATCGCAAGGTCCCGCGTTCCTGATGGAGTGACGCGACAGCTCCCGGTCGGGTGCGTCCGTCGGCGATGGCAGATGCCGCGAGCACTCCGGCGTAGCCTCAATGTTATAATTTTGGCTCTGAGAACTTTGAGGCCCACTCTGAGCGCCTCAGTTCATGTCGGGGAGTGGCTCAGCCTGGTAGAGCACCTGGTTCGGGACCAGGGGGTCGGAGGTTCAAATCCTCTCTCCCCGACCATCAATTTAGAGCAGTAAATATGCGGCTCCGGCGAATGTCGGGGCCGCATATGCTTTTGAGTAAAAACTCTTGTGTGCTACCAGTTTGCTACCCCAGCCTACAGCGTTTGTGAAATACGACACCGCTTCATCGAAAAGGTGAGATCCGGGGCGAACAAGGCTTACTGTCGATGGAACTTTACTGACTCACAGGCTTCTTTGCGAGAAGGCGCGCGAACCGAACTCGCGATCTCTCTGCCACCATCGAGTTAAACCGCATCCCTCCACACTGAACGGAGCGCGACAACTGTTCAGGCGTCAAGATACATACGATGCGCTGCGCACTCTCTCCGTCTTCTTCTACCTGTAACCACCGTCTCTTTTCCGTCGGGCCAATACTAATGATAGAGACTGCGGTGCTGAGGGTGGAAAAGAACACAGAAGGCAAGGCTTTACGC
>JBKOUZ010000020.1:0-88298 GCA_046723715.1 Acidobacteriota bacterium | reverse complement strand
CATCTGTTGATTGGCAATTATCATTTTGCACGCGATTACGGGTGTGTGCACCCCGGCATGCCTCTTGGCCGCAAGCATCTCCGTCGAAGCCGTGACGCCCCCGTTGTGGGATTGGCCTGTAAAGATCCACTTCCAATCTAGTTTTCAGCTAGTCGGAAGTCAATTCATTAGATTGCGACGAGTGCCTCTAAGGTTCGGGGACGGCAGATTTGGATTTTTGAGATACCCACATGCCAAAGCCCTTTATCCATGGGGCTGGTGCCCCGAGAGTACTCGACCGTGCAAGTTACTAGAATCAAAGAACTTATAGGCAAAGTCTTACCGAGATAACGACGTTTTTCGTCCATAGGTATGAAGTCAAAATCCCCCCAGCCTCCGGCTCAAGACGCGGGAGGGGGGCACCCGGCGGGAGTTTCTTCGTTTTTACTTTCCTTCCTTTATTTCCTTGGCTGGGTTTTTGGATCGCGCGGTGATCACACCGCGTCTCGTTCTGCCCGTTAGAGTAGAGGTTGTTCGTCACACGATTGCGCCTTCCGAATATGGAAATCCGCCCGGCCAAAATCAACTGCGGAGACGCTTTAATAATCGCGCCTTCACCTCTGGCCATTCATTATCTAGAATGCTGAAGTACACCGTATCTCTGACCCGGCCGGTGTGCGTGATCAGATGACGCCGCAGTGTGCCTTCCTCTTTGGCTCCGATGCCCAAGATGGCGTTGCGGGATCTCTGATTGAGCGCGTCTGTTTTTAATTCCACGCGAATACATTTCCAGACTTCGAACGCGTGATTCAGCATCAGGTATTTCGCTTCCGTATTCACGGCAGTGCGCTGCCATTGCGTGGCGATCCAGGTGGAACCGATCTCAACCCGGCGGTTCACGCGATCGATGTTCATGAAGCGCGTGCTGCCGATGGTTCGACCTGACGATCGCTCCATGGTGGCAAATACTATCGATTCTCCGCGATCCTGTTCCTCGTGCGCTTTCGCGACTGTGCGCTCGAAGTCTTCACGCGTTCTCATGGAGTAGGGAATCCACCGGAAGATGTCGTCAAGATCGTTCTTCGTGATCTGCCAGAACAAATGCGCATGTTCAGGGCGGATCGCTTCCAGGCGAACGACGGATCCCTCGAGGGAAATGGGAAACTCAATGTGCAGAGGTGTCGAGGTTGCGCTCATGGCCTATGTTTGTTTCCAAGTGTTATTTTGCGGCATTATGTTTGCATCTTGAGGCATTTTCAGGCATCTCTAGTAGGGTGGCGGAAGTGCGCCTGGTAAGCACCGCTCGTTCGATCTCACGAATCATGGCCTCACACGTCCAACCTTGCATCGCGAAGCAGTTTCCGGCCGCTTCTCAGGAGTGTTGTCAGTGAAGGCGCACTGTCTCCCATTCACGCAAATCCCGCATACGACCCGCCTTTTCGCAGATTTCCTGGCTTACTCTCCTTTAATTCGGCCTTTCTATCCGCGATCACCCCTATTCGACGAGTGGATGAAAGAGGAAGCTTCCAAGATATCGTATGAAGCACAGCGCCGGTTTCGCGTAGCGGAAATTCTTGCTCGCCAGAACAAATCGTGGGGGGCCTCCGGCAGAGCGCTAGCGAATCTTGAGCGTCTGCGCGATGGAGCGTTCGCGGTTGTCACCGGACAACAAGTAGGGCTGTTTGGCGGCCCGATGTTTGCGATTTACAAGGCTCTGACTGCGGTGAAACTCGCGGAAGAGGCTACGGCAGCGGGAATCGATGCCGTGCCGGTATTCTGGCTCGCAACGTATGATCACGATCTGGCGGAAGTGAATCATGTCGGTTTCCCATCTTCTGATGGCGTTCTGCAAACCTTAACGTCGACCAGCCACGACGTTCCCGGGGCGCCGGTGAGTTCAGTGCGGTTGGGAGATGAAATTCTTCCGCTGGTGGAGCAAGCGGTTGCGCTGCTCGGGGAAGGAGCAACTCAGTTTCTGCGCGAGACCTATCGTCCGGGGGAGACTCTGGGCAGCGCTTTTGCCCGCTTGTATACGCAGGTGTTCGCCGATTGGGGCGTGATCGTGCTCGACGCGTCCGACCCGGAGCTTTCGAGAATAGCCGAGCCGATCTATCGCGCCGCGGTAGAGCGTTGTGAAGAATTGAGTTCTGCGCTTCTGCAGCGAGGCGAGGAACTGGAGGCAGCCGGATACCATCAACAGGTGAAGGTGACGGAATCGTCGGTGCTGCTATTCACTATTCGGCAGGGCGCGCGGGTGCCGATCCACCGTGAATTGGAACAATTTGTTATCGATGGTGAAAAATTAGGCGAGAAGCTTTCTCGAGCCGATCTGCTGGGACAGATCGCAGCGCATCCCGAGCAATTCAGTCCCAATGTGCTGTTGCGCCCCATAGTGGAAGACTATCTGCTGCCCACACTGGCCTACAGCGGGGGCGCGGCTGAGACCGCGTATTTCGGTCAAACGGGCGCAGTTTACGAAAAACTACTCGGCCGAGTGACTCCCATTGTCCCGCGCTTCTCGGCCACGATCGTGGAGCCGAAGGTGCAGCGCCTACTCGAAAAGCACCATATCGAAGTGCAAGATGTGTTCACGGGACCGGAGGACTTGCGGCGCGAAATTGCAGCACGGAGCCTGCCCGCCGACTTGCAGGCTGCATTCGAAGCCGCCAGGAATTCGTTTGACGCAAGCTTTTCAGCGCTTCAACAAAGTCTGGAGAAGCTTGACCGGACGCTGGTGGATGCTGCCGAAACTGCGCGCTCGAAAATGCAACACCAACTGGAAAAGCTCCATGCCCAGGCGGCGCGCGCGGAGGCGCAAAAAGGAGAATTAGTCGCGCGCCATGCGGATCATCTCAGCAGTTCGTTGTATCCCGACAAAGGCTTGCAGGAGCGGGGAGTCGGGGCCATTTATTTTCTCGCTCGGTACGGCGCAGACTTGCTGCACCAGCTTTACCAGGCGATTCACACCGACTGCCACGACCATCAGATTCTTGAGTTGTAATCCCAGCCGACGTTGCGTCGACAGCCGTCAATCTGCGGCCCAAAGACCACCGCGCTACTCACCCACAAATTGAACTTCCGCTTTGTTTTTTTGCAGGATTCTGCCTGCGCTGTTTACCTACCTCGAATGCAAACCTGTAAGGGCTCTGATTCTGCAGTAGTGCGATATTCGTTCCCAACGATTCCGGTCACGCGGCAAGATACCGATATGCTTTAGCCCTGACGGAAAAAACCTACTTCGATTCGCTGGTTGCCAGGTAAGTTCCCAGTCCAATCATGATCGCGCCCGTGACGCTTCTTTGCCGGCTGCGGAAGAGGGGCGAGGATCGGATTCGCTGTCCTAAAGGGCCTGCGAGTGCGATTACGATCAAGTCTGCCGTGGTATTCAGGGCTACGGAAATCGTGCCCAATATTACAAATTGCAGAAAGACATGGCCGCGATTGTGAGTAACAAATTGCGGAATGAACGAGAGAAAGAAGAGCGCGGTTTTTGGATTGAGAACTTCGGTCGCTACGCCTTGCCAGAGCGGGTTTCCAGCCGGCCGGACGGCAGAGAGAACGGCATCTGCATCATCCTTGTCGCGGCGCGAGTCAAGTATCATGCGCAGCCCAAGGAAGCAAAGATATGCGGCCCCAAGATACTTCACAATAGAGAAAGCAGTTGCTGATTTAGCCAGAACGATGGAAATTCCCAAGGCTGCAGCGAACACGTGCACCATGCCACCCAGAAAAGTGCCCAGCGCTGAGAGCACACCTTCGCGGTTTCCTCCTGACAGGCTTCGGGCCAAGACGTAGAGCATGCCGGGACCGGGAGCGATCGCCAGCAACACGGCGGCGGTGAGAAACAGAGTGCCCCGCGTCCAATCGAACATAAGAAATTATCCTCGCTTATTGAGTTAACCAGGACTCTAATTGCGCCAAATTTTCAACGCGCCGCAGGTCGCGATCGCGGTATGCTCCCGAGACATCAAAGATCACCGCCTGCATGCCTGCATTGCGCGCCCCGACGTAGTCCACAGAATACAGATCGCCAACATAGAGGCTCTCTGCTGGATCGGCGTTCATCCGCTGCAGTGCGGCCGCAAAGATTGCGGGATGCGGCTTCTCGTGTCCGACATTGCCGGAGTCGGTGACGCTTGAAAAGCAGTCGCAGATTCCGCACTGACGAAGCATTACGTCGATCTTGCCATCCGAGTTCGAAATTACCGCCGTCGCATGCTTTTCCCGGATTCTATCCAACACATCACGGGTTCCGGGAAGGATCTGGTCCCAATTGGCGGACTGCTGCGTATTCTCCACCAGTCGATCGCGAGTGGCCTGATCGAAAGCACAGATCTCGCGCAGCAGGTGAGAGTGGAACGTCCACCAAAAACCATGATCCACTTTGCCGCTCATCAGCCCTTGATCGAATTCCTGCTTGGTGCGCCGTTCTACAGCCTGCCAGGCGCCAAGGTCGGGGTGTTTGTCCTTGCTTAATGGCGCTAGAATTTTCGCTCGATTGGGGAAGAGCAGCGTATTCCCCACATCGAAGAAGATGTACTTGAAGCTGGGCATGCAACCATATTACCAACCGGAAGCGACCCATCGTTACGGGCAAGATTCCCCTGCACGGCACATCGTGAACCGGGCTGAGGAAATGATGTAATATCCAAAAATTCAGTTTGCCTGAACTGTCCCAGGGGATGTGGCCTAGCTCTACAGCAACGCTGATTTCAGGAGTGACGCGAACTACGCGCGCTGCGCTGGCGCTGTATCCCGTGGCGCGACTCCACACCAGTATGTTCTTCGGCATTTTGATGGCAGTTTTCTTTCGTGCCGCCCGGCAAAACGCTTACAACATGCTTTGGGGGCTGCTTTTCGGCTTCGCCACCCTGAACATTCTGGGGCTGGCGGCGCGCCGCATGGAGCCGCGCCGGGGATTGAGTTTCGGCGAAGTTCTGGCCGTATTGACGGTCCTGCTGGCAATGTTTCTGCTGATATGGGAGATGCTACACTTATTCCACATCTTCCCGCTGAAGCTGAAATAGTCCCTGTCATGCTGAACGAGCGAATCTATGGAGTCTGCTCGTAGCAAGAAGAAGTACGTCCTTCGCTTCGCTCAGGATGGCAGCACCGTCGAACTGCTGCTCTCCGCGGTTTTGCGTTATCATTCGCTCAGATGCCCAAGAAGCCTGCCAACTTCGAAGTAACCTGCCCTTGTTGCAGTGCCGTGCTCAAGATCGATAATGAGACCCGCGCCGTCATTGCACACACCGCTGCCGTGAAGCCGAAGACTTTCAGCGACATGGAGGCCGCGGCCAAAGCAATGCGCGAGCAAGATAGCCGTCGCGAATCGATCTTCCAGCAATCCGTGGAAGCACAGAAGCACGCCTCCGATTTATTGGAGAAAAAGTTCCAGGAGGCACTGAAGAAAGCCAAAGAATCTCCGGACACGGGCAAGCCCATCCGGGATTTCGATCTCGATTGATGCCCGCATGACAGGTGTGGACCCTAATCGGCCCCTTCTGCTTGGGCATCGCGGAACCCGCCGCAACAAGATCCCTGAAAATAGCTTTGCATCTTTCGATCAGGCGTTAGCCGACGGCTGTGACGGATTTGAGTTCGACGTGCGGCTGACAGCGGATGGCAAAGCGGTCGTCTGCCACGATCCTCACAATGAGGGCATTGAAATCGCGTCTGCAGCGGCCGATGACTGTGCCGGTCTGCCAAAATTGGACGTCGTTCTCGCCCGATATCACGAACGCGCCTTTCTCGACATCGAGCTGAAGGTCTCCGGGCTAGAACCAGCTACTGTACGGTTGCTGAGTCGAACCAGACCTGTCCGTGGTTTTGTGGTTTCGTCATTTCTTCCTGAGGTCCTGCAGAGAACGCATTCCGAAGATTCGACGTTACCGCTTGGGCTCATCTGCGAAAGCCACGCTGAATTGCTGCGGTGGACCCACCTGCCGATCGAATATGTGATTCCGCGTCACACCTTGGCAGACGAGATGTTGATTCAACAGCTGAAGGCTGCAGGAAGGAAGATTCTGGTGTGGACGGTCAACTCGCCTGCAAAGATGCAGCGCCTGCGCGACTGGGGCGTGGACGGGATCATCTCCGATGACACCAGGCTTTTGGCGCAGACCTTGGGCTGATGATTATTGTGCGCCTGCTGCCGAGCTCTTTCCGCAGCAGAGGACTGCGGTCGCTTCTTTAATTCCGCTTTGGATGATTGGTTCCCAATCCAGGTGGGTGATGCGCGAGGCCGCGGCGGCTTGGCACATGGTTAGGGCATCTTGCGGCCGGTTCAGGCGCTTCAAGAGCAGCCTGGCTGCTTTTAGTTGGGCAGTGAGAGCTTGCCGGTCGGTTCAGCCGCTAATCAGCGGCGGCTTCGAGAACGGAGCGGCTGCGTGCCGGGCGGCATAAAAAGGCCGTGCGCTCGGTTTCGAAGTCTTCCATGTTGGCGCCTAGATCGTGATCGTTCCAGCCGAGCACAGCGCCAATTCGCCGCGCTGCTTCGCGGCTGCAAGACTCTGACCAGCAGGCTGAGAAAGCCACCGGGACACGCCGCAGCAGGACGTCAGCAAGCGAGACGGCGTATTCGCGGCGATAAGCTTCCACGACCTCGGCCACAATGTGCGAGGTGTGAGGGCAGATGGGCGCCCGCATATCGACGCTGACCAGGGCCATGCGAGCAATCTCCATGGCGCGCTGGCCATGCCACTCCACCAGGCCCCGCGCGGTTTCCTCGCTGACCGAGCCGGCGCGCGCGATTGTAAGCACTTCCTGATCCACCATGGGATCAAGAGAAGATCCCGGGCCCACGCTGATCGCCTTGGGCTCCGCGACAGCAATGCCTATTTTGCGAGCACATTGCCGCGCCAGCGAAAGCGCGGTCGTAAGCTTGCCGCCAATGACGGAGATCATTCGCGCTGCACCGTCGGCCGTGTGGTCATGCAAAATGTGGCGCCGCGTCACCGCCGAAGGCTGGTCCCCCGGCGAACGAGGCAATGGGCGCAAGCCGGCGAATGCATACTTAATGTCTTGTGCCGACAACTTTGCTTTGGGAAACAGCTGTGCAACGGTGCGAATGAGGTAATCGATCTCATCCCCGGACGGAGTTGTCTTGCTGGGATCGCCACTATCCGGCACCTCGGTTGTGCCGACCATGATTTGTTCGTTCCAGGGAATTACAAAGACCGGCCTGCCATCGGAGGCTTCCGTGTAAAGGGCCGCGTTGGGCGCGCCTGCGAATCGCTGCAGGACGATATGCGATCCCCGGACCCCGCCTACCAGCGGTTTGCCGGTGCGCACCGTCGAACGCTGGCAGATGCGGTCCACCCAAGGGCCGGTGCAATTAATCACCCAGCCGGCATCGACACGTTGATCTTTGCCAGTAGTGCGGTCGCGCAGAAGGACGCCGCGCGCACGTCCCTGGGACACATCCACGGCCAGCAATTCACAATGATTGCGGATGACCGCTCCCGCATCAGCGGCTTCCGTCATCCACTCCGCCACCAGACGCTCGGGAAATTCGCACTGGGCATCTTCGTAATTCAGAATCTGCCAGTGATTGCCCCCGTCGAGCGCGCGTTGAACCCGAGCCAAATCCATTTCGCTTACCGGTGCCGACTTCTTGCCGGCGAGGCGCTGATACAGCCAGAGCCCAAAGCGCACCTTCATCGCGCTACGGCGGCTGGCTTCATTCAACAGAAAAAGAAACTGAAGAGGATGCACCAGATGGGAGCGTTCGAGCAGAAGCCGCTCTCGATCGCGAACCGATTCGCGGACAAGCCCTAATTCACCGTGTTCCAAGTAACGCAGCCCGCCATGAATGATGCGCGTGGAACGGCTGGTGACGCCTGACCCGAAATCGTTCTGTTCGACCAGAAGGGTCTTCTTTCCGGCCCGTGCGCACTCGCGCGCCACGGCTACCCCATTAATGCCTCCACCAATCACCACCACATGGAAGTGCTGGCCTTCGAGCGAGGGTCGGGGTTTGAGGGCTAAGCTCATGATTTTTATGCTAGATGCTTGCCTAACAGGAATCTACACTGCCGGCCGATCCTGCGGCACACTCATTGTGAACCATTTTGCCCTTGGTGGGACAAAACCTGTAGGTCACCACAGGCCAGCAGCAGTTTGCAGCCCTTACCATGCAAGCAATGATACCGAAAGTAACCAGTGCGGCTGCTGCGAGGGCGTGTTCGCCCTCGCATCCGTAAGCACAGCCGGATGGCAGGAGATCACGCAGCAGTACGGCTTCTCATTCTGTTCTGACTGCTGTTTTCTGCGAACATCTGGATCATCTCGCGATTGAAAGCGGGGATGTCGTCGGGCTTGCGGCTCGTAACCAGTTGGCCATCGCGAACCACTTGCGTGTCTACCCAATTTGCGCCCGCATTCTTGAGATCGGTTTGCAGGGAGGGCCAGGAAGTCAGAGTATGTCCCCGAACTGCCCCCGCCTCGATCAGAGTCCACGGTCCGTGGCAGATGGCGGCGACCGGCTTGCCTTCATCGGTGAAGCGTTTCACAAAGTCCACGGCTTGCGGATTCATTCGCAGATGATCGGGATTCATGACCCCGCCCGGCAGCAGCAGGGCGTCAAAATCTTCTGCTTTCGCGGTTTTGAGCGGGACATCAACTGGAACTTCCTTTCCCCACTCTTTCATATTCCATCCCTTGACCTTGTTAGCGGTTGGAGAGACGACCATCGTGGTGGCGCCGGCGTCGTCCAGCGCCTTTCGCGGTTCCAGCAACTCTGCCTGCTCGAAGCCATCCGTAACCAGAATCGCAACTCTCGTTCCTTGAAGATTTCGATCTGCCATTGTTCCTCCCTTATGAATGTTGTTGAAGTGTTTATGGTGGAAGCGGAGAAGAATTCGATTTCGTCTAGGATGCCCGGTGCTTTTTGGTGGTTGGCACGACTTTCGCCGGGGAGCTTCAGCGCGCTGTTCAACTCGCGCCCGGTTCTCGCGCCGGAAGTGAGCGTTGCTTCGCGCCTCGAGGGTCATTTACATTGGAGTGCCGCATGCCCACTACTGGAGAACGATTCGAACGAGCAGTCGCGATCATGGAACGGCTGCGCGCCCCGGGAGGGTGTCCGTGGGATCGCGAACAGACGTTCGACTCCATCAAGCCGTATACGCTCGAGGAGACGTACGAGGTCCTGGAGGCGATCGACAACCGCGACTGGCACGAACTTGCGGGAGAACTCGGCGACTTGCTGCTGCAAGTGCTCTTCTACGCGGAAATGGCAAAGGAGCAGTCATCCTTTTGCATTGACGATGTTCTCGACCGTCTTTCCGCCAAGCTCGTAGATCGGCACCCCCACGTCTTTGGAAATGTGAAGGCCGACACCGCCGGGGAAGTAATAAAGAACTGGGAAGCTCTGAAAGTAGAAGAACGGAAGAAGCGCCAGGCCAGCGACGAAACGGCAGGAGAGAAACATCACTCGACCCTTGCCGGTGTCTCCTCTGCCATGCCATCACTGCTAGAGGCGCACAAGCTCAGTTCGCGGGCGGCGCAGGCCGGATTTGACTGGCCGAACATTGATGGGCTTTTCGACAAATTGCGCGAAGAGACCGCCGAGTTGCGCGAAGAACTCCAACAATTCCCGTCGCCTGGTCCGCAACCACAAGGACGCGGGGTAGCTGGATCGGGTCGCACCGCAGTACCCGAGAGCCTGCAAGAACGCCTGGAAGGAGAGGTAGGCGATCTTTTTTTTGTTCTGGTGAATATCGCGCGTTATCTTTCGGTCGATCCCGAGTCTGCCCTGCGCAAGAGTAATCGCAAGTTCAAGCGCCGCTTCCAGTGGATGGAGGAGCGCCTGCACGAGGCGGGGCGCGTGGCGGGGGAGGCTTCTATGGAGGAGCTCGAATCGCTTTGGCGAAGGGCGAAGGATCAGGAGCAGTCCGCGTGACGAGTGAAGTGACGGAGATCCTTCGACTCCGATGCCGGCGTGCTGCGCGCACCAGCCTCTCCGCTCAGGATGACAAGAGATGCCTGTAGAACTACGGGCGTGCCATGGGATCGAGGATTTCCGCGCGTGCGTTGCACTCCAGAAGGAGGTCTGGAATTTTACCGACGCGGAGTTGGTACCCTTGCGGATGTTTGTGGTGGCCGACAAGGTTGGCGGACAGGTGATGGGCGCCTTTGATGGAAACACCCTGGTGGGATTCGCGCTCTCGGTTCCCGGGACGCGCTCCGGCCACATCTACCTGCATTCGCACATGCTGGCAGTACGCAAAGATCATCGCAATAGCGGCTTGGGCCGTCGACTCAAGATGATGCAACGAGAAGAGGCTCTGGCGCGCGGCATCGAACTGATCGAGTGGACCTTCGATCCTCTGGAGATCAAGAACGCCTACCTCAACATCGAGAAGCTGGGGGCGATAGCCCGCCGCTACAACATCAACCAGTACGGGATCACCTCGTCGCCGCTGCAGGGTGGTTTGCCCAGCGACCGTCTGATCGCGGAGTGGTGGCTGAAGTCGGAGCGCGTCACAAAATTGCTGGAGAACGGCAAAAATGCAGTCGTGCCGAGCGTCACTGCGGTTTGGGTGCCCGCGCAGATCTATGATTGGAAAGCCACTCCTGAGACTCGCGCCAAAGCCCAGCAGGTGCAGGAGCATAATCGCGAACAGTTTCTGCGCGCGTTTGCCGAAGGCCTGGCAGTCCTGAATTACGAGCGCGACCCTGAAGGCAATGGAAGATTTATGCTTGGCCGCTGGGACGAGAAGTGGTCGTACGCGTCGGAGGGTTGATACAACCCCTGCACTTGACGAACTGACATTTACATGAAAATTGAGGCAGTCACACTCCGCGAAATTCAAATGCCGCTTGTCCATTTCTTTGAGACGAGCTTTGGCCGCACCTACAGCCGCCGTATTCTGCTGGTCACCATCCACTGTGAGGGCGTGGATGGCTGGGGCGAATGCGTTGCGGGAGAAGATCCGTATTACAGCAGCGAGTGGATCGAGAGCGCCTGGCCGACGCTCACCAAATTTTTGGTGCCGATGCTCCTGGGGAAGAGTATTGACTCCGGGCGCCAGTGTCCCGCACTTCTCAAGAAAGTCACTGGCCACCGCATGGCCAAAGCGGCTCTCGAGAACGCGCTCTGGGATGCGGAAGCAGCGCAGAAGCAGCAGCCGTTATGGAAGCTGCTGGGCGGCACCCGCAGTGAAATCCCGTGCGGTGTTTCTATCGGGATTCAGGATTCCGTCGAGCAACTCCTGGAGAAAATTCAAAGCGAGTTAGCTGCCGGGTATCGGCGCATCAAAGTCAAAGTCAAGCCAGGCTGGGATGTGAATGTGCTGGAACGGATTCGCTCTCGCTGGCCCGATATCACATTGAGCTGCGATGCAAACTCTGCCTACACACTCGACCAGTTGGAACATCTCCGCAATTTCGATCAATTCAATCTGCTGATGATCGAGCAGCCGCTGTGGAATGATGACATCTACTACCACGCTCGCTTGCAAAAAGAACTGCGGACTGCAATTTGCCTGGATGAGTCGATCATCAATGCCCGGGTCGCTGCGGCCGCCGTGGAAACCGGAGCTTGCCGCATCGTGAATATCAAGGTGGGTCGGGTGGGAGGATTCAGTGAAGCCCTGAAGATCCACGATGTTTGCCAGTCCAACCAAGTTCCCGTCTGGTGCGGAGGGATGCTCGAAACCGGGATCGGACGAGCCCAGAATATTGCCCTGTCTACAATGCCCAACTTCAGCCTCCCCGGGGACGTGTCCGCTTCCAGACGTTACTGGAAGGAAGACATTATCGAGCCAGAGGTCGAGGTTTCGCCGCAGGGAGTCATCCCGATCACGAATAAGCCCGGGACCGGCTATCGGATCAAGCCGGAACTGATCGACAAATTGACGGTGAGAAACGAGATGCTGCGGTCATAGTCAAGTTTTCCGGCGAGAGTCACCGATCAGCTTTGCCTGCATCTGCACCACTTGCGTGGAGCAGCTTCGCCTGCTCGCCTTTGAGCAGTTCCACCCCTTTGGCAAATGTCA
The DNA here is from genome assembly GCA_046723715.1 of Acidobacteriota bacterium. Taxonomy (GTDB): domain Bacteria; phylum Acidobacteriota; class Terriglobia; order Terriglobales; family Acidobacteriaceae; genus Sulfotelmatobacter. Next base: position 76,320 of record JBKOUZ010000020.1, on the reverse strand, counting down.
GGTCGCCAGGGACACGCTGAAAATTGCTGAACACCTCATCGGAGATGATGCTGATTCCTTTGAACAGAAGAATCTTGCCGGTCATCTTTAAATTCATGGCGGTGATAATCCACGAGCCATCGCCGACATCGCCCTGCTGCACCCGAAAATGGCCTCCCTTATCAAGGTGACCGATTAACCCCCAGCCGAATGTTACATCGCGGAAAAGCGTGCCCTCGATGAGTGCGAGCCGCCGTGCCGCAGGATCAATCAGCAAGTAGCCATTCATACCTTCAAGGACCTGTTCCACACGCGTCGGTGGGGAATAGGACGAATTAGGGCTGAACTTCAGGCGAGCGAGAGCCTCTCCTGCCTTGCCTAACCCGAGTGAGCCTTTTTCCGTTCCGTCGTATTCATACTGGAAGGCGTCAGGCAGCGCTCGAAGGATGCGCAAGGTACGTTCAGTGTCTTCTTTTTCGCGAGCCTTCTTTTTGCGGAGCTGCTCGGGAGTGACGGCGAGCCAGCCTAAGTGATCCTCCTCAGCTTTTCGTTGCTGAGCGTTGAGTGGTTGATCGTCAATCGCGATGGTCATCCCCGCCATGCAGTCGTTCGTCTCCACGTAGAGCCTGGTCTGCGATCCCCGAGGAAGCTGCTTGCGCGAGCGGAACATGTACTTTTGGGAGGAATTGCTGGCGGCCTGGAGTTCGTTAGCCACGGCCTGGCGAACCAAATCGCCGGCAGATATCGCCGGTGTGTGGCTTTCCTGCGCATAGACCGTGGTTACGGCGAGGAACAAAACTGTCGAGATATTCACAGCCAGCAGCATCCATCTGTCTGGCTTTGCCCGGAAAGAAAGCATTTCGTACTTCAGTGTAACAATGCTGTGCAAACGATTGCAGACCCTCGCTTTTATGATCTTCAGCTCCATCTTCATGGGGTTTCGTTGCTTGCCGGTGGCGCGCCGAGTCGGTATAGTCGAAGCAGCGGCGCGGTACTCCCGGTATCTGCCTTCCAGTGTCGCCAGCGTGATCCGCTTCCTACAAGGAGAACATCCATGAGTGCTCCGATGTCAGCAGACTTGGCGCAAATCGGCAAATCGGTCGTGATCAAGGGCGAATTGTCGGGCAGTGAAGATCTGTACGTGGACGGCCAAGTGGAGGGCAGCATCGCCCTGAAGGGTAACAGTTTGACGGTTGGACCGAACGGACAGGTCAAAGCTTCAGTGGAAGCCAAAGGCGTGATCGTGCAAGGCAAATTGGATGGCAACGTGATGGCCAGCGATCGCGTGGAATTGCGCAAGTCGGCAGTCGTGAACGGGGACATTTCCACTCAGCGCATTGCGATTGAGGAGGGGGCGTTTCTGAAAGGAAAGGTTGATATCCAGGGAAAAGCCGAAAGGGCTGCCGGAAAGTAACTTCTGTCCCTTGGGCATTGCGAGTTAAAGTGTTACTTGCAGCTGGTGATTTCAGTCCCAGAGCACTCGATGGATTGGACTGGACAACAAAAGTCCGATGGCATCGGTCGCGCAAAACTTCATGAAGCTTTTTCGCGGTACATCGAGCGGCACGCCGGCCCAGACGCCGCAGGGCGGTCAAAAGCTGACGCGACGCTCCAGTGGCTTAGGCGAACTGTCGCGTGTCTGGAATTCCGAGACACCGCTGTGTGTTCTTGATCTCGGCTCCACTTCGCCAACTAATATTCGTTTCTTCACCGAGCGGGCTCACAAGATCTATAGTGAAGACCTGCTTGTGGCCTCGACCGAGCCTCACCTGGCCACCAAGGACGAGCAAGGCAACTCGGTTCTCGATAGCCGGAGATTTCTGAGTGAGAACCTGCAGTATCCGGCGGCCCACTTCGACGTCGTGCTCTGCTGGAACCTACCCGACTATCTGGATGAAAGCCTGGTTCGTCCCGTGATGGGACGGTTGTGGTCGGTGCTCAAGCCGGGCGGCATGTTGCTGGCGTTCTTCCACACCAAGGACGCGGGACCCGACTCACCCTGCTACCGCTTTCACATTCTCGATAAAGATACGTTGGAGATGCAGCGGGTGATTGCGCGACGCGAGGCCCGACGCGGACCGACGGGAGCGCTGCACACGGCCATCAGCGACGGCTTCCGGTTGCAGCGTGTTTTCAATAACCGTCACATCGAAACTCTCTTCCGCGATTTTGCCTCCATAAAGTTCTTTCTGGCTCGAGACAACGTGAGGGAAGTGCTGGTCGTCCGATAATTGGGAACTTCTGCTCAAGGTGGATTGTCATTCCACATATCCGGCGCCGAATAGCGCTGCCTGAGCGCATCGCACGCTGACGAGTTCTGATCCAGGAGTAGAGGGCCGAAATGAGTTCCTTTCGGAACACCGCAGCAGGCGCGCGATGCCGCGGCCTTAGATCTCTTTCTTTGTGTCCGCGCATAACGCTGGTTCTGAGCCTGCTGTGTTCGTCACTGCCGGCTCTTGGACAAAACGCCGGTCCAGAGGGGCCGCAGACCGAAGTCATTCGGGGCTCGGTGATCAATGCCGTGACTCAAGCCCCCATCCCTCGCGCTCTCGTGTATTCCGCGGATAATCGCTACGCGACGCTTACGGACGGAGATGGGCATTTTGAGCTCACGCTGCCGAAGCAGGGTTTTGAGGGTGTGACCGCGTCAGTTTACTCGGGTCTCCAGGCGCGAGCATTGGCGTTTGCGGGGCATCAAATTCCAGTGGGGATCATGGCGCGTAAACCTGGGTTTCTGGATTTGCCCGATCAAGTCGCGGAACCTTCGGCGGACAACGATCTCACCATTTCTCTTCTGCCGGAAGGCATTATCACGGGTCGCGTGACGGCTGCGGGATCTGAATCCGCCGCTGGCGTAATGGTGCAGATCTTCTCCCGCGAGGTGGAAGAGGGACTCCCGCGCTGGCTTCCGAGTGCAACTGTTCGGGCGAACTCCGCGGGCGAATTTCGATTCGCGGAGTTGCTGCCGGGCTCATACAAGATTGCGATGCAAGAATGGATGGACAACGATCCGGTTGCTGCGCTTCCGGGATCGCAATTGTATGGGTATCCTCCCCTCTACTATCCGGGAGTCACCGAACTTGCAGCCGGGTCCACGATTGAGCTCGACGCGGGACAAACTGTTGAGGCCGATCTGACGATCTCGCGGCAGCCCTACTTTCCCGTCCGAATCAATGTTGCGAAAGGGGAGTTCTCTGGCGGCTTCAGCGTGTCGGTGCAAGGACAGCATGGATCACGCTACGAATTGGGCTACAACCACGCGGAGCAGAGGATCGAGGGCATGTTGCCGAGCGGCAATTATGTAGTTCAAGTCACCAGTTATGGCCCGAAATCTGTCAGCGGGAGCACGAATATCCGCGTGGCGGACGCACCACTGTTGCAAGGTCCCAGCCTTACCCTGACGCCGAATAGTTCCATTCCGTTGAATGTCAAAGAGGAATTCAATGATAGAGGCTGGAGTGGTTCTGGAACCTGGGGCGAAGGCAAGAATGCATTCCGTATACGTGGGCCTCGCCTTTACCTGCAAGCTAACGTGCTGAGCGCAGACGACTTTTCACGGGGCGGTGGATCGCTGCGGCCCCCGACCGCACCGAACGATGATGCGCTCGTGCTGGATACCGTTCCCCCCGGGCGGTATTGGCTGCGGCTCTCAACATCGCGCGGCTACGTGGCATCGGCAACGATGGGATCGACCGATCTGCTGAAGCAGCCGCTGGTCATCGGTTCCGGCGCGAGCGGTCCCATCGACATAACCCTGCGCGATGATGGCGCAGAACTCGAGGGCACGATCGGCTCTCTTGGCGAGCAGAATGCGTCTTCATCTGCCGGGGGAATTAGAGCGTGGGTATATTGCGTCCCACTGCCAGAGAGCTCGGGCCAATTCCAGCAGTTAGGGTCCGGGGACGATGGCAAGTTCAATCTGCAGATGATGGCGCCGGGAGATTACCGCATTCTCGCCTTTAGCAAGCCGCAATTGCGGCTGCCTTATCGCGATGCAGAAGCGATGAAGGCGTACGAGTCCAAGGGACAGGTTGTGCATTTGAGTGCCGGTCAGAAGACCACGGTGCAGGTTCAGGTCATCTCTGCAAACGAATAGGCAAGCTCATGAAGCGTCGAACTCTTAAAATTGGGATCATTGCCAGTTTTGCTTGCTGCCTCTGCGCTTCAGGCTTGGCGGCGCAGGCTGTGGATCATGTACAACCGTTCAGCGGACCTTTCAGGGTGACCGGAATGTTGGTGAACAAGGTTGATGGGCATCCTCTGGCACAAGCACGCGCCACGCTCGCGGATACTGCGAACCCTCAGAAGTCGCAATCGGTGATCACGTCGCAAGACGGTAAATTCATGTTCCCGACGGTTCCGGCCGGAAAGTTCTCTTTGACCGGATTTAAGCGGGGATACATTCCTGCCGCATACGATCAGCACGATCAGTTCTCAACCGCGATTGTGACCGGGGCGGGACTTGATACGGAGAACCTTGTGCTGAAGCTGGCGTCCGATGGAATGATTTTCGGGAGAATCTTGGATGAAGCCGGAGACCCGGTGCGACACGCGACCGTCACGCTGTATTACGACGATCACAGCGAAGGAATAGACCGGATCCGTAATGCGCAAAACGCCACCACGGACGATCTCGGAGAGTACGAGCTAACGTCGCTAAGGCCGGGCACATATTATCTTTCGGCAACGGCCAAGCCGTGGTACGCCGTGAGTCCGCCATCGGACGCAGAGGCTTCGAAGAGTGATACTCAATCCAGGGCTACCGCGGACCGCTCGCTGGATGTCGCCTATCCGCTGACGTATTACCCCGATACGACCGATTCGGATAGTGCGAGCCCGATTCCGGTGCGCGGGGGTGAGAGGTTGGAAGTCGATATTCATCTGAATCCAGTTCCGGCGCTGCGACTTCGTTTTCGCGTCTCCGGAGATTCCAGAGGCCGATTTGAGGTTCCGCAATTTGAGCAGCATTCGTTTGGCGAGTCGACTCATATTGAAGCAACAGTCACATCCATGGTGTCTCCGGGAGTGATCGAGGTCAGTGGCATTCCCGCCGGACGCTACGATGTGTCGCTTATTGGGCAAGGGGTGAGGTCACAGATTAGTGGAGTCGATCTCACGACTCAGGGCCAGGAGGTGGACACGTCTGCGGCGGAAGCGTCCAGCAATGTCAAAATGTCGGTCCAACTACAGGGGGCAAGTACGCCGGCTGAACTGATTGTTGCACTTCGATCGCAAGGCAAGCTCGGGATAAGAGGCTCGCAAGTCGACGCAAATGGCGAGGCCGAGATCCAGCAGATTCCCGCGGGACAGTACGAGGTCGTGTTGTTCGCGAGGGGCAGAAATTATTCCATTTCGCGGGTCACTGCGGAGGGGGCTGAAGTTTCTGGACGTCATGTGACCATTGCGGCGGGTTCCACTGTTTCGATCTCGGTTACCGCGACTGCGGGCAGCATCGTTGTGCAGGGAATCGCGAAACGCGCAAGCAAACCGTTCCCAGGGGCGATGGTTGTGCTCGTTCCAAAAGACGTGGAAGGAAATCGCGACCTGTTCCGGCGTGATCAGAGCGATCTGGATGGCACCTTCAGCCTGCGGGACGTGACTCCGGGCAAATACACGCTCGTGGCCATCGAGAATGGATGGGATTTGGACTGGTCTCAGCCTGAGGTGATCGCGGTTTATGCCAAGCATGGGCGTGCCATGGAAGTCACGAATACACCGGGGAAGCCATTGCGCCTGGAAGAACCGATTCAAGTTGTATCGAAGTAAGGAAAGGCTCACCACAGGGCACACACGGGGAGATCTTGTTCCGCCAGTCTCTACTCAGCCGTTCAGTCCTTCCAGACAATCACTCCCATGCGGAAGAGGTAGTGACGCGTGATCTCGATCTTCTGGCAGCATCGGCTCGAGCATAGAATCTGGTGCATCTCCTCTGGTTCGTAAGCCCGGCGCACTGAGGCCACTCCATCCCGTCTCGAGATATAACTTCTCATGAGGGGAAAACCCGCGTACACCAGCGCCAAGTGCAGCGGGTGACGAATGAGATCGTTGATCAGAACGGCGCTGCGGCTTACACGGCAAGCCTCCTCGCCAAAGCGCGCGAGTTCCGCGGGTTCGAGATGATGAGCGAATAAGCTGCAACTCACCAGATCGAAGCTGTTGTCGGCGAACGGGAGCGCGAGCGCATCGGCAACCAGGACACGATGGGTCCGCTGCAGATGAGTTGGCACGCGGTCGAGATCGGTGATTTCCAGCTTGATGCCCTTTTTCAAAAGCTGCTCGCCCGCTTGCCTCGGGACTTCGCCGTAACCTGCAGCGACCTCCAGCAACGAAAATTTCTTTTCGCCGGTTGCGGAGGCTACTCGCTCGATCAGCTTGCGCGTGGTGTCTACGCCGCCAAACCATCGGTTGATTCGGCATAGATCCTGGAGCGAGGCCTCGACTTCCTGTTTCGGACAGTTGTCCGAGTCCAGGATTTCCGGTGTGCTGACACGCTGCATAGTCACGACAGTTTAGACGATTCGCTCGGCGCGGTTGTCAACCGGTAGTCTTCTATGAATGTCGAGCTAGGCTCGACTAGGCAACCCACGGCGGCTGTCCCGACATATGGCTGAGAAGCGACTATTCATCCGTGAGCGAATTAGACTTCGGCGAGTTCTTCTTCTAACAGTTGCTTGTTGTAGAGGTCGCTGTAGTAGCCGTTGCGAGTTATGAGCTCGTCGTGACTGCCCAACTCCACGATGCGTCCTCCGTGGAGGACGGCAATGCGGTCTGCGTTGCGGACAGTGGAAACGCGGTGAGAGATGAAGATGGTGGTGCGGCCTGCCATTACGTCCCGCAAATGATTGAGGATCTTGTCTTCCGTTTGCGTGTCGACGCTGGAGAGCGCGTCATCGAGGATTAATATTCGCGGATTGCGGATGAGGGCGCGAGCGATCGCGGTGCGCTGTTTCTGTCCGCCAGAAAGGGTGATGCCGCGTTCGCCGACCATCGTTTCATAGCTCTCGGGGAATCCTTCGATATCGACGGCAATGTTGGCCGCCTGTGCGGAGATGCGGACGTCGGAATCGGTCGCAGAATCTACGCCAAGCGCGATGTTCTCGCGAATTCGATCGCTGAACAGAAAGGTCTCCTGCGGCACGAAGCCGATGTTTCGGCGCAACGACTCCAACGAGTATTCGCGGATCGGACGACCATCGATCAGAACCGTGCCTGCTTCGGCGTCGTAGATGCGGGGAATGAGATCGACGAGCGTGGTCTTACCAGAACCAGTGGGACCTACGATGGCGAGGCTGCTGCCCGCAGGGACCTTCAGGTTTACGTCGTGCAGAACCTGCTTTCCGTCATAGCTGAAGTTGAGGTGGCGAAATTCCACTTCCCCGGTGATATCGCGATCCTGCGCGCCGGGAGCATTCTGGATTTCGGGCTGCTCGTGCATGATCTCGTTGATGCGAATCAATGACGCAGTCCCACGCTGGAAAATGTTAATGACCCATCCCAGCGCAATCACCGGCCATGTGAGCTGCATCATGTAAGTGCTGAAGGAAACGAATTGTCCGACGCTCATCGAGCCGTCGAGTTTCAGGGTAGTCGCGATTCCCGGGTTTGACGTTCCAAGATTCGTGAACAGGCGAACGGTCGATTGCCCGGTGAGTACTTCGCGTCCTCCGAGCCAGAGAACGAGAACTACGGCACATCCGAGCATCAGTTCGAGAGTAGGCCAGAGCATGCCCATGAGTCGAACCAGTTTCAGGCTGCGAAGGATGTATTCCTTGTTTTCCTTCTCGAACGCCTTGATTTCAGCTTCTTCCTGCACATAGGCGCGAATCAAACGGGCTCCGGAGAAGTTCTCCTGGGCGCGAGCCGAGATGTCGGAGAACATGGCTTGAATTCGCTCGAAGCGCTCGTGAATGCGACGGCCGAAAGTCTGAATGATGATGCTGACCGCCGGGAGTGGCAGGAAGGTGAAAAGCGTCAGCCAGGGGCTGATCGAAATCATGAAAGAGAGCGCCCCAACTGTGTACACCAGCGTATTCGCCGAATACATGATCGCTGGTCCGAGCAACATCCGGACTGCGTTCAGGTCGTTAGTGGCGCGCGCCATTATGTCTCCGGTGCGATGGCGCTGGTAATAGGAGTAGCTCAGATTTTCGAGGCGGGCAAAGAGATCATTGCGGAGATCGAACTCGATGTCCCGTGAGATACCGATTACGACCCAGCGGGTCAGGAACTGGAAAATCCCCTTGATCACGGCAATGGCAAGAAGCAATCCGGCATAAACCAGCAGTTTGTGCTGGGTGACTCCCGCGTGTAGATCATCGGCGGCTTTGCCGATTACCAGAGGAAAGAGAATCCAGATGCCATTAGTGAGGAAAACACAGGCAGTGCCGAAGATGTATCCCCAGCGATAACGTTTGAGGTAAGGGAGCAGCGGCCGCAGGTTTTTGGGAAGCATTCCTAGTGTCTAGATGAGATTCTAACAGCCAGGGTTCAGCAATTTCGGAGGCTTCCGGCAACTTTCGCGTGGTGGTCGATAACGAGGACCCGTTCCAATAGGCGCTTGATTGTTCAGAAAAGCGAATATATAGAAGTGTGATGAGCTCTTCAGTGCTCGCCGATGTTCGTTACGCCCTGCGCCAGATTCGCCTTGCGCCGCTGTTCACGTTCACAGTTGTGCTTACCTTAGGGCTCGGTATCGGTGCCACCACGGCAATCTTTTCCCTGATTCATACCGTGATGCTGAAGTCGCTTCCCGTGCCTGATCCCGGCAGCCTCTACCGCATCGGAACTGGAAAAACCTGCTGCTATTCGAACGACCCGCAAGGTGAATGGGGAATCTTTTCTTACGACTTTTATCAGCTTTTGCGCCGTTCCACACCGCAGTTCGAGCAGGTCGCGGCGTTCCAGGCAGAGCCGCATATCCTCAGCGTGCGTTACGGCAGCCATGTGGGCCAGGCGCAGGCGCTGCTGGGCGAATACGTGAGCGGCAATTATTTCCAGACGCTCGGCGTTCAGCCCTTTGCCGGATGGCTCTTTACATTTGCTGACGACCAGAGAAACTCGGCCCCAGTGGCGGTGATGAGCTATCGCACATGGCAGCAGGACTTTGGGCGCGATCTCTCGGTGGTGAATGCCAACTTCACTTTCGAGGGCTTCAATTTCAAAGTCGTGGGCATCACGCCACCGAGCTTTTACGGTGACACGATGAGCAGTGTTCCGCCCTCTCTCTGGATACCGCTTCAGACGGAATATCTTACGGACGCCGAGGCCTCCTACAACCTCGTTCACTCGAGCGCATGGCTTCGCGTGATTGGCCGGTTGCGGCAAGGAGCACAGCTTGTGGGTGCGTCATCGGAACTGACCTCTTTACTGCGGCACTGGCTCATTTCCGGTGCCGATATGATGCCGAATCACCGGGCGGAACTGGAACAACAACTTCCGCAGCAAAGGATCGAAATTGCCCGGTGCGCGACTGGGATCAGCGCACGGGGCGACGAGTACGGCAGGAGCTTGAAGACTCTACGTGCCGTGTGCACGATCGTCCTGTGGAGTGGCTGTGCGAATGTGGCGAACCTGCTGCTTGCCCGAGGGATGACGCGCCGGGCGCAGGTGTCCATCCAGAGTGCGCTCGGCGCGTCCGGGAATCGGCTGATCCGGCAGGCGGTCACAGAAAGCCTTGTTCTTGCGCTTTTGGGCGGAATCGCAGGCGTACTTCTCGGGGTTGCGGGAACCCACATCGTCGTCTTGCTTGCCTTCGGGCCCGCGAACGCGGTCGCGATGCAGGTGGGACTGTCGTGGCCGATGCTTGGATTCTGTGCCGTGGTCGCGCTGCTGAGCGGTGTAGCTTTCGGCACAGTGCCGGCATGGCTGCTGGCACGTACAAATCCCATCGAGGCGATGCGCGGCGTGGGGCGCGCGAGCGCACACAGCCAGCCCCATCTGCGCCAATTCCTTGTGATGCTGCAAGTAGCAGCCTCTGTCAGCCTGCTGGCGGGCGCAACCCTGCTAACCCGAAGCCTGCTCAATATCGAGCGGCAGGACTTCGGTTTCACTGCACAAGACCGCATCGCGCTGCGCATGGAGGAGCCCCTGGCGGCGTATAGCCACGAGCATCTGAACTTGCTGTACCGTGAACTGCAGAACGGGCTTGAACGCTTGCCGGGTGTGCGCAGCGCCAGCCTCGCGCTCTACTCCCCCTTCACGGCACATTGGGAACAAGTCGTGGTGAAACCGGGAGAAGGCATGCCCGGTATCGACGGCTCGCGCAAAGTGCTTTGGGACCGTGTGAGCCCGAAATATTTCGCCACCATAGGGCAGCAAATGCTGGAAGGACGCGAATTCACGGAGGCGGATAACGCAGCGTCGCGACAGGTCGCCATTGTCGATCAATCATTTGTGCGCCGGTACTTCCCAGGCGTTGATCCGCTCGGCAAAAGTTTTGGCTTCTCTACTCCTGCCAACAGCAAGGACTTCGAAATTGTCGGCGTTGTGCGGAATGCCAAGTACGTGAATCCCGAAGAGGCGCCGCAGCCCATGGTGTTTGCACCTCTGGCTCAGCATTCCGACTACACCGATGCTTCCCAGAGGGATAACGAAAAGTGGAGCCATTTCATTACCGGAGCACAACTGTGGATCAACGGCGATCCGGGGCGGCTTGATCACCAGATCCGGGACGTGTTCCGGGATGTTGACCCGAACTTTGCAATTGTCAGCATCCAGCCGTTGAAACACCAGATTGACGTTAACTTCGAGGAGCGACGCCTACTGGTGCGGCTAAGCGGATTCTTTGGTGTGCTGTCGCTGATTCTGGCATCGATTGGATTGTATGGCGTCACGGCCTACAACGTTGCAAGTCGCACTCCCGAGATCGGCGTACGCATGGCAATTGGGGCTGACCGCCCGCGGATTGCACTTTTTGTACTTCAAGGCGCATTCGCACAGACTCTCCTGGGACTCGCAATTGGACTGCCCGTCGCATTGATAATCGGCAGGTTGCTGAAATCCCGGCTTTATCATGTGGGATCCATCGATCCTGTGTCCCTGCTGCTGCCGCCAGCGGCTCTGTTGCTCTGTGCTGGCGCAGCAAGCCTTCTTCCGGCCCTACGGGCCGCTTCTATTCAGCCGATCAAAGCTTTACGGGCTGAGTAAAAACTTAGTTGGCGGCTGCTTTCGGCAATTCTGAAGTTTAAGGAGGTGCGATGAAGTGGGCGATCAGTGTAGTCGCTGTGATTGGGATGACGATTTCTTCCTCGCGTTTTGTCATTGGCCAGGTCGGTAAGACGGAAATTGCAAAATGGCAATACGGCAAGAACGGAGCCGTCTCGCTCACGTATGACGACGGATCAGTAAATCAGTTTCGGGTAGCGGTGCCGATCATGGACAGCTTCGGCTTTCCTGCCACTTTCTTCATTATTACCGGAAACATTCCGGGCTCGCGATATCACGGTACCTTCATCGGGCGACCGACGAAAGCCATCATCGAGGAAACGGCGCGCATTCCGACAAATAAGGACAATTTTTTCGAACGCGCATCGGCGGTGGGATTCTTGGGTTACGAAGGAACCCTCGATTTCCATACCCGCGCTGGAGAGCTTTACGACGAGGGGAAGAATGTGCAACAGGCCTATCGCGTGTTGGATGAGGCGTACGAGAAGGTGCGAACTGGTGCTTTCATTCCGAGCAATCAGCGCGAAAAATCCACCGAGGAGGGAAGCAAGGTCACTTGGGATGAGCTGCGCTCTTTAGCAAACCGTGGCTATGAGTTTGCCAGCCACACAGTGACGCATCCGCGACTGGCGGTTCTAGATGGTCCCAATCTGGTCTACGAACTCGAAAGAAGCCGGCAGGACATCCTCGACCATCTCGGTTTCGCGCACACGTTCTCAGTTGAATGTCCTTACGGCACCGAGAACGAACGAGCAGTTCAAGCCGCATTGCTGCGATACCCGGTCGCACGCAACTACATGCCAGATGCACATGTCGATGACCTGGACCGCTCGAACGATATGGACCCTGCTGCTTCCCGCAAAGAGTATGTCAGGTGGCAGCGCGGAGCCCTTACGGAAACCCCTATGGAACTGATGAAGTCCTGGGTGGACCAGACTGCAGCACAGGGGAACGTCTGGCTCGTGCTGGTCTTTCATGGCGTGGATGGAGTGGGATGGAAACCGAAGACGGGGGGTGAGTTGAAGGATTATTTTGGGTACCTCAATTCAAAAAAACAAAGCCTGTGGATTGCGACTTTCCAGGACGTCGCCAAATATATCCGCGAACGCCGACAAAGCACGCTTGCCTGGTACACGGAGGGCGGAGTGATCTCCGTCGTGCTACGGAGCGAACTTACCGACCTGAGTTACCACCTACCATTGACTCTGAAAACGTACGTCCCCAGCGAATGGAAAAGAGTACAGGTTCGACAGGGTGAAGAAAGGAAGCAGGTCGACGTCGTGCGAGCCAACGGTGCGGGTTACGTACTCTATCAGGCAATGCCTGATGCTGAAGTCATCAGTCTGTCCCAAGTGGTGCAGACACGCTAAAAATAAATAACGTCAATTCGGGTCTCGCCTTATCCTCATTTGCCTTTTTGGCCTGGTGCGGGACCCACCACTGCACGTTCCAGAACCAGTGTGCCAGGTATGTGTTTCGTGCCCCATCGCACCAGTGCGCCCAGAACATCACGCCGGGCTTTTCCTTTTTCCGTTAGCCCGTAAACATAGCGCACGGGATGGTGTGATACGCGGACTTGGCAGTGAGGCTGCCTGTTCCAACCGTTTCAGACGGTCGGCAAGAATGTTGGTGGGAATGCCTTCGGCGAATTCTGCAGCTCTCCACGGGGGACGTTGCCCGGGAGCAACTCCCGTTGAAAATGGGCTCACCTGCGCGCAGGTGGACTCAGTTCAGTGAACCCGCTATTGAAAGCGGTAGCCGGGCTTGGGAGTGCAACGATAGACTCGTCCTTTGTCTGGGTTGGCTCCGGTGGCGCAATTCGCCCAACTCAGAAAGAGGGAGGGGCCCAGAGGGAAGATGATGGGCTGGCCATCCAACTCGGCCTCGATGCTTACGCTTTCTGCATTTGCCGGCAAGGTGAAGGAAAGTCCATCTCCGAAGATGGCGGGATAAGACCAGTGCTCGCGCTGGCTGATGGCGGGACGGAACACTTCGGCCTCGAAAAGGAAAGTGGCCGTGTCAGACCAGTTGCGCGCCGAGACGGTGAGCATGCGGCCTCCCTGGCTCATGAAGTCGGCCTCGATGCGGGTGAACGGACAAGGACCGGCGATGCAAGAGGCCCGGGGACTGCGAAATTGATTACCGGCGCCCGCATCCAGACTGGCTGAGCCAGTTGCGGCTTTCCATCGCCCGTCGGGCGAGCATGGATTCTGCCCTTTGCAGGGCACGTTTCCTTTATTCTGGACCTCGAAAATCTTCCCCGCAGTACCCACATTGAGATCAGTGAGCGCCTTTACGGTGTATCGCACGCGCATGCCAGAGACTTTCACCTGGGGGCCATTCTGGGGAGGACGCTTGACGGCGATCGGGGTGAGGCGGACGATGTAGAGTTTGTCGACCACGTAATCATTCACATCCATGGCGCGATATCTCGGATCGCGGAAGTGGATGACAATAGCGTGTCCATGGCGGATCGGCTTGCGCAAATGCAATAGGAACATTCCCGACGAGTCGGACACGGCATCGGAAATGGCTAGGTCCCCAGCCGAGATTTCCACACCGGCAATGGGGAGTTGCTTTTTGGGATCCGTGTCGTCGACAAGCACGGCTCCCCGCAGAGTGATGGGCTTCTGAATGCCCCAACGGATTACAGACAGAGCCGTGGCAGCGAGCAAGAGAGTGACAATGGCGGCGATCCAAGTCTCGATTTTATGAGCACGAGTCATCGGGCACATGGTGAGCTGATGTTATAGATTCTTAGCACATTCCAGGGCATGCAACCGCGGTAATGGTCCTGGTGTCACTTGCATACTTAGACGATGTCATACCAGAATAAAACTTTGGATTCCTGAATATGATGCAAAGAAATCGCATTCCGTCGTCAAGCATCGGCGCATGAAGCATGGAAAGACAAGCATAGCGGATCACCGACGGCCGATGCTTTCGCGCCGGCAGATGCTGCGCCAGATTCTGGAAACCAGCCTTTCACTCCCGTTGGGGAGTATGCTCGCAGGCGCGCTCCTGCAGGGACAGAACCCTGCTGCGCCGGCGAATCCCTCAGCGCCAGTGAACAACAGCCCAATTACCACACTGTCGGCAGAAGACGACCAGTTCCTCAACGATGTGGAGAGCGCCAGTTTTCAATTCTTTTGGGAACAAGGCAGTCCCAACACCGGAATGGTGAAGGACCGGTGTAATCTTCGGAATCCGAACCAAATCAGCGCGGCCAGTATTGCAGCGACTGGATTTGGGCTCACCGCACTCTGCATCGGGGATCAGAGAAAATTCATTCCGTCCGCCGCTGCGCTGGAACGGGTTTTTGCGACTCTACGATTCTTGTGGAGGAAATTGCCGAATCACCGGGGATTCTTCTTCCACTTTGCCCATCCGGAAACCGGAGAGCGCATGTACGACTCCGAAGTGTCTTCCGTTGACACAGCGATTCTGCTTTGTGGAGTGATCAGTTGCCGGGAACATTTTCGTCATCGTGCGGTGGCCGAATTGGCCAATCTCATTCTGAATCGCGTGGATTGGAGTTGGCTGGCGGAAGACACTTCGCTCCTGACGCACGGTTGGACGCCCGAAGTGGGATTCCTGTCATCACGGTGGGATTACTACAGCGAACTGATGATGATGTACCTGCTGGCCATGGGGGCAGCACAACGGCCGCTGCCGGCTGATATCTGGAATGCGTGGAAGCGGTTGACGTTTGAGTACGACGGAATGAGATACATCGGGTCGTTTGCGCCGCTTTTCGTGCACCAGTATTCGCAGGCATGGTTCGATTTCCGCAACAAGCGTGACAAGTACGCGGACTATTTTCAGAATTCCGTCACTGCTACAGAGGTGCATCGCCGCTTCTGCCTGGAGTTGCGCCAGCAGTTTCCCGATTACAGCGAAGAATTGTGGGGCATCACAGCGTCGGATTCGCAGCGCGGTTACGTGGTATGGGGAGGGCCACCCGCCATGGGGCCGATTGATGGAACCGTGGTGCCGAGCGCCGCGGGAGGATCGCTGCCCTTTTTGCCTGCCGAAAGCCTGAGAGTGTTGAAAACCATGCGGAGCAAGTATCCTTCGTCGTGGACGAAGTATGGATTTGTGAACGCGTTTAACCCGCTCAAGAACTGGTATGACTCGGACGTAATCGGAATCGATACGGGGATCGCCCTGCTGATGGCGGAAAACCTGCGCACAGGTTTTGTCTGGGACACGTTCATGCGCAGTGCGGAGGCGAAGCGGGGGATGGAGAAGGCAGGATTTCAGAAGACCACCTAGTGTGTGTCTCAGTGCAATAGGCACAGGTGGTTCATTGGCAGCGCTTTGAGTTAGGGTATTTGCGATGAAGACAAGACCGTGGCCCGTGATCGGTGTGAGTTGCCTATTGATGGCTGCAGGTGCTGTGGGGCTAATCTATCATCTCTCGGAATTGAAAGGGTTGCAGCCTTTCCCTTATGAACTGCTGCTCATCAGCGTGGTTCGTCTGCTGGCCGTTATTTTTGGAGCGTATATGCTTCTGGGGAGAAATTGGGCGCGCTGGATGGCTCTGGCGTGGATTGCATTCCACGTCGTTCTAAGCGCGTTTCACTCTCTGGGAGAGTTCGCCATACACTCCTTCATCCTCGCTCTGTTTGCATTTGCTCTGTTCCAGGCTGAAGCTTCTAAGTATTTTACGGGAAGAGAGCCGCGGACAAATGGGTAGACGCGGCAGATCAGAAACTGTCCTCGGAATCAAGTAGCTCATTACTGTTTGTGTGCACGTTGGTAATTTGATCCCCAGTTGCGGCAGGGAGCACACTCGATTTGCCCACCACTTCGCTGTCCAGCGGGTGGCCTGTCTGGATTATTTGCAAAGAAAATCAGGAATCAGCGGGGCAAAACAATGCGACAGTCATCAGTGGATGTCCGCCAGTTCCATGGAATACGGCGTTGGCCGCGGTATGAGATTGATCTGCCGGTACGCATTCTCGCACTCAATGGGGTCGTAAACGCGCCGGTGAACGGACGGGGACATGAGATCAGCAGAGCCGGGATGGCATTGCAGGCCGGCCTCAATGCGGCGCCCGGCGACTTGATGCAACTCCAATTTCCCACGTCAGAGCCGTCGAGGGTTGTGGCCATTGTTCGCAACCGGGTGGGCAATCTTATGGGGCTGGAGTTCCTAAGCCAGTTGCCTCCCGCCGATGAGACGAAAGGAGAAGGGAAGGCTGGTGTACCTCCGGTCGTCCCGGTGAAGGCCCGCAAATTCCTCTCCGTATCCTGTACCCCGCAGACACTTTATGACGGGCTTCGTCGCAAGCAGGACGAGCAAAGGAAAGTGGAAAAAGAGATTGAAGCACTAAGATTGGCAATTGCTCTGCTGGCCGACGATGACAATAACTTGTGCGGCGTAATAACGCCGCGGCGGCCGCTGGATGTAAGGCCCTGGCCGCTGCAATCCTGAGAGCCAGTTCATCTCAGGCTCCCGGCCCGCTACCGAGTAATTAGACAATTCAGAACGCCCAGATCGTCTAGACTGTACGATTATGGCCGCAGCCCGGAGATTTGCATTGCTTGCGGCAACCCTGTCTCAGTTGCTAGTCAGTGGGGTTGCGGCTCAGAGTCCGGCAGAGAAGGTCGATGCTCCCGCAGCGGTCCAACCCTCCACCCGGCATCAAGCTGCTGCCGAAAGCCGGAAAGCACTCAGCTTCAATGAATTCATTGATCAGGCGATCCTTCAGGAGCACCGCCTCATTGTCCTGATGCGCAACTTCAGACCGATTAGCGAGACCTACGTTCAGGAACAAAAGCGCGACTCCGCGGCGGGCGTGGTTCCCAGCGGAGATCACTACTTTCTGAGCCGTCTCGATTTGACGAAAGGAGAGAAGGCGCTTTCCTTCGAAGAGGAAGAACGGCCGAAACACGGCATTTTCAAACGATGGCGAAACCCATTGCCCGAGCGTTTTTCCGCTGCGGGTTTTGTGCAGGCGTTGTTCCCCGATCTGGAACACTTTGATCGAGCCAATTACATATTTGACTATGTCCGCTTCGAGAACCTTGGCGAGGTGCGTTGTGTAGTGGCGGACGTGAAACCACGAGGGGGTACGGATAACCGCGGGTTCATGGGGCGGATCTGGTTCGAGGATGAGAATGCCAGCATCGTGCGATTCCGGGGAGCGTACGCGTCCAAGGCATTTGAAAACCGAGCATTTCATTTTGACAGCTGGCGCGTGAACACTCTGGATGTGCGTTGGATGCCAGCTTACGTTTACACCGAGGAATGGAACCCGGAGCCAACGGCGCACGAGCTATGGTTCAAGGCCCAGACGCGCCTATGGGGTTATGATCTGGCGAACGCCGGAGATCACAGGGAGTATTCCAAGCCATTGACGGACGCGCCTGGGTTGGTCGATCCAAAGCGGCGTGAAGCGTCGCAGAGCCTGAATCCGGAATACACGGTGGGAAAGGGCACATACACGCCGGACGACGAACTGGTGGAGCGCTTGCAGGTGGCGGGACTGATGGCTCCGGACGGCAATGTCAATAAGATCCTGGAAACGGTGGTGAACAATATTTTGCTCACCAACGAACTGGAGATTCCCGCGATTCGTTGCCGGGTTCTACTGACAACACCGTTGGAGTCCTTTGTGGCAGGGAGAACCATTATTGTGAGCCGCGGACTGCTCGACGTACTGCCGGATGAGGCGACACTCGGGGCAGTGTTGGCGCACGAAGTTGCGCACATTGTGTTGCATCAGTCCGACCGCGTCGAATACCTTTCCGGCCTGGCATCGCAGTTTCCGGATCTCGAAATATTTTCCCATCTGGATTTTCACTTCGATTCGGAACAGGAGGCCGAGGCGGACAAGAAAGGATTTGAACTCTTTGCGAAGTCCCCATACAAGGATCAGATGGCTAATGCGGGGCTTTTTCTCGAGATTCTGGAGGCGCGCTCTCCGCAGCTGCCCAATCTTTTGCGTGGCCGGTTCAGCAATGATTTTGGGAGCAGCCATCTTGTCGGCATGCATGGTGTGGCGAACTCTGCAAGGCCCCTGGAGATGAATCGTCTGGACCAGATTGCTGCTCTGCCGCTGGGATCGCGGATTGCGGTGAATCCATGGTCTGATCAAATCGAAATGCTCAAGGCCAAGCCCGTTCAACTGGAGTCGTCCGCGGAGAAAATGCCATTTGAGGTGACTCCGTTCTTTCCGCATCTCAAGCGTTTGCAGGAAGAGAGCCGGACTTCGGACCTTAGACACTAATTCATCGTTCACCATTTGTGGGGCGGAGCCGTGTAACGGGGCCGCTTAGTACGATGGAGCATGGCTTTGGATGGAAGCAGGTCACGGCCTCGAAAGCCACCACACAAAGGCTGGTAAGCGTCAGAGCCCAGGCGACGAAAAATACAGAGCCGGCGTCAAACAGAAAAGAATCGATCATTGTCAGTCCTCCGGCGGCGCGAGGCGACGTCAGGCCCTCGCGCCGCTCGATCGGACTCTCCGTCACACGCAGAGAGGTCCGGGCGGAAAAATTTATTGCTCGGGAGCAGCCGGGGTTGCCTGATCCATGTGCTTCTGCATGCGTGCTTCGTGCTTTGCCTGCATCTGCTTCAACTGCGACTGTTGGTCAGGCGTCAGCAGCTGATAGAGCTGGTTGTGAATGCGGGTCTCGGCTACGGTCAGTTGAGCCTGGATTTGGGCCTTCTGAGTGGCTAAGGCTTGGACCTTGGCTTGATCGAAGGGACCTTCGACGAACTGGCGAAGCTGCTGATCGATCTGGTGCTGTTGCTGGAACAACGGCTTCATCGCGGGGTGCTCTTTCTCCATGATGGCTTTCATCTGGGTCTTCTGGTCATCGGTGAGATTGAGCTGTTTTGCGAAAAAGCCCATTCTATGGCCATCCATACCCATTCTCATGCCGTGATGATGCATAGGCGGCGCTGACGGGGCTTCTTCGGTACTCTGCGCGTTGGCGATGACTGTTCCCATCAGGATTGCCAGGGCAGCACTCAACATTCGAAAACGAAACGATTTCATGGTGACTCCTATTTTGTCCGGTTATCCGGGGGCGTTGCGTACACTGATAGGAACACGGGTTGGCCGGAAAAAGTGGTAAAAAGTCGGTCATCCGGAGTAAAGATTTGTAACGTTGACGCGGCTGAGCCTGTGCAGATTTCTGTCGGCCGCACTTGCATCGTGTTTGACAATTCTTTACCGCGGGCCTGCGGGCTGTGATGCACAATTATGAGAAGAGCGATGGAAAGAATTCTAGTCATCGACGACGACGTGGAACTCTGTCATCTGGTCAGTGAATATTTGCGCTCCGAAGGCTTCACGACAGAATGTGTACACGACGGCGAGAGCGGACTGAAAAAAGCAAGTGTGGGAGAGTATGTGCTGGCTGTTCTCGATGTCATGTTGCCCGGGATTAATGGATTCGAAGTGCTGCGCCGGATACGGGCTACGTCCAGACTCCCGGTGCTACTGTTGACTGCCCGAGGCGAAGACGTCGATCGCATTGTGGGCCTGGAGATTGGCGCGGACGACTATCTTCCCAAGCCGTTCAATCCGCGAGAGCTGGTTGCCCGGATCCGCGCCGTGTTGCGCAGGACGCACTCCGAGGGGGGCGGGTCACCTGCTGCGCCAGAGATCGTGACCGTGGGCGATGTAGAGTTGGATCCGGCGACCAGGACGGTTCGACTGGAGGGTAGGCCGGTGGACTTAACTTCGGTCGAGTTCAATCTGCTGGAAGTCTTATTGCGTGAAGCAGGACGGGTGGTCCCGCGAGAGCGGTTGGTGAATGCGGTGCTTAGCCGGAAGTTTTCGCCGTTTGACCGGAGCATCGACATGCACGTCAGTAAGGTGCGAAAGAAGCTGGGCGACACGGAGAACGATGAACACATCAAAACGGTGCGCGGGGTGGGGTACATTTTCGCGCGTCCGAGAGAGAAGGCAAAGGTTTGATTGTTGCCGATATCATGCCCGCAAGGTTGATGGCTCCCGCGCAGGATGTAGTACGGGCCAAAGCCGTAACCTTCCCTCCGTTGCCGCTTTCGGCCGTGGAGTGGCCTAACTAACATGAAGAGTCTGTTTGTACGGATATTTTTATCGTTCTGGATGGCGCAGGCATTGTTTTTTGTGCTCGCCATTCTGGTGACGCTTGCCTTCAGGCCACGCACTTCCACCTGGGAGGCCCTGCGCACTACTGTGCTCAATGATGCTGTCAGCGCTTATGAAGAAGGGGGCGACCAGAACCTGAGGGGCTACCTGGAGAGTCTGGAGCATTCGCAACACGTGCGAGCGTATTTGTTCGATGAACGGGGGAATGAAGTGTCGCACCGAGGGGCTCCCGATTGGGCGATGCGGATTGCAGCGGGAGGCCCGAGGGCTCCGCACGATGGATTTCTCTTCCCCGCGCCCCAAGTTCTGCGTGATTCGCGAGCGTCATCAGATGGCAAACATCGTTACACAGTGGTGCTGGGATTGCCTCCGGGACCGCGAGTCTTCATTGGTCCCAGAGGGGTGCCGTTTACCGGTTTAATTATTGGAGTCCTAAGTTCGGGACTTGTCTGCTATCTCTTGGCCTGGTATTTGACGAAGCCCATTGTCCGGCTGCGAACGGCGGCGCGCCAGATAGCCGCAGGCGATCTAACCGCGCGCGCAGGACCGCTGGCCAGCATGAGACGCGACGAGGTTGCGGGGCTGATGCGCGACTTCGATGCCATGGCCGAGCGGCTGGAAATTTTACTAAAGGCACAATCGCGTCTGTTGAACGACATTTCGCACGAGTTGCGCTCGCCGCTGGCGCGCTTGAATGTCGCCCTGGGACTGGCGCGGCAACGCTCCGGAGTCGAAAGTGCCGACATGTTGGATCGCATCGAACTGGAGGCGGCACGACTGAACGAATTGATTGGTAGAATCCTCACGCTGGCGCGCCTGGAAGACGGCGAACAACTCGTGCCGCAAACGCCCGTACCTCTGGATGAAATCGTGGTGAGCGTTTGTGAAGATGCCGAATTCGAGGCGCAGGAGCGGCGTTCTCATGTCCACACCTCCATACCCGACGGGAACTGGGAAGTGCGTGGAAATGCCTCGCTGCTGCACAGCGCAGTTGAGAATGTCGTCCGCAATGCAATTCGATATACGCAAGAGGGATCTTCGGTGGAAATCGAACTGAGGAGCGAACCCCGGGGCGCCGGGCGAGAGGCCGTGCTGCGTGTGAGCGACTCTGGTCCCGGAGTACCGGCCGATGCGCTGGCAAAACTGTTCGTCCCTTTTTACCGGCTGGATGATGCTCGCGGACGGCAAACCGGCGGAGTGGGACTGGGCCTGGCCATTACGGAAAGGGCAGTGCGATTTCACGGCGGCAGAGTCTCTGCCTTCAATCGCCCCGAGGGTGGGTTGATGGTTGAGATTCGTTTGCCGTTGATTGTGAGTGAGTTGATCGCTCCGAAGAGCAACGAAAAGGCTTCTGTTGCACAGGACAGGGAGCAGGGTTCAGTGGCCAGGGCCCAGTAGGCACTTCTTCCACTGCTTTCCCGTATACTGATCGCGGTCCTGAAGCGGGCAACTCCCGGAAGGTCCCAAGGTTCAAACGACTGACGGGTGCGCGGGCGAAATGCCGCCGCCACTCTCAGAGGAGATTGCTCTTCCTACGCATTCCTGATACACAAATGGGTTGAGATTTCCCGCATTTACCAGACTGCACAGGCCCGGGCCGGCGGGGCGCCGGGACCGGCGTGTTCACGCAAGCCTCATAGAAACAGGGAGATGAACGAGAGAATGTCGAAACGATTGTGGCTGCTCGGAGTGGTGGTACTGGTTTCGATCGGGGCGTTGATGGCTTGCGGCAGCAAATACAATTCGTCGTCCAACGGTCTGTTGCTGGTGGGAAGCCAGGGATCGGGGCTGATACAGACCTTCAGTTTTAGCCTCAATAATGGGCATATCTCCGCGATCGCGAACCCGACTTCGGATACAGTCAACAAAAATTGCGTTCTGAATGGGGTGCCATCGTCCATTGTGATAGAGCGGACCGGGTCATTCGCGTACGCCCTCATTGAGTCGAATCCGCAATGTGGTGGCAGCAGCACCGGCATTGCGGCATTAAAGATCAACTCGGATGGAACGACGTCAGAAGTTGGGAGTCGAACTACTCCCGCTGCGGCTACGATACATATTTTGGGTCAGCTGCCCCCAAACGATACGGAGTTGGTTGCGGTAGTGCCTGCCATGCTTGCGGTGGATGCCGCGGGCAAATTCCTGTTTGTTGCCGACCGTGCCACTACCGATGCGGCGAATCGGTTTGTGCCGGGCGGGGTATCCGTTTTTTCAATCGGCAGTGATGGTGCGCTGAAAGAAGTTGCCGGGTCGCCTTTTTTTACTACCGCGCCGGCGACGACTATGCCCCAAGCGAGCGTAGATATTGTCAGCGTCGCGGCGACCCCGACGGTCTTCCCGGGTATCGGCATCAATGGCACGCAGAACGCAGTTTGCTCGACACCGGGCAACAACCCGCCAAGCGCAGAATTTGTGTACGCCGTGGATGCCTTGTCTCCATACCAGATATTCGAATTTCAGGTCGATACGTCCTCCGGCGCGCTCGCTCCACCAACGGGGCAAACGGCAATCCCTGCGTTCGCGACCGCCGCGGTACCCGCGGGCATCGCGGTGGACCCGTGCGACAGATTCGTTTACGTGAGCAACGGGGTTTCTTCCAGCAAAGTGAGTGCGTACGTGATTTGCGCTACTGTCCACGCGCCCTGCACCCAGGCAGATGGCAGCCTCATCGCAGTCAGTGGCTCTCCATTTTCATTGGCAGGCAATGCTAGCAACCCCGGTCCCCTCGCGGTGGATCCCTACGGAAATAATGTTTACGTTGTAGGGCTGGATTCCAATACAGTGTCCGGTTTCAAGCTCAGCCCAACGACCGGAGCTTTGACGGCGATGACTCCAGCAGTGGTGGCTACAGGACTTGAGCCGAGATCTATTACAATCCGCGGAGATGATAATTGGATGTTCATTGCCAACCACAACGGCGCGACGGTATCGCAATACTCGATCGTTCCTGCAACTGGAGCATTAACTGCTGAGGCGCCCATTCAGACTGATAATTATCCCTGGGGCGTGGCCGTGAAGTAGGTCAGTTCGGATTTCGGGCTCTTCACTCCGGCCTTAGGTGGGTACCTTCAAAATCAAGTAGCCGCCGATCAATACGAAAATCAGATCGGGAGACCACGCAGCCATCGCGGGAGGGAGTTGGCTCAGGTTACCCATAGCTTCGAATAGCCGCGAGACTACTGTATAGAACACTGCCGTTCCGACCGCCACAGCCACGCCAGTGACCGCTCCCTTCTTTCCGGTAGACAGCGCGAACGGGATCGCCAGGACGGCCATGATCAACGTGATCAGGGGGTAGGACAATTTCTTGTTGAGTTCAACCCTCAAACGGACGACATCGAATCCGCTTTGCTGCAGGTCTCGGATGTATTTATGCAGTTCCTCATAATTCATCTCACTGTATTGCTTTACTTCCTTTTTAAAATACGCGGGCGTCTCAGGAAATTGGGGAAATGTCGCGACCTCGAAGCTACGGTAATCGCCCATGGCGGAGCCCTTCAAGGTCCGCTCCCAACCGCGCTCGTACTCCCAGCGGTCCAGATTATCGGCCCAGCGGGCGCGGTCCGCGTGGATGCGGCGTGTAACGCTGAAATTGGTTTTGTCTAGCTGGAAGACGGTGATATTGCCGAATTGATCGCGGTCTGGGTCAAAAAACTGGTAGTAGTAAATGTCATTGTTCTGGCCGAAAATCCATTTGCGGTCGGGACGGAGGTAGGTCTGCGCGGGCTTTCCCTTGATCTGGTTGTGCAACGCTTCTTGCCGCTGGTTGGTGCGCGGCAGATAGAACTGGTCGGCGAAGAACAAGGAAGCAGCAACCACTCCGGCAGCAATGATCACAGGAGTAACCACGCGGTAAATGCTTGTGCCCGTGGCTTTGATAGCGGTGATCTCGTTTGAGCGCTGCATGAGGCCGAAAGTGACAAGCACCGCAAGCAGCATGACCAGCGGCGCGACATTGTAGAGCAGATAGGGAGTGACGTTCAGCAAATACTCGGCGACGACAAGGGCAGAAACTTTGTTGCGGAGAATGTCTCCCAGCAGCTCGAACAGCGTGAACACAAGAACCAGAACGAGGAAGGTGGAGAGAATCATCCCCAGGTAAACGAAGAAGTCACGGAGCACATAATCGTCGATCAGGGTGGGAAAACTCGCACTGAAGACTCGACGACGAGTGGAAGCACGCTGAAAGGCGTTTTCCGAGCGACGGCCGAGACCAGCAGCCAGCAAGGTGTTCTCCGGCTTGGCGGCGCCACGAAAATAGGATCCTAGTTCAAAGGGACGCTTTTCAGCTCGCAATAGCAAGATCAACGCCAGCGCAAGAAAGACAAAATCTGCCAGCCATGCGCCGAACCAGGGGGTGACGCGGCCTTGGCGGGCCAAAGATACTCCGGCCAGGGACACGACGTAATAGGCGAAGACGAGGAGGATCGTCAGTACGAACCCTCCTGATTTCCCGCTCTTCTTGGAGGACAGTCCCAGCGGTATTCCCACAAGTGCGAGCACCAGGCAAGCCGTGGGAAGCGCGAAACGGCGGTGGAACTCGATCAGAAACCAACGTGCCGCGCCGGGATCGGCCCGGGCTGCGCGTCGAGGCAAATCCCACGTATCGATCACGCCTGCCGGGAGGGATTCCTCCGGCTTGGTGCCAGTCGAAGGCAGTTCAATCGGGATATCGGTCTGCTGGAAGGTCGAGATCTGGTAATGATCCGGGTCTTTGGGATCCGTCTCATGTTCGGAGCCACCCACCAGATGGAGATGCAGGCGGTCCGGAGCCTCGCTGACGACAATGCCTTCCTTCGCTAAAGTGATTTTGGGGTTCGAGGCATCGGTGAGGTCGGCCATAAAGATGTCTTTCCAGACGGCCGCGCCCTGCGCGCTCTTCACGTCCTGCACGTAGAGGACGTACTTCGGGAAGCCTTCATAAAAAACGCGCGGCTGAATTTCGAACGAGACTTGTGATCCCTTGAGTTTCTTTTCAAGCCTGGCCAGGGCGGCTTGCGATCGAGGAGCGATGTAGATACCGTTGGCGAGAGCGAGAATCCAGGCCGTCACAACGAAAATCGAGAGGGAACGGAGAAAGGTCCAGATTCCCATGCCGCTGGCACGCATGGCGGTGATTTCACTGTCGGCGGCCAGCCGGCTCAGGCCAATCAGAATGCCCATCAGAACGCTCATGGGCAAGGTGTAGGTCAGCGCCAGCGGCACGGTGAAGGAGAACAGTTCGGCAACACTCGGCAATGGTGCGCTAGCCCGGACTACCAGTTCGAGAATGTGCCCGAGGTCTCGGGTGAATAGGACAAACGTGAAGATGATCGCGCCGATCAGGGCGTGAGCCGTCACCTCGCGCAGGATGTAACGGGTCAGAATCCGCATGGGAGATGCGCTTAAGGCGAGAATAGCACGGGCGAGTTCGTGTCGTACGAAGAGGGATCCGACTCTTCGTAACCTCAGGTCCCTTTAAGAAACAGGGCGCCTAGCGGGGGAAGCGTTAGCTTCAGAGAGAATGGGCGGCCGTGCACGGGAATCTCTTCGGCTTGGACTCCGCCGAAATTGCCGATGCCACTGCCCGCATACTCGCGGGCGTCGCTGTTAAGCATCTCGCGCCAGTAGCCGCCGTGAGGAGCGCCTACGCGGTATCCGACACGCGGGACTGGGGTGAAATTGCAGACCACTAGGATCGTGTCTTCCGGTGACTCACTCTTGCGCAGCAGCGAGATAGTACTCGTCGCGTTGTCATTGGCGTCCACCCATTCGAAGCCTGCGGGGTTGTTGTCCAACAGGTGCATGGCCGGCTCACTGCGGTAAAAACGATTCAGTTGCTCGACCCAGGCCTGCACTCCCCGGTGAACCTGATATTGCAAAACATGCCATTCCAGGCTGGTGTCATGCGCCCATTCGCGCACCTGTCCGAATTCTCCTCCCATGAACAGGAGTTTCTTGCCGGCTTGGGCGAACATGTAGCCGAACAGCAGACGCAGGTTGGCAAACTTCTGCCACTCGTCGCCGGGCATTTTGCCGATGAGCGAGCCCTTGCCATGAACGACTTCGTCGTGGGAGAGCGGTAGCACGAAGTTTTCCTGAAACGAATACAACATACGGAAGGTGAGATCGTTGTGGTGATATTTGCGATGAATAGGATCGTTCTGGAAATAACGAAGGGTGTCGTGCATCCATCCCATATCCCATTTCATGCCAAAGCCGAGGCCGCCAAGATAGACGGGCTTTGAAACCATGGGCCAAGAAGTTGATTCTTCGGCGGTGGTCTGAATATCGGGATGCTCTTTGAAGGCTTCCTGATTGAAGCGGCGTAGAAAATCAATGGCATCGAGATTTTCGCGGCCGCCGAACTTGTTTGGAATCCACTCACCCTGTTTGCGGGAATAGTCGAGATACAGCATTGATGCAACGGCGTCTACACGCAGGCCATCTACGTGATATTTGTCGAACCAGAACATGGCGCTGGACATCAGAAAGCTGCGCACTTCGGGGCGGCCGTAATTGAAGATGTGCGTCTTCCAGTCAGGATGGAATCCCTGGCGCGAGTCGGCGTGCTCGTAGAGGTGGGTGCCGTCGAAGTAGGCGAGCCCGTGTGCGTCGGAGGGAAAGTGGGAAGGCACCCAGTCCAGAATCACGGCGATACCGTGCTGGTGCAGGTAGTCCACCAGGTACATAAAATCCTGCGGAGTGCCGTAGCGAGAAGTCGGGGCGAAATAGCCTGTGGTCTGATAACCCCAGGAGCCGTAGAACGGGTGCTCCATCACCGGCAAAAACTCGACATGGGTGAAACCCAACTGGCCGACGTATTCGGCGAGGCGTGGCGCCGTTTCACGATAATTGAGAGGACGATTGTGCTCTTCCGGGACACGCATCCATGAGCCTAGATGGACTTCATAGATTGAGTGGGGCGCGCCTAAAGAATTGCGCTCTTGGCGCTTCTGCATCCAGTCCTGATCGTGCCACTCGTAATTGAGGTCCCACACGACAGAGGCGGTGCGCGGAGGCTTTTCGTGAAACAGGCCGATGGGATCAGCTTTATCGACGCGGTAGCCGTGACGATGAGATTCGATGTGGAACTTGTAGAGATCGCCACGATTTGCGTTAGGAGCAAAGCCTTCCCAAATGCCGGAGGAGGCACGAGGGCTCAGGCGGTGTGTTTTAGGATCCCATCCATTGAAGCTTCCCACCACGGACACCGATCGCGCGTTGGGAGCCCAAACGCTGAAAGTGGTGCCAGCCGTGCCTTCGTGAATAGTAGGATGCGCTCCCATCTTCTCGTAGATGCGATAGTTGCTGCCCTCGTTGAACAGATAGAGATCCTGGTCAGTGAGAAGGCGCGGGCTGGTGAGAGTCGTTTCCGGTCTCATGAGGGTCGTCGCTTAGGATGCGATTTAGTTTACAGAAGCGGGGGGCGGGTTGGCACGGATATATCTGCCGAGGCTGAATGAGGTTGTGAGACGCTGAAGAAAAAGGGCCGCTGGCCCGTTCCCGCGGGCAGCGGCTGAGACGACCCCAAAAAAGCTGAGGAGCTATAACCCCTCAGTGTTCGCGCCTGGCTCTATCTGCATCTGCGGCCAGGTCGTGCATCAGCTCGAAGAACTGCGGCGATTGGCCGATGAACAGTCCCATCGCCGTCAGGAATTTGACGACCGCCATAGCAGCGCCCCTGGTCTCGGTGGGACGGATGATCGAGCAACGGGGAAGCTTACGGCTGAGGAAAGGGCAAGGTTCGGGCATGATCAGATTGGTTTGGAAGGTTTCACCGCCAAAGGGCTGGGAGTTGAGATCGGGAAAGGTAACCGAAACTCCGGTAACAGGGTCGACCGCACTTATTTGGAGCGCGTTGCCTGCCTTGTCGGCCCAGGTTTGAAAGTGCATGGTTTCGGTGGGGCCAATGCTTATCAGAATGCGCAACACCTCGAGACTGGTAGCACGCTGCGCCATCGACGGGTACAGGCTGTTGCCTCCTTGCTCGATCGTGGGGAAGTGAAAACCTGCTGTATTGGCGATTGCCTGGAGGAAGTTGGGATCGGCGGTGTCGTCGTCGGTCCGAGGAATTGCAGTGTGCTGGCCCACAGCCAAGCTGGGCACGGCCTGCGGAAACACGAAGTTGGGATCGAGATCGGGATTGTGGGCGTCACTGCGATAGCGCGTCCACCAACTGGTATCGAGCGTGAGTTGCATCAGGTTCGTTAAGCGCATTTTTTGGCTTGAACCGGTTGCGGTGCTGCCGGGGAGAGTGCGAAAGGCTTCCAGAGATACCGTCGCCGCTCCCTTCGAGGCGAGATACGCATTGAGAAAATTCTGATGGGTGAATTCGTCGTCGGTGTTGTCGTGGATGTACTGCGCCATATCCTCGTCGAGCTGGCTGAGCGCCTCGGTGTATGCAGGATTTCCACTGCCGCCGGGGACTTCGCTGTCTTGAACTCCGCCAAGTTCGTTGTACTGTATCCAGAAGTCGGTCTCGAGGATCTCCGCGGCTGCAGCGAAACGCAGCAGGGCTGCGTCTCCCCGCGTGAGACTTCGGCTGCGATCCTCGCGCCCTTCGTCCTCAGCTAGAAGGGATGTGGTGTTGCTTATCAATCCGGCACTCGCGGTCGCGATCCCTGCTGCAGTGATCCCCTTTTTGACGAATGAGCGCCGGTTGATGGCTTTTTTCATGCTGCTCCAGGCGTCTTGCATTTGGAACCTCCTGGTTGGAAAGCGTGAACCTGTTAAAGCGAGCGAATGTCGTGCGCAAGTAAAAAATTGTCAGCCCGTTTGCATGGTTTGTAACTTGTCAATGAAACGGTCACAAACTTGTCATGAAATGACCGTGGGCGTGGCATCGGAAGAGGTACGGGGGCTGTAATGTCTCGTGCTAGACTGCTGATTCCAGTTCATGCCCGCCCTGCGAGTCATACTTCTCTGGCATCAGCACCAGCCGTTTTACAAGGATCTGGTCACGGGCGAATACCGTCTGCCGTGGGTTCGATTGCACGCGCTCAAGGACTACTTCGGCATGGTGAAGCTGCTGGAGGAATTTCCCAACGTTCACCAGAATTTCAATCTTGTTCCGTCCTTGATGGTGCAGATACAGGATTATGCCGCCGGAACAGCGCAGGATCCTTTCTTGCAGGTAGCATCCACTCCCGCGAGAGATTTGTCACAGAACGAACGTCGGTTTGCGTTGCAGTATTTGTTCCAGGCGAATGCGCAAAACGTAATTGGCAGGTATCCGCGCTACAAAGAATTGTGGGACCGGTTTCGCGAGCAGGGAAGCAATCCGGATCGCGCCGAACGATATTTCCAGACGCAGGATTTTACTGATCTGCAGGTGCTGTCGCAGATTGCCTGGTTTGACGAGTTTTTTCTCGAAGAGAAAGATATCGCTACGCTGGTAGCGAAGGGGCATCACTACTCACTTGAGGATCAGAAGTTTGTTATCGCCCGGGAGCGGGAATTAATTGGCCGGGTGTTGCCGGCAAATGCGGAAGCGGCGAAGCGAGGATCAATCGAGATTTCGGCTACACCGTTTTATCACCCGATTCTGCCTTTGCTTTGCGATAGCAGTGCGGGAGCAGTTTCGACGCCCGGTTTACCTTTGCCGCAGAATCGATTTCGGCATCCGGAGGATGCGCGCGAGCAACTGCTGCGCGCACTCGACTTCCATGAGAAGGTAATTGGCCTGCGCCCGAAAGGCATCTGGCCGTCAGAGGGCAGCATTTCCGAAGAGGTGCTGGCCATTGCCTCCAGCCTCGGCGTGCAGTGGATGGCGACAGACGAGGGTGTTCTTGGGCGCAGTACGGGACTGTTTTTTGCGCGAGATGGTGTCGGCCGCCTTCCCGGACAACTGGCCGAGAAGCTCTATAACATCTACCGTTACGAAAATGGCTCGACCGCCATGCATCTGGTATTTCGCGACCACACGATTTCTGATCTGATCGGATTCGTGTATTCCGGAATGCCGCCAGCCGATGCGGCGCGACATCTGATCAACAGTGTCAAGGAAGCCGCCAGGCCGATATTGGACAAGGGGCGCGACGCAGTTGTTTCCATCATTCTCGATGGCGAGAATGCCTGGGAGTACTATCCGAAATCTGGCCGCGAGTTCCTGCGGAGGTTTTATGACGGGCTGCAGCGCGAGCCCGGCATTGAGGCGGTGACGATCTCGGAAGCGATCGCGCGCCACAAGGACTTTGGCCATCTGGGTTCGCTGGTGCCGGGCTCGTGGATCAACGCGAATTTCAACGTCTGGATCGGGGCGCCTGAGGATAACCGGGCCTGGGACTATCTGCACCACGCGCGCGAGTTTTATGCTCGCTCCGCGCCGAGCGCGTCCGAAGCGCAGCGCCAGCTCGCGTTCGATGAACTCCTGATTGCGGAAGGGAGTGATTGGAATTGGTGGTACGGGCCGGAACACCATTCGGCGAACGACCGCGATTTCGACGAGCTTTATCGCAAGCATCTGTCGAATGTGTATCAGGCGCTGGGCGCAACGCCGCCGGATCATCTTGCACAGCCGATTACTGGGGCCGAGGTAAGGCCCTCGTTCGTGCCACAGACGGCGTACATCCATCCCCGCGTGACGGGAGACAAAGTTCGCTACTTCGAGTGGATGGGCGCGGCCATTTATACGGCAGATCACCGCGCGGGAGCCATGCATGGCAAGCAATTCCTGCTCGATTCTGTGTATGCAGGAATCGACGGTGCAAATCTCTATGGGCGGCTCGACTTTTCAGGGAAGGTCCCGGAGGAAGATTTCGAAATCGTGGTGAACGTGGAATCGTCGTCGAGCGGGGAGCCACGTGCGCGCCGGACACTTCGCCTGGAGGCATCGGCGATGCAAGGCGGGCTGAAGGAATGGAAAATTGAGAACGGCTCGGCCGAGCGGATGCTGGCATCATCTGCACAGCCGGAGGAAGCCGTAAAGGTCGCTCTGCGCCGCAATTTCGAATTCAAATTGCCACTGGATTGGCTCCTGGCAACACCGAGCAATGTGCAGTCCAGCGAGCGCAAGCCGGCAGCGGTGGGCTCAGCTGCGACCAGTAAGTTACGATTGCGATTCAGCCTGTGGCAAAATCGTCTGCCGGTAGATTCGTTGCCCCTCGAGGGATGGATTGAGTTGCAGGTGGTGAGCGAGGGAGAACTGCTCTTCGGGACGTAGTCCCAATAAAAAGCCGGACGCATTCGCGTCC
Organism: Acidobacteriota bacterium; assembly: GCA_046723715.1. Classification (GTDB taxonomy): domain Bacteria; phylum Acidobacteriota; class Terriglobia; order Terriglobales; family Acidobacteriaceae; genus Sulfotelmatobacter. The sequence continues at coordinate 44,909 of JBKOUZ010000020.1, read as the reverse complement.
GGCATGTGACGATCCAGTAGATTAGTTGCTGCCGCCGCTGGGAGCCGGAGCAGCTGGCGGAGCGCTGGCATTCATGGTCAGCGGGCGATTTAACTCCAGGGTTAGTTCTGTGCCTGCGGGCAGGGTGGCTGAACGATGCCTGGCCAGCCAATGTCCGGTTGTCGCGCCGGCACCGATGAGCCCACCGACTAGAACGCCAGCCGGGCCGGCCGCCAGTCCACCGATCAACATACCGCCAGCCGCACCGCCGCCTTGCTCCAAAGTGTCGCGGCGGTCGTGTGCGGAACCCTTGAACTGCCCTTCCGAACTCACGTCCGTGCCTTTGATGCTCGTGTCGGTGAGAGTCGCGTCCAGATAGTAGCGCTCGCCATTGGGCATGATCACGGCCTCGGGAAGAATCCCGATGGTCGGTTTGCCCGAAATACGGCGTGGCTCGCTCACTTTGGTGACGCGTCCTTCGACTGTGGCGCCTGCGGGAATTACGGTCTGTCCGTTGACAACCACGGGTTGGCTGATGCTGCCGCGGAAGGGATCGCCGGCCTTATTGCTGAACGTCGCGAGAGTGGTATCGAGACGAACCATCAGCGCTGTGCCCGCGGGAACTGGAGTATTCGTCTGTGCGGCGAGCACGGTCGCCAGCAGCGTGCAGGGCAGTAACATCCACTTTTTCATGAAACCTCCCAAAGCAGAACGTGCATTGACTTTAGTCCAGTCGGAGACGCGGTACAAGCGTCGGGCAGTACATAGGGAACCACTGGAGACAAGGGCGGGAAGGTGGCCGAATGGACAGTCCCGAACCTGGAAATTGGAAGGCACTTGCCAGGGAAGGTCGGAGCGAGCCTCTGGGCTTTCTATATAATCGTAAGTTTCATCATCACATTGTGGGCAAGACCTATACAGGGATCGGCTATCTGACCGGGCGGCGTCTGACGTTTTACTCAGATGCTCCAAAGCAAACCGTGCGGGTGGATGACGATTCCCAAATTACATATACAGAACGCTCATCAAGCAAAGGCAGGCAAGGGATGACAAATATTGCAGAGATTAAGGCACGAGAAGTCCTTGATTCGCGCGGCAATCCTACCGTAGAGGCAGAGGTGCAACTGGTCGGGGGGACCGTTGGGCGAGCCATCGTTCCCAGCGGCGCGTCTACCGGCGAGCATGAGGCTGTTGAACTGCGTGATGAAGATGCCAACCGGTTTCTTGGTAAGGGTGTGCTGAAGGCGGTAGAGAATGTGAACGGCGCGATCGCCGAAGCCTTGGGCAATATGGACGCCTCTGATCAACGGGCGCTTGACCAGAAGATGATCGAACTCGACGGAACAGACAACAAGGGCAGATTGGGTGCGAATGCGATTCTGGCAGTTTCTATGGCGGCGGCCCGAGCAGCCGCGAATGAATTTGGCTTGCCACTCTACCGCTACCTCGGTGGTGCGGGCGCGAATACTCTGCCTACCCCAATGATGAACATCCTGAACGGCGGAGCGCATGCGGATAACAACGTTGACTTCCAGGAATTCATGGTTATGCCTGTGGGAGCGCCGTCGTTTTCCGATGCGCTGCGCTGGGGCGTGGAGGTCTTCCATACGCTCAAGGGAGTCTTGAAGAAGCGCGGCTACAACACCGCAGTGGGGGATGAGGGGGGCTTTGCACCTTCGGTGAAGTCGAATGTGGAAGCCATTGAAGTAGTGCTGGAAGCGATCACGAAAGCTGGTTACAAGCCTGCGGAGGAGATTGCGATCGCACTGGACCCGGCGGCGAGCGAGTTTTATCAGGATGGAAAGTACGTATTCAAAAAATCAGACAAGTCGGCCAAGAGTTCCGATGAGATGGTGCGTTTCTGGGCGAAGTGGGCGAATGATTATCCAATTGTTTCATTGGAAGATGGGCTCGCCGAGAACGACTGGGAAGGGTGGGGGAATCTCACGAAGGAGATTGGCGGAAAGATTCAGTTGGTCGGCGATGACTTGTTCGTGACCAACGTGCAGTTTCTGCAAGAAGGCATCGATAAGGGAGTAGCCAACTCGATTCTGATCAAGGTCAACCAGATTGGTACGGTGAGCGAGACGCTGGATGCCATTGATCTGGCGCGGCGCAATGGGTACACCTCGGTGATTTCGCATCGCTCCGGCGAGACGGAAGACACGTTCATTGCGGATCTCGCGGTCGCAACAGGCGCAGGGCAGATCAAGACAGGATCGGCTTCGCGTACGGATCGGATTGCGAAATATAACCAGCTGCTGCGCATTGAGGAAGAGTTGGGCGGGACGGCGCGTTTTTTAGGACTGAAGGCGCTAAATTATCACGGCTAGCCAAGGAGCGTTATGCGGCGATTTGTTGTATCAGTAATATGTGTTTGTACGATTTCCATTATCGGCATGGCTCAGACAAAGGATGCGGCCGGTTCCGCTCCGTCCAAAGAAGAAATTCTCAAGTTCATGGACGTGCTGCACATCAAGCCGCAGCTCGTTCAATATTTCGGCGGAGTGGCCAAACAGGCAAAGCTCGGGGCGCAGGAAGGATTCAAGCAAAAGGTTCCCAATGCTACCCCGGCGCAGCTGGCTGAAGTAGACAAGTTCGCCGAAGGCTTGTTCAAAGACATGCCGATCGATGAGATGATCGACGCCATGGTTCCCATCTATCAGAAGCATCTGACGAAGGAAGATCTGGATGCCATTTTGAGCTTCTACTCATCTCCCGTGGGGCAGAAATTGCAACGCGAGCAACCTGCCATGATGCAGGAAACGATGCAGGTCGGCGGCGAAATCGGGCGGCGACGGCTAGGGACCATGATGCAGCAGATGGACGATTTCGTATCCAAAATGGCCGCCCAGAAAGAAAACCCTGCGAACCCCTGATTACTCGCGGGTTAGTACTACGACTCAGTTCAGTGAGCCACAGATCCCTTTGCTGGATCCTTCCGAAGCGAACACAATCCAAGGAGCTGCAATAACGCATGTCGCGTCCTAAACCACTGGTGTTGATCATTCTTGACGGCTGGGGATATCGCGCCGAAACCAAGGCTAATGCCATCGCACTGGCACGCAAACCCATCTACGACCGATTGCTTCGCGAGTATCCCAACACACTCATACATACCAGCGGACCTTTCGTGGGACTGCCCGAGGGACAAATGGGTAACAGCGAAGTCGGACACCTCAACATCGGTGCAGGACGCATCGTGCACATGGACATCACGCGAATCGATCTGATGGTTCAGAATGGCGACTTGTTTTCCCACCCAGTGCTGATTCAGGCGATGAAGCACGCGCGCTCGGGCGAGCGTCGCTTACACCTTTTCGGCTTGGTGTCCGACGGAGGCGTGCATTCGCAACAGGCGCACCTGTACGCGCTGTTAAAAATGGCGAAGCAGAACGGCCTGGAGCGGGTCTTCGTTCATGCTTTCATGGATGGGCGCGATACTTTGCCGACCAACGGCGCTGGGTATCTGGAACAGTTGCAGCAGAAGACGCGCGAGTACAGCTGCGGAACCATTGCCACGGTGAATGGCCGCTATTACGCAATGGATCGCGACCGGCGCTGGGAACGGATCGCCAAAGCTTACAACGCTATGGTGTTCGCCGATGCGGAGGGCGGCAGGCAGACCGATCCAGTGCAGGGCATGAAAGAGTCCTATAACAAAGGCGTCACTGACGAATTTGTGCTGCCGTTTGTTTGCACCGACTCGCGTGGTGAGCCAGCGGCTACCATTCGAGACGACGACTCCTGTATCTGTTTCAATTTTCGTGCGGACCGTGTCCGCCAGATCACTCGCGCCCTGACGCGCAACAGCGGGCTCAATGAGAAAGGCGGGAGCGATCTTCCCGGTGCAGCTGATCTTGATGCCACCATCCCGCGCAATCGCGTGCCGAAAAACCTGAACTACGTCTGCATGACACAGTACGACAAAAAGTTCAGCCTCCCTGTGGTCATACCGCCCGAGTCCATGGCGAATATTCTCGCCAACGTAATGGGCGGGCTCAATATGCGCAATCTCCGTGTAGCCGAAACCGAAAAGTATGCCCACGTGACATACTTCTTTAATGGTGGTGTTGAGAAGCCTTTTCCAGGAGAGGATCGTGTCCTGGTGCAGTCGCCCAAGGTGGCGACCTACGATTTGAAGCCCGAGATGAGCGCTTCGGGAATCGCAGACGCGGTAGTGAAGGCCGCTGAGGACAGCACGTTTGACGTGGTAATCGTCAACTTCGCGAATGCAGACATGGTTGGCCATTCAGGCAAGATCGAACCCACGGTGAAAGCGGTGGAAACGGTGGACGCGTGCCTGGGAAGGATTGAGGCGGCCGTGCGAGCGAAAGGCGGAGCCATGCTCATCACTGCCGATCACGGGAATGCTGAAATGATGATCGATCCTGCCACGGGTGGGCCGCACACCGCACACACACTGAATCCCGTGCCTTTCATCGTGGTGGCGGAAAATGCCGGGCAGTTCACGCTCAAGTCCGGTGGTTCCCTGCGCGATATCTCGCCTACCATCCTGGGGATGCTGGGGGTGGATGAGCCGAAGGAGATGACCGGAAAGGATATGCGCCGTTTCAGTAAGAACTCTCACTGAGCGATGCGCGCATTTAATTCGCAATAACTGCAGGAGCCGTTGCCAGCAAGCCCGCTACGAGTTCCAGGTCGTGCAGATCCTCGCGGCTGAAGTCCTTTGCATGCTTGGGATCGGGCGCTTTTCGCGAAATTTGAATAACACCCACAACGGCTTTGTCCGGCGAGATTATGGGCACTGACATGAGTTTCTGAATGGGCGCGGGAGCCACAGTTTCTTCGACGCTGCCAGGCCGGATCGTTTCGAAAATACTGGCATGCTTTACGCGTGCAAAGTTATTAAAGATCTCCGGCTTCTTGCTTAACGCCGTGTGAGCGGCCACAGCTTTGCTGGAGAGCGGGATCGAGCCGGTGGTCCGCAAATGTTCCGGGAAAACGAAGCGCAGCAGCCCGCCGTCCAGGCGCAGCAAAGCTACCTCCGTATCCTGCACCCGGAAAATTTTTGCCAGCACGGTGCACAGGTCGATGGGCGAGACTCCCTCGCCTAAGACCGAACCGACGGGCAACAGATGCTCAGGGAGAACGACCTCTTCCATCATCGCGTGACTGTTATCGGGGACCATAGGCTCACGTTCTGTTGAGGAACACTCACTCTATCGCATTTTGGGCACCATCCAGTACTTCCGAAAGTAATCCTGCCAGGAAAGATAAAGCTCATGTTTTCAATAAACTGCTTGGCTGAGGCCAGTGGACGGCCAACGATTCAAGAGGCCTGAACCGACACGGCGTGCTGTCAGTGACAAATTTTGTCAACATTTTGGCCGCGATTTGTCGACCCTCCAGTTTCCGACCTGCCGCCAAACACAAAAACATTTAAACTTCCGGCATGAACAATCCGACGCAACCTAACGTGAAACTCAGCAATGATCCCAACTATCGTGAGAATTATGCGAACAGTGTGCAGATGCGAGTGAATATCTGGGACTTCTTTCTGGTCTTCGGGACATTGCAGCAACAAACGGAGACCCAAGTGGAGATCCGCAACTTCCAGGGAATTTACTTGAGTCCACAGCAGGCCAAAGCCTTGCTCGGCCTCCTGCAACAAAATGTCGGAGGTTATGAAAGTGCCTTCGGCGAGATCAAGCTTGACCCGCGGATGGGACCTGCCGGGCCAGTGCACTAACACAACTCTATGCCGGCGGACGCTGCAAGCAAGCTCTCTGCCCATACACGTGCGGCGCACAGGTTATTGAGTGTGCAACCCGCCCTGGTATTCGCTGCGATTTTTGTTGCTATCTTCCTGCTGCACGCGCCGCTGCTGCGCCTGCCGTACTTCTGGGATGAAGCGGGATATTACGTGCCGGCGGCACGGGACCTGCTGCTTCAGGGGAGCTTGATCCCCCATACCACTTTGTCGAATGCGCACCCTCCGCTGGTGATGGCGTGGATCGCGCTGTGGTGGAAGGTGGTGGGATATGCGCCCGCTGTCACTCGAGCGGCCATGCTGTCTTTGGCTGCTTTCTCGCTCATGGGCGTTTTCCGCCTGGCTCAGCGTGTGGCAAACATCCAGGTTGCGATTGCGGCAACAGTGTGCATCGGCGTTTACCCGGTATTCTTCGCTCAGAGTTCGCTGGCTCAATTGGACCTGGCCGCGGCGGGGTTCACATTCTGGGCTTTGAGCTCGTACCTGGAACATCGGCTTTTCGCCGCTATCCTCTGGTTTTCTCTTGCAGTACTTGCAAAAGAGACGGCGATATTCACTGTGATGGCTCTAATGGCGTGGGAGCTACTTGGATTCTTTGTCAACCCGACCGGTAGATTTGGGGACTTGTGGCATGCCGAACCCGCCAAGCCTCGCAGAATGCTCGCGATGCTGGTGCCAGCGGTTGTTCTGGCTGGCTGGTACGCCTATCACTATTCGCGAACCGGATACGTCTTCGGGAATCCAGAATTTTTCCGATACAACGTGGCATCGACGCTCAATCCTCTCCGTTTCCTGCTCGCGTTGCTCTTGCGTTTGTGGCAGACATTTGGCTACCTGCATCTTTGGCTGCTTACGACCGGAATGCTTGCAGTGATGTTGCTGCCGCCGCTGAAAGATGGCGGTGTTGAAAGGCGTCGAATTGCCATTCCAGTGCAAGGTGTGTTCTTCGCGATCATCGCCGCTTATGTGCTTGCTATGGCGGTGATCGGCGGGGCAGTGCTGGCCCGCTACATGCTTACCGCTGTGCCCCTGGTCATCATACTGGCGCTATCGACTCTGTACAGACGACTGCGTTCCTGGTTTGTGGCCACTGCACTCGTCGCAGTTGCGTTCGCATCGGCGTGGTTCTGGAATCCGCCATACGGATTCTCACCAGAAGACAATCTGGCGTATCGCGATTATGTGCTTCTGCACGAGGATGGAGAACGATTTCTGGAAGCCCGCTATCCGATGGCACACGTGCTCACGGCTTGGCCTGCGTCCGACGAACTGACGCGGCCGTGGCTGGGGTACGTGACGAGGCCTGTGCAGGTGGTGCGCATCGAAGATTTTTCGCTTGAGCAGGTGCTTTCGGCGGCGGAACTTCGTGATCATTTTGAAGTTGCGCTCGTTTTCTCGACCAAATACGAGCCGCGCCATACGCTGCTCGAGCGCTGGAGTCTTTGGACGGAATGGAAGCGTCGTTTCTTTGGATTCCACCGGGATCTGCCGCCGGTTGCTGCGGCGCGTATTCTGGGAGGAAGAATTGTTTTTTCCGAAGAGCGGGCGGCACAGTGGGTGGCAGTGATCGAGATGGATCGAAGCGAATGGATCAACGCCAAGATTGCTGAAGAGTTCCGGTCAGCTGGTGGTTTGCATTAAGTGGCAGGAGTGGGTTTTGATCACCAACCAGACTTCACGGCCAATCTCGAGTTGCAGGGAATCGCGCGCGGCGATCGTGAGATGGACTTCCATGTCGACTCTGCACTTCACCCGCGCCGAGATGATGACGTCGCGCTGATCCAGGGAAAGGATCCGCCCGGGAATTACGTTGCGGGCGCTTAAACCGACCGGGGGCGAAGTAGCCAGCAGGATGTCCCCCGCGCGAACTCCGACGCGCAGTAGAGTGCCCACTCCGCCCCTGACCAGCGGAGTCTCGAGCACCAGCGGAGCGCCTTCTCCTGCTACGCGGCACATCATGGTGCCGCGCTCCGGGCGCACCGCGTCGACCACGCAATCGAAAGTATTTTCAAAGCCGGCGAGCTGAGCAACAGTCTCCTGCATTGGGGCCACCATGACTTCGTGGGGCGTACCCTGCGCGACGATGCGCCCCGCGTCGAGAAGGATTACCCGTTCGCCGAGAGCAAACACCTCTTCTCGACTGTGCGTGACGTAGAGAATCGGGATACGGTGGGTGCGGTTCCATTCGCGCAGATCGTCGATGATGTGCGACTTTGTCGAGACATCGAGCGCCGCCAATGGCTCATCGAGCAGGAGAACGTCCGGATCGGTGACCAGAGTTCGGGCCAAAGCGGTGCGCTGGCTTTCTCCTCCCGAAATATCGCGGGTGTTGCGTCCGGAGAGGTGAGCGATGCGGAACGCTTGCAATACGGCGGCGGAACGTTGCTTGCGCTCTGAAGCCGGCAGGTGCTTCAAGCCATAACAGACGTTCTGCTCGATCGTCATGTGGGGGAATAGCGCGAGAGTCTGGAAGACGTAACCCAGTCGCCTCCGGGGCACACGAATGTTGACGCGGGATGAACTATCGAACAGGACGCGTTCGCTAACCACGATTCGGCCAACATCCGGCGTGATAAGACCGGCGACGCAGTCGAGGAGAGTGGTCTTACCCGCTCCAGAAGCGCCGAACAAGATGGTAAAGCCCGGCGCGGCTTCAAAATCGACATCAAGGCTGAATTCCGGTTCCGCGGCGAGCCGTTTCCGAATCGCGCACTGCAAACGGGCCTCTCGCGCCGAAACTGGCGGAGCGACTGCATCCTGGATGGCATTCTGTACGTTCATTGCGGGTTATTTTACGGAATTCAGGAGCGACGGTCTGCGATTCAGGCTGTAAACCATGCTGAGCAGGAGGAAGCAAAGCATCAGCAAGACGAGAGCGGTCTGGTTCGCACCCGCATAGTCGGAGGCTTGCACGCGATCGTAAATGTCGATTGAAACGGTGCGCGTGGAGCCGGGAATATTTCCGCCGACCATTAACACGACGCCGAATTCCCCCATGGTGTGAGCAAAGGACAGGGCCGCGCCAGCGAAGAGCCCGGAAGCGGAGAGCGGGGCGATGACGCGCAAGAATGTACGCAACGAGGAGGCGCCCAGCGTGGACGAGGCTGCAATCACTTTCCGATCGACTGCGGCAAAAGAAGTTGCGAAAGGCTGGACGGCGAAAGGCAAGCTATAAAGAACCGAGCCGATCACCAGTCCGGTAAAGGTGAATGCCAGAGTGTGGCCGGTGAGCGAAATCCACCAGCGGCCCAACGGACTCCGCGGCCCGACAGCGACCAGGACATAGAAGCCCAGTACAGTTGGCGGAAGCACGATGGGTAAAGCTACGATGGCTTCGACCAGAAACTTCCAGCGCCAGCGTGAAAATGCGATCCAGTAGGCAATTGGCAATCCAATCAAGAGCAACAACACGGATACCGTGAAGGCCAATTGCACTGTCAGCCAGAGAGTTTGCCAGTCGATTGTCATGAAGGTGGACTGTTCAGGGGATCTCTTGCGCGAAGCACCTTACATGCGGCTCGCAGGCGGAACGATACCGTTCATCCGCAGATACACTACCATTTGGCCGTAGTGATCGAAAGCGTGTGAGGTAACGGACATCGCGAGTCCAAGCCGTGAGACACTGCCTTCTCCAAACGGGCTGCGCACGGTTCCGGCCAGATTGTTTTCGTTCACCGTGTCGAGAGCTTTGTGTACGTATTCGAAGGAATCCTTAAGGTATTTAATGACATCAGCTTTGGTGACGATCGAAGCGGGACCCGATTCATCTCCAATGTCCACCGGTGGTTTTTGCTCCAGGAGCGCCGCTGCCAACTCGTAATTGACGGCGGCGACGTGTTTAATCTGCTGGGCGTAAGTGCGGACTCCCTTGAACTCGCCATTTGACGGAGCGAATGCAAACTTATCTTCTGGCATGGCCTCCGCGGCGGGAATAAATTCATGCTCCATGTTGCTGACGTTTCGATTCAGGAGTTCGGTCACGGTGTGGTGTTCTTCTTTCGGCCTGGGGGCCTGAGCCGCTGCCACTACCGTCAACAACAAACTACAAGCCAGGATTCCGACTTTTCTGTTCATGTTCCCCCCTGTCTTAATCCCGCACCACCGCGGGAGCCATTTTCAACTCCGTTGCGGTCAGTCGATGCCGCCGAATCGTCGACAATCCTACCACCATTGCCAATGCCGACCATGCCAGCGCCGCGGGAACCCCTTGTCTGGCGGCCAGTTCTCCCCAAACGGCACTGCCTAACGCCATGCCGCCCTGCAGAACGAACAAGTACATGGATAAAGCGCGGGCGCGCATCCATGACGGACACATCGTCTGCGCCACCACGTTAAAGCAGGCCAGAATGCCGATCCAGGCCGTTCCCGCGGTAAACAATACCAGACAGAGCCATTCAAAAATATGGACTTGCCCTGCAAGGAAGGTCATCGCGGCAAACAGGAGTGTTGCGCCTGCGACCAGGCCGTCGACCGAATACTGCAGCTTCAACCGGGGTAAGACCGCTGCTCCGGCCAGCGCTCCCAATCCGAAACAGGTCAGCAGGAACCCATACCCCTGGGCCCCGTGTGGCTGGCAGATGACGGGCAACAATGCAAGCAGCGAAGCGGCGCCAATGCTGAAGGCGCCGGTACGAATCAGAACTGACTTCACCTGAGGTGCGCCGCGAACGTAAAGAAATCCTTCGCGAATCGCATCTCCGATGCCGCGCGTCGCCGTCGCTTCATGCACGTGAGATTTCCAGTTGTACAGGAAGTATATGACTCCGGCGAACGACGCAGCATTGAGCAGGAAGGACCACCCGGCTCCCGCAGCTGCCACGATCAATCCGCCCAGCGCGGGTCCTGCTGCTCGGGCGACGTTGAATCCGGCTGAATTTAGCGCAACCGCAGAGGAGTGCCGGGCAGGCGAAACGACGTCGGGAGTGATGGCTTGCCATGCTGGATCATTCATCACAGCGCCTATCCCGAGCAGGAAAGTGAATGCCAGCAGCATCCATGGGCCGGTTGCGTGAAGCAAGGTGAGCACCCCGAGAGCGGCGGCTGCGACGATCATCCAGCTTTGTGTGAACAATAGCAGCCGCCGGCGATCGACCATGTCGGCCAGGGCGCCTGCGGGCAGAACCGCTACGAAGACTGGAATTGCGGATGCCGCTTGCACCAGGCTAACCATCAAGGGCGAATCGGAGAGTTGCGTCATCAGCCAGCCCGCGCCCACATTTTGCATCCATGTGCCCGTGTAGGAGACGACCGCCGCAATCCACAGAGACCTAAACAGAGGCTCGCCCAATGGCGCCCATGCCGAATCCGGACGACGGTCGCTCGTACTGCTTACAGACGGAACTGTGATGTGATCGGCCACTTGTCCTCTAAGGTCGTGACTCGGTCAGAGTCTTTCCGGGGGAGGGAGTAAAAGGCCAGTCGGAGGACCGCCAAGCCCGAACCATGTAGATGATGACTCCCGTCAGCAAAATGATCACAGCGTAGCGTACTTCCTTTTGCCAATTAGGACGCCCAAAAAGAATGAACAGGAATCCGGCACTCGCCAACAGAGCGGGCAGGGGGTACAGCCACATGCGGAAGGGACGAGGCAGATCCGGCCGGACGATCCTTAGGACGATTGATCCCACGGCCTGCACGAGGAACTGCAGGATCAGCCGAATTACCACCAGCGCCGCGATGGCGTCTTTCAACCGAAGAAAACAAAAGCAGGCCGCCACGACACCTAATGCCATTAGGGAAATGTGCGGAAACCGATGCACGGGATGAACTTTCGCGAATGCCTTGAAATAGTTGCCGTCCTTCGCCGCCGCGTAGGGGACGCGCGAGTATCCCAACATCAGCGAAAAGACGGAAGCGAATGCGGTCACAATTACCAATGCCGTGACTAAGCGGGCTGCCCAGGCGCCATATACCCGCTGCATGAACAGGGACACAACATACAGCCCGGTATTGTTCTGGCCGGCCTGCAGCATTTCCCGCCAGGGCACAACGGCCAGAATGCACACGTTCATCATTAGATATAGACAGGCCACGAGCAGAATGGAAAGCAGAAGAGCCCTGGGAATATTCTTTTCTGGCTCTTTAATTTCGTCTCCCAGAAAAGCGACGTTGTAGTAACCCCAGTAATCATAGGTTGCTACCAACATTGCGGCACCCAGGCCGGTCCAGAAATGACGCGATAAGGTGAATGCATCGGGCGGGAAGTCAAAAGCCATTGCGGCATTGAAGTGGCTCAGCCCGGCGTAGATGATCCAGCCGATCGTTCCCATGACGCCGAACCACAGTACTTTCGAGAGCCGTCCCACGACGGTGATCCGGCGATAAAGGAGTAGTACGGTAAAGAAGCAGATCAGCACCGCAAGCGCGGTGCCGGGAGTAACGATCCAGCTGATTTGCAGATTGCCAGCCCAGGGAATGTGCAGGGCAGCATCATGGTGGGCGTAGACCGTGTCCAGTTCGGGCCAGTAATATGCCGCGTAGCCTGCTAGGCCGATGCAGCCGGTGGCAATGGATAGAGGAGCGCTGAAAGAGACTTGCCAGATGAACAGAAAAGAAATCAGGCGTCCCCATTTTTGTGAGCCATAGATCTCACGCAGGTAACGGTAAGATCCGCCCGAGGCCGGCAAGGCCGCGCCTAACTCTGCAGAGACCAGCCCATCACACACGGCGAGCAGAGCACCGGCGATCCATCCCAGCAAGGCTTGCGGGCCGCCCATCGCGCTCAGCACCAGTGGCATGGTGATGAACGGGCCCACACCGATCATGTCGATCATGTTCAGGGCGGTGGCGCTGCCTAGGCCCATGCCGCGAATCAGGCTGTGTTCTGCTGGAGTGGATTGCTCTGGCATTGGCATTGGATCGTGATCAGTGGCTTGTTTAGGAGTTGGACAGCTGCACTGTTGTGAAGTCCTCCAAAAAGAAATCCAGTACCTGGCAGCTATCCTTAGCGACTGCTCAGTGCTTTAGTACGCAAGAGCGTGAAGCCGTGCACTCCCTTTGCGTTTGACACACCAGGAAGTAAAAAATCCCCTCCCGCTAAAACGGCGGGAAGGGGTGGGGCACCCCGGAGTCTTTCTGGCGCTCATTGCTTTTCGTGTCCTGCGCTCAATATGTTTACATAGAGCCGAACCGCTCCTGGAACGCCGGCCGGCAACTGCCGGAAGAAAGCGTACGCTGCGTAAATGTAAGTGCCTTTGCCATATTGAGCGCGGAGCAGGCCCCCCTTTTGTTCGTCTTCTCCGGGATCATGGCAAGAGAGCAATGGCGTGAAATGCGAGTCCCACTTGTTCATGAAATAAAGGCCGCGCTCCTGCACCCAGCCTTCGAAATCGTGCTGCGAAATGGCATTCGGGTAATGAAAGATGGAGTCGTTTGGCGCGAGGATGCTTACGGGCGCCTCTTCAACGGAAACTCGGGAGCGGCTGAGTTCGGCCGGATACGGTGTGAATTTGCCGCTGTTGAAATCCCCAACTCCGGTGTCGTATTGCACGACCAGGGTGCCGCCGCCATCCACGAAATCCAGCAGTTTCTTGTTATTTGCCGCAACATCCTTTTGCGCGTCGTATGCGCGGATGCCGAGAACGATCGTGCCGTATTGGGTCAGATTTTCAGTTGACAGTTTCTCGGCGGAGATCCGCGAGACGTTCATACCGATCTGCTGGAGAACGGTTGGGATGTCGTCTCCAGCGCCCATGATGTAACCCACTTTGAGGTCGTGGGGAACCTGCACATCGACGATGCTGACTTTTTGGCGCGCGGGTTGGTAGTAATAGAAGCTGCCTAGATCTTCGCGGGCGATGAGCGTGTAGCCCTCGGTGTATTTTGCGCCATCGCTTTCCAGCACGGCCCGCAAGGTGGCGCGACCTGGCCGCACATTCGCGGGGACCACCTTGAACTGAAAATCCTGTTTTTCTCCATGCTTGCTCAATTCAACGGGGAGTTGCGAAGGCTCTGATTTCCAGCCGCTCGGCAGTTCCAGCCGAAGCAGGCCCCGCGTGTTATGCATCAGGTTGCTGGTAATACCTACGGTGACCGTAGTAGTGGCGCCGTTGTGAGTGGAAATCGCTTGCGTGCCCGGTTCCAGCACGACTGAGAATGCGGGAACGACCGCCAGAGGACGCGTCTTCTGCTTTCCGCTCTCGTCAACGAACGGGCCTACCACTACCGCACTCACTTCAGCCTTTGTCGCAGAGTTCGCCGCCGAATATTCAACCTGCGTTCGCAGCGCGGGAGGCGGGAAGGGAAGCGTGGCGTAGCTTTCATTGTCGATCTGGTTGATGCTCTCGGTTTCGGGATCGTCGCGATGCCAATACGGGCGCGTGTAGGGCGTCTTCGCTGGAACGCGCAAGTGAAAATCGGCATGCAGATCCTTTCCCGGAGCTACGGTTTCCGCATTGCTCTTGGTGTGGATGGTGCTCCATCCCGCGGGAACTTCCAGCGCAATGTGATCGATTTTCAAAGAGCGCTTTGACCCATTGTGGAAAGTTACCGCCACGGTGAACTCCTGGCCCGGTGAGACCGCGGTGAGTACATCCGACTTCGTCGTAGAAGCCTGCTGGCCTGCTGTTGCGGCCTCTGCCGTCAGCGTCACTCCGAGCGCCAGGTTCAGTGCGGTTTCCGCTTGTTGTTGCTTGGTCGCAATTCGGTTGAGCAAATCCCGCTTTGCCTCCGGAGTCATTCCAGCGGATTCTATTTCCATACGGATCTGTCGCAGCGTATGCACCGCCTGAAACAGTGGTTGTGCAGCATTAGCAGCATCTTCACCGTGAATTGCGGCGGAGGCATCACTTATCTGCCGGGCAGCCTGAGTCAACTGCGCGTTCAGCTGCAAAATCTTTTCAGAGGCGCTGGACAACTTACTCAAACCTGTCAAGCTCGTATCAATTCCGTCAAAGAAATCCTTTTCGTGACCATCCTTCCCCGCTGCGGAGGGAATTACCGAGTCCATGAGTCGGTAGAACGTGAAGCGATCTCCTGGCTCCACCGTCCAATTGGCTGCGCCTTGGGAAAGTTGGTGGCGCAGGCCTTGCATGGCGAACTGAATGTAAGACGTGCCGAGTAAGGGATCGTTTTTGCCGGTGTTGAATTTAACCGTCCAATCGGCGTCGGGACAGGTTGTCGAGCCCCAGGGGCACACATTGCCGATATAAAACTTCTTCGCCTGCCAGGGCTGAAGGCCTTGCGCGATCTGTTCGGGAAAGCGCTTGGCGTCTGCCGCCGCGCGAAACGCCTCCTTCGCGAGGATGCTCGAAGCCTGATGATTGCCGTGGCCGTCACGCTCCGTGCCCGAAAAACGCGCTACCAGTACATCAGGACGGAAAGTGCGGATCACGCGAACGATGTCCGCTAAAGCGACATCGTGGCCGCCCCATTTGGCGAAGGTTTCTTCGGCGGTCTTAGAGAACCCGAAATCCGCTACCCGCGAGAATCGCTCCTGCACTCCGTAGTACTCATCTGAGGCGAGCAATTCTTCTGCCCGCAGCACGCCGAGCACGTCGGACAAGTTACTGCCAATCTTGTTTTGTCCACCCTCCCCGCGGTTGAGAGTCATGAGCAGCGTACTAACGCCGCGACCACGAGCCTGCAGGGTAAGCATGCCACCGTCCTCATCATCGGGGTGCGCGACGATTTGCATCAGGCGCCCGGTGGTTCCAAGGCGCAACAACTGCAAACGCAACCCCGCCGTTCCCTGGTCCTGCGCGATAGGCGCCGGCACACCTTGATACAGCAGACCAGGCGGATCGGCATTTACGTGCTCGGCCATCACTTCGGTCTGAGAAGACGCGGCGGCTGAGTTTGGTGCGGCGGGTTTCGCCGTTTGCGCGGATACCGCGAGGCCGAAGATCAGGTACAAGGCCGCGCACTTGAACGGCATGGATGAGAGCTCGAATGAATTTGTGATGGATGCCGCTGCGGGCTGCTTTAGAGGAAGTAGTCCGGGATGTCTCACGTTACAAGGATGGGGCCTCAGGGCGCTTTGACGCAAATTTTTTCGGCATTCGGAGCAGAGCACGGCTCCGCTGAGTTCACGAGCACGAGGCGCGGCGGCGGGGCTACGCTAAACATCACACAAGTCTACTGCTTTGCGCAGAGAGTCCAGTGGGTCCGCCGTGGGGACAAATTCGTGGGCAACGAAGCCCTTGAAGCCTGTGTCGGCGATTGCGCGCATTACTCCATCCCATTGCACTTCCTGGGTGCCGTCCAGTTCGTGCCTGCCGGGAACTCCGCCGGTATGGAAATGTGCGATCCATTGAATGTTCTTGCGAATGGTTTCGATCAGATAACCTTCCATGATCTGCATGTGGTAAATGTCGTAAAGCAGTTTTACGTTAGGAGAGTTTACTTCCTGCACCACGCGAACTCCCCACGCCGTGTGATCGCACATATAGTCGGGATGGTCGTGTTTGCTGTTGAGCAGTTCCAGGCAGATGGTTACGCTGTGATCCTCGGCAATTTTCTTGACGCGATTCAGTCCCACGATTGTGTTGCGAGCCCCTTCGTCGTCGGACATGCCGGCGCGGTTCCCCGAAAAGGTGATCACGTTTGGGACCTGGGCCGCTGCTGCTTTCGGAACATTGGTGCGCAACGCCTGTTCGATGGCAGCATGATTTTCCGTCCGGTTCAAGGCACTTTTGATCTCACCGCCTCCGGCGTACGCCATCGAGCAAACCAATCCGTAGCGCCGAGGAATCTCGTATTCAGCAGGTTCAAGCAGGTCGACGGCGCGCAAGCCGATCTGGGCGGCATATCGTGCCAAGTCTTCGAGAGGAATTTTCTGATAGCACCAGCGGGAGACGGACTGCCGTATGCGACCTTTGCGTTGCTCCGCAGGAGCGCTTAGCGTTGTGGCGAGAGAGTTAATCGGCGCGGCCGCCACTCCCGCGATCGATGATTTCAGCAGAGTCCGGCGCGTGAGTTTTGGCATGTTTTTAGAAAATCCGCTTTCGACCAACATCGGGCTCGGATCTTTATTGGCGTCCTTCCTTGAACACATTCTCGCAGTTGCTGGAAGCAGTCAAAACTTCATTGAAAGCAGTTTCCTTGCGCAACGGCTTCAACAAGGGATCGTCCAGCAGTGCCGAATGGGCGCAATAATTCTGCTGGACCGCAGCCTTCAGCAGTCGCAAAGCCGAATCATTCTGGCCACAGGCAGCCATTAGTGCTCCCACGTGATACCAGAGTTCAGCGTCGGGTTCACTCATGACCGAAACTTCATTCTCGCGAACGATTTTCGGCAGGTCCTGCGGTCGCGGGCTGGCGGTGCAGGCTTCCATCAGGTCGCGATGATAGGTGGACGCCTTGCCCATGTTCTTTGCGGCGGCGTGCGCCTCCCCAAGGTTACCCTGTGCCAGGTACACATAGGGAGTAACCCAGGCAGCCCACTCCGAGCCGGCATCGAGTTGAATGAAATCCAGAGCGCGATCGTTTTTGCCCATTTCCAAGAATGTCCAGGCGCAAGAGCGGAAGGAGAAATTTCCGGGATCGAGCTGGCGCGCCGAGTTGCACTGCTCTGCGGATCGGTCGAGCATGCCCGCATAGCGATAGACATAGGCGAGCGCAAAGTGGGCGTCGGCGCTCTGGGGCCGGCGCCGAACCAGATCCGTAGCTGCGTCGTAAGCAGTGCCAAGTTCGCCTCGCTCCACGCGGGCGGTGATCAGGCTACTGGCTGCCATCACGCGGTTAGGGTCGAGAGCGAGCGCACGTTCGTAGGCGTGCTTGGATCGCTGGAACATTTCCTCGCCGCCCCCCCCGTAAATGGAGTCAAAGTAGTAGCGCTGCCCCAAGGCCTCCCATGCAGGAGCATAACTGGGATCGATGCCTACCGCCCATTCCAGCATCTTAATGGCTTCTTTGTTGGGAGCGGGATCGTGAGGCACCGCCACGCTTCGCAGATAGAAATCATAAGCCTGCTGATTCGTGGGACGCGACCCCGCCGCCTCCACCGCTCCGCCGCCCCCCAGAATAGGTAGAAGGCCATTCTGTACTTGCGCGGTCAGTTGCTGGTGCAGGCCAATCAGATTGTCGGCTCGCTCCGTGACGCTTGCCTGCCATAAAAGGCGGTCGGTGGGCACATCGATGGCTTCGAGCGTGACAATAAGATTGTCGCCGAGTTTGCGGAACGATCCGGTGAGCAAGCGCCCGACGCGCATTTCCATCCCCACTTTTTTAGGATCGAGATCGAGGGCGACATACCTGCGGGCCACGGATGAGGGGCGAACTTCCAAGGTACGTGAGTAAGTCAGGACGCTGGTCAGTTCGTCGGCCAGGGCAAATCGCAGGTAGTCAATGCTGACGTCACCATTCATGTTCTGCAGAGGCAATACCGCAATCGCATTTCTTTGTTCGGCACTGATAACCTGACGATGTTTGAACCACCACGCCCCGACGGCAGCCAGCACTGTGACTAGCAACGCGGCAGTTGCTATCAGCGAGTACGTCAGGAGGCGTGAGTTTCTGCCAAAGGTACGTGAGGCCACCCGCAGGCGGGCAGTCGCGCTGGGAGTTTTGATGGTGCCCGATTCAGCTTCCTTCTTGAGCAGCGCGAGATCCGAGCGAATCTCGGCCGCGCTTTGGTACCGCTTGGACCGCTCCTTCTCCATCGCCTTTCCGATGATTCCCTCCAATTCGATGGGGATCTTCGGATTTAGGTCCCTCGGCGGAGTAGGCTTGGCATGTAAAACGGCGTCCAGGGTCACCAGCGAGTTCGCGCCGGTGAAGGGTTTTTTGCCCGTGGACATCTCATAGAGCACGACTCCGAAGGAAAACAGGTCGCTGCGCGCATCTACCGTTTCACTGCGCGCCTGCTCGGGAGACATATAAACCGCGGTGCCGGGAATTACGCCTACCGCAGTCAGCGATTGATCTGCTTCCTCATCGGTGCCCGGGTGGTGCACCAGCTTGGCCAGGCCGAAGTCGAGAACTTTGACCTGACCTGACGGGGTAATGAAGATGTTGGCGGGTTTGATGTCGCGATGGACGATGCCCTTAATATGCGACGCTACTAGTGCGTCCGCTACTTGAACCGCGACATCGAGGACCTTCTCCACCGCCATCGGTTGGCCGGCAATCTGCTGTTTCAGGCTCTCCCCTTCAAGCTTCTCCATAACAATGAAGGGATGGCCTTTATTGTCTTCAATGCCGTGAATGGTGCAGATATTGGGATGATTGAGCAAGGAAGCAGCCCGGGCTTCGCGGGTAAAGCGCTCCAGAGATTTGGGGTCCCCGGCGAGATTTTCTGGGATGAATTTCAGAGCGACGTGCCGCCCGAGCTTGAGGTCTTCAGCCTCATAGACCACGCCCATACCACCACCCCCGAGTTTGCCGAGGATGCGGTAATGGGAAATGTGCTGACCGATCATGAGAGCGTGACGACCCTGCTCGGCGGTAATGTTAGGCCCCGTACCGAATCCGGTCAACTAGCTTGTGCGGCGAGGCTTGCCTGCCTGAAAAGGAGGCCGCAGGTCGCGCAGTTCCTGCCTCTGTGGTCCGTGGCGGAGGAATTCCCTTATTGGGTCCACCGCTTACGTAAGATGCGCCCGCTCGCGACCGCGTTTTGAATGAAATATCATGGGAGTGGGTCCGGGTACCCGATTTGAAATAGGAGAGTTTCTGGTGAAAAGCAATTCTTATCCTGCCGCAACGCACTCTCCGATTATCGAGAGTCCCGACATGCAAGAGGCGATCCGTCGCCGCGCGGAAGAAGTCTACATACGCAGCGGAAGAATTCCGGGACGTGATCTGGATAACTGGACCCAGGCTCAACACGAGATCTTGCGGGAAACCGGGTCCCTGGAGCGCCGCACCGCGATCGTGGTCGATGTCGACGGAGTGCAGTATGTTGGCGAGTACGGATCGGAATCCTGCGGCGGGTATAAGCCTGGCGAATATAGCGCCGGAGAAGATATCGCCCTTCGCTTCGAGGGCGAGAAGATGTTCCTCAAGCGTCCAAACGGACGCGAATTGGAAACGAGGATCGTTCACAAAATCGGCATACCATCTCTTGCGTTCGTCCAGGCCTCGCCCCGCTGGACCTCTTGCCTTCTGGACCATGTTCCAGCCGCGGGCGTGACTCGCGAGGCCTAATCGTCCTCAGAGTACAAGCCCGTAGAGGCTCCAACCCATTCCATGTCTTTGTTGTGATCCACGCCCATCATCAGGCCTCGCCCCATACGGATGATCGTGAGCACCGGCATCAGTTCTTCCAGCCAGATATACATGACGCGAACTTCTGCCTTAGTGCCACCAAACGGCGTTTCGATCACCGGCTCGAACCTTAGCCGTTCCTGCAGGATGTAATAGGGTCGTTTCTCGGCTGGGATCGCGGCAATTTCTTCTTTCTGGGGTGCAATTGAGACTCCCAATCCTGCGAAGGAATAGAGTGGCTTCAAGGCGTAGTTTTGCAGGTCTGAAGGGATCTCTGGCAGTTCGTTCAGGAACCACGTTTTCGGGACGGAAACGTGGTTCAGGTAGGGGATGGAAAACTTGCTGATGCGAAAGTACCAGTTGGGATGTCCAGCCCACTCAACTTGCAAATCGTCCCGCCAATCGAATGCGAGTCTCACCTGTCTGCGCTGCAGTTCATCGACAATCGCGCGGTTGTAAATGCGGCGGATAGGAATTCGCTTTCCATCACTCTCGTGGTAAAGGCAGGACCCATCTTTCTTGATGTTCACGATATTGACAGTGCGGATCCCGAGCAGTTTCTCGGTCAGCAAGAAGTCCGGCAGCGTCTTCTGTTGTTGTGGATTAATTTCCATCAGAATCACGTTCTCGGGATCGTGCTCGCCCACAATCGCGCGCCGCAGCAGTTCGCGGTAAGAGTCATTCTCCAGTCCGCTCAGAAAGTACTTCAAGGGGCTGGTAAGGAAACCTGGACTTTGCAATTCATACACATCGATATAGGCCTGCGAAAGGAACCCCTGATAGGCATACAGAGAAGGGAACGCCTGCAGTTCCACCAGTTTCGGCTGCAACTCTCCACTTCGGTTTCGTACCAAGCCGAAATCAACCTGCACGAACATGGGATACGGATGTTCCTTCGGAACGTTGAACTCCGCCGGGATCGCTTCGTCGGACTTGGCGCGATAGACAGGGTTATCGACGAGTTGCCGGATCAATTCTTTGCCATCTTGTGCCATTCGATTGAGCAATGATTTTGGAAAGAAGCAGGGGGTTTCGCACAATCGAAACTGAACGTGCCTGCCGCAGAGTTCGTCCATACGCCGCAGAAAAGTTCGATATTTTTCTTGAGTGAAGCCTCGGTTGAATTGCTTGCGTAAGGACGGGATCATGCCGGACGGCAGTATAGGGGATTACTCGTGTATGGTCATGCTCTGAATGAGACCGTTTTTCAGCGTATAAACATGCTGAACCATGCGGTCGAGCAGAATCTTGCCTTTGAGATCGCGGACGACCTGATGGACTCCGACGATGACATTACCAGAGCCGTCGAGATCGAAGGTGACTGGATCAACGTGCGGATCAATCATGCCCCACTGCCGCGTCCAATAAGAACGAACGCCCTCATGACCGTGAACCGTTCCTCCTTCCATGCCGTTGGGCCACTCAACATTGGGTTCCATGGTGGATAAGGCACCATCGATGTCTCGGGCGTTGAAGGCGGCGTAAGCCTTCTTTAAAAGTCCTTGCTCGAAAATGGGCACAACTTTAACACCAAGGCAGCGAAGGCTGCGTAAAACCGGCTATGTGTTTTAGGGTTCAAGCAGGAACTTGCCGTCCTGCATGATCTGTTCGTCATCAACCCAGATGTTGAAATTGCGGCCGACAACGTCGATATGGGTTGTGGAATCCCAATCAGCCCCTGTGTGTGCGCCATACGGATTGCCGAACGCGATGTGGATTCCAGGATATTTTTCGTCCTGCAGAATCTGCCCGATGACGTGTTTCAGGTCGATGTTTGTGCCGATGGCAAACTCTCCGACGCGATCGCTGTTCGCGTCCGTGTGGGTGTATTTCCAGAAATCACGTTCCAGTTCACGGTTTTCCGAATGGGCCTCGGTCAGGCGGTTTTCCTTCATGCGAATAATGAGGGGATTGTGCGCCAGATCGCCGAATTTTGCGCAAAGATAGTCACCTACCACGCCGTCAATCACGAAAGTTCCGTTTACCTCGCCGGGAGTGGTGAAGATCTCGCCACCTGGGAGGTTCCCCCATTTTTCAGGAGAGATAATCCCGCTGGTCTTGAGCCACTTGTAATTGGAATTCAGATCGGCGGTCAGGTCCGTGCCGGCCGCAGTTTTGGCTCGAATCTTAGAGGCTTTGCGAACCATCCCAATGACTTTTTGGCTCAGGCGATCTACCCGCTGGAAATCGGCACGCATGCCTTCCATCATGATCTGCCGGTTTATGTTGACCATGTGCGCGTGACGAATCTTGCGGCGGTTCACCACGTCCGTCATCTGAATGCGCGAACGCAGTTCGTTGGTTTGAGCCTGCACCGCAAAAATCGAAACCCGGCTTTGGTCCAAGTCGTCGAGAATCTCGCGCGGCATATCGACCAGGGGCCGTGCAGCTAACTCTTCGATAATCCATGCGTGATAGGGCGCGCCCAGCTTCTCCAATTCCGCAACCATGGCAGCCGCGATCTCGCTCGTAGCTTCGTCAGTGATGACGCAGACCCGCTCCTGCGGCTGAATTCTCAGGCAAACGTTGACGGCGTTATGTGCACCAGGTGTGAATTCAGGGTCGAAGGGAACCTGGCTTAGTTTTGTGTGAGTGGAACGTACGGAAGTGCTCATCAAACGGTTTGTCTAACGGCGGCGGGCTCTTTGGTTTCTGCCAGCCCCGCTTCGGTCTCCTCAATGATGTAATCGACTACTTTTTTCAAATCGCCGGTTTCCTGAAACACGCGCAATTGGCGGTCGGCGCCGCTGCCCTTATCCACGATGTTGTGGATGTATTCCAATTCTTCGCGCGAATCCAGTTCGTCCACGACATCGTCGACAAACTCGAGATATTCGCGTACCAGATCGCGCGCTGGAACTTCTTTCTGCTTGCCGAAATCGATCAGCTTGCCGTCGAGCCCGTAACGCGCGGCGCGCCATTTGTTCTCCATGATCAAGGCTCGGCGATACAGGCGGAATCCTTGATTCGCTGTGTAGAGCTTATACAGCTTCGCCACGGTAGCCTGAATCAATGCGGCCAAGGCGAGCGTCTCATCGGCACGCATTGGGATGTCGCACACGCGAAACTCGAGCGTATTGAAGAACGGATGCGGGCGGATGTCCCACCAGATCTTCTTCGCGTTGTCGATGGAATTGGTCTTGATCAGCAGCTTGATGAAGTTCTCGTACTCGCCCCAGCTGGGAAAATAATCCGGAATGTTAGTACGGGGGAACTTGTCGAAAACCTTGCAGCGGTAAGACTTCAGCCCGGTGTTCATGCCCAGCCAGAAAGGTGAATTGGTTGACAGCGCAAGGATGTGCGGCAGGAAATAGCGGGCATGATTCATCATGTGGATCGCGATCTCGCGATCCTCGATGCCAATGTGAACGTGCAGGCCGAAGATCAGATTCGCACGAGCGACTAGTTGCATGTCCTCGACAATGTTCTTGTAGCGCTCGTCGGGATGGATTTCCTGGGCGCGCCAATCTCCGAATGGATGTGTTGCGGCGGACGCCAGGCGAAGTCCGTTCTCTTTCGAAAGACGCACCATGTCGCGCCGCAATTTCTTTACCTCAACCTTTGCCTCCTTGATGTTTCTGCAAACGTTGGTGCCGACCTCCACGACTGACTGATGCAGTTCAGCCTTCACCCGCTCCTGCAGGAGCATTTTGCCCTTCTCCAGGATTTCGGCGTGAATGTGCGACCGCAGATCGCGAGTCACCGGATCTACTGTCTGATACTCTTCTTCGATTCCTATGGTGAAGGTCGGCAACATCGAAGCACCAAACGCTGACGATTCCAGCGACTCACGAACCTGACATTTCGACCCTGCGTGCCGTCGAACGGGAGGTATGGCCGGCGACCCCCGCCGGCGTGGCAACCAGTATAGCAATCTTGCGGAGCGAATCCGGAGCCTGCCGGTTCAGTCCCACTCTTCATTTTCCTTCACCCGTGCTTTTACGATCTTCTTGAGCAAGGCGTCCGGAAAGCCTTTGTCGGAAGGGAACTGGATGGTTCCTCTGGAAGTGCGATAGCCGGCGAGTTCTTTCTTGAATTTCTCGATCACGCCGGAACCAGTAGGGAACAGGCTGCAGTGCCTGGCAAAGGCGGCATAGCCAATCAGCATTCCGTTGTACTTGAACATGGGAATGCGGTAGCTGATTACTTCGGTGGCTTCCTTGGGAACGACCGAGCGGATCACCTTGCGAACATGCGTGAGGGTGCTGCGGGCGGGTTCGGGAACTTCGGCCAAGTATTCGTCGACCGTCTTTGGAACTTTGCCGCCACGCATGCAGGTTCGTGCTCCTTCAGCTTAGGAATAATTCAGTCAGAGATGCGGAGGTTCATGGCTGTCGGTATGGCAGACTTCCGCTTCTGGTGCGAGCCCGGTCTTGTTTCGGCTGTATTGCCAGCCAGAAAACTCGCCCAACGCAGTTCTTTGGTTGCATTCTGCCCGCTCGTAGCCATCTTAATTGCCATCTCAGCCACGGCGTTAACGATCCAATCGAAATTCGCCTGGCCCACGGACGTAATCTCGGCGTCAGGAGCGGGGTTCAGGAAGTCGATCGCATAGGGCACGCCTTTTTCCACCGCGAATTCTACCGTGTTCAGGTCGTAACCCAGCACCCGGCACAAGGTGAGAGCATCTTTCTCCATGCGGTCGCGCAATTCCGGGGAGGATGGCGGCGGATTACCTTTTACGTAGCGTTCATGATGCGGCGCTTTGGGATCGTACTTCATGATATGGACCTTTTCCTGCCCGACGACGTAGCAGCGATAGTACTCATCGAACTCAACCCCGTACTGCAACGTCATGCACAAGTCGCCTGTTTGGTTGTAGTGCTGAAAAAATTCCTCGGGAGAGTGGACCTTGTAAACATGCTTCCAGCCGCCGCCGGAATAGGGCTTTAAAAATGCAGGGAAGGTAACGTAGTCGAAAATCTCCTGCCAGTTCAGTGGGTAAATCAAGTTCCGCATCGAGCGGTCGGTCGTGCCCTCGGGATGCTTGTTGTGCGGCAGAATGACTGTCGGCGGAATGGCCACTCCCAACTTGTGGGCGAGCGCGTAATTGAAGAACTTGTCGTCTGCCGTCCACCAGAAGGGATTGTTCACGACTATCGTTCCCTGCATAGCGGCATTCTTCAGATAAGCGCGATAGAACTGAATGTCCTGCGAGATGCGGTCGATGATAACGTCGTATTTCTTTGGCTCGTCCATCCGAATCCCTCCAATCTGCACGAATTCAGCGGTTACATCGGGGACCCTCATGTAGTTGATCTTCTCAACGACCGCTGGAGGAAAGGTGTTCTCCATCCCGAACAACAGACCAATCTTTTTCATCGCTCACTCCCTTGAAATGTTGCTCTGCAACGTCTCTCTGTCCACGAGCCGTGTCAACCAGACCGAGAGACGTAAAAGCTACGTCTCTACCATCTGTCTAGAAATATTTTTCTGCCATCCTCAACCACAGCGGCCAGTCATGCTTGGAATTGTCATTCCAAATGTCCAACCAGTGGGGGATGGACTTGTTGTTTAATATCGCCGAAAGCTTGACATTCTGGTCCAGACAGATGTCCCAGTTGGCCGATCCCAAAACAATCTTCATTTGGCGATAGCGGCTCAGGAACCAGTCATCACTCAAGTTGGGTACAAAGTCCGGTGGATTATTGAAATAGCAATCGTCGTCGTAATAGCCGTCGAGAAACTGATGAATATCGAATGCGCCGCTCATGCTCACGGAATGGGTGACCAGGTCTGGATGTTTCAGGGCAAAGTTTATGGCGTGATATCCGCCAAAACTGCACCCGGTCACCGCTAGCTGCGGCGCGGGGTTCTTCCAGTGCAGAAACGGCAGGAACTCGTGCAAAATGTAGCGCTCGTACTGCAGGTGCCGCAGCACGCGATGTCGAGGATGGGCCGCCTTGTTGTACCAGCTCTCAGTATCGACCGCATCGGGACAGAAAACCTGCAATTCGCCGCGTTCGATCTTGGCTGCGAGTACTCCGATCACGCCGCGATCTTCGTACTCGAAAAACTTTCCCATGGACGTGGGAAAGACAAGCAGGGGCATACCAGCATGGCCGAAGACAAGGGCCTCCATATCACGATGCAACTCCTGGCTGTAGGCCTTGTGATACTCGCGATTCATTTCCTTGCGACAGGCGGTGCTGGAACAACTGGAGCGCGGAAGTATCTTACTCGACGGGATAGTGAAAATATAGGCAGAGACACGGATGGTGAGCGGCGTCCGGACGATTACGGGAAATCCGCCGGATCCCAAGAATTGAGGAACGGAAAAAAATCAGAAACCTCTATCGCTTGTACAAAAAGATTGACAGCGCAACTAAAGCGACAGTGATGATCCACAGAATAATATTTTTACTGCTGCTGCCTTTGTTCTCATCTGCCATAGCGGAAGTACAGCATACCCGAGGACGAGGTTCAAGTCTCGTTTTGATTTCCCCCGAAATGCGCTCAAGGCTTGGAAGCAGCGGTAGTAGCCCCGGTGCGCTTGTACCCGGTGAACTTCACGATTTCGCGTACATGCACCGATTGCACGCCGAAGTTCAGGGTGTCGTCTACGTGCGCGTACGCCGGGAACCAGTTTCCGTCCACCAGTTGACGATAGCTGACGAAGGTTGGACGGACCTCCATGGGCTGATTCTTTTTCTTCTTTTTTGCAATTACGTCCGGCACGCTTTTGCCGCACAATTTGACGATTTCCAGGTCGCGATCATCCACCCAAATGCGTCCCTGGAAGTAGCGTCTGTCCTTGTCAAAGTTTTTGGGCTCCACCTGAAACACGTAGGTGTCCAAATCGTCTACGTGCTGCCGGCCTGAGTACGTCACGTTGTAGTGCGGCGCCTGTTCCGAAGTCATAATCCATGGCATGAAGTTGCGGATGTCGTCCAGATCCGCGTCGGATACCTGAATTCCACGCAACGTAGATTGCTCGGCAAAGCTGACATTTTCGACTCGTTTTCCCTTATCGTCATGCGAAATCTTCGTGATCTGGTGAAACTGTCCATCGACCGCCTTGCCATCCAGCGTTTGCACAAGGACGTCTTGAGTGAAGGTGTATTGCGATCGAGCCGACTGGACCTTGTCCTCGTTGCCAATCACTTTTTGAAGCAATTCCTGGCTCGACATGCCTCTCGGCTGAGCAGTATCCAGGGTATCGCTGCCGACAGCGCAGTCAGTTTGCCCGTCAGCTCTCGCAACCAAGCCGCACAGCAGGGATATGCAAAGAGCTATGAGTTTCGGCGAGAAGATCGTGCTCAGTGTTTTTTTTGACATAGCGAGAAATAGTTGAATCGAAACATACACCTTGGGACTAACTGGCGTAAACAGCCTCGAGGCAGCACTGAGTGTGCTGGGGTGCCATCTTCCCAATGCCTGTGAAAAGTATTGCATTCTGCTTTAGCTGTCGCCCATAAATAGCAGCAATTCCTGGATGTTAGCTTGGCATTGAGCTTGCACTCTTAAGCCTGACCTTGAGATGCTCATGAAGACTACATTATTCATACTGATCCTTCTGTGTACCGCCGCAGCGTCCGCCCAGACGGCGGCGTTGCTCCCGAGTCAGCCACAGGTTCTTCACATGTCGGACCATCCGATGCACGCTGACACCATGCCGCTCGCAACTGAGCATCCCCTTGTTGGAGGCGGACCCAGCACGTATACACTAGCGCAGGGTGAGCGCCCGCTGTGGGAGTTTGGCCCGGTTTCCGAACCAGCGCGGCCCTTGGGTGACATTGCACGCGAGTACCGCAAAGTGAAGCAGGCAGCTAGGAAAGCCGAAGTGGTTCTGGAAAAGCAAGGAACCTAGCGTAAGGGCGGCAGGGTAGCTTCAGTGCTCCCTCCTTTCCCCAGCCAGTGAATCCTGCGTTCTCTCGCATGGAGTAATCAAACTCCGTCCTGGATACACAAAACGATTCCCCATCTTCGGCATCACACAACTACAATTAAGATTCTTGAATAGCAAGCCGCTCATTGTGCTGCGGGGCGAGTCTTTTCCCAGAGTGGAGGAACTTCAGGGATGATGCGAGGCAAGACGCATGGGGTGCTGGTGTGTTTGATGGTATTGGCTGCGGTCCCTGCCTATTGTCAGCGAGGGACATTCGGGATCGATGTTGGCCAGAGCTCGGACAAGTTTGGTGCGCTGCCGTCGGTCAGCGGACTCGTGGTTGGAATCGATGGCGAGATCGCTGTACTGAAGCCGAGCAAGAAAGATAGCGGAGCCAGCATCGTGGCCGGAGGCGAGATCCGTCTGCCCAGTGATACCCAGCATCACGCCAAGGAACTTGCAGTCTTTGGTGGTCCGGCGTTTCAGTATCGCAATCTGACCATCGAACTGCATGCGCAAATTCGCAAAATCTACACCCCTCCCTCGACCGTCGATAACCAGGTATTCGTACGGGACAAAATAGAACTGCTGGAAATCCCCTTAGTCCTGCGATACAAATTCGGACCGGCAAGACGCCTTTTCATCGAAGCGCAAGGTGCTCCCGAGTTCACTCCGCGTTTTCGTTCGAATGGCTCACTCGCCCCATTGCCAAACCCGCACTTCGATCATGGTTATTTCGTCCGGGGGAGTGTCGGTTATCTCTTTGGCAACTATTACGCCAAGGCCTACTATGAGAGCCGCTACTTCAAATTTCTCGCCGACCCGTTCAATCCCAACGATCTCTATAACTGGCGCACCAATGTAATCTCGGGCGGCGTTGGTTTTGCCTTCTAACAGTACAGTCGGGTCTGCGGCTCAGTTGGCGGAGCGATAAATGGAAAACTGGTGCCCTTGGGCGATCTTGGTGAAGCCAGGATGTTCGGCGAGCACATGCTCCTGTTCGGGATTGTGATAGAGCACATATGCCGCGTTCCCGTTTCGATTCAAGCAACCGGCAATGTTGGCGAGTACCCGGCGCAGGGGCACTTCCGGGAACGGGTTGAACAAGTACAGAACCAGGGGCGCGGCGGGTAGAGGAAAAATCGTCGCGTCCGCGCAAATGGACTCGACATTAAAACATTTCTGCGACTCGCCCTTATACAGCGCGATGTTTTCCCTGGCGACCTGATTGAGTGCGGGAAGCAGTTCGACTCCGATAATGCGCTGAAA
The DNA here is from genome assembly GCA_046723715.1 of Acidobacteriota bacterium. Classification (GTDB taxonomy): domain Bacteria; phylum Acidobacteriota; class Terriglobia; order Terriglobales; family Acidobacteriaceae; genus Sulfotelmatobacter. The sequence goes on along the minus strand of JBKOUZ010000020.1, from coordinate 15,957 downwards.
AGGATAATCAGAGGCCATCATGAGGGTGCGGCCCTTGCCGGAGCCGAGATCCACAAAAATGAATTCCGCGTAGTCCAACTTCGCCAGGTTCTGGAGGGTATCCAGCATCTCGTGAAACACCGCGGGTTCGGTTGGTTGATAGAGCGAATACAAAGCGCCGAGCAGTCGCTCGCGCCATCCAACCCCGCCACTCATAGTGTTGACGCGGTGCTCCCAGTCGAAATCGAAATCGCCGTACATCCGGCGCTGTCGCTCCGGTGTGGAGTTGCGTACAAAGCTCCAGAAAGCCTTAAGTAAACCGGTGGTGGCGGCCAGCGGACCGTCACGCGTGCACAAGTCATGCCAGTACTGCTTGCTGGCGCTCATTACGCCAGGAGGCTTCGAAAGGGTCGAGTTCGTTCCCACCATATCAGTGTATTTGAGGCGGAATCCGACCCGCGCGTATCGTCCCGAACCGCGTCAGGATCAATTTTCGGGGCGCGGTTAGGAGTTCCCGTGGAACTTAGGTGGACCCGAAGGTTTGTAGTCCGGGGGGATTCCCTTGGTGATGAACGGAAAATCTTCGGGCTTCGCGACCTGGACCTGACCCTCAAAGGTGAGGACGTAAGGGTTGCCATCTGGGTCCACTGGTATGCCCCGCAGGTGCTCTGCGGCGGCAAGTTCCCATAGGGTCGCAGGAATGCGTCCATTGCGCTGCTCGAAGCGAGTCACGGCTTCCTGCAATCGAGTCACTTCCTCATCCACGCGGATGGAGCGCAGGTGTTCGATCGCGTTCTGGCGAATGTTGGACTCTTTGCTGGACTCATAAGTAGCCGTCCAAAGCATCCGTGCGGTTTCGTAGTCGCTGGCATGCTCCGCCATCTGCGCCGCAAGCAACTTCAGGAAAGGATGGGCATCAGGAACCCTGGAGCCCTGCTCGAAAACTTGTGCGGCGCGTTTGTAATCCTTGAGTTCGGTGTAGTACACGAACCCCATATCGTAGTAAAGGTGCCAGTTGTCAGGATTGTGCTGAATTCCGTATTTCAGCAGTTCAATGGCGCGCACCGGTTCACCGGCCCCGTTGGGCGGCGCAGGAGCCAGGAAACTCGCTCCAAACTGGTATGCCGGAATCATGCGAGGATCGAGAGCCGTCGTGATCTCAAGCAGAGGCGCGAGTTCGTTGTAGGAGCGGGAACGCAAGAAATGCCGGTGACCGAAGTATTGCACCGTGCGGGTCCAGTAGATGCAGGCCATCAGGCCATCAAAGCCGAGGCTGGCTCGCTTCACCATTTTGGGCGAACTGATGTAGAGAACGTCTTCGATGTTCGCGCGCGGCCGGATCTCGTCCACCCGATGCAGCAGCAGAATGCTGGCAGCCATGGAGATGAGCAGAGTTGCGGCAGCGAACGTGCTGGTACGACGCCGGGACCTCACTGGAGGCGCCTCCGGGTTGGAAGCCGACGAATCATTTCAGGTTCCTGCGCTCAAAGATCAGAACGGCGCCGCTCAGCGCCATGGCAGTGTAAAAGAGCGCATAAAAACTATTCTGCAGGATGAGTTGTCCGCCAACAGGTTGTTGATGTGCCACCGCGCTGATCACGTTCAGCGTGGAAAAGTTCGGCACAAGGTAGGCAGCCGCAGTCGCAATCGCGCGCGTGATGCCGTGCGTCATCGCGGCAAATCCGCGCAAGTCATCGGCAAAGCTGCCTATGACAAACAGGGAGAAGGTGAATACAGCCGAAAGCAGCGGAGACGAGAATGACGAGAACAAGAGAGCCAGCGAACAAAGAATCAGAAATTCCAGAATGATGAAGTACAAAGCCACAAAGATAAACGCATCCGGAGAAGAGAACTTGTGGGCTACATAGAGCAGAGCACCAAAGACCCCGATGGCCATGAAGGCTGTGTTCACTACCAGCGTTCCAGCAAGGCCAAAGAATTTTCCTACAATAAACTCCCAGCGTCGGACAGGACGGGAAAGAACCGTGTACAGCGTCCGTTTCTCGATCTCTTTTGAGACCAGTCCGATTCCGATGAAGATCGCAATCACTACACCAAACAACGACACAGCCGTCAGGCCAAGATTGACCACCACCAAACGCTCGACTTCAATCGAAATCTGGCTGATGAAGATGGCCGCGCCCGAGAGCAGCAGCGCAAACGCGATCAGGTTGTAGAGCACACGATCGCGAACGGCTTCGCGAAAGGTATTCGACGCGATATGGATGATGCGGGCGTTCATGCCGTAGTCCCCGCCGTGGTTCGAGAATGTTGCAGTTTTTCCACAAAGTACGCCTCCAGCGACGTACGCAAAGGAATAATCGCGATCAGGCGAAGGTGCTCGCGCCGAAGAGCGTCAATGGCGGCATCCTGCTGGGTATCGGCGATGACCGCCCGAACCCGATCCCCAGTAACGTGGCATTCTGCCCCCAGAGACTTCATCGAGGCAGGCACCTGTGTTCCTTGCCAGATAACCTCCACCTTGCCCTGCACGCTGGAAGTCAGATCTTCGACAGCGCCGACGCCGCGCAATTCTCCTTTGTGGATAATGGCCACCCGATCGCAGAGCGCTTCCGCATCCGACAGGATGTGAGTGGAAAAGAAAACCGTCTTACCCTCATGCTTCAACTGTTCCATCAAGTCCCGAACTTCACGTCGTCCCAGTGGATCGAGGCCTGACATAGGCTCATCGAAAAAGACCAGCTTGGGGTTGTGCAGGATGGCTTGCGCGATTCCGGCCCGCTGCAGCATCCCCTTGGAGAATTTTCGCAGCTGTATACCTTTCACATCCGTCAGGCCTACCAGCGCCAGCACTTCTTCGATGCGGCGCTTGCGATCTTTGGCGGCAACACCTGAAAGTTGCCCGTAGTAGTCCAGTAGTTCGTGCGCGGTGAGATAGTCGTAAAAATAGGGCTGCTCAGGAAGGAATCCGATTTGAGCTTTGACCTGGGGATCGGTCCAGTCGTGACCCAGGATGCGAGCCGTGCCGCTGGTAGGGAAAACAAGCCCCATGAGCATCTTGAGCGTGGTCGTCTTTCCGGCCCCGTTGGGTCCGAGAAAGCCGAAGATCTCGCCATCCTCAACCGTGAGATGGAGCGGCTGCAGAGCACGTTTGGGGCGCTTCTTCCAGAAGCCCACCATGTAGGTTTTTTCTAAGCCAAGGATTTCGATCGCAGCCATGATCCGGAGCGCCAAGCAGGCTACTCGAATAAATTATAAGCACAGAGAACGCGTGCTACAGCCCGCGCACGGTTACGAGAGTCACTCCCCGTAAGTAGACAAGAACGAAAGTGAGACCCCGACCAAAAGCGACAGGGTCTCACGCCTCACGTTAGCGCTCTACTGAGCGACTGGGAACGCCACACAACTAGCCAAAGTGGTGACCGGAACATCGCCCGGCGAGGCCATCTTCGAACGCAAAATGCCATCATTGGTGGTGCAGTAGTCGTGATTGCCGGTGGAATTCACGGTCATAGGGGCGGCGGCGGCTACGAAAGCCGTGTTAATCGTAGCGCCTCCCGTCATGATCCCAGTTACCAGGTACACGTAGCCGCTCTTCCCTGGGCTGCCCGGTATCGATGAAGAAAGATAGCTGTCGATCAAACAAGCGCTGGTCGACGCGGGCGCGCAGGGCACTGGGCCGCCAAGAGATGCAATGTCAGCAGAATATCCCACCGTGGGATATGCAGTGTAATAGGTGACCTCGGCGCTCTTGATGGCACTCAGAGATCCTGCCGCTGAGGCCTCGTTCGCCGCCAACTTCGCCTGCAACATATTCGGAATTGCGATTGCCGCAATGACCAGGATGATTGCGACCACAATCAGCAATTCGATTAATGAGAACCCTCTGCTGGAGCGCATTTAAAACCCCCTTACAAAGGCGAGCAAATTGTGGGGAGAACGCTTAACAACTTGCAGTTTCGTTGCCAATCTGCTCAGTCCCGACAAAATCCCTGGTAACTCCCGAACCGATACAGTCGCGTCTACCAGGGAAATCGCCTGCTAGATCCGTTGTCAAACAACAAAGGAGCAGCGAACGTGAAGTTCGCTGCTCCCGGCTTGTACCCTCCCCAGGTACTTCGCCAAAATTCAAATTACTGATTGAGCGGGTTGAACGTCAGGATGCCCGCCTCAGTGGCCGAGCAAACGCCAGCCGGATCGACTCGAACCACTGCGTCTTCCTCGGCGCAGAAGGCCCTTATACCAGTCTGGTTAACAGTGAGTGGCCTGGCAAGAATCGTATATCCCACAGCGACGCCAGCCGAGACCGTGCCAGCACCAGTGGTGAAAGAATATCCGCTCTTGCCGCTGTTAGCCGGGTTGCCATTGTTGGCCAACACAGCGTCAATCAAGCAGCTGGTGGTTGAGCTAGGAACGCAGGCTGCACCGAGCGCGCCACCGAGGTTCACCAGAGCCGGAGCATAGCCCACCGTCGGATAGGCAGTTTGGTATGTGACTTCACCGGTTGTGACGGTACGAACCGATGCGACCGCCGAAGCTTCGTTAGCCGCCATACGGGCGCGTAGAAGGTTCGGAATAGCGATGGCTGCGATGATCAGGATGATCGCAACTACGATCAGCAGCTCAATGAGTGAAAAACCTTTTTGTTTCCGCATTTCTTTTATTCTCCCCAAGAACTCGTTTTAGATATTTGTTCGAATGACCCGAGCTGAAGATAACCATGCAGGTGGGCCTCCAAACACGCAGGTGCGCCTCGGACACTGGAACTTGTTTGTTCTCAACCGCGGAGCTTCCATGGACTTCACTGGAAATAACTTAGAAACTCGAATTGCTTCAGAATGTGATTCCAACTGACAATTTTTGTCAGCCAGGACTTGGAGTGATGGCGAATTAAGCCAGGCGTGCGCCACAGCGACGAGGAGCAGCGAACCTGATGTTCGCTGCTCTGGGTTCAGCGCGAGAACTACTCGGCAAAGCTCAAGCTACTGGTTAAGCGGGTTGAAGGTCAGGATGCCCGCTTCGGTGGCAGAGCAAACGCCCGCTGGATCGACACGAACTACAGCATCTTCCTCGGCGCAGAACGCCCGGATACCAGTTTGATTAACGGTCAGGGGCTTGGCGAGAATGGTATATCCGACGGCCACGCCAGCCGAAAGCGTGCCTGCCCCCGTGGTGAAGGAATATCCGCTCTTACCGCTGCCAGCCGGGTTGCCGTTGTTTGACAGCACCGAGTCAATCACGCAGGCGGTGGTCGAGCTGGGCACACAGGCCGCGCCCAAAGCGCCGCCCAGATTGACCAGTGCGGGAGCATATCCCACAGTGGGATACGCCGTCTGATAGGTGATTTCGCCCGTGGTGACAGTACGGACCGAAGCCACAGCCGAGGACTCGTTCGCGGCCATACGGGCGCGCAGCAGGTTTGGAATCGCAATAGCGGCGATGATCAGGATGATCGCGACTACGATCAGCAACTCGATGAGTGAAAAGCCTTTTTGTTTCCGCATCTCTTAATCTCCCCAAGGACTTCAAAATCCTAAATTTCGTCTCATGACGCGTGAAGCCTTTGCTTGTGTGTTGCATTACGTCTGCCAAACTCGGGGATGGAGGATGCCCGCAAAGCCTTTGTTTGCAGCCGAGATTACAACGCCTTTCCAATTCTAAACGTTTCCGTGCTGGGTTACCGACAATTCTGACCTAAATGAGAATCTTGTCGGACCAAAAGGAAGCAGGAAAACCTGCACACGGTGCTGTTGAAGAAAGATCGCCGGCCTGGCACCTACTTGCGGGAAAATTTGCTGAAAAAACAAGAATCTCTGAAAAAAAAACAAAGAGCAGCGAACGTGAGTTCGCTGCTCTTTGGCTTGTACCCTCCCCCAGGTACTTCGCCAAAACGTGCTTACTGGTTGAGCGGGTTGAACGCCAGGATGCCCGCCTCGGTGGCCGAGCAAACGCCCGCCGGGTCGACGCGAACGACGGCGTCTTCCTCAGCGCAGAAAGCGCGAATGCCAGTCTGGTTGATGGTCAACGGAACCGCGAGAACGGTGTAACCAGTGTTCACGCCAGCCGTAACCGTGCCAGCACCAGTGGTGAAAGAATATCCGCTCTTGCCGCTGTTAGCCGGGTTGCCATTGTTGGCCAACACAGCGTCAATCAAGCAGCTGGTGGTTGAGCTAGGAACGCAAGCTGCACCGAGCGCGCCACCCAGGTTTACCAGAGCCGGAGCATAGCCCACCGTCGGGTACGCGGTTTGATATGTAACTTCACCAGTTGTAACGGTACGGACGCTGGCAACAGCAGACGACTCATTGGCCGCCATGCGGGCGCGCAGCAAGTTCGGAATCGCGATCGCTGCGATGATCAGGATGATCGCCACGACGATCAGCAGCTCGATAAGTGAGAAACCCTTTTGCTTCCGCATCTCTATTTTCCCCTCGTTTTCTGTCTTAAACTCTTCTGGTCCACGGAGGCCCAGTTCGTCATTCGATATTGCACTTGCCCGTCCAAAGCCGCTAGTTACTTTGGTTTCGTGAGTGGGTTTTGAGAAGTGCTTTGTTTTGAGACCGGCATAACTCAAGCATGCCCTTCCAAGGCGATCACATCATCACCAGATTGCGGCAGATTCGCAAAATACGGCGGTGTCGGCTGACAATTCTTGTCAATGGTGCTTCGCATGATTGGCCGTGGCTGTTTCTTATTAGCTGAAACAGGCAAAGCTGTGGGAGTTCGGCAGGCCCGAATCCTTCGCGCTGCAGCGAGTCTGCCGTAGAATGTCGCGTCGCACTTTGAGGACCGTCATGGCCTTTTCGTCCGATTCTCTTCACGTTGAGTCCGACATCGCTCGCGCCTGGACTCTTCCAGCCCATCTCTATACGGACCCCACGACTTTTACGGCGGAGAAAGAAAAGATTTTCGCCCGAACGTGGCAGGTCGTAGGCCATGCCAGCCAGGTCGAAAAACCGGGTGACTACTTCACCACGCAATTATTGGGAGAACCGTTGCTGTTCGTGCGCGGAGCAGACGGAAGACTACGCGGGTTCTTCAACGTGTGTCGCCACCGTGCCGGTCCTCCCGCCGAGGGCTGCGGGTCACGGAAGCTTTTTCGCTGCGGCTATCACGGGTGGACCTATGGCCTTGACGGCTCGCTCATTAATGCGACTGAGATCGAGGGAATCGAAGCCTTTCAAGCCGATGATTTCTCGCTCGTGCCGGTGCGAACAGAAGAGTGGTTCAATTTCGTGTTCGCGAATTTCGATCCGCAAGCCTTGCCTCTTCGCGCGAGCCTGGCAGAACTGCCGCAGCAAGTAGAGAAATTCCCATTTGACGGCATGAAACTATTCGAGCGCCGCACGTACGACATGAAGTGCAACTGGAAAACCTATGTGGACAATTATCTCGAGGGATATCACCTGCCGAGCGTACATCCCGGCCTGAATCGCGAACTCGACTACAACGCCTACGTCGTGGAACCCTATACCAGGCACGTACGGCAATTCAGCCCGATTCGCGGGGCGCAACCGGGCGATCCAACGCCGCGTCGCTACCAGGAGGCGCGCGAGGATCTCACCACGGATTATTTCTGGATATTCCCCAACTGGATGCTCAACTGTTATCCGGACAACGTCTCGCTGAATATCGTTCTCCCATTGTCGGCCGAACGATCCTTTGCCATCTTCGAGTGGTACTTGCCCGAGAAGGACCACACGTCCGCCGCCGCAAAAGCGTCAGTTGAATTCAGCGATCAGATCCAGATTGAGGATGTAGCCATCTGCGAGGCCGTACAGAGAAATTTGCATTCGCGAAGCTACTCTCGCGGCCGGTTCAGCGTCACGCAGGAAAGAGGAGTACATGCGTTTCATCGCATGTACGCCCAACTCATGAAGGTACGCTGAGGCTCGTCCCGCCCCGCCTATGGCCGAAAACCACCAGTTTGGTTGAGGTCGGCCACTTCCTCTGGGTTGCGCACGCGGATAGCCGTTGGCGCAACCTGTAAATCCTTGAGTAATAAACCTTTACGGGATGCAAATCTCGCCTTGTTTGGCACGGCACTTGCCAATAACCATGCAGAGAATTTATGCGCATTCATGATGGCGGTGTCGGTACGAGAGGTGGGACCATGAAAAACAGATGGGTAGAAAAAGTCGCTATCCTGGTGCTGGCATTATGCGGCGCGATGTCTTTGGGTGCATTCGCGCAAACCACGGATGAAGGACCAGGCCCATCGGAGCAGCCCGATGCACCGATGGAAGTGGGTCAGGCTGCGCCATCCGATTCCGGACCCGATGCACAAGCAGATATTGAGTGGTCTGACTCTGATGCCGAACCAACCGAAGCTCAACCTGGCGGACCGACTGGCGAAGCCCCGGCCCGCACGGATCAGGGCGTGGCCCGCATCAGTCTGATTCACGGCGACATTTCGACACAGCGTGGGGATTCCGGAGACTGGTCAGCAGCCACGTTGAATCAGCCCGTGATGACGGGCGATAAAGTCTCAACCGGCGACGGTGGCCGGAGCGAATTGCAACTCGATTATGCCAACACCCTTCGCCTCGGTCCGAACTCGACGGTGAATGTGGCGAATCTCACCCGCAAAAACATCCAGATCCAGCTGAGCCAAGGCATTCTGAATTACAGCGTTTCTAAAGACAGTGCAGCGGAGCCGGAGATCGATACTCCCAACGTATCTGTGCATCCATCGCATCACGATGGAGTGTTCCGGATCGAAGTCCGCCCGGACGGTGACACCGTCGTGATCGTGCGTAAGGGCGAGGCACAGATCGCGACGCCGCAGGGCAGCACCGAAGTTAACGCAGGCGATATGGCAATCATTCGGGGCGACGCCAACGAGGCGCAGTACAAAATCGCATCCGCGCCGGATCGTGATGATTGGGATCAATGGAACAATGACCGCGACCACCTGATTCAGAGCGCGAACTCTTGGCATCACACGAATCGTTATTACACCGGAACTCATGACCTGGATGCCTACGGCCGCTGGGAACGCGTGCCGGACTATGGCGACGTGTGGGTTCCCAACGAGCCCGATGGCTGGGTTCCGTATCGCGACGGCAACTGGGTTTGGGAACCTACCTACGGCTGGACCTGGGTAGGTTATGAGCCTTGGGGTTGGGCGCCGTATCACTACGGCCGGTGGTTCCCCTATGGTGCGTCGTGGGCGTGGTGGCCGGGACCCGTTTGGGCTGGTTACAACCCCTTTTGGGCGCCCGCATATGTCTCCTTCTGGGGTTGGGGTGGAGGCTTCGGCTTCAATGTCGGCTTTGGCGGATGGGGTGGCTTCGGCTGGCTTCCGCTCGGCCCGTGTGACTGGTACCACCCGTGGTGGGGTGGGTACAGCGGACGATTCGGCGTGGTCAATGTCACGAATGTCAACATCACGAATATCCACAATTACGGTGGCATCGCGCCGTTGCATGGCGGAATGCGCTATTCAAACGTGGCGAACTTCCGCAACGGACGCATCGGCAACGCGATGTCGGCTGTCAATGCCAGTCACTTTGGAGCTGGAAGAGTTCGCGCCATGGCGGCTTCCCCTGAGCAGTTGAGAGGCGCACGCATGATGGCGGGCAACTTACCAATAGTTCCAACGCGCGCGAGTCTCTCGGCTAGCGGGCGTGCTGCGCCCGCATCGACCATTCGCAATAGCGGCTCGCAACGCTTCTACGGGTCGGCGCGGGGCACAATCGCACGGCCTGCGTCGTTCCAGCAGCAGCAATCGGCTCTGCGGCAGACCATGCAGCGCAGCCGCGTGGGTGCAGTTCCGGCAGGCGGACGCGCAGCTTTGATGGCTCGCGGCAACAGCAATGTGCGTCCCAGCGCTGGGGTGCCCGGTACGCGGCAGATGAACAACTTTGAAAATCGCGTCGGAGCTAATCAGGGCGGCAATCAGAGTGCGAACCGTGGCAACATGCGGTCGCTCAGGCCGCCTGTGAACAATGGCACGCCCGCGGGAGCGGCGCGACCTGGTTCGCGCGGGATCGGCGAGTCGGGCGCATACCGTCCGTTGAATCAGCCGGACAACCGCTCGAACTCATCTTCGATGGGTGCCTCGCCTCGGGGCACGATGCAGAATGCCCCGGCTGCCAATCGCGGCGGGTATCGTCCGTTCACGCCGCCGAGCAACAGTAATCGTCCGACCATGGGATCAGCACCGCAACGCGGCACGTTCCAGTCCGCGCCGGCCCAAAACCGCGATGGCTACCGTCCGTTTACCCGGCCGAACAACAACAGCTATCGTCCGCCTCCAGCATCGAGCATGGGAGCACCGCAGCGGGGTACGTTCCAGTCCGCACCGGCACAAAACCGCGATGGGTACCGCCCGTTTACGCGGCCGGACAACAACAGCTATCGTCCGCCCGCAGCATCGAGCATGGGCGCACCACAACGCGGCACATTCCAATCTGCGCCGCCGGAAAATCGTGGAGCGTACCGTCCGCCTAATCCACCGTCCCGAAGTCAGGCGGGCAGCAGTCCCTACTCGAATCGCGGCAGCAGCAACTATTGGAACCGTACGGCACCCAGTTCGGGAGGGCAGTCTTACAGTGCGCCATATTCTGGCGGCTACGGGAGAGGTTCATCTGCGCGTCCGCAGCTGGATATGCGTCAGCCGATTGTACGCAGCCCATCCGTGCGCAGCCCATCCTACAGTGCGCCCTCGCGCAGTGCGCCCTCGCGCCCCAATTATGGCGGAAACGGTGGATACCGCGCAGCGCCACCCAGCTACGGCGGGTCGCACAGTTCCCCCAGTTATGGTGGCGGGCGTGCCCCGTCTTACGGAGCTGGCGGCGGTGGACGTTCGTATGGCAGCGGCGGTGGAGGCGGAGCACGCTCGTACGGAGGTGGCGGAGGTGGTGGACATTCTGGTGGCGGAGGCGGCCATGCAGGAGGTGGCGGCCGCTCCGGCGGCGGCCACCGCTAACGATCGGGACAAAGATCTCGACGTTAGAAGCAAGTTGTGTCACTGAAGTGAAGGTCAGAGGCGAGTAAGGGCGTGCCACAAGCACGCCCTTTCTCTTGGCGAACAAAATCAGGGTCTCGCGTATGCCGGACTGTCGGGTTCGGGGCGGTCATAGTCGCGGCCATACTTGTTTTTATGCCCGGCGAGGAGGTCCGTTTCCGCCAGTGAGAACCTGCCTAAAGAACTCTCGCCCGTCGTGACTGTAATCTGCCGATCGAGCGCACGCAGATTCTCAGGCGCAACCGAGGCGTGGAAAACCTGCATCTGGTAACGGCCGGGCGGCACATCGGGAATGCTGATGCTTCCCCGCGGGTCCGAAATGGCGTAATAAGGTGTAGCCAGCGCGATCACAACTGCGCTCATCTGCGCATGAATGTTGCAGAAGATGAATGATATTCCTGGTTTATCGAATTGCACGAAGCGCGTGGTGCCACCTTCATAGAGTCCCAGATCAAAACGTTTTCCCTCAAACAACGAGAACACGTTATGAAAAAAGGGATCACGGTTGGGGAATTCCACCTTGCCGCCGATAGGGATGACAACCAGGGGCGGATGAAATTTTTTGTTCTTCTGCGCCAGTTGCGGAATCTTCGAGGGATCCTGCCTTGGCGTCGGCGAAGAAGCCCCGACGGGAGTCAGCCACACCACTACCTGAGAACTATCTTTCACGGGATGACCATTGCGGGTTAAATCGAAGTGCGCTCGCAACGGCGATTGTGCTTGCGCAGCTAGTGTGACCACTGCAATCGACAGCAGACAGAAAACACGCACATTGACACGCAGCCTCAAAACAGGATCCCCACTGCCAGGTTCAGTTGATTGGTCTTGCTGCTGCTGCTGTAAACGGGAAAGGTACGCAGGCGTTTCAGTTCAGCAGATAAGAGGAGATCGGAACGCGGCCGGAAGACGAGGTTGCCAAGAGCGCCGCGGTTGCGCCCGAGGATTGGCCCGAAATTATTCTGATCGATCGCGAAGCCCCGCACATCTCCAGCATACGCGTTGTCCTCGGCCACCGTTCCGTTCAACTCCAGCTTAGGAGTGATCTGCAATTTCAATTGAGCCCAGCCGCCAGCATCGTCGAGGCCGCGAACCGAAGTAAGCGGCGCTCTCGGATCCCCGCCGTACACAATAGACGTTGCCACCGCGCCGCCGAGACCGCCGATTCCACGACCTCGGTAAAACTCTCCGGACAACTCGAGGCGGGGGAGCAGCGGCACTTGCCAGTCCAGCATCCCGGCCCAGGAATCGGTGTTGCGTCCCCAAAACCAGTTCTGACGTCCATAGTAACCGGCGACTCCGACAGTCAAAGGATTATCGTGCACCGGATGTGACCACGCGGTGCGAAAGGCAAACGCAGGCTGGCCGGAGAATTCGCCGGCCTGCCCCGAACGATAGAACGAACTGTAGGGAGTCTGCCAGTCGAGGTTGTCGAGAACTCCCGCCTGGACAGTGAACATCTGCCGATCAGAAACATTGAAGCGATGCTCAATACGAACTTGCGGCGTCCAGGCCCAGAGATTCCCCACCCCGGCGAACGCGGGCAGGGCCAGCGATGCGAAAGAAGTCGGAGTCAGTGGAGAGATGAACAGTGAGTCCTGTCCTGCGATGATCGACGTGTGCTCCCAGTCAAAATGCAGACTGCCGGTTTGCAGTCGGACCATTCCGAAATTAACCCCGTTGCCGGTGGCGGGGAAGCCTCCCGAGAAGTCAAACTGAATGTCTGCCGAGGTCTTCGCTCCCGCCACCGTCGGTCCGAAGAGCTCGAGACCAATCTGCGATTGACGCAGGGTTGCGCCCACATTTGCTTGAGGCCACCCTGGTATCACTGGCTCCGCGTACGTCGGGAGGTCGAGATTATCTGAGTTTCCCACATTGCGAAACGCATTCATCAAAACGATCCCGTGCAGCCGTGCGCGGTACTTGGAGGCAGTCTCAACCTTCGTCTGATATTGCTCGTCGATCTTTGAGCCGATCAGAGCAGCAGTGTCTTCGACTTTCTGGAGCCTCTCCTCCATGGAGTTGGATTGCGGCATTTGGGTTACAGCCGTGGCCGAAGGCACGAATTGTGCTGGCCCGGGCACAGAAGCCACAGTGGCCGGTACGCTGCCGTCAACGGGTCGCTCGAGCAGAAGGCGGGTCGCCTGCAAGTCCTGGCGAAGTTGCTGCATCTCGGCGCGGGATTGCGCGCTGTCAGCCCGCATCGCTTCAACCATGGCACGAAGTTCGCGAACCTGATCCCGCAGCGCTTGCACAGCCGCCCCCGAATCCGGCTGTGGCGAATTGGCAGATATAGCCGACGGATTTTGCGCCCGGCTCTGCGGAATGCCGATGGCGAGTGCGGCAAGTATGCCGCGCAGCACTGCTCTCCTAAGGCTCTTCACACCGTCCTCCTGCGACATCCGGAGTGGGCGCACGGCGAGGTCGTGAGTGCGCCTAAGAGCCCGGATGCGACATTAAATTCTGGTTGGATTCAGCGTTCTGAGCAGGCACAAGTGGCAGCTCGCTCATTCCGGACTCGGCGCTTTCGCCAGATGCTTGAGCAACCCGGCTGGGCAGAACAATTCGAAATACGGTCATGCCCGTCCCTGCACGGTCTACCAATATCTCGCCGCTGTGATCCTGAACAATCTTTTGCACGACCGCTAACCCGAGTCCAGTTCCGTTTTCTTTGCCATAGCTGACGAAGGGATGGAATATGCGGTCCCGAATAGATTCCGCAATCCCCGGGCCGTTGTCCGCTACCGCGATCGTGATAGCGCCGGAGATCTCGCTGGCGGTGATTTCAATGATGCCCCCGGTCGCAGGTGCGGCTTCGCAGGCGTTGAGCAGCAGGTTGTATAACGCTCGTTCCAACTTGCGCTGGTCAAACCACCCAGCCAATTCAGGCGCGCACTGTACGTCCATGCAGCGTCCATGATGCCGAGGGTGCAAGCGAACTGCCTGCAGTGCTCTATGAATCGTTTCAGAAACATTTCCATAGTTGAGGGTAAGCGATTCGCGAGTACGGGCGAATTCGAGCAGGGAATCGATGAGGTCCGTCATCAGATTCACTCCGGTCCGGACCTCTTGATACAGTTCTTCCCGCTGCCCGGGCGTAAGGTGACCATCGACGAGAAATTCAGAGTTGGCCACGATGGCTGCAAGTGAGTGGCGGAGGTCGTGCGAAATAGAACTCGCCATGCGCCCGATGGTCGCCAATTGTTCGGACTCAAGCAGGTCTTTCTGGCTTTTCAGCAGGCTGGCGCGCATACGGTCGAAGGCGCGGGTCAATTCAGCGACCTCGTCGCCGCCGCGCGAATCCAGCGGATGATGAAAATCGCCGGCAGCCAACGCACGTACCCCGCCCACCAGATGGCCCAGCGGCCTGGTGAAGGTGTGCGACACGAAGAACACGAGCGCGCTGCCAATAAAGATTGCGGCCAGGCCCAGTAGAAGGATGTAGCGGTTCAAATCGTCCAGAAATCTTGTGGCCTGATCATACGAGCCCAGGACTGTCAGGCGAACCGGCGACGGGCCGGATTCAGACAATTGCAGGGATGTCGCTAAAAAGCGTTCTCTTCCGATCTCGACATCATGAGCATCCAGTGCGACCGATCGGTTGATCACCGACTGGATGACGCCGGCTTTGACCTGGTCTCGAGGAAGAGTGGTTGCGATCACATCGTCGCCGGAGGAAAACGCCACTTGGCTGCCGGCTACTTTGCTGACTTCTGCCGCGAGCCGATCGTTGATCTCGTAGCCAATCACCAGAAATCCGAGCAGAGTTCCGTCGCTTTGCGATCCCAGATAAACGGGCTCAATAAACGTCTGATAAAGGTGATGCTCTCCCAGCCACCAATGGCTGGATGCTTCGCGGTTTTCGTCCAGCGACTGCCGGAAATATTTCTCTGCAGCGTCACGGCTGAAGCCAGGGGTTTTCGTGTGCAGCGCGACCACCTTGCCGTTTCGATCGATCAGTACGAAGAGATCATTGTTCGCGATCTCAAACACAGCCTGTGACGCGTCCTGGATAGTCGCAGGATGCGAGTTCGCCATGATCGCTCGAGTGATTGGCAGATAAGCGAGCAGGGAGACATCGCTGGTAAGCATTCTCTCGCGTTCGTGCCGAAAATCCTGGAACGCTGCCACTGAGTTTCGCAGGTTTATCGAGATACTCTGCCGGACGTTCTTCTCCACGGTTCGTCGTACCAGCAGAAGACTGGTCACCGTCAGTCCCGCCGTTATCAACAGCATTGCAAGCAGGAAGCGTGTGCGCAGCCGCAGGCGCGGCACGAAAGCTCCCGGCGAATTACCTGGGAACGTTTTTTGCAAGGGCTTGGAACCGCCTCACAATTCAACGAACGAACTTATACCCCATTCCATGCACTGTGCGGAAGTGGATGGGGCTGGAGGGATCCCTCTCCAGCTTTTGACGAAGCTTCAGGATGTGGTTGTCCACGGTACGAGTGGATGGATAGTTCTGGTATCCCCAGACTTCGTTCAGCAATTCGTCGCGGCTGATGACACGGTCTGCATTCTGAACCAGAAACTGAAAAGTCTTGAATTCCTGGGCTGTTAAGACCACAGGTTTGCCGTCGAGCTTGATTTCCATTTTTCGGAAATCCGCCGAGATTCCGTCGAAACTAACGGCCTGCACTTCATTTGTGCGAGAGGTATGGCGCAGGGCAGCACGCACTCGTGCCAAGAGTTCGCGCGGGCTGAAGGGCTTGGTCACATAGTCGTCGGCCCCCAATTCAAGCAGCAGAACCTTATCGGAAACGTCGCTGGCTGCGCTTAGCACCACAATCGGAAGACCCGGAGCTACAGCCTTGATTTCCTTGCACAGATCTCTTCCAGAAATTTTTGGCAAACGCAGGTCGAGCACGATCGCTGCAGGAGCTGATGTTTGGAAGCTGTCCAGGGCGGACTTGCCATCTGGCTGCGTTTCGACCATGTAACCTTCGGTCTCAAAAAGTCGCCTCAGAGCCTTTTGCACCGCCGGATCATCTTCGACCACCAGGATGCGAGTGGCTGACTTAGATACGACCTCTGGACTGGCCATGCGG
>JBKOUZ010000197.1:0-15642 GCA_046723715.1 Acidobacteriota bacterium | reverse complement strand
GGCCCTGATCGTAAAACCTCAATTCGGCGAAGTCTTGCAATCCGCAATGCCTGGCACTCCCGTCACTGGTCATATAGCGAATGTGTTTAACCCGGCTTCTCCCGGCGTTCTGACTCCGCTCTTTCCATTTAGGCGTGAATCGGGCTTGAAAACTTGTAACAGATGTAAGAATTTTAACGATCCGAAACCAGTTAGATGGGCGGTTTCCAGGCTCCTCGCTCGTAGGTGTCGCAATCGGCAGTACGGGACAGTCATGCTGTTCGGTTTATTGCAGGGAATGGGTACCCCAATCAGGATGCTCCACCGGCCCAGCTGAATGTGGTGCTGTTATCCGTGTGAGGCGGGTTCCGTCAACGCCGATCGTGTATAGACTCTGCTGGACGGAACGACCAAGCCGGACGAAAACAATCATCGTTCCGTCAGGAGACCAAGCCGGTGCTAAATCGATCGTACGTCCGGTGTCCTGAAAGACCTTATGAAGTCCCGAACCATCTGGGTTAACGAAGAACAGAGAGCCGGCCGAGACGAATACAATGCGGCTCCCGTCCGGCGACCAGCGCGGAGAAAAGTCTCCCGGATTCAGTCCCCAGGGTGTGATCTGCTTTGGGTTCGTGCCGTCGGCATTTGCTACGAAGACAGCCGACTTAAAATGACGAGAACCGAGTAGCTGGCCACGTAGGAAAACCAGCCGGGTCCCGTCCGGCGAATAGTCGCCCGGAATGTCGTGTGTGCCAAACGGGCTCGCAGTGAGCCGTCTGAGGTCACCCCCATCACTCGATCGAATGCTAAATATGCCGGCAACAAAGCTGGGGTCAACGTCGTCCCAGGATTCAAAGGCGACTCGCGAGCCATCTGGTGACCAAACTGCGCAGCCGAAGTTCTGTGTCGTCTGAGAACTGAATTGGACCTGGTTCGAGCCGTCCCAGTTGATAATGTTGATCCCGGGAAGGAGGATTCGACTCCCGTCCGGCGACCACCGTGGACATTCAGAAGGCCCGGCCACCTTGGTTTCGTGCGCCCCGTCGGGATTCGCAGTATAGATATCGTCGTCTCCGGTATCTGGGTTGAAGCTACCCCACACGATACGTCCGTTCGGGCCAGGAACTGTGGCAACTGCGTAACCTCCCAATCCAAGCACTATCACGATAATGCTAAGCGTCACTATCATGGATATTGTTAGCGATTTCATTTCAGCACCTCCTAATTTCGAAGCCCTTTTCCGGGCGTTCTAATTCCGCTCTTTCCTATAGGCGTGAATTGCATTCAATAACTTGCAAGAAAATGGAGTAAATTTCTGCTTATGAGAAGCCACCCAGACGGGCGGTCGGGTTCTTAATCTGGCGTGGAACGAGTATAAAGGTGCAGAGTCGCGTAACTTATGGAGTCACATTCGTCGCATGACGTGACTGGCCTACTTCAGGCGTGGGGCCATGGAGATCAAGAGGCCCTTCAAAAACTCGTACCATTAGTGTACGAACAATTGCGGGCGGCTGCCCGTCGCTACATGGTCCGTGAACGCCAAGGGCACACTCTCCAGACCACCGCACTCATCCACGAGACTTATCTCAGGCTTGTCGATGTTCGCAGGATAAAGTGGCAAAATCGAGCTCACTTCCTGGCCATCTGCGCTCAATTAATGAGACGAATTTTGATCGATTTTGCCCGATCACGGCGCTATCAGAAGCGAGGAGGTGCGGCCCCGCACGTGGAGCTCAATGAGGCTCTGGTCTTGACTTCCTGGCCCGATCCCAACTTGCTCGCGTTGGACGATGCATTGAAACGCCTGGCTGTCATGGACCCGAGGAAGAGTCGGGTAGTGGAATTGAGATTTTTCGGCGGTCTTAGCGTCAAAGACACGGCTGGAGTGTTGAAGATTTCTCCCGATACCGTGATGCGGGACTGGCATCTAGCCAAAGTCTGGCTGCTGCGTGACCTGCGTGGAGGCACATCGGATGAAGCCTGAACGCTGGCGTCAGATCGAGCATTTGTATCACTCTGCCCTGAAGCTCGCTGCAGACCAGCGCTCTACATTTCTCAGAGCAGAGTGCGGCGAGGACGAACCGCTGCGCAAAGAAGTCGAATCGTTGCTTTCGTATGAGAAGTCGGCTGCAGAATTTATCGAGTCGCCTGCGTTCGATGTGGTGGCCAGATTGATGGCTGAGTACGAGAATGTTAACCAGAAAAATAGCAGCGTTGAATGTCTAAGCCCTTCCCGTTTTCGTGTTCTGGAAAAACTCGGTGCTGGCGGAATGGGAGTTGTGTACAAAGCCGAAGACACGAAGCTGCGGCGCGTAGTTGCGCTTAAATTCTTACCGCCTGAACTCTCGTGCGACCCCCAGGCACTGCAGCGCTTTCAACGCGAAGCCTACGCCACCTCGGTTTTAAACCATCCCAACATTTGCACGGTTTACGATGTCGATGAGTACGACGGTCATCCTTTCATCGCGATGGAATTACTCGAAGGGCAGACCCTAGAGCGTCGCATCGGGGCAAAGCCGCTGCCGATCGTAGAACTGCTCGAATTGGCGATTCAGGTTTCTGATGCACTGGATGCGGCACACACCAGAGGAATCATTCATCGTGACATAAAGCCGTCCAACATATTTGTCACCAACCGCAAGCACGCCAAGATTCTTGATTTCGGGCTGGCCAAAGACACGAGCGGCCGGCAACTTGCAACGGTCTTGCCAACCGCGAGTCTGAATCAACGCAACCTTACGACGCCCGGAGTCGCGATTGGCACAGTTGCCTACATGTCCCCTGAACAAGCGCGAGGTGAAGACCTCGACACTCGCACCGATCTATTTTCCTTCGGTGCTGTTTTGTACGAAATGGCAACCGGACGAGCACCATTTGGTGGTTCGAGTTCTGCCGTCATCTTCGAAGCTATTCTGAACAAAACACCTGTTGCTCCAACCAGCATGAATGCCGAAATCCCGGACAAATTAGGGGAGATCATCAGCAAGGCCCTGGAAAAAGACCGTGATCTGCGCTATCAGGTCGCATCGCAAATATGTACAGATCTGAACTCCCTGAAAGCTGAAATGCAGTCCGGGCAAACAGCCCATCCCAGATTCGCGCTGATTGCGAAATTTGAGCATCGCATAAGAAGAGAATGGAGATTACTTTCGTCTGTTGCGATTGCCGCTCTCGCGGTTGGGACCGCTCTTCTATTTTATTCGCATCACTCCACTGCCCTCATGGAAGGCGCCACCGTTATCCTCGCTGATTTCGAAAACAACACGCAAGACCCCATTTTTGACAATACTCTGAAGCAAGCGGTGCAAGTGAAGTTGAACGAATCGCCATACTTCAACCTGGTCTCCGATGCCGAAGTGCGCACCACATTAAAGAATGCTGGCCAGTCCACTCTTGCTCGGATGTCATTAGAAGCTGCTCGAAGAATGTGCAAGCAGGTCGGAGCTCGTGCAGTATTGGGGGGATCGATCTCAGGGTCAACTGGTCGCGGCTACACGGTAACCTTGGACGTGGTTGGCTGCCCGGATGGTGGTCCTCTCGCCAAGGAAGAAACAATATCTTCTTCCCGCGACAATGTACTTTCGGCCCTCAGTCGCGCGACGGATGTATTGCGGCGACGTTTAGGTGAGGGAGAGAATTCTCTTCAGAACTTTCGGACACCTATAGCGGACGCCAGCACAAGCTCTCTGGCGGCTTTGAGGGCCTTTTCCCTTGGAGAAGAGAAGCGCAGTGAGGGACAGGATTACGAATCGATCCCTTTTTTCAAAATGGCCACTGATCTGGACCCAAGCTTCGCACTAGCCTACGCGCGTCTTGGCGTGATCTACTCCAACGCCGGTGAATACGGCCCTTCTGGTTACAACTTCGGTAAAGCGTTCGAGTTTCGAGGTCGCGCAACAGAACGGGAACGGCTTTACATCGCAGCTCACTACTATGCGAACACGGGAGAGGAGACTAAGCATTTGGAAGTGTTTAACGTCTGGCGGCAGCTGTATCCCCGTGATGTTATTCCCGCCAACAATCTGAGCTCCGTTTACTGGGGCCTTGGTGAGCCTCAAAAAGCGCTTGAGTCGGCTCGCGAAGCGCTGCGTTTGGCGCCGAATAATGGCATCGTTTATGCCAATGCGATCCATGCTTATCAAATGAATGGAGACTTCGATGGCGCAAAAGCTCTATTTGACCAGAGTGTCTCTCGAAAGCTAGATGGTTTGCCTGGCCACCTCGTACGTTACGTGATTGCATGTGCAGAGAAAGATTCAGCAGAGATGCAGCGTCAGTTGGATTGGGCACGTGGGAACCCACAGGAAGGAGAAATGCTGCAGCAGGCGGCATTGTGTGCGACGTCGCGAGGGCAAATACGGTTTGCGCGTGATCTCTTTCATCGTGCCGAGCAGGCTGCCCTCCAAAACAGGTTAATGGAATTTGCGGGTCGCGTAATGTTGGCGGAGGCAGAAAGTGAGGATCTGGTCGGATACCCCGCTAGGGCAAGAGCGGCGATGAATCGAGCCTTGAAATTGTTAGCACGAGACACAGACGCGCAAGCCTCCTCTGCGTGGATTTTGACTGGTAGCGGTGAATTTGGCGCGGCTGAACACATTGTGGATCGGATCGAGCGGGACAGACCTCTCGATTCAAGAATGCATGAAATTGTGTTACCAACGATACGGGCCGTTGCGGCGCTAAGGCGGAAGGATCCGGAAGCAGCGATTCGATATTTGGAGATAGTTCGACCGCATGATCTTTCGATACTGTTGAATCTCTCATCGATGTACTACCGCGGCCTCGCGCACCTGGCCATGCATCACGTCGGTGAAGCTACCGTCCAATTTCAGAACGCTGTCAGCAACCGCGCGGTGTCTCCGATTTCGGTATACGTGGTGTTAGCAGGATTGGGCCTGACGCGCGCATACGCTCTCCAGGGTGACACGGCCAAGAGCCGCACAATGTATCAAAACTTTTTCGATTTATGGAAAGACGCGGATCCGGATACTCCGGTGCTGCTCAAAGCGAAGGCGGAATACGCGAAGATCAACTAGCGTTTAGCCGGTACGAGCAAGTTGAGTTGACCAGCACCCTCATATCGACTACGCAAGGCAATCGGTCGTGTCGCATCGGGCAACGCGGGCGAACGCGGCCGTGCGGGTAGCTACTTCCCGAGGTTCGTGACCAGGAAGAGATTACTGAGTTGTCGCTGACCACCGTAAACGTAGTATTTGCCGTCCGGTGTCATAAGCACTCCGGATAGGCGTTCCATGCCGGTTGGATCGGAGGGGTGCAACTGGCGCAAAAACTGGCGAGTGCCGGTTTTGAAATCAAAGCGATAGATGTTGACGGGAAGATCGCCATTCCGAACGAAGAAGCTATGGTTGTCGGTCGTGTGTTGTACGGGTAGATCCCCCGGCGTCCACTTTGGCAGCGGCACTGACTGTCCGCCGTCAATAGGGTATAAGACCCAATTCTGGTGCTCATCTGTCGCAAGTAAGTATTTGCCATCCGCTGTGAATCTGACAAAAGCGCGACCCCCCGGCGGCGCGACTTGGCGTCGCGAGTCGCTCTCCAAGGACTGCACGTATACGCTTCCATCGGAAGAAAGAATCAGAATCCGTTTGCCGTCGGGCAGGAAGCGCCCAATCGGGTCCTGCAGATTGCCTGTCTTAATAAGACGTGCTTCGCCGGCGCCGGTTGGCAACAGGACCAGCGATCCTCCCGCAGCATTCGTTGTGGCCAGCACCCACTTACCGTCGTCCGAAATGGAGTAGGCGTCGTTATCACCAAGCCGAATGGCGGGCGAACCGTCAGTCTTGCGGAGATAGATTGAATAATTTGGGCCTCCGCCGTCACCCTGTTCGTCAAACAAGAACCAGCGGCCATCGGGAGTCAGACCGCGTTCATGGGAGAAATCGAGCCAAGTAAGGTCGCGCTCCTGGGTACTACCGGGTGTGAGGCCCATCACCACGCGGCGTTCATTTTCCTCAGCCAGGAGCACGCTGCCGTCGCGTGTGACATCGTGAAGCGAGACCGAACCTGGAACTTTCAGAATGGTTCGGAGATGCCCCCCAAGACTGACACCATAGACCGAACGACGGGTTCCTGAGTTGCTGCCTGCGAACCAGATCTCATTGCCCGAAGGAGACCAGGCAAGCCCCTCCAGCGACGACCACCCCCTGGAGAGCACGTGCTCGTCACCTTTTAGGTCCACCATGGATACGCTGCCACGATCGTCGCCGGCCTGCGGGTGCTCGAAAAAGGCAATATGCTGCTGATCGGGCGCGATGCGCACATGGCTGAGCCAGTTGGAAGAAGGAGGTACCAGCACATGACCAATCGGAAATTCGAGCTGATAGGAGGGATCAGTTCGAATAGCGGCCAGATTACCCCCGTCGCTCGACCAATCCGCATCTTGAACCCCGTCGAGTATCTCCTTGGCTGCACCGCCGCCGAGTGCCATGCGCGCCAGCATCCCACGGCGCTGGTTGCCGATGGTAAGGCGCCAATGTTGGAGCAGAGCCATCTCACCATGCGACGAGATAGCCAGCAAATCTGCGTCGCCGATATCGAGGGAGCGCGAAACTACGCCATCGGTGCGCGTGGAGTAGAGTTTGGGGTGCAGGCTGCCTTCCCACGCGGCGGAATAAATGACGTTCTGTCCGTCTGACGCGAAGCGCGCTGCCGTTACCGTACCGCGCTGAAAAGTGAGTTGCCTGAATGATGGCGAGGACGCGGGCTTCAGCCACCAGCCAGCCCAAAAAACACCTCCGAGGATTGCTATCGCTAGTGTGGTAATTGCGGCGATGCGAAAAGAGCGACTGGCGACTCGCGGGGCTGCGATCGCGAAGGCAGCAGACTGGCTGCTGACTCCCGACATGCTTTGCAGATCGAATGCGAGATCGCGCGCCGACTGAAAACGCTCTTCCGGATTCTTCTCCAGGCAGTGACGAACAATCCGCTCTAGCCCGGGCGAAACTTCGCGGCCGGTTCTGCTTAATTCGGGTGGATCTTCCTTCAGAATTGCGCTCATCGTGTCGGCCGGCGTAGGGCGGCGAAACGCACGCTGACCTGAAAGCATTTCGTACAGCACTGCGCCAAAGCTGAATAGATCGGAGCGATGATCCACGAAGGTGCTCCGCACTTGCTCCGGCGACATGTACCCGAGCGTGCCCAGTACAAATCCGGCTTCCGTATTGACAGCATTGCTGGCGAGCGTCTTGTCGTCGGGAGTGACCGGCGGCGCCAACTTTGCGAGGCCAAAATCCAGGATTTTGACCCGACCATCTCGGGTGATAAAAACATTTTCCGGTTTAAGGTCGCGATGAATAATGCCTTTCTCATGAGCGGCCGCTAATCCGAACGCGATCTGCGCCGAATATTCGAAAGCCTTACGAAGCGGCAGTGCTCCAGCCCCAAGACGAAGGCGTAAAGTTTCCCCTTCCAGAAGCTCGGTAACCACGTAGAAGGTCCCGGCGGCATTGCCTACGTCGTAGACGGCGACAATGTTCGGATGATTAAGGGCAGCCGCTGCTCGCGCCTCCTGCTCGAAACGGTGTACACGCTCGGCGTTAGTGACATACTCCGGGGGCAGAAGTTTTATCGCCACATCCCGGCCGAGCCGGGAATCAAAAGCACGGTACACCTCTCCCATTCCGCCCGCGCCTAGTGGCGAGAGGATTTCGTATGGTCCGAGTTTCGTGCCGGCATTCAGCGCCATCTTTGCGGCATTATAGTCCGGCAAAAAGGATGGTTCACACCACCTCTTCTTTCCTTGGTGCCCAAGTTCCTTCTTAACGTTCGGATTCGAGCCGCGGCGCATGTTTTCAGGATTGTCTAGAAATGGGATACCGAGGTGAATCGAGCAATCAAGATCTACTTCCGCATAGCCCGATGCGTTCTCAGCATTGATGAGGACGATGCCATTTGCAGGTGATATTAGTGATATCGTTTCGATGGGCAATGGAGGTCGTTAGAGGTCGTCGCAGACAACCAACCCTAAGACTACAATGTGCTTGAAACCCTCATGAACACAGGGCATTATGGCTATGTATAGCAATCACCACGACTTGCTAGAAACGGCGGTAATCGAATCCCTCCCTCTCCGCCAGTCTTTTAGATCCAGCGTAATAGGTCGGACTACCCGACCACGGCTACCGAATCGCTGATTTCCTAAACATCCAAGTATTGGCTCCTCGAGAAGGACAAGCCAATGCCGAAGGTTTCTGTCTCGGTCGGACCGTTTTTCGGCGTCGGCTCGGCTGCAACTAGTTCTGGTGGTCTCAGTTCCTGCGAAATGGAGTGAGGAATCAGCAGCAGGAGGCAATGGGCAAACAAGAGACTTTAAATTTTCCGATGGTGGGACGGAGCGCCGCAGTCCAGACGAACAGTGGATGAACTCGGGGAACACGGTTAACGGGGTCGATTCACTGGCACGTGTAACCCGTCGTAGATTCAGGCATAAACTCTCTGACCTCCCTGCTCTGCGCTCTCCGTTTGTCGGCGCTCACCCCCTGTGCATAAACGTCCAGCGTAATTCGAGAAGAGGAATGTCTTAGCAGCTCCTGTGCCACCTTTATGTCTTCTCCATTTCGGATCAATGAGGTTGCCAGACAGTGGCGGAGAGTATGCCATCCGATGTTTTTGCGTATGCCGACTGACCGCGCCGCAGGCTGAATGTGATACTGCATGATTTTAGCTAACCACACCGGCTGTTTGCCTCGCTTCCTTCCCGCACGATTTGAATCGGTCGCAAAAACATAATCCTGTGAATGAACGTATTTCGATTTGCCATCAGGAATATTCGTACAGGCCAAAAGAAGTCCTACGGGGCGGAAATCGAGGTGCCGGAACACTTCACTGCCCACCCGTTTTTTAGAAAATAGGATGTTGCCTGTGCCCAGAGGCTCTACAGTGGTACAACTATGAACAAAAGCATCTTGATAATCGAAGACGAAGAAGGTTTGAGAATGACGTTGAGTGATCGTCTTCGAAGTGAAGGCTATGTTGTGGACTTGGCCGCCGATGGGCTGGACGGGCTGAAGAAGGCGACCAGCCTAACTTTTGATCTGATAGTGCTCGACATCATGCTTCCCCATCGGAGTGGAGTTGACGTCTGCCGCGACATACGGTCTGCGGGGTTAGCGACACCAATCCTCCTGCTGACGGCGCGATCCCAGATTTCCGACAAAGTTGTCGGCCTGAAATTCGGCGCTGACGATTATGTGACCAAGCCATTTGACACGCTGGAATTAATGGCGCGTGTTGAAGCTCTGCTGCGGCGTTCGCAGCCGTATCCACCCCATCGCGTGATCGAGCTGGGTCCGTTGCGGATGAATGTAACGGGAACTGAAGTCACTCTGGACGGTAAGGAGGTAGAACTCACAGCGCTGGAATACGAGCTATTGAAGTATTTTATGGAGCATCCCGGCGAGACTCTTTCCCGAAAGGACCTACTGCAAGAAGTTTGGGGTCACGACGATGGTGTGATCTCGCGCACGGTTGACGTCTATATTGCCAGTCTGCGGCAGAAGTTGGAAAAAGACGCCAAGCATCCGGAATTGATTCTTACCGTGCAACGCACTGGCTATAAGCTCAAGGTATGAGCAACCAAAGTAGACTTGTAAATTTGGGTTGATACCAAAGATAAGCGCCCTATCCAATTGGCTGGAAAAAGAGGGTCAATTTCTTTCTACGAGTAAGCAAGGGCGTGGCGCACGGCCGCGCCTTTGCTTTTTTGGAGGAGCCTGAGGATCCAATGGGACAACGCTCAACGGAACACCGCTCGCTGTACATCTGGCTACGCTTTGTTCTGGTGCATTCTAAGAATTCTCGCGATGTCGTCCTGCGTACGCTCAGATGCTTGGGTGATCACAACAGCCACCTTCGCTGCGTTAACCCTACCCGCAAGATAGTCCCTAAGGTAGTTCTCTGTATTACGCAGGGAATAAAGGATGGCCTTCACCAGCTTCTCCGCTTCGTCGCGCCGATTGTTCGACAGAGTGTCAACCATGTACTCCCCCATGGTTAGCACCTTGCGATTCCTGCCACCCGCGCCTTCCGATTTTGCTTGTTCCGACATTGCAACATCATACTTTGTTCCCACTCCATCAGACGCGAAACCTCATGCAGTCGCTGTTCTCAACAATGAAGCGGATTCGGGAGCACGACTCACGATCTTCTGAACAACGAAGATTATTGATAGTTCTTTTGACGTTCGTGCGAGGCGAGAAGCAAATATCTTGCCGAGTAAAGCTGACAATTCGCGGACCGCTTCAACCAATGCCACAGATTCCACAATTAACATTCGATGCTCGGCTGAGTAGCGCACAAATTCGCTATTGGATACCAGCTTCGGGCGATGTTTGGACTTGACATTGCGGGGGGGGAATTTCAGAGCGCATCAGAAGCGTTCCTTCATCCAGGGTTCGATCAAACCGCAAAAACAAGTGGCTGGCCAGTTGATTCTTGCGGTCTTGCGATCTTGCTCACTGGGCCAACCACCTTCGGCAACATCCTAACGTTACTCTTGGATCGTGGAGTACGCCAATGTACGCCACCGTCTCGTAGGCGAGTTCCCGCCAGAAGTATTAGCGATGTCAACCTCAGGATGGCTGTCCTCTGGATGGCTGAACTGATGCGCGGGTTTGACGGTGGCTTGGTTTAGGGCAAAACGCCACTTGGCATATCTTGGCGTTTGGATTCTCGCTGACTCGCCGCTTAAGCTCGAATCCTATAAGCTATGTCAAGCGACGCTATATGTGCCCGACCCCCGACAATACCTCCTCGTGCCGGCTCACGCAGCTTAAAACGTCTGCACTGCCCTGTCGAATTTGCGGTAGGCCCATACCGGTGGAAGCGGCAAAAACAGATGCTGACGGGAAGGCCATTCACGAAGAGTGCTACGTGTTGAAGGTCAAGTTTGGGAATGCCACGAAGAGCACACACGATGGCAGCGCCTCGGGCACAGCAACACGCTCGTGGAGGGTCATTGCAGAGGTAGCCTCCCGCGAATACGACACCAAGAAGATGGCTGAGTTAATGTCCGAACTCAATCGAGCACTGGACGAGCGGGGCATTGGAAAGAGGAAAGTCGGTCAGTCGAAACCAGACTGCAAATAGTCATTCTTGGGATTCAGTCAATCGGTCAGCGTCTCCCAGCAGTTCCCTCATCTCGCGGAGAATGCGTTTTCGAGCATCCGGGTCTGTTGCTTAGGCGGCCCTAGTTCAGGCTCATTGCCAACTTGGTCAAAATCGACCAGTTTCTCGACGCGGGACTGAGGCATCATTTCTTTGCCATGAAGGAACTCGCCCCGAAACAGGCGCTAGCTGTCCGCTGTCCAACCTGAACACCCAGCGGTACACCAGGGAATACGTTATCGACGGTGGCAACAAACGTGTCGAAAGCATATGGTTGAATCCCGCAGCCTCCAGGAACACGGCGGGACCGCGCCTGCCCGTCTGAATACCTGGACTTGGCTCTTCATTCGTAACGAAGCGCCGTGAGCGGTTCTACGCGTGTGGCCCGCAGCGCGGGAACGTAGGTGGCGAGCGTGGCGGTCACAGCGAGCACGACGAATAGCCCGCCATAAACGCTGACATCCGTCGGACGCACGTCCAACAGTATGCTCGCCAGCGCTCGCGACAACACGAGTGATCCGCCCAGGCCGAGTGCCAGTCCCAGCAGCGTGATGCGCAGACCGCGATTCATCACCAGCACGAGGATCTGACTCTTCCGCGCGCCGAGCGCCATGCGGATGCCGATCTCGCGCGTCCGCTGGCTGACGGCATAAGCGATTACCCCGAACAGGCCGATCGTGGCCAGCATGAGCGCCAACAGCGAGAAACCGGCGATCAGGAACATGTTGAACTTCGGCTCGGCGAGCGCAGCCTCGTGAATCGCCGCCATGGAACTGACGCGTGCGAGGGCGATGTTCGGGTCCATGTTTTTGAGCGCGGACCGAATGCGGGCGACATATTGCTTGGGATCACCCTTGGTGCTAACGACATAGGCAAGCACGCCCCACGGATCCTGCTTGTGCGGGATGAACCCCGTCCCCGTTGTCTGTTCCTGAAGGGATCCAAGCTTGACGTCGGCGACGATACCCACGATCTGCCGCGGTTTGTTGTCATCGCGCCAGGAGCGGATCACTCTGCCCAATGGATTCTCATTCGGGAACATCTTCTTGGCCAGCGTTTGGCTGATGATGACGACAGGCGCGGAATCCTTCGTGTCATGCTCATTAAAGTCGCGCCCCGCGATCAGTTGCAGTCCGGTGGCTTTGATGAATCCCGGCGTTATCACGTTCCACATTGACGGGTATTCGGTTCCGTTCGGTGGCAGTGGCTCACCTTCACGGACGAAGCTACGGCCGAGATAAAATCCGCCGCCGCCTAGCGGCAATGCGCCCACGGCGCCCGAGGAAACGACGCCGGGGATCGCGTCGACGCGGCGATGAAAATCGGCGATGAAACGGGCCTTAGGCTCGCCTTCCCGATACTGCGGACCCGACACTGCCAACTCAAAGGTCAGCAGATTCGCGGTGCGCACCCCCGGGTCAACGTTCTGCAATCGTCCGAAGCTCTTGATCAGCAGGCCAGCGGCGATCAGCAGCATGAGCGAGAGCGCGAGCTGCGCTACGACCAGCGCTTCCCGGTAGCGTTGGCTCCCTCTGCCCGAGGAGACAGCGTTGCCGCCTTGTTGCAGAGCGTTGCGAATGTCCTGCCGCGTCATGCGCCAGGCGGGTGCGAGCGCAAACAAGCCGGCCGTAAGCGCCGCAATCGCGAGCGTGAAGAGCAGAACACGGGCGTCGATCGACGTTTCGTGGAGACGCGGAATGCTGCTGGGTCCGTGAGAGATCACTGCCTTGATGATGGCGTACGCGATGAAGATCGCCGCGATGGCACCCAGCACGCACAGCACCCCGGCCTCGATGAGCACCTGTTGAACGAGTCGAGCCGAACTGGCGCCGAGCGCGGAGCGGATGGAGAATTCACGAGCGCGGGCAGCGGCGCGGTTCAGCAGCAGGTTGGCAAGGTTTGCGGTAGCGATCAAGAGAACGAAGCCGATCGCAGCGAGCAAAACGAGCAGCGCTCGCTTCGTTTCCCGTCCCACGACAGCTTCATGAAGACTGACGACGGAGGTCGCGGTGTTCCTCCGCTTCGCCGGGAATTCCTTGGCATTGCGCTGTCCGACGCTTTCGATGAAGGCTCTCGCAGTCTCAAGGCTTGCGCCCGGCGCCAGCCGCGCAATGGCTTCATACTCCCAGTTGTCGACCGGGTCCTTCTCCCCATCGCTGCTGATGAATGGGAACCAGATCTGCGTTCCCAGCGGATAATCGGACTGGCGTGACGCCACGCCGATCACGACCCGGTCCGTGCCGCGGACTTTGATGCGGCGGCCAACGATCGTGGGGTCGGAGCCGAAGCGGCGTCTCCACAACGCTTCGCTGATGATTATTCGGCGTTCTGCGTTCTCGAGGTGATCGTCTTTTACAAAAAAGCGCCCCGTGAGCGGATGTGCGCCGAGCACCGAGAAAAAGTCTTCAGACACGGCCGTAGCATCCACGCGCTCCGGAGCGCCATTGTCGGCAGCGAGGTCAGTCCTTAATCCCTCGGAAACTGCGACCTCCGAAAATACCTGCCGGTTGCTCTTCCATTGCAGGTAATCGCGGTAGGTGATGGCGAGGCCGATGGTGCCGAGTCGCGTGTCGACGGCGACCGGAATCACTAATTCATTGGCGTGCGGATAGGGAAATCCGCGCAACAGTACCGCGTTCACAGTGCTAAAAATGGCGGTATTGGCGCCAATGCCAAGCGCGAGTACGAGGACCGTGACGGCGGCAAATCCACGACTTTTGTTAAGTGTGCGCAGACCGAAGCGAACGTCCTGGGTGAAGCCCATAGCGATCTCCCGTGAGGCAAGTTGAGACGCAGGCAGACGGGTGCCTGCGGAGCTGTTGACAGCTTGGACGGAGAAAGTGGGGTTTGGTCACGCGCGCACGATTGCACGACTACATTCTTCCATCACAGCGAACCTCGATCTTGGAGGGTAGCATCGGCACCGAGGAAAATGCATCTGTCTCACCTGACCTGAAAGGATGCGATGCTCATAATTGGTATTTTCCTTAGGCGCTCATCGCCGAATAAAAAGTGAAAAGATCCCACTGGGGGATCAGTCGGAGAGAAGCGGCGTGGGCAGATGGTAAAACACCGAACCGGTGGACGCAAATCCTGTGCTGGAACAATCTTGTCCGCCAGAACACACACGTGGACGCCGAAACCAATGAGTTGGTTTTCACTGGCATTCAGAAAGGTGAATGTCAATGTGGTGGGGAACTGCTGACCACCGCTCGCCGAGGTTTGGTAAAGGAAGTCGAACGTGAAACTTCCAATCGTGCCATTAGGCTTGAGAGTCGCGCTCAGTCCCGTAGCCATTCGTATTTGGGGCCTCTTTCCGAGGTGGTGGTTACTACTTCCCGTACTGATCTGGAGAGAGTAGGGATTGGGCAAGGTCCGCAATTACCTTGGTTAACAGCCAGTAACGTGACCCTTCAGATTTGCCCGGCCTGGGAACGGAAACCCACTATCCGCACTCGGATATTGCTGCTGCCGCCTGAACGGTCTGGTTGACGGAAAAGTTTACTGAATTGAAACTTGTTCGAGTCGGAGTGCCTCCCTGTTCCGGTTTTCGCGCCACCAGTTCGTGTCCCTTTTCAGGGGATATAATTGGCGATTTCATGGGTGTGATTCCAGTGCCTCTGTCGCTAAACACTCGCGAAGTCGGACGCGTCACCATTATCCGCTGCAACGGGCGGATTGTTGCGGGCAACGAATGCGAGTCTCTGCGCATGCACGTTGCGTGGTTATTGCGTGACCGTCGCTCCATTGTGCTGCACCTGGGCGAGGTCGTATTCATTGACAGCAGTGGGCTCGGCACGATCGTGCGCAGCATGACTAGCACCCGCCAGGCACACGGAGACCTGAAACTCTGCAACGTACCGCAACATGTGCGCAAAGTTCTAGAGATGTTGCGATTGACGACGGTGTTCGACATGCACGAATCGGAGGAGAATGCGGTCTCCGCCTTTTACCTCCCCACAGTGCGCGCCGAGCCACCGGTTCCCACCGGCCGCCGCGTCCTATGCCTAACCTACAATGGCGACGTTCTCGCTTGCTTGCGCGAATTGCTGCGTGGCGCTGAGTACGACGTACACACGAGCAGCCGCCTGGGCGACGCTCGGATTCTGATGCATGTCATGCACTTCGATCTCCTGCTATTAGGCTCCGACGTGATCGCGTCTCCGGCTACGCAGGACGCAATTCAGACGTTTAGCGCCGGCCTCCCGGTGATCGAACTGGGCAGCGATTTTTCCACTCGCGATGCCGGTGAGGCCGGCGCTGAATTGTTGGAAAGGATCGAAGGTCGGCTTGGACCAAGGCTCGCATGACGGGGATATGCTGCCGGACGGTAGCGCATCAGGCCGTTCGCTAACGGTCCGAACCACAAGCCGGCACAGATTTGATGTTGAGAGCTTAGCTGGCCTCGGGGAAGATGCGAGTGAGGGGAACCACGAACTCAACCGCTGCATTCAACAGACCATCTCGTCGGCCGAGAGATTCGACTCATACCTTGCGTTTCAACAGCAAGCGCGAGGCACCTGGCAGTTTGGAGCAACG
>JBKOUZ010000206.1:0-20178 GCA_046723715.1 Acidobacteriota bacterium | reverse complement strand
ACCCATTGGCCTGTAATCGAGTTGCCGTGCACGGTTCCGGTGAGGGTGAGCTTATTCCCTGCTGGGCTTCCAGACTGCACGGTCATGCTAAATGCGCCGTTTACTTGTCCGTTGAAATTTCCATTGAGTGTAAAGGCACCTGTTTCCGTTGTATCGGATTCAAAGCACGAAGAACTTGCGCTGAAACTGAAACTCGAGACAGTGACTGAACCATCTCCATTCGCATGCAGCGTGGTCCCAAAGTCGAAACTAGGGTTTCCCATCCCCGCCGGCTAGGCTCCGCGCTTCGACTTCAACTCCGCCAGTAGCTGTTCAATCCGGTCTTCCTTTTCCAGAGCAGCAAGCCGGTCATCCAGATTATCTGCAGCAATCTCCGATTTTGCCTGGCTGACAGCTTCCGAGTGCGCCACCTTGCGTTTCATGCGATCGAAGGCCGCCGCCTTGGAGCCATCGCCGGAACCCATTCGCGCATCATTGGCCTTACCCACGGCGCGCGCACGGCGGTGCTGCGCGATCAGGACATCGGCCTTGGCTTGCGCTTCGGTCAGCTTCTGCTCGAGCTGCCGCAAAGCTCCTTTCAGATTTTCGACCTGCGCTTTCTGATCCGTCACCTGCTGATTGAAGTTCTCGCTCAACTCCCGATAGCTTTCGACGCGCAACAACGAGGCGCGGGCGAGGTCGTCTTCTTTCTTATCGACAGCGAGCTCGGCCTTGCGCATCCATTCGGCCACTTTCCCTTCGTTCTCTTTAGCTTTCTTCTCCAGAAGATGTTGGTCGGCGATCGCGATCGCCACTTGCGTCTTCACCTGCAGCAGCTGATTCTGCATATCAAGAATCAC
The DNA here is from genome assembly GCA_046723715.1 of Acidobacteriota bacterium. Classification (GTDB taxonomy): domain Bacteria; phylum Acidobacteriota; class Terriglobia; order Terriglobales; family Acidobacteriaceae; genus Sulfotelmatobacter. The sequence continues at coordinate 19,339 of JBKOUZ010000206.1, read as the reverse complement.
CTGCTTGATCATCTTTTCGGGATCTTCGGCCTTGTCGATCAGGTCGTTGAGATTTGCCCGAACCAATGTGGATACACGCTCTAGTAGTGCCATGGGGAATTCCTTTCTAGCTGTGAGCTACGAGCAATGAGCTGTGAGCAACGAGGGGTGGGCCTGCAGACGTTTGCTGAAAGCGCTCGTCGTTGGCGGTTCGCAGATCGCGGGAGGCAAGCGCAGTCGTTGAACAGAAGTTCGGTCTTCGGTGTCATGACAACCTCCTCTGGGCGGCGTCGTGCGAAGAGTGAAAGGCGGCACAGTGCGGACAATCTGGCGCCTTCCGTCGCCACCCGGCACCGATTGCCACGCCAATTGCGACTCCCAGTGCGAGCCACACTCCTATATTTCCCGCGATCACGCCCAACGCTGCGCCGAGTGCGGCTCCGAGTGCAATTCCTAATCCCGGATGTTTTGTCTTGCTTGGCATAACTCACTCCTATACGGCGTTCGAACAATGAAGAGTCGAAAGTTGGATATATCACGGCGGGGCGGACGAGGCGTCCGCCCCTACATCAGCGTTACGCCTTCGGCAGTTCCGGTGGCTTTGGAACCTTGTCGCCGATCGCTTTTACCTTGCCGAACAACTCTGATAACGGCATGCCCGAAAGCGTCTCGAACAATGCCGGCATCTGCGCCGCCATTTTGGTGATGTCGCCGGTAATCTTGTTCATGCCCGCGGCCTCGCCGTTGCCGGTGGAGACAATCGTGATCTTGTCCACGTTCGCCAGCGGGCTGGCCAACGCCTTCACCACCTCCGGCATGCTGGCGAAGAGCTTGTCGATCACCGCAGCCTGGTTGTATTCCTGGTAAGCCTCGGCTTTCACGTTCATCGCCTTGGCTTCCGCCTCACCTTTCTTGAAGATGATCTCGGCTTCGGCCTCGCCCTGCTGACGGATTGATGACGCATGTCCTTCGGCTTCGGCCATCAAGCGTTGCTTCTCAGCTTCGGCCAGCGTTTCAATGCGCTGACGCTCGATCTCGGCCTGCTTCAGCACGGTCGCAATCAGTTCCTTCTCGCGGCGGTTGATCTCGGCCTCCTGCACCTTGACCTGCTGCTCTTTCTCGATCTGCTGCACTTTTACCTGCTCCGCCACGACTTGCTGCTGCATGATGTTGGTCTGAATGTCATATGCCTTGTCGGCCTGCGCCTGCTGGCGCTTCGTTACTTCGAGAAACTGCGCCTTTTTCACTTCCAGGTCGCGCTGGGCCTCGGCCTGCTTCGCCAGTGACAGAGTCTCTGCCAGCACTCGCTCCTGGTCAGCCTGCGCCTTGGCAACCGCCGATTCCCGGGTCGCCAGCGCACGCTTGATCGCCGTGTCTCTATCCGCTTCTGCAGCCGCTACATCGGCATCGCGTTTGATACGCGCCACGTCCGGACGCCCCATGTTGGTGATGTACTCGTTTTTGTCTCGAACTTCTTTAATCGTGAACGAGATGACTTCCAGGCCCATCTTGTTCATGTCGTCGGCGCAGGTGGAGCGCATGCGGTCAGAGACCATCTCCGGCTGCTTCACGATCTCTTCCACGGTAAGCTGCCCTATGATGCCCCGCAGATGACCTTCCATGACCAGCCGGATCAACCCCTGACGTTCATCGTCTGTTTTTGTGAGGAATTGTTCGGACGCAGTCAGGATCGATTCCGTATCGGACTTGACCTTGATTTGTGCGACGGCTTCGACCGTAACCGCAACGCCTTGCTTGGTGTACAAGTCCTGTTGCGGAGCCACATCGAAAGACATCAATTCCAGGGAGAGCTCGCGGCAGATCTGCACCATGGGCAGCACCATCGTCCCATGACCTTTCACAACCCGGGTCCCACCGAGCCCATAAACGATCAGAGCCTCATGTGGCCCGGCTTTGCGATAGATCCGGGCCATTCCGCTGATCAAAAACAGAATGGCCATCACTCCAAGCGCGACAAAGATCCAGATTTCCACTGCATGGGGTATTTCCGGCATAACGCCTCCTGTTACGAACGCAATTCAAGAACCTGTTGCGAGTCACTCTTCGCGGGGGAACTCGAACCCACCAACTCGGAATGGGCCGGCTGAGCATTTAAATTGAATTTGAGGATCGAGTGGTTCGCGTACCAGCAGAATCCCAGCACGACATAGGCAATGAACAACGCCGGCCACGCTGCGGCTGGCTTCAGCGCGTGGATGATCAATGTCGCCAGCGTGAACATCACCAGCATGACGACCATGATTCCGAGTCCCAACTCCAGTGCTCCTTCGCGCGATGTGTACCCGTTCGGCTGCCAGTTCGCGTCGAAGTGGACCGCCATGCGGGAGGGTAGTTGATTCCACGTTGTGCGGTATTCCCAGGCTGATGTTGGGAGTGCCAGCCACATCAGCGAAACTGCCGTCTTGTAGGCTCTGCCTTGCATATGGCCCCTGATCGCTGCTTACTGCGAAGCTTGGTCGCTGGTAACGCTTTCATTCAATTCGCCGGCCAGTTCGCTCCACAGGCGAACGTACGCGATGCCCTTCTCGTAACGAGTAACCACCACCTCGGTTCCTTTGGCGATCGCGCTCCCATCGTCGCTCCGGGCCCCGCAGACCCGGCGCGTGCCCATCTGCGAATAAATCAGCTCGCCCGTGCCGCCTTCACGGATGGGGACGCACAGTCTTCCCAGCACCCCCACCATTTCAAAGTCCGCCGGGTCGAGATACTCCTGGTCAGACATCAGGATCTTCGTGAGAAAAAAGAAAATGATCGCTCCGCCGATCAGTCCAGCCAAGGCAGCTAAGGAAAGCGCCGTCCCCACCCACAATGCCGAGAAACGCGTAAGCAAATAACCGGTCCCTCCAAACCACGCCAGGAATGCAGCCATGGAAGGTGGATTGAACGGCGACACCGTCGCAGCGTGATTTCCTCCTACGGCGTGAGCGCTCGTGCCGTTTGGCGCCACCGGTCCAGTCGTCGGCGGATGTGCGGCCGCCGCGTGCGTCGGCAAGTGCGCACCGGTATGCCCGTGGAAGTGCGGTAGATGCAGCTTGCCGAGGCGCGCTCCTCCTAGAACGAAGGAAAAGAAGCTGAAGCAGAAACCAACCGCGAAACAGATCAGATAGAAATCAGCCCAGGTCATCGCATTCGCCTCCCTTCCCCCGCCGTGCGGCGATGATGATTTCCATCACCCGGCGACTCGGGACGGAGCGCTTCCAGCAAACGATCTGCGAGTCCGGGTGTGTCGAGAATGGCGCCCAGCAGCAGAAAGCACCGGCGCGTGTCTTTCTCACGTGCAGCCTTAATCAGAACGCGGCTGACTTCCGGATCGCTGGCAAAACGCTCGGAACCTTGCAACAGCCAAACATCGAGTTGCCCTTCCGTCGTGCGCAAATCTGAAGTCAGCTCCGTGTGATAGCCCTCCGGATCGTCCACCAGGAATCCGGGATGCACCTTGAAGAATTTGGCCAGCAGTGCCCGTGACGATTGCGTCATATGGGGACGTGTGCCGTTCTCGATTTGGGAGAGATAGGATTGGCTGATCGAGTTGCCCGGACCCAGATCCTCCCGGATCGCCCGCACCAACTCCAGTTGCGTCATGGGGCGATTTAAGCCCCGGAGAGACCCCTCGACTTCCCGCAGGTACCGGATTTTCTCGCCGAGCTTCATATCTCAAATCGAAATATTTATATTGCAATATGCGATTCATGTCAAGAAAAGTATCCGATTTTCTTTTCAATCATTTACGTTGTGGGCTGTAAGCAATGAGCCCCCTGCAATCCGGGCATGCCCTGCTTATTCCTCACGGCTCGGCTTGCTTGTCGGAGTTAGAGTCCTGCTTCGATCCGTGACCGGGGATCAAGATAGTCGCGCAGAGCGTCGCCGATGAAATTGAAGCTCAGCACGGCGAGCATGACCGCGAGTGCGGGAAAGAGAACGAGGTGAGGGGAGTCAAAAAGGTGGGCGCGAGCGTCATTGAGCATCGCTCCCCAGCTGGCCGTGGGTGGAGGAACGCCTAATCCGAGGAAGCTCATTGTGGCCTCCGCCAAGATCGCTCCGGCCATGCCGATGGCTGCCTGCACGATTACGGGTTGAATGATATTGGGAAGGATGTGGCGCACGATGATGCGGAAATCGCTCGCGCCGAGAGCGCGTGCGGCTTCAACGAACTCGCGTTCCCGCGCTGCCAGCACCTGTCCGCGAACCAGTCGCGCGTAGCCCACCCATCCACCGAGCGAGAGTGCGATTACCAGGTTGAGAATGCCCGGACCGCGAAAGGCCACAAAGGCGATGGCAATCAGGATTCCGGGAAACGAAAGAAATGCATTCATCAACACGACATTCACGAAACGGTCGATTCCCCCTCCGTAGTATCCAGCGATCGAGCCAATGATGAGTCCGAGAGCCAATGATGCGAGCACGACGGAAGCACCGACCAACATGGAGATGCGCGCTCCGTAAATGACGCGGGAAAGAATGTCGCGGCCCAGTTCGTCGGTGCCAAACCAATGCAAGTGTGATGGCGAACTCAAGCGGGATGGGAGATCGATTGCGGCGGGATCCTGCGGGGCAATCCAGGGAGCAAACAGGGCGAAGATCACGAAGACGATCACCAGCACAATGCCAATCGCCGCGAGCGGATTGTGCCGCGCGTTCACCGCGATGCTGTGACGGAATGAAATAGCGCTGGTCGACACGCGGACGATATTAAATGCAGTGCGGCGTATTTTCGAGAGAGAACTTCAAGTCGCCATCCGCAGTTCCGGTGTCACGCCAACCCGGTACATAGATTGGAGAACGTCGAGAACGCGTTTCACTCTGCGCGCGAGTGCCGAAGCCTTGACTCAGCTGCTAGCGCCGGGAAGGTTGCTTAGCTCCGGCCAGCCGGTGGGAAGGCTGGTGCCGGCGGCTGGCTTTCGAGGCGCCGGGCCGGTCAACGAATTGGGCGCATTCACATCCGCACCTTCGTGGACCCCTATGCCGAGGCGGTCCACGAGTTCTCCCCCAAGCCACTCTGTCACGAGGGCAAGCGCTGCGCCACTAACCGAGAGCGCTACGGCAGCACGAGGGGGGCGCGCCGGACGACGGCGGCGAGCAGCCCAGCTCGCCGCGAACAGGCCAGCGACCACGAGATTTCCGATTCCGTGCAGCAGACCGATTTTTTTGGCGCGCGTATTTGGAGGGATGCTGAAGAAATCGATCGTGCCGGGAACCGCGGCTCCGACCGCGGTGAGCAATCCGCTAGCGAGCATGTGGTGACTGGTCCGGAGCAGGCGTCGATTGCGGGTTGCCACGCCGATTACATCGAATGTGGCGACGGTGGCCAGCAGTCCGAGGGGAAGAACAATCACCATCTGATGAACGGGATGTCCTAGAAATTCTGCGCGGGTTTTCATGATTGCCTCGCAGGAATTCGAATCTCAGGCTTAGATTCCGATCGTTCGTGAACTGATGGTTCGGAATTCAGAGTAGCTGCGCTTCTGCGCGCCAATTAGGAGGGACCTGCCCGGCGGGAGTTCGATGCGTTTCCGGTATTGCGCTTGGCGCTGCTCTTGTACCTCCACGTCCGAAAGGTGATCGAGTAACGAAGGGATTTCACGGCGGGAATGCTGTGCTGGAAATTCCATCTGGCGGGACCACGCAGGATGTAGGCGGAGCGAGGGTCGAGCGTGACTGACACGATTTTGCCTTCTTTGCGATATGGCTTGAAACGAAAACTGCAACTGCTCTTGAGCGAGATTCCGATGATGGTCTCGAACTGAGCAACGTCGCGGTGCCAGCCGATGGGAGAGCCGGCGCTGTATTCGGTGATGACGCTCTCTATGATTTCGCCGGGATGAATGCGGGCCCACTCGGCAGCCCGGTTTCTGAATGGGGCCAGGAAATGCGGCAGGGGACGCGCCTCCTGGGCCTGCCGCGAAGTGAAATCGTATTCGAAACCGTATTCGACAATGCGTCGCTTCGCGATGTAGCCGTGAAAGTCGAACGCCTGAAAATCCAACGTCGGAAAAAAGCTGAGCAGGTGCGCTTCTTCCGGGGCGCTAATGAATTCCGGTTGATAGAGGAATCCCTCGGGCAGATCAGCCGGACTAGAGCCGTTGTCAGGAGGCATCCACCATCTCAGCGCAATCATTTCGATGTGACAGGCAGAATGAGGGTTGCAAGCGTCTGGATTTGGGAACTACCCTGCCGCAGCTGGACTGAGAGCAACAACTTCGCGGAGTAGGATCTGAACCGCTTACGCAGTCCACCCGATTATTGCCGGATTCTCGGGTTCGCGACAGAGTACAGAACGTCAGTGAGGAAATTCACGGCAACGTAGGTTAATCCGATCGCGAGGATGCACCCCTGGACCAGGTAATAATCGCGATTGGAGATCGCTTGGATCGTCAGGCGCCCGATTCCGGGCCAGGCAAAGATGGTTTCAGTCACGATCGCACCGGCTAATAACGCGCCGAACTGCAGGCCCAATACCGTAAGAATGGGGATCATCGCGTTCCGGAGCGCGTGACGGTAAACGACCGTGCGCTCAGAGAGGCCCTTAGCTCTCGCGGTGCGAATGTAATCCTGGCTGAGTTCTTCGAGCATGGAGGTGCGCACCATCCGGGTGAGGATAGCGGCTAAGGCTCCCCCCATGGTGATGGCGGGGAGAACCAAACCGGCCAGGGATCCGGCGCCTGAAACCGGGAGCAGTCCCAGTTTGATGGCAAACAGCAGAATGAGGATGGGCCCGAGCGCGAAGTTGGGGAATGAAAGTCCAAAAAGGCTTATCACAGAAAGCAGCCGGTCATCCCAGCGATTGCGGCGTCGCGCTGAGCGTACCCCTGCGGGGATGGAGAGAATGATAGCCACGAACAGGGACGCCAGGGTGAGGCGCAGGGTGTAGGGATAGCGCTGAAGCAGCAGCTTCGTGACTGTCTGGTTATAGCGGATGGAGCGCCCCAGATTGCCCTGGAGAACGCCTTTCCAGTAATGGAGATACTGCTCTCCGAGTGGTGCGTCCAAACCATAGGCATGGCGCGTCGCGGCGATGTCAGAGGGCGGAGCCCCTTCTCCCAGCATTTGGGCCACAGGATCGCCGGGGACCAAGTGAATCAGCAGGAAAACGATGCTGACTACCAACCAGATGACTGGGAGGGTATAGAGGACGCGTTGGAGGAGCGGTTGCAGTCTCAGGTCTCAGTTCTGGGTTTGCTTACGAGATTCAGGTTCAGGCATCAGGCATAGGGGATCAGCTCTTCGTCGACTCGGGATCCTTGGACTGCGCTCAGGATTGACAATTCACTTGTGTCACTATGGACTCAATTCTCAGTCTCCAGCCCCTTTGGCGGCTTCGGCTTCGCCGTCTACTTTCGCAGTCTTCTCTATTCTCACTCTGGCGATGCGGTGGCCATCCATCTCTTCCACGGTGTAGCGGCGGCCTTCGTATTCGAAGGTATCGCGAAGTTCGGGAATGCGCTGCAGGCGGGCCAAAATAAAACCACCCAAAGTTTCGAAGCCGGCGTCGCGAGGCAGTATCAAACCGTACTCCGTTTCCAGGTCGCGGATATTGACGGAGCCTTCCAGCAACAACACCGATTCATCTTCCAGCGCGGGCTCGCTGGGGTAGACATCGAACTCATCCTCGATGTTCCCTACCAATTGTTCGAGGACATCTTCTACTGTGATGACACCTGCTGTGGAACCGAATTCGTCAACCACGACGGCGAGATGGCGTCGGCGCTCTTTGAACTCTGCCAGCAGTTCGGCAAGGACCTTGGTCTCTGGGACTACGACTACGTCGTGCATGATCTGGCCAATTTGCATCCGGGAGATGCGGGTAGCGGTTGTCTGGCCCAGGTTGCTCAGCCGAAGTCGCATCCAGCGCATCAGGTCCTTGTAATAGAGCACACCGACGATGTGTTCGGGGCCACGCTGGGGATCGTAAACCGGTATGCGCGAATGCTGGCCCTCGACTACTTTGACCAGGGCATCATCGAGAGGCATATCGGATGGCAAAGAAAAGATGTCAGGGCGGGCCACCATCACTTCGCGAACCGTAATGCTGTCGAGTTCGATGGCATTGTGGATCATCTCTTCCTGGAACTCGGGGATCTGCCCGAACTGGCGGCTCGCAGTGACGATCAGTTTAAGTTCGTCCGGAGAATGCACGGCACCGCCCCGGCGAGTGGGTTGTGCACCGAAGGCCCGCAGCACCAGACCGCCCGAGCGCCGCATAAAGAACAAGAGGGGGCGACTGATTGTAAGAAAGGCCTCCATCGGGGCTGCCACAGCGAGAGCAATCTGTTCAGCACGCTGCAAGGCCAGGGTCTTGGGGACCAATTCGCCGAGGATCACGTGCATGTAGGTGATCAGGGTGAAGGCAATAGCGATCGCGATGCCGTGCGCATAGAGAGCCAGATGAGGCAGACGCTGCAGAAATTGCACGTTGCCGACCAGGCCGGCCACCATGGGCTCTCCAATCCAGCCCAAAGTGAGACTGACCATGGTGATACCAAGCTGGACGCCGTTCACGACCTCATCCAGATGGGCATGGAGGCGCTGAACGATGCGGGCGCCTATGCGTCCGGATTCGATGAGCTGCTGGATCCGCGTATCACGGACACTGACCAACGCGAATTCGGCGGCAGCGAAGAAGGCGTTGGCTGCCACCAGGAGCAGGATCAGAAAGACCCGGAGCAGCACGAAGGCGATCATTGGCGGTTCATTTTAAATGAAAAGAGAGTAGCCAGTCCCAATACTCAGTCCTGGTCGGGATTTACGTGCGTGCCGTCACAACATTCCGGCCAGGGATCCGCTATCCTTTTTGTGAGAAGATGGTCTAAATGGCAGGCGGCAGAAGGGGTTATGGTTCGAGGCCCCGATGCTGTCTTCGCACCGAAGTACAGCTTCCTGCGGACTTCAGGGTACTCGTTAAAAGCGAATAAGACGCGTAAGTCACTTCGCAAATGAGGTCAACCTCGAATCATTTCTTTTTTTCAGGTGAGTTCAGGAACAAAAGACAGGCGGCCGGCGTACATAAGAGTGAGGGTGCGATGGCTCCCAATCTCCAGCTGGCGGTATATAGAGGAGGAGTTGTGAACGGTAATGGCACTAATGGCAAAAAGAAGCGTCGCAGACTGATTATTTGGGGCAGCATCATCGCGGTTATCGTGCTGCTCATTGCTGGAGGAGTGTTTGCGGCCACCCGTGGCGGCACGAAGATTGACCCCTCCAAGCTCGCCAAGGTGGAAAAGGGAGACCTCGCCAAAAGCGTGGTGGCTACTGGCAAAGTTACGCCCATCACCAAAGTTGAGGTGAAGTCGAAAGCCAGCGGCATTGTGAAAAAGTTGCTTGTGGACTACGGCGATCGGGTGAAGAAGGGGCAACTGCTGGCACAGCTCGACAAGGTTGAGATTGAGGCCCAGGTGGAGCAGTCCAAGGCGGCTTTAGCGGCCGCCGAGGCAAATCTGAAGAGTTCGCAGGCTGACTTTGAGCGCGCCAAGGTGGATGCCGAGGGTCCAGATGTGCCGCTGTTGAAGCGGGCATACGATCGCGCGGTAAATATGGCGAAGGATGGCGTGGTTTCCACGTCTGCACTGGAAGAAGCGCAGAAGAATTACGAGCTGGCGCTCAATAAACAGAACGTGTCCAAGGCGCAAGTGACCGTACTGAAGGCAAAGATCGCGCAGTCACAGGCCGTGGTGGCTGAAGATGAAGCGAATCTTAAACAGCTGCAAGAACAGCTCAGCTATACGGACATCGTTTCCCCGATCGACGGGATTGTGTTGTCGCGCGACGTGCAGATGGGCGACGCGGTCAGCTCGATTCTGGTATTGGGATCGTCGGCCACTTTGGTCATGACGCTGGGGGACACCAGCGAAGTTTACGTTAAGGGCAAAGTCGACGAGAGCGATATCGGGAAGGTGTATCTCGGGCAGCGAGCCCGAATCAAAGTTGAATCCTTCAAAGACAAGACGTTCGATGGCAAGGTCACGAAGATCTCTCCGATGGGCGTGGAGAAGGACAACGTGACGACCTTCGAAGTGCGCGTGTCGATCCAGAATCCAGGCGGCGAGTTGAAGGCTGAGATGACCGCGAACGCGGAAATCATTCTGGAAGAACACAAGGGCGTGCTGCAGATTCCCGAGGGCGCCATTCTCTACGACAAGGACAAGAAGGCTTCGGTAGAGATCCCGAATCCGAAGGCTAAAGACGGCAAAGAGAAACTGGCCGTCAACATTGGAATCTCCAATGGCGCCAAGACCGAAGTGCTCAGCGGGCTGAAGGAAGGGGATCAGGTAGTACTGCAGTAGAAGCGGGCCTCAGGCCCAGACCCTCGGACCTCGGACTTCAGCCCTCAGCTGCGAGTTGCGAGGTCTGAGTTGCGTAGGCGATCAGTAAAGGTCTGAGGTCCGGCGTCCGAGGTCCTGTCTTATGACTCTCTCCGAAATTTTGCGACAGGCGGTGGCCACGTTCCGGGCGCACAAGATGCGGACATTCCTCACCATGTTCGGGCTGGTATGGGGGATTGCGTCCGTCATTCTGCTGGTCGGACTGGGGCGCGGCTTTGTCGTGGATCAGAAGAAGCACATGGAATCGCTGGGGAAAGACCTGGTGATTGTGTGGGGAGGGCGGACGAGTTCGCAGGTTGGCGGACGTGCTGCCGGGCGCGAGATTCACCTGAATGTAGACGACGCACGGCTGATTCGCGACGAGTGCTACCTCGTGAAGAATGTCAGTCCGGAATTGCGAAGGACCATTCCGGAGGTTAGCCAATTTAATTCGGCGAACCGGGGCGTAGTGGGGATGTGGCCGTCATACCAGGAGTTTCGATCGCTCAAGATTTCGGAGGGGCGGCTGATCACCGACGATGATGAGCGCGAAGGACGGCGCGTCCTGGTGCTGGGGTCCAAGGCATACCGTCAACTTTTCCCCGGGCAGCCGGCAATTGGGGCGACGGTGCTGGTGAAGAGTGTTCCGTATGCAGTGGTCGGGGTTCTGCGGGAGAAGAAGCAGAATTCGAACTATAGCGGGCCAGATAACGATTATCTGTTCGCGCCATATTCGGCGGTGTCGCGCGACTTTCCCCCGCCGGAAAAGCCCGGCGCCGGCATTACGCGCGGATATCTGGACGACATCGTCTTTGAAGTCGCAAATCCGGAAGAGCATGAAGCCGGGGTGCTGCAAGTTCGCCGTACGCTCGGGCGGGCGCGGCATTTCGATGCCCTCGACAAGGACGCGCTGTTCATCTGGGACACGATGGACGGGGCGAAACAGTTGGCGAAGATTTTTGGCGTGGTGACGTTGTTCTTTGGATGCGTGGCCATTGTCACCCTGTGCCTGGGTGGAATTGGCGTGATGAACATCATGCTGGTTTCGGTTACCGAGCGCACGCGGGAAATCGGCACACGCAAGGCCATGGGCGCGACCAAGCGCGATATCCTGCGGCAGTTCTTTGCCGAGTCGGCCATGCTAACCGTGGTGAGCGGGTTCATCGGCCTGGCCTTTGGAGTTGGAACCTGCGTCGCCATGACCGCCGTGCCGCTCCCGGATTTTGTCCCGCACCCGATTATCTCTCCGATCTCGATTGTGCTTTCAATCTTTACACTCTCATTGATTACCGTGACGGCGGGCATGTATCCAGCCCAGCGCGCCGCGGACATGACCCCCGTGGAGTCGCTGCGTTATGAATAACAAACATCATGCTCTCTCTCAGTTCTTCGTGTCCTGCCGGTTGTCGCTGTTTGCCGCCGGACTGGTCGTGCTGTTCGCAACTACAGCTCTGTTCGCCTCAAACCCGCAAGGGTCATTTGAAAAGACCCTGCAGGTGAATGGGCCGGTCGATCTGGAAGTGCTCACGCATTCCGGGGACGTTACGATACGCGCCGGCTCATCAGCTTCGGTGTTCATTCGCGGAAAGATCTTTGTTGGCGACCGCTGGTTTGGCGGACGGCGCGAGGATGACGTGCACGCCATCGAGCAGAATCCACCCATTCGGCAGACCGGAAACAGCATTCACATCGATTACGTGAACTACCGGAATATTGCTGTGGATTACGAGATTACGGTGCCGGCGGATACGACGGTCCGCTCGCGTAGCGGATCGGGGGATCAAACTGTCGAGGGCACGCATGGAAATGCCGACGTGCAGACGGGTTCAGGCGACGTCAGGCTGAGTCGACTGAATGGCGAGATTCGGCTTCAGACCGGGTCCGGCAATATTCGAGCGCGGGAGATTTCTGGATCGGTACGGGGCGGGACGGGAAGCGGCGATGTCGAGATCGAAGAGGCGGGATCGGGCGACGTCGATCTGCATACCGGTTCGGGAAATATCACAGCGCGAGGCGTGCATGGAGGCTTCCATGGCGAAACCGGAAGTGGCGACGTGACAGCTGAAGGGACACAGAGCGGAACCTGGGATGTTCGCACGGGATCGGGCAATGTACACCTGGGGCTGCCGGAGAATGCCGCTTTCGACGCAGACATCTCGACGAGTTCTGGAACGATTGATGTGGGGCGGCCGATTGAGATGACGGTGCAAGGTCGCGTGGGAGATTCGCACAAATCGATTCACGGGAAAGTGCACGGGGGGGGACCGACGCTGCGCGTGCATACGGGATCAGGAGATATTCGCGTCCAGTAACCTCGGTTGGCCACGGATTTACACGAATGCGCACGGATCAAGAGTCGTGATTGAGCTGGGCTTGGGATCCGTGGCAATCGGTGGTCGGGACCTTTGACATGTTCTTGAAAGAGCTCATAACGCAAGGATGGCAATCGCTGTTGCGGGATCGGACGCGATCGGCATTGACGATGCTGGGCATTGGTTGGGGCTTGGTATCTGTCGTCCTGCTGCTCGCTTATGGCCAAGGGCTGGGCGGGTGCGTGCTCAGCGCGTTTCTGAACATGGGGAACAACGTCATCGTCCTGTGGCCGGGACAGACTAGCTTGCAGGCGGGCGGACAACGAGCCGGCAAGAAAGTTACTTACGAGCTCGAGGACGTGGAGGCGATTCGCGACGAAGTGCCACTCGTGCGGGCGGTTAGCGGCGAGATCGATCGCAATTTTGGATTCAAGATCGGCACCCGCGTGGTTTCGATTATGACGCGCGGTGTAGATTTTCCCTATGGGCAGATGCGCAAGCTGGATCTGGCCGACGGGCGGTACTTCGAAGAGAGTGATTTTACCGATCACCGGCGGGTCGTGATCCTGGGCTACGGAGCGGCCAAGAAGGTATTCCAGGGCGCACCCGGTGTCGGGCAGCACGTCAGTGTTGGCGGCCTCGATTTTGAAGTGATCGGGACGATGCGCAACAAGATTCAGGATTCCATGTACCAGGGGCCGGATAACGAGAACGCGTTCATTCCCTTCGCTTTGATGCGGGACTTGAAAAATCTACGTGATCCGGACGAGATCATTATTCAACCGACTGCGCCGGAGTTGAACAAGAGGGCGCTCGCTGCAGTGCGCGAAGTCATTGCGCGGCGGCACCACTTCGATCCAAAGGATGAAAAGGCAACGCCGGAATGGGACACGATTGAAGACCGCTCGATGATCAACGCGTTTTCCTACGGCCTTCAGGCGGTACTGGGGCTCATAGGGGCCTGTACCTTGGCGGTAGGTGGCATTGGAGTGATGAATATCATGCTGGTTTCGGTTACAGAGCGCACTCGCGAAATTGGCCTGCGCAAGGCGATTGGGGCGCGGCGCCTGCACATCATGGTGCAGTTCCTTCTGGAAGCCCTGGTGCTGACGTTTATAGGCGGGCTGATCGGGATGTTCGTGGCGCAATTCCTGACCTGGGTTATTCCGCCGATGCCGCTTTATGATGAGTTTTACAAGACCACAGACCACGAAGGGGCGATCTTTCTCCACACATCGATGAGCGTCATGCTCATTTCATTCACCATACTTTCCCTGGTAGGGATCGTATCCGGATTCTTTCCTGCTCTGAAGGCATCGCGGCTCAATCCTATTGAGGCGCTGCGGTACGAGTAGAGGATGGATCCTATCGAATAGCTATTCCGGGAAAGTCCGGCATCGTTACTGTTCGTTTCCGAACAGCGGCTTCCGATTCCGGGCAACCGCCTTTATTTCGAATCGTGAAGATTCCGAAAAGTACTTGAATCCGCGCGAGATAACGTCACCGCGTTTGGCGGAAGAGTTGCGAGCCTGAGGCCATACCTCTCTGCGCCTGGAGAAAACCTGTGCTCACGATGATTCACGATTTGCGTTTCGCCTTGCGCCAGTTGCGCAAGAACCTGGCCATGGCAGCACTCGCCGTGATCACTCTCGCGCTCGGTGTAGGTGCAAACACTGGAATATTCACGGTTATCGAGAGTGTCCTCTTGCGACCGTTGCCTTATGCCAACCCGGACCGACTCGTCTTTATAGGAAACGCGGGCGATCGACCCGTTTTCTCGACCACCTCATGGCTGAACTATGTGGACATTAAAGCGCAGTCGACACTGCTGCAGAGTGTCGCTGGCTATTCCGAGGACGTTTCCGTTCTGCAGATACAGGACAGTTCCCAGAGCGTGGCGGCGCCGCACGTAACTCCGAATTTGTTTTCCATGCTGGGCGCAAAGCCACTAGCGGGTCGGACGTTCACCGAGGCGGAGGGTCAGGCTGGCGGTCCGCTCGTGGCGTTGTTGTCGGAGGGACTCTGGCGGCAAACCTTCCACTCGGACTACGGTGTAGTCGGGCAAAGTGTGAAAATTAGCGGAAAGGCTTACAAGATCATCGGCGTGATGCCCCAAAGCTTTCGCTTTCCCGAAGAAGTGGGGCCCGACCTCCAGAAGGGGTTGTGGATGCCCCTGCAGCCTACGCCAGAAATGCTGAAGGACCGGGGATACAACCTGTTCAACGTCATGGGCGAACTGAAAATGTCGGTAAGCATTGCACAGGCGCAACATGAACTGGATGCCATCGCGGCGCATATTCCAGGGAAAAAAGATGAAGGGCCAGTCAAGTTGCAGGTGAGTTCCTATCACGAGTTGCTGACCGGGCCGGTCCGGCCTGTACTCATTGCTCTGTTCGGGGCGTTGGTGCTGGTGTTACTGATCGCATGTGCCAATGTTTCCAACCTGCTCATTGCGCGTTGCCTCGGACGCCAGCAGGAATTTGCAGTGCGAACAGCACTGGGAGCTGGGCGGATGCGCCTTGTGCGGCAGTTGCTCGCCGAAGGACTGGCACTCAGCCTGCTGGGTTGCGGTGCGGGGTTGCTGCTGGCGCAGTTAACGATCATCGGAGTGCACAAACTGCCGAACGGCACGATTCCTCGCGGCGATTCGATTGCGATCCATTGGACGGTAGTGCTGGTACTGGCTGCCATTGCGATCATCACAACACTGTTGTCGGCGTTACTGCCAGCTTTATTTGTCTCACGGGCGAATCCCCAGGCGGCACTCCAGGCCGCATCCCGGGGAGTTGGCTCGCGCTCGGTAGGAGGGAAGTTGAGCGGCGGGTTAGTAGCCGTCGAAGTGGCGCTGTCTACGCTGTTGCTCGTGGGAACAGGACTGCTGTTCCACACGCTATGGAACCTGGAGCAATCGCGGCTCGGTTTTGAAACGGCACACGTCACGACGTTCACGGCCATGCCGGCCGATGCAGCGGGATTTTCCGGCCTGGCGGTCTCAGAGGACACGGCCAATGCGCCGGCGTCTATTGCGACCGTGACGTACAAGCCTGTTCTCGAGCAAATCCGTGCCCTGCCCGGGGTGCAAAGCGCAGCCTTGGCCAGTGCGCCGCCACTCTCGGGTATGGATTTGCATTCGAGCTTCGAGATCGTTGGAGAGGCGAAAGACCCTGCGAATGCGCCGGAAGCGCGCGTAACAGCGGTGAGCGGAGACTATGCACGAACTCTGGGCACGCCCATCGTGAAGGGCCGGAACATCAGCGAGGATGACGTAGCCACAAGTCCTTTCGTCGTTGTCGTGAACCAGACGCTTGCGCAGAAATACTTCTCCGGCAAAGACCCGATCGGCAAACAAATTGATCTTGGGGGCAAAGAGACAGGGATGATCAAGCCCTATAGCATCGTTGGCGTGCTGGCGGACCAGGTGGACAGGACGGTTGGCGGCAGTGTGCAACCATTCATCATGATCCCGCAAGAGCAGGTTCCAACCACATCGCTGTTTTATCAGGCACTTTTGAAGACGATCGTCACTTTCGTGGTGAAGACGAGGGGTGATATTCCGGTTGCGGCCGAGATGCGTTCGGTGTTTCATCAGGCGGCGCCGAGCGTCGCACTCGACAACTTTCAAACCATGCAGCAGGTCGTTGAGCAGAACACGTTCAACCAGCGCCTGGGTCTGTACCTGGTCGCGTCCTTTGCCGGGCTCGCGATCCTGATGGTGATTGCGGGATTGTATGGGGTGCTATCGCAGCTGGTGAGTTATCGACGTCGGGAAATTGGGGTGCGCATGGCTCTCGGAGCCACGCGGCGAAGCGTGGCCCAGATGGTGCTCAGACAAGGATCGATTCTGATCGGACTGGGTCTGGGTGTGGGGATTGTGTTGGCCTTTCCGGCACAACGGTTTACCAAGAGCTTCCTATACCAAGTGCCGTCGCTGGACGCATGGACTTACGCGGCGGTCATTGTCGCATTGCCGATGGTCGGATCAATCGCGGCGTTGTTGCCGGCGCGGAAAGCAGCATCCATTCAGCCGATGCAGGCATTGAGGGAAGATTGACGATAACGACTTAAATTTCGACTGGTTGGCTGGTTTTTGGTGGTCTGCACTGTATTCCCCCCGGATCGTTACCTGGGTGCCTTGACGCCCTTACTGGCTGCGAATTAACTTCGCAATACGGGGAGAACTCTGTCCTCAAGCGAGGGATCAAGTTGGCGCATCGTCCGATTGTTACGCTCACAACTGATTTCGGGACCAACGACCACTTTGTCGGCGCGGTGAAGGGCGTCATTTTGGACATCGTGCCGGAAGCGGCGATCGTAGATATTTCACACGCTGTGCAGGCGTTCGACGTTCTCGACGGCGCGCTAACCATTTCGCAGACTTATTCCTATTTCCCCACCGGAACGGTGCACATGATCGTGGTTGACCCTGGAGTGGGGACGGCGCGTCGTCCGATCATCGCGTCCAGCGACGGTTACCATTTTGTGGCGCCCGACAATGGAGTGCTCTCGATGATCTATGCCAAGGAAGAGCGCATCCACGTGCGGCACGTTACTGCGGAGCACTATTTCCATCAGCCGGTGAGCAATACATTTCACGGGCGCGACATCTTCGCTCCGGTCGCGGCGTATCTGGCGAAGATGGTCGACTCGCACAAATTCGGGGATGAGATCGAGGATTACGTGCGCTTTGCGGCGCCCAAGCCGAAGACGGCAGGCGAGAACCGAATACGCGCCGTCGTCTTGAAAGTTGACCGGTTCGGGAACCTCATCAGCAATGTCACCCCCGCCGATGTGCCTGCCCTATTCGCAGGGAAAGCGGGGTTTAAGATCGTGGTGGGCAATAAAGAGATCACCGAGATCCGCGCCAATTACGCTGAGGGAGCGCCTGGAGAAGTGTTCGGAATTCTGGGCAGCATGGGGTATCTTGAGATAGTGGCGAATCGTGCCGCGGCGGCACAGATCACCGGTGCAGGCAAAGGGTCCGAAGTCAGTATTATCCTCGGCGAGGCCGTTGCCGCGGGGAAGGGCGCGTAGAACTCACCGTACAGGGCGCCAGGAATCACTCCGGACTTGGGCATCATTTGAAGACCGCAATCGCATAGGCTCCATCCAGCAACAGCGCCAGCGCCGACGCCATTAACACCCCCGAGGCGAGACTCGAGCTTCTCGCATTCTTCAAAGCGACCAGCCCTAAGGCCACCACGGCAATGCCGGTGAATACGGGATACATCCGCGCATGTTGGGGCGCAAGAGTACTTACCAAGAACATCGAGAAGAAGAGACAGAGCAGGCTAGCCGCTATCCCCAGCAGAAATCCCAGAATTACCTGAACGTTGCAGCGATTCCTATGGGGTAAGGTGTGGGGCATTTTCGCGATCAGCTTAGGCTTTCGGCTTCGGCTGAACCCAGCGCTCCATCTCACCGGTCCAGCGTAGGAAGCGCCAGAGTTCGTTTCGTTCGCGCCACATGAATTCCCAGAATTCCACAAAGCCAATCTCCTTCATCTTGACGCCTGTGTAGGTTTCGATGCGCCACAACAGGTAAGGGCTTCGCCAGGGAGCAAGGCGATGTCCTTTGGTGGCATTCCACAGGAAGCGCAGACGGTAGCGCATGCAGATGCATGATAACCACAAAGGGCAGATCTCGGCCACGAGAACTGGGGGACGAGCTATAAATCGCTGCTGCAGGAGGCGAGGAAGGCTCCGGGAGCCGCATGCTAAAATCCAAGCTCCGCCTGGGAAATTCCTCGATGCCTGACGACAACGCCCGCCAACAAGCTGAGAACCTCTACTACGGCGCCCTGGATCTGATGGCTGAGGGACAGCTCGAGGATGCGGTGGCACGTTACCGGGAGTCGCTGGACGCCGACCCAACATTTACGGAAGCAATGCACGGGCTGGCGCGCGCTTTACAGGACCTGGAGCGCTACGACGAGGCGATCGAGACAGCAAAGAAGATTTCAGAAGTTGATCCGGATGACGTGCTGGCGCACACCAGCCTGTCAGTGCTGTATCAGAAGAAGGGCATGATTCCAGAGGCGGAAGCCGAGGGCGCCAAAGCCAGAGTGCTGGGCTGGAAACAGCAGTTGAAAAAAGGCGATTTGTAAACACCCGGTGATTCGGCATCGCACGCCTGACTGTCACACTTTCCCAAAGTGCGGTTCCAGCATTGCCAGGAGTTCTGCCTGGAGAAATGGGCCACTTGCCAGCAGACCAGAAAGAAGTGGATTGCGCCGATTGGCGACCAGGCTGGTCTTATCCAGAGTGGAAACAAATCCGCCGGAGCTTTCCACCAGCGCAACTCCTGCAGCAACATCCCATTCGTTCTTAGGGGTAAGGGTGAAAGTAATGTCAGCCAGTCCCGCAGCAACCAGGCCCAACTTATAGGCGACCGAACCTACCGGCCGAATCTGGTAGTCTCCACCTTGAAACTGCTGCCATTCCCCTCGCTTCATTTCGCTGCGGCTGGCCAAGATCAGAGAGCCAGGTAAGGTCTTCCGTTGACTTGGTCGAGCAGGACGGCCATTGTACGTGATACCGCAATCGACGGCCCCGATAATGGTTTCCTTAGTCGCGGGATTGCAAATACCGCCTGCCACGGGGCGTCCATTCTCCACAAAACCGATCGAGACACAGAATTCCGGAATACCCTGAACGAATTCGCGAGTACCATCCAGCGGATCGACCACCCAAACGGCCTTCTTCTCCAGTCGCGAAATATCGTCAACGCTCTCTT
>JBKOUZ010000111.1:0-5515 GCA_046723715.1 Acidobacteriota bacterium | reverse complement strand
GCGGCGCAGCCGTATTCGGGGCGCTAAAGGTCGCGAAAAATATTGGAGCAGGGAAGCGAGTAGTCACAATCGTCCCCGACTCAGCAGAACGCTATCTCTCGAAAAAAATCTTCGAAGGTGGAATCTGATCCCCGTCGGCATGGAACGATGTAACCCGTGCCGAGAAGTTTTCCACAGCCCATTAGCCTGCTCAATGTTCATATAACCTTGACTCAGAGCGCATATCTGAATGAACCTGTAAAGTACGCGGGCGTAAGTGAACAGAGAGCAGCTAAGTAGCGGAAAATCAAGATTTTGCTCCTAAGTGGTTGCAGCCCACAGATTTTTTTCAGAATTTGCTCTAACCCTCTGATTCCAGGAGACCGGTAGGGGGGAAGGGGGTACCTCGGAAAACTGGCCCTTCCCAAAATGGAACATGAAAGAGAACGCTAAAAATCTTGGTTTTGCCACCCGCGCCATCCACTCTGGACAAGAACCCGACCCGCTTACTGGCGCGGTTACCGTCCCGATCTATCCCACGTCAACCTATGTCCAGCAGGGAATCGGCGAGCATAAAGGCTACGAATACTCCCGCGTCTCCAATCCCACGCGCACCCGCCTGGAGCAGAATCTTGCTTCCCTCGAAGGCGGACTCGCTGCCCGCGTCTTCGCCAGCGGAATGGCAGCCATCCACGCCATCGTCAATACACTCAAGGCGGGCGATCACGTAGTCTGCGGCAACGATCTCTACGGCGGAACACCACGTCTGTTCAATCAGGTGATGGCCGATTTCGGCCTGGAATTCACCTATATCGACACCTCGGACGCGAAGAACGTCGAACGCGCGATCCGGAAAAACACCAAGATGGTTTACGTGGAGACGCCCACGAATCCCCTGATGCGCCTGAGCGACCTTGCCGCGATCAGCGCCATCACCCGCCGCAAGAAAGTTGCTCTGGTCGTGGACAACACGTTCATGTCGCCCTACTTCCAGCAGCCACTCTCGTTGGGCGCGGATATGGTCGTCCACTCGACCACGAAGTTCCTCAACGGGCACAGCGACGGTTTAGGAGGAGTCGTAGTCTGTGCCCACCAGCAAGACGCGGATAAACTCGCGTTCTTGCAGAAGGCCTCCGGAGCAATTCTGTCGCCCTTCGAATGCTGGCTGGTTCTGCGCGGCGTCAAGACCTTGGCTGCGCGCATGGAAATCCACGACCGCAGCGGCCGCAAAGTGGCCGATTTTCTCTCCAATCACAAAAAAGTCAAAGCGGTGTTCTACCCCGGTTTGCCCGATCATCCTCAACACACGCTCGCCACGCGCCAGATGAGCGGTTTCGGTTCGATGATCACGTTCGAAACCGGATCGCTGAAAAATGCGAATAAGATGCTCAAGAAAGTGCGCGTTTGTTCCCTGGGCGAGTCGCTGGGCGGCGTCGAAACCCTGATCTCCCACCCCGCAACCATGACCCACGCAGCGTTGGGAGAAAAGGGCCGCAAAGCCATTGGCATCACAGATGGCCTGGTTCGTATATCAGTAGGGATCGAAGATGTAGACGATATTCTGGACGATCTTGATCAAGCGCTGGACGCGATCTGAGCTGGGATTTTGCTCCGTGAAGATCTGTGTAAACCCGCGGCCGAAAATGTTGTGACCGACCGATCCGCAGTCCGCGAGTGGAACTCCGACGTTTATCATCGCCTCTCGTCTCCACAGGTCAGCTGGGGCAAAAAAGTCCTATCCCGCCTGAACCTTCGCGGAGACGAACGAGTCCTCGACGCAGGTTGCGGAACCGGACGTCTCACCGCCGACTTGCTGCAAGCCTTGCCGCACGGACACGTGGTCGGAATCGATCTCTCGCAGAACATGCTGAACTCCGCGCGCGAGCACCTGTCTCAAGACTTCGGAACTCGGCTGAATCTGGTCGCCAGTGATCTGCTTCACCTGCCGCTCAGGCGCGCATTCGACGTAGTCGTCAGCACCGCGGCTTTCCATTGGGTGCTCAATCACGATCGGCTGTTTCGCAACCTGCATCATGTGATGGTTCCTGGTGGCTGGCTGGAAGCGCAGTGCGGAGGCGGACCAAACATCAGGCGCCTGCGCGATCGCACCAATGCCCTGGCGGCGACCGCAAAGTTCGCGCCGTACTTCTCCGCCTTTCGCGAGCCTTGGCTCTACGAGGATGCGGAAGGCGCTGCCGCGACTTTGCGCCGCGCCGGATTTGTAGATGTGGAAACCTCGGTCGAGGCTGCTCCCACGGTTTTGGACGATGCCGCACATTACAACGAATTCGTGCGCAACATCGTTCTGCGACGCCATCTTGAAAACATACCGACACTGCAAGAGCGCGTGGATTTCATGCGCATCTTGACCGAGCAAGCCGCACAGGACGATCCACCATTTCTGTTGGATTACTGGCGCTTGAACCTGCGCGGGCGAGCTGCGTGAAATCTACTTCAGCGATTCGTCGATCCAGTCCAGATATGCCGAACTGCCGTCCTCAATCGCGATTGCAATGCATTCCGGGAGATCATAAGAATGCAGTTGCCGAATTGCATCTCGAACTGAGGCGAATTTCTGGTGGGTCGTCTTGATCAGCAGCAACCATTCCGCGCTCGATTCCATCTTTCCTTGCCATCGATAAATGGATTCGATATGGGGAACGATGTTTACGCACGCTGCCAATTGATGTTGGACGAGATGTTGGGCGATTTTGCGGGCTTCGTCCTGAGATCCCGCGGTCGAGAGGACGATTGTTTTATCCGTCATATAAAATCAGCCATCAGTTCTGAACCGCCTGCTTTCCGCTTGGACGGTTCGCAGGCATGGTGAAAGGTTTCGATTATGCCGACGCAAATCAAGTTTGGCACATCCGGATGGCGCGCCGTCATGGCGGAGGATTTTACCTTTGCCAATGTACGCCGCGCAGTCACTGGAATAGCGCGCTATGTTGCCTCGCAGAAGCCGAACGGGGCTCGCGTCATTGTCGGACGCGATCCCAGATTTCTGGGCGAGACATTCTGCTCGATGGCCTGTGAAATCCTTTCGGCGCACCGCATCACTCCGCTGCTGGCCGCCGAACCTGCGCCGACGCCCGCTCTCTCCTACGCAGTGATCCATCACCACGCGGATGGGGCGATCAACTTCACTGCTTCGCACAATCCTCCCGAATACAACGGGATTAAATTCTCAACTCCCGATGGTTGTCCCGCGCTGCCCGAAGTGACGAAGAAGATCGAAGCAGAGATTGTAGCCGCAGACAGTGCTGCATCAACCAAATCTTCAAACGGCTCCGGCAAGACTGAAGCGCTTGACCCCAAGCCGGACTATCTAGGGCGGCTGCGCGAGACCATCGATCTGAACGCCATCCGCAAGGCAGGATTGAAAGTGGTTTTCGATCCCATGTGGGGAGCCGCGCGCGAATACTCGGATGAACTTTTGCGCAGCGCTGGTGTGCAGGTTGCAACCGTGCACGATTATCGTGACGTGCTCTTCGGCGGACACTCGCCCGAACCCGACGATCACCTGCTGGAACCGTTGCGCCAGAAGATGCGTGAGACCGGAGCGCAGATCGGAATCGCCACTGATGGCGATGCGGACCGCTTCGGAATCGTGGATGCGGATGGTACCTTCCTGCAGCCGAATTACATCATTGCCGTGCTGTTCGACTACCTGGTAGAGAGTCGCGGCTGGAAAAACGGTGTTGCCAAGTCGGTCGCCACCACGAACCTGATCAACGCGCTCGCCAGCAAGCATGAAGTCGAGTTGTACGAAACGCCCGTGGGTTTCAAGTACATTGGCGAACTGATCATGCAGGACAAGATCGCAATTGGGGGAGAAGAAAGCGCAGGCCTGTCCATCCGTCATCATGTCCCGGAAAAAGACGGGGTTCTTGCGGGACTGCTGTGCTGTGAGGCAGTTGCAAAAAGAGGAAAGTCCTTGCGCGAACAGTTGAAGGGGATCAGTAACCAAGTTGGTTCGTTCTTCCCCCAACGCGAGAACTTCCGATTGACTCCGGAGGTGAAGACGAAGTTCACTGAAAAGCTGAAGTTCGATCCGCGAGAGTTTTGCGGGCACAAGGTAAGCGAGGTCGTTCGCAAGGACGGACTGAAGCTGGTGTTCAGCGATGGATCCTGGGTCTGCTACAGGCTGTCCGGGACAGAACCGGTTGTGCGCGTTTATAGCGAAGCGCGCAGCGAAGAGGGACTGAATACGCTGAGCGCGGCCGCCAAGAACTGGATTTTCGAGTAGGTTCTCGCATTGTCATCCTGAGCGAAGCGAAGGATCTATGCAGTTTGTGCTTGGCAGAGAAAGCATAGTATTTCGCTTCGCTCAGGACGACAGAGTGTACTTACGAGGCGTATGACTCTAATCAACCGGATGCCACGAGTGCCGCAAGATGGATTGCGAGCCATCGCAGAGCGCGCGCCCCAGGCCGAAGCGCTGGCAGCTTCCTGGATTGAGTGCGTCCGCCCGACCGCCATGCGGATTTATGCGTTGCGGCGGCGCCTGGCAACGATCACGGTCGCCCTGCTCGCCATTGCACTCTTTGTGCATGTTATGTTCGGCGCGAATGGAATGGTGGTTTACAAACAGAAACGCGCGGAATACGAAGCCCTGCGCAAGCAGATCACAAAAGTGCAGCAGGACAATGAGCGTTATGCTCAGCAGGTTCAGGGGCTCAAGACGGATCAGACAGCGATCGAAAAGGAAGCGCGCGAGCAACTCGGGTACGCGAAACCAGGAGAGTATGTTTATGTTCCGCCCGCTCCAGCCAAAGCTGCGCCGCCTGTGAATCACTCGGCGAAAAAGTAGTCAGGCTCGTTGCATCAGTTCAATTTTCCGATTGCGAGAGTGAGGCGGCTGACAACCCCGGGTCGGGTCTGTGGTATATTGCCTCTGCTTCAGTACACGCCGGGATTGATTGCCGCAGGCGTACCAGCCTGATTCCCGGGCGAACGACAGTTCCGTTGCGGTGTGGGCCGCAACCTGAATTTCAAAAAGGAGAACTACCGGTCATGAGAAAAGTGCTGCTGATTTGCCTTGCCATTTGCTTCGTGCTTGCGATTTCTGCAATGGCATTCGATGACATGGGGAAGAGTTCAACCGTGAAGGGATGGGTAAGCGACGACAAGTGCGGCGCGAAAGGCGCGAACGCCAAGGCAGAAGCCTGCACCAAGAAATGCCTCGAGGGCGGCGCGAAGATGGTCGTGGTCACCGACGGAGATCAGAAAGTGCTGATGGTCGATAATCCCGACGCGCTGCAGGGACATGAAGGACATCATGTCGCTGTGACTGGAACGGTGAAAGGTGATTCCATCCACGTCGACAGCGCGAAAATGCTGTGATCGAGTAGGCACGTGAAAGTCTGAAGGGCGGCTGCCAAGCCGCCCTTCATCTTTGTGTGCCGAACATGTTCGAGAGCTAGGGGGTGAAAGTCCCCTGTTCAACCTGGTGGAGGTGAAGGACTAGAGAAGCGCAAGGGCGTCGTCGCGAGGCGGGGTCTGAAAGAAGCGTGGATCAAAGACGCGAGCCGAT
>JBKOUZ010000085.1:0-11218 GCA_046723715.1 Acidobacteriota bacterium | reverse complement strand
CCTTTAACCCCACCAAACGGATCAAGGGAAAGACGGTCATCCGCGTGCTTCCGTAAGGAGTTGTTCCGCAGCGAATCACTCCAAAAGCGGTCGCTTGATTTTTCGTTGTAGCCGCCGGCTTGTCCAGGAATGCCTTACCAACGTGCACCGGCATTCCGGCAGTTCAAAAGCGGTGGTGCGGTTGAAACGCTCTCGGCAAGCGGTCACGCTCGAAATTGAAGCCGAGGGGCACGGCATCGCGCCGGAAAAGAAATCTCTTCTTTTGGGCTCTGGGCCCGTGGGAGTCGGGCTCCGAGGTATGCGTGAACGCGTCCTTCAACTTGGGGGGACATTGCACATCGACTCCGAGGATGGGGGAACAACGATCAGAGCAATGTTCCCAATCGCGAAAGCCGCTGCCGTCTCACCGCAAGAGGTTGCCTGAAGGTCTATGGACCGGGCAAGTTTCGTAAAACACTCGCTCGCCCAAACAGAGCCGCGTAGGGCCCCTGAGGATCAGGCCGAGAGTGGCAGCTTCATCTGCCGTCGGGATTTATGGGAGCTGCCGCCCGTCTGGCCTGCCAAAGGAGATCCCCGAATGACGCACAGACATCAACGAGGTTGGTTAAAAAAAGAAAAACGCAGTCATGGTGAAACTTGGGTCCTGTTCTTTCGTACCGTTCGGAAATCCGACGGTAAGCGAGTACAGAACAAGATTCCAATTTGTCTTGTCAAAGACTTCTCTAGTAAACACTCCGCGTGGGAAGAGGTGGAAAAGCAACATCTCCAGATCAACCCTGTGGATTTTCGCGGATGCGTAACATTTGCGGATCTGGCACATCACTACTCAGAACATGAGCTCCTCGAACCCACTGAATCTATCCATCCGAAAGCACACACGACAATCCGAGGTTACGAGCGAGCACTCCGCAATCGGTTGCTGCCACGCTGGGGGAACCGAGTCGCTCTCAGCATTGAACCGCTGGAGGTCGAGCAATGGTTGACGTCCTTGAAAGGTCAGGAAGGTCTTGCCAATCCAACGCTCGACAAGATGCGCCGTGTTATGTCGCTCGTTTACAAGCACAGCCAACGTTACGGGCTGATTCCACGAAATCAGGAGTCGAACCCGATGCGCTTCGTCCGTTGCAAGACCACCACGGAGTACGAAGCGATGATTCTCACGCCTGAACAAGCATACGCAGTATTGCTCAACCTACGAGAGCCGGAACGTACTCTAACGCTCCTAGCTGCCGGCACAGGTCTGCGCATCTCGGAATGCCTCGGCCTGCAATGGCAAGACGTGAGTTTTTCTGAAGCCATCATCCAAGTGCGCCGCACATGGACATGCGGCAGGGTGGGCTGGCCGAAAAGCAAAACCTCGAAAGGCCCAGTGCCGCTGCACCCTTTACTGGCCGAATTCATGTTTCGCTGGAAGCATAAGACGCCATATTCTCAGCCGGGGGATTGGGTATTTCCCTCGTTCAAGCTCAAGGGTCAACAACCGCGTCTGGCTAACATGCTTGTGGAAGATTATCTGCGGCCAGCGGCAGTGAAAGCGGGCATTCTTTCATCGCACCGAGACGACGAAGGCAAACTGGTAGATGATGACCCAAGGCGATTTGGCTTCCATAATCTGCGTCACAGCCTGGCTTCGTTTCTGGTACGCATCAGAACTGATCCGAAAACGGTACAGACCTTGCTTCGCCATAGCGATGTTAAGTTGACCCTGCAGTGTTATACCCACAGTGTCAGCGAGGATCGCATGGCTGCGGCCGGTGCAATGCTGACTGCGATTTTCAGCCACGCCGACGACCGAAGCGGACCGAAAGCGGACTGAAAGCAGCGCAATTCGAGTTTAAGTCCTTCACCATCATCGTAGGCAGGAACCGAACGGGATCTGCCCGAAAAATAGCGGACTGAGAGCGGACTGGGACGGCAAGACGCAATTCTGCTAACTGGTTTGAAATATGGTGGCCAGGGACGGAGTTGAACCGCCGACGCCAGCCTTTTCAGGCAAAAATGAACAGTGATTACAACAACTTCGTGGCACGGGTGGCGCTGGAAGTTGTTGATAGTGCGTGGTGGAAACAGCAACTGCGGGTGAAAAGTGCGGGCAGCGGAACATCTGCCCTCTAATCATCGAACAAGGGGCATCGCGGCAGCCGTTATTCTCCTTCGGTGACTACGCTCACTGCCAACACGAAAGAAGTCAACAAAATAAACGACACTATTGCATTTCGACGACTTGACGCCGACAGGGGAACGCCACAAAGTCATTGAAAAGACATCAAAGCAGGGTTGTTGGGTCGGACCATGGCTCGCAGCTCGGACAACTGGTGCTCGGGCGTCTCTCGTCGCTGAAGGTCGCCGATAGCTTAGTAGCAGGGTCAACCGGCCGCAAGGATGCTACCTTCGCTTGGCAGAAGTACGACCTCCTCGTGCCAGATACTGCTGATCGAGCGCTTGGCGTATCAGCGTCTTGATTACCGCTTGCCGACTGATGTTCAACTCTTTGGCGGCCTTGTCGAGTTCTTCCAGCATCCCCGACGCCAGATCAACATTCACCCTCTGGATCGGACCCATCATGCGCCCGGTATTAGTGAAGAACTGTGACACATCATTTCCCTGGTCCGCTAGGCGAGCGATCGTTTCTGCCGAGACTGGCTTTCGACGTCTACGAGTGTTCTGCATAAAGTTTCTGCTCCTGCTTGGTGGCCTTCCAGAGCGTCACCAAGTGGTAGTACTCTCCGTCTTTGTCTTCCCGCACTTCGAATATTACGGTGTACAGATCCCCGCCGACCCAGCCGACCGCCCGGTACTGTTCAGGCAGGTCCGAGCGCTGGTCAAGGTAGTACGGGTGCGAGAACATCTCCTGCGCCTCTTCGAATCCGACGCCCCTTTTCGGGTTTGCTCTTAAGCGCCCGCTCTTACGCGCATCGAAGTGAAAACGCATGAGTATAACAGTTATACCATAGCGGGCGATGGAACGACGTACGATTATTACGACCGCAGAATGCCCTTGCCCGGTGAATGAATCGCCAAAAGAGGAAATTCAGATCGGTAGGGCGTAGCACCTTTGCTCAGAATCTCGAGCACGCAACTTCTCCGACCGTCACGACGAGCACGATCTTGTCGGTATTAAAGATCATCATTCAATCAGGCATCTGGCTTGTCCAAAGGAGAACACTAAATGACGCGCAGACATCAACGAGGTTGGTTAAAGACGGAAAAACGCAGTCAAGGTGAAACTTGGGTCTTGTTCTTTCGTACGGTTCGGAAGTCCGACGGTAAGCGAGTGCAGAACAAGCTTCCAATTGGCCTTGTCAAAGACTTCTCGACTAAGAACTCTGCATGGGAAGAGGTCGAAAGGCTACATCTCCAGATCAACCAAGTGGATTTCCGCGGATGCGTAACATTTGCGGATTTGGCACATCATTACGCAGAACATGAGCTCGTAGAACCCACCGAATCCATTCATCCGAAAGCACACACGACAATCCGAGCTTACGAGCGAGCACTCCGCAATCGATTACTGCCACGCTGGGGGAACCGAGTCGCGCTCAGCGTCGAACCGCTGGAGGTCGAGCGATGGTTGACGTCCTTGAAAGGGCAGGAAGGTCTTGCCAATCCAACGCTCGACAAGACTCGCCGTGTTATGTCGTTAGTCTACAAGCACGCCCAACGTTACGGGCTCATTCCCAGAAATCAGGAGTCGAACCCGATGCGCTTTGTCCGTTGCAAGACCACCAGCGAGTACGAAGCGATGATTCTCACCCCGGAACAAGCATACGCAGTATTGCTTAACCTAAGAGAACCGGAACGTACTCTAACGCTCTTAGCCGCCGGCACAGGTCTGCGTATCTCAGAGTGCCTCGGGCTGCAATGGCAAGACGTGAGTTTTGCTGAAGCCGTCATCCACGTGCGCCGCACATGGACATGCGGCAACGTGGGGTGGCCGAAAAGCAAAGCCTCGAAAGGCCCGGTGCCGCTGCATCCGTTGCTAGCCGAATTCATGTTTCGCTGGAAACGTAAGACGCCATATTCTCAGCCGGGGGATTGGGTGTTTCCCTCGTTCAGGCTCAAGGGCCAGAAGCCGCGTGTGGCGAACATGCTTGTGGAAGATTATCTAAGGCCAGCGGCAGTGAAGGTAGGCATTCTTTCATCGCATCGAGACGACGAAGGCAGACTGTGGATGATGATCCGCGGCGATTTGGCTTCCATAACCTGCGTCACAGCCTGGCATCGTTTCTAGTCCGCATTAGAACTGACCCTAAAACGGTACAAACTCTGCTTCGCCACAGTGATGTTAAGTTGACCCTGCAGTGTTATACCCACAGTGTCAGCGAGGATCGCATGGCTGCGGCAGGTGCAATGCTGACAGCGATTTTCAGCCACGCCGCAGACCGAAGCGGACCGAGAGCGGACTAAGCGAGAGGCAATCCGAGTTTAAGTCCTTCACCATCATCGTAGGCAGGAACCGAACCGGATCTCGCCGAAAACCTGCGGACTGAGAGCGGACTGGGAGGGCAAGAGATGATTGCAATAAAGCCTTTGAAATGTGGTGGCCAGGGACGGAGTTGAACCGCCGACGCCAGCCTTTTCAGAAATTAACAGTGATTACAACGACTTCGTGGCACGGGTGGCGCTAGAAGTTGTTGATAGTGCGTGGTGGAAACAGCAACTGCGGGTGAAAAGTGCGGGCAGCCGAAACACTCTCCTTTCACCGAATGAGAGGGCATCGGGGCAGTCGTTATTCGGCTATACGAGTTTCGGAAAATGCGGATTCAACGAGACTGAAAGTATGAACCGACAAGACAACGTTGAACCGTACTAGCACGACGAAGATGACGGGCTCTCACGTTGGAAATCTTGCCCAGCAATGATCCCGAAGGGAGGGTGTTTGGAGCAGACATCATCGGCAATCTGCTTGTCTGATGCACAGCTGACGAATGCACGTGCTCTGGTACAGTCGGCGATTGTGAGGCCGGCGCATACGAGCTCCTTTTTTCCCTTTCGACGCCTGGCGACAAATACCAATTCCTGGATCTGGTTTGCTCCAATGAGGACATAGGGAGCGACTACCTCGAGAACGATTTCATCTCGCCGACGACTGAAGAGATCGAAACGCTCGTCCGCTCGTGGTAGTCCTGGCTGAGGATATTGTGATCGGGATAGCAGGAGGTTGTTTCGTATGTCCCGGGGAAACAGCCTCTGCTGTGACAGGGCAACAACGACGTGCAACTTACTGGATTTCAACGGTACTGACAGCCCGTTCTTGATCCGTTAAGGAACTCTTCGCCAAAGCTTGTTGGACCCAAATCGGACCTAATATCCCCCGACAGAATAGTCGTCAGCGTACTAGACCTAATGGGCTGCAGGCGACGCCTCATGTGCTCGAAGCGACGCAAAATATGCGTCCAACACCTTTAGCCCATTTACGTTGACCATTGGGCCTGCCTTCGTATTTCCTACCTCGATGTGCAACATCTGTGGCATCGCATCGTTGTAAGCAGGCCAATTCGGCAGGCTGGTACCGTTCGGATCACCGGTCTTGGCGAAGTTGGTCCAGTAAGTGCGCATCATGTCCGACAGGGCCTCGTCTTGCGGAGTTGGGGCAGGACGGCCGTGTTCCGTAAGCTGGCGGAATACATAGGGAAGTTCGGAGGCGTGTCGGGCTCCGTAGCCAGCGCCTCCAGATCCAGCGGGAATCTCGGCCTTCTCGTCGAAGTAGTACAAAAATACCTTCGACTTGCCTGTTTTCGTTTGCAGCTGAGCCCACACCCACGCGTTCCAACCAAACGCTGAGTCGCGAATTAGGTCGCGTTCGGACCTCTGCTCCGCGGGCGTTGCACCGCCCGGGTACGCAGCGAGAATCTTGTCCGCAAACTGCTGGTAACGCTCGCGCACACTCTGAACGTAGGCTTCGTGGGATTTAGGATTTCCGAATAACAAACCTTCATCAGAGTTGTAACCCGTCAGCACCGGCACGTCATTATATTTGCCTGACTCGTAAAGTTTGTATTGGTCTCCCGCAATCACCCATCCGTCAACATTTGGACGAGCCCATCCGAATTGACGCGGTATCATCGTCTGCAACTTCTCGGCGGGAATCTTCCGCAGTTCCACGATGCCGGAGACGCCTATCGAGGAGAGCCACTCTGCGGCTCTTTTCTCAGCACTAGCCAACGGTTCGGCTTCACCAAATGACGCGTCGGCCCGCACCGGTCCGAACGTAGCTCCACTCTCAGCGATCGCTCCGCGAAACAGACCCTTGGTCAGCGGTGATGCACAAAGGATGCTTACCGCAGCCGCGCCTGCGGATTCGCCCTGTATCGTCACCTTCTTGGGATCGCCGCCAAATGCGGGGATGTTCTTCTGAACCCACTGCAGCCCTGCAATCATGTCGAGAAGGCCGTAGTTGCCCGATACGTGCCGAGGACTTTCGGCGCTCAGTTCGGGATGAGCCAGAAAGCCAAATACGCCGAGACGATATGCTATCGAAACCACGACTACCCCTTTTTTAGCCAACCATTCGCCGTGGTAGAGCTTCTCGGCCGGTGCGCCCGCCACGAAGCCGCCCCCATGAATCCAAACCAGAACGGGCAGGCTTTCTCCGACGCGCTTGGCTGGCGTCCACACGTTCAGGTACAGACAATCTTCGCTGGGGGCGGGCAGATCTGCGATTGCCGCATTTGTCTGTATACACGCCCGACCGAACTGGTCTGCGACGCGAACTCCAGCCCATTTCGACGGAGGGTGCGGTGGGCGCCAACGGAGATCGCCTACGGGCGGAGCAGCGTAAGGAATACCGTGATACGCGCGGAGACCGTCCTCAATAGTCCCCTGGAGCAGGCCGCCTTCCACCTTGACGGTTTCAGCAAAAGCGGCACTCCCGAACAAGCCCAATAAAGTCAGACCCAATAGCCCGACTGCAACCCTACACTGCGAAGAAATCATCCTCTCGCTCTCCTTTGTTGCCACCCGGAGCCAAATCCGGTTGCACAGCGGTATATCCGTTCACCTCGGCTTAGGGCAGCAGGTCGTTGAACTTCGGGATCAGGTAGTTGGCGGGTGGAACGCGCCCTGCCCCGGAACCTCAATAAAGAGGAACCTCGGTAAGAATCTTCTGCAACTGATCTGGAGTGATCGGCGGAGTGGCGCCCCGCTGGGTTGCAACCCATGATGCAAACCGATTAGCTGCTTCACTGATTTGCTGCAATGGATTTCCGCGAACATAGTGATGTGCAAGACATGCAGTGAATGCGTCCCCGGCGCCGACGGCATCGGCCACCGTGACCTGGAATCCTACATGCTCAACCGTTTGCTCTCGTGACACCAGAAGGCTTCCCCGATCAGCACGCGTTATACAGACAAGCTTCAGATCGAAGTCCTGTAGCAGTCGCCGGGCAAGGAATTCTGCAGTTCCTGTACCTAATTCGAACAGAGATGAAACCTGAATCAGCTCGTGCTCGTTCAGCTTGATGATGTCGGCATATTCAAACGACTTCCGCAACACATCCTTGTTGTAGAACGACTGACGGAGGTTCACATCAAATATGCGAATAGTCTTCGGATGCGCGTTTTGCAGAAAACGGTCGATCGTGCCTGCGGAGGTTGACGAGCGTTGCGCGAGCGATCCGAAACAGATGACCTCAGCCCTCGCCGACAACTCCTCCCAATCTGCCGTCCAGTCCAGAAAATCCCATGCTACAGATTCCTTAATGGTGAAGTTCGGCTGACCTGTTCCGTCAATCGTTACGGTTGCGATGCCTGTTTCGTGAAGATCGTCCCGCTGCAGGTATGAGGTGTTCAGACCCAGTTTTTGCAGGAGCTGGCAAGCTTCACGACCCAATTCGTCGTTCCCGACACTACTGGCGACAATCCCCTGATCTCCAAGTACGTTTGTCATGTAAGCGAAGTTTGCGGGAGCGCCACCCAATACCCTTCCGGTGGGCAGAACGTCCCAGAGAACTTCGCCTAGCCCAATCATGAGTGCCGGCCTAATCATGAATTCATTCTCTATATCGACTGTACGTGCGCGTCACTGGAACAGTCTGGGCGCAAAATCGGCCAGATACCTGCGCCATACGGTCCACACATGCGCGCCCGAACTCTCCACCCAGACGTGCCCGATCCCTGCCTTTTCCAATGTGGCGTGAGATTCCTTCACAGGTGCAAAGAGAAAATCGTCACTGCCAATTCCGATCCATAACAACCGCAGTTGCTGGTTGAGTCTTGTGGAATTCGCCAACCCCCCGTCGTAGTCTTTGGTGGCATCGGTTATGTCAATCGCAGGACTGAATGCTCCGATGTAGGCAAACCGATCCAAATGATGTAGTCCGATGCGGAGCGCTTGAGCCCCACCCATGGAAAGGCCGGCAATCGCCCTGTGCTCGCGGTCAGCCACCGTGCGGAAGTTTGTGTCAATAAATGAAATCAGGTCTCCGGAAATGATGCGGTCGAAGGTCTCGTAACGTTCGTTCATGAAGTAGCGCGCCACCTGCGCGACCGGTGGCGGCTTCGAACCACCTTGTGGAGGCGGAGGTGGCTGAAAACCTGGCCCCGGCTGACCATTCTCATTCACGATGATCATCGGCTTGGCTTTGTGAGCAGCGATCAAATTGTCCAGAATGAAGTTCTCATGGCCCTGGTCCGCCCAACCGGCTTCGTCTTCTCCATACCCGTGTTGAAGATAAAGGACCGGGTAGCGTAACCCACTCTGATCGTATCCTGGCGGCGTATAAACAAAAATCCGTCGAGTCTCGCCTGTCGTTTTCGAGACATACCACTCTCTACGCAGTGTGCCGTGCGGCACATCCGTGATGGCAAAGAAATCGGAATCTGCTCCTGGAACTTCCAGCCCGCTGACTTCTCTCCGCGCGGCGAAAAAGACTTTGCTTCCCGGATCGTTCGCGGGAAACCCGTCAACTGAAATCGCGTAGTAGTGGAATCCCGGCAACAATGGCGTAGTCGTCACGCTCCAATACCCGTCCTCGCTTTTGACCATGTCAAATGTCGACTGGCCAAATTCCATCAGGACTTGTACCTTGTGCGCCTGGTCCGCCTGTATACGGAATGTTGCACTCAGGTCCCTGTTGATTCGGGGGAATTCAGCATCAGGAATGTTCGTGGTTGGCCGTACCGATCCGCTCTGCCCCAAGCACACACCGCAGAGCAACATGCCAACGAGCGCGATTTGCTTGATTGTCACTCTGCCCTGCCATCTCCGCTCATGCGACACAGGCGCCGCCGAGAGCCTATTTCTTGATGCTAGAACTCAACGTACCCCTCAACATCGTGAGATCGATTGCGTTCGCCATCGCCCCGTAACCCGTGGCACTGGGGTGGAGGTGGTCACCTGAGTGATAGCCTTCGCGAAACTGACTTGGATGGCTTGGATCACGCACAGCCGCGTCGAAATCGAAAACTCCGTCGAAAGCGCCACCGGTACGAATCCATTGATTCACCGCCACACGCGCTGCTTCGCCATCCTCGCTGTAGTAGTCAGCGCCTTCGTAAGGGGTTAATGTAGCGCCGAACACCTTGATTCCATGTTGATGAGCGCGTTCGATGATTTGTTGTAGACCCGTGATGAGGTCTTCCGCGCTGACCACCTCATGGGTGAACGGGGTCTCCTTCACTGTGGTGCCATTCGGTAATCGTGGCTTCATATGCGGCCAACCGATATCGTTGATTCCTTCGAGGACGATCAGGGTCGAAACGCCGGGTTGCGCCAACACATCGCGATCGAGTCTTGTTAGCGCACTCACTCCGGCGCCATCGTGCAAGATTCGGTTACCACCGATTCCTTCGTTGATAACGGCCAGAGTCGCCGAGTTTTGTCCAGCGGTGAGACGATTTGCCAGTAGATCCGGCCAGTCCGAATACTCGCCTTGCTTCGCCCCAACGCCATCGGTAATCGAATCGCCGAATGTAACGGCAGCTGAGGCCTGATTGGGGGCCCACACCTCAACGTCTGCCAACCAGTACCACGAGCTTTTAGTAGTTGGGTTCGGTATGTCCTGTCGGGTGGCGAAATCTCCTGACTCGGAGATATACGTTTCGTGCTGGGCCCAGAAATGAACACTGGAAGACACGGTCTTCTCCGGCAGGTAAACACTCACGGCAAGTTCGCTCAAAGGAAGCACCTTCAATTCAATCGGGTCGCTGAGTATGGGCGCTCCTGGCGGAACGGTGACCGATGCTTTGCCGCCGAAGGTCAAGGCGTGGTCAGACTCGGGCACGATCGCCGACGCTTTCGATGAAAGCGCGACATGCGCGGACCCGATTTTTAGCGAGGTGGTTCCGAACGCATTCGAGAACCTGATGCGCAGGCGTTCTCCACCAATCGTCGGCCTCACAATCATGCGGATGGTCTGGTTCTCGAATACGGGGGACGGTGGAAGCCCTGGAAATGGCAGTGGGGCGTGTACGGCGGTGCTCCAGGTACTGACCCAATGTCCGCTATTGGAGGAATCCTCAGCCCAGACCTCAACAAACAGAAGCATTGCCAGGCAGAACGCCCCAATGATCCGCAGAATCGTTTTACTCCGCACTATGGCTCCTCTCCAATCCAGCACTTTGCTCTATGCCGGCATCCAGAACGGATCACCCGATGGGATGAATCCGATCGGCACTTCAGTCACAAATGTCCGAAGCCAGCGGGCACACTCTTCCATGCCGGCCTCTTCGCCGCCCTCATGGGGAAGCTGGATCAGAGCCTTCTTCTGGCCCGAGGCAATCGCATCTCGCATGTACTCCGCGGCTTCCCACTCGCGGCATTCAAAGACGATAAGGACGTCAACATTCGGCAGCGCCTGCATACACTGCTGAATGTAATGCCCGGCATGGGCAAGTTTCGTCACCTTCAGTTTGGGATCACCGACCAGCCGCATGCTGCGCGTCTTCAGCCTGGTCTGCATGTCCCTTGCTAATTCCTCGAGGCTCGTTTCAGGGATCACATATTCATGCGAAAAGGGATTTGCGGCTGGCGATGCATAGTTCTCCCACCCCATGATTTTGTTCCAGCCAGCGAAGATCCCATCCAGACGGTGCGCGTGCCAGTGATCGTGAAACCGCCAAACCACCATTTTGTTCTTTTCGAGGAAATCGACTTTGTGGTTGTAGAGGGGATCGTACCTTACATCGGAGACAACGTCGGCTGCACTCCAAAACGTTGGCTCGTGCGTGATCACAAAGTTATTGCCGGCCGCGATGGAACGTTGGAGCAGATCAAGCG
>JBKOUZ010000100.1:0-25933 GCA_046723715.1 Acidobacteriota bacterium | reverse complement strand
CCTGCTCCGTTCTCCCAATGCAACTAGGTGAAAGGTGGTCTTTCCGAGATCGATGCCAATGGATGCGATGTGCATGACGATGATCCTCCAAATGAAACTGCCGAGTTATGCTACTCGGCGGCGGACCATCTCATTAATGCCTCGTGCTTGGGCTTTGAGCGTCATGACTTATGAAGCTTTTCGTATCCACCCTCTCGCCACGCACGCTGACACTAACCAACAGCACCGTCAATGGGAATTTGTCACCCATCCGACGTATCCCCTTGGTCTGGCCAGCGTCAATAACATTAATTTCGATAAGTGAGCACAATTGCTCAGACTCACAATAGAGAATAGACCACTCTGTTTGTCTCAAAAGAGCAGTTTCCCGCCCGCTTTGATTGGCGGCCCACCGAGCTTTTGACCTGCCACAGGGGTTACCACTGACCGACATGCGGTTAAGAATCAGGAGGAAGCGTTATGAAATATATGCAGGGTGCGTCAAGGAAGAGGACTCTTGGCGTGTGCATGTTGACCGCCACCTTATTGTTCGGCTCCGTCTTTGCCCAAGCTGACGTCGTATTGGACTGGAACGTTCTCGCTGTGAACACGGCGATTGCGAACGGCCAGAACCCATTCGCCCAAGCGCGCTTCGCGGCGATCGCCCAACTCGCTGTATTTGAAGCCGTCAATGCCATCACTGGCGACTATCGACCCTATCTTGGAACCATCGTCGCGTCGCCAGGCGCATCCGCGGACGCAGCAGCCATCCAGGCTGCCTATCGGGTGCTAAGCACTTATTTTCCTGCCAGCGCATCGGCACTCGACACAGAACGCGCCAACTCGCTCGCAGCGATACCGGACGGTCAAGCCAAGAATGACGGTATTTCGACGGGCGAAGCCGCAGCTTTGGCCATGATCGCTCTGCGTGCGAACGACGGGTCGTTGCCTGCGCAAACCAAAATACCGGGGCCGCCTGTACCAGGTGAATGGCAGGCCACACGGAGTTGTCCAAGCCCTAACGGAATTGCCGTCGGCCTCTTCTTCCAATGGCAGAACGTGACACCGTTCGGCATCCCGAGCGCCAGCAACTTTCTCCTCGATCCGCCACCAGCGCTCACAACCGAGAGATATGCCAGGGCTTACAACGAAGTGATGACCAAAGGAAGCCTCGACAGCACAGAGTGACCACAAGATCGAGCCGACGTCGTTCTCTTCTACGCGGTCTCCTCGCCAACTCTGGTTTTCAATCAGGCTGCCCGGCAGGTCGCCGAGCAGCAGGGCCGGTCAATGTCCGAAAATGCTCGTGCCCTGGCCCTGATCAACATGGCTATAAGTGACAGCTTGGTGGCTTCGTTCCTCAATAAGTACCGCCACAATTTTTGGCGACCCGAAACAGCAATCCATGCTGGCGATGCAGACGGCAACTCGAAAACCGATCCTAATCCCAGCTTCGTCCCCTTTATCACAACGCCATGTTTCCCGAGCTATCCTTCCAACCACGGCAGCGGAAGTGGTGGAGGCGCCGAGATTCTGAGACGAGTTTACGGCGAAGCTGGACACTCGATCACGTTGACCAATCCTGCGGTGCCCAACATCGTCCTGCAATACAGCTCATTTAAGCAGATTACCGACGACATCTCCGACGCGCGCGTTTACGGCGGAATACATTTTCGCTTCGACCAGGTTGCAGGTGCGCGATTGGGCCGGGCTGTGGGCCGTGCCGTCTATAAGAACAACTTGCGTCGCATGCATGATGACGACTGATCGGTCAGCACGAGAACGAGTGCTCAAAACACGGGAAAGAAAACGACTGGACAGTACCTTCGTCCTAGACGCGGGGGATGCAAACAGGGCGGGGGAATGCAGGCAAAAAATCACCCGCTCACCATCTATTTCAATGTACTCACCTACTATCGCGAGGAGAAGCATTAAGAAATCGAACCAAATTCTGAAATTCGCAAGTTTGCTGCCTGCATGGTCCTGGCAATTGGACTCAGCGGCAGTGCGTTAGCGTCGTGCGAGGATTCCCTGTCAGCGATGGCAGCGGGAGCCTCCGCTTCAAATCGCTGGATACTGAAGATCTAACTCCCCTGTTACAATGCGACGCGAGGGGAATTCAATGACGAAACTAGCTGGCGTCGTCCAGACTTTGAAGAAAGAACACGATCGCTTAACACGGGAACTGAAAGGCATTAGTGCCGCGCTCTCCGCCTTCGGTGCCTCATATGCACGTAATGGCGGAACTCGCAGAATATCGGCCGCAGGACGGGCAAGAATTGCAGCAGCTCAAAAAGCCCGATGGGCAAAGGCGAGATCAAACGGCCGCAAAACCAACTTAGTCGCAACGCCCAAGAGGCGAACAATGTCAGTCGCTGCGAGAAAGAAAATCGCTGCCGCGCAACGAGCTCGATGGGCTAAGGCAAAGGCTGCGAACAGATAACCGAAGAAAATGATAATTGTGCCTAGACCCAAGTGGTCTGGGCTTTTTTGTGCCCGCTTACATGGGAATATCTGCGCACTTGCCTGGCTATCTGGATACCTACGGAAAGTGGTACGTCAGGCAGCTGAAACTCGAAGACGAGAAGTGATCGCTTGCCGCTCCGGTAATGTTCAAGTTGGGGTCTGGCGCGCTGTGCGGCAGCAAGCGTTGGAAGCTGCAGGGGAAGGCCAATAGAAAGATCAGCTTTCCGAAGCGAATTGTGCACAGCATCTCTGTCGAGCGCTGGGCGCTTTGTGGAATTGTGGTAGCTGCAAAGACTCGCGCATGCTCCTCAGCCATTCTCCAAACACCGCTTTTCGCTATCAAGAAATAAAAGTATCCTCCACTGTATGGCCCTTCCCGTAACAGTCTGCACGCCTAATCAGCTTGAGATCGACGGTGAGCGGCGCCATTAAAATAGCGGTCCTTTCGAGCAACAAAGCGAATATACCTGATCAGAGGTAGGCGCCGCGTTCAGCGGGACCGCGAAGTTTTAGCACGTGAAGCCCGCTTCGTCTTGCGTCTGGTTCGCGTGACGTCCAAACGTACAGTTCGCAGGCCCGATCCTTTACGCGGTGAGGCCGGCGCTGCTTTCTTACGTGTCGTGGTGCGCGCACGCGCAGCGGGCGAATCGCCGCGCCCATGCACTGCAGCCACCATGTTGTGCTCGGCGTCCTCGGGGATGCCGCCGCGCTTGAGTTCCTTCTTGCGCGCGAGCATCTGCTCGCCGAGGGCTTCGAAGTCCAGATTAAGCCTCTTGGCTTTGGGCAGCATTTCGCTCTCTTCTTCCTTGATGTGGTGACGCACGCTCTCCGCCAGCACGGTGAACTTGGCATGCCGGTGATCGTTTCTGCGGCCATCCCCCTCGAGTTCGGCCACCAAGACACGGGCGACATGATGCTCCTCGTCGGCTTCGTTCATCAGGTCCGGCCCGAGTTGTTTGCGCACGGCGGGATAGAAGATTTCTTCCTCGATGACGGCGTGGATCTTGAGTTCGGTCAGTGAGTCGGCGATGATCTTTTCCTTTTCGCCCGACGATCCGGATTTCTCGAAGCGATCGAACAGCTCCTTGACCTTGTCATGATCCTTGATCAGGATCGATATCGCGTGCTTTTCCGGTAATAGTAGCTTCTCTAGCATAAGATTCTCCTGAAGAACCGCGCAGACCGTTTCCCGACAGACTGCCACGCGTCGGCAGGTACTTAGTTGTTGGTTTGCGCCCACGGGGTGCATACGACTCAGGCAGCAGCGCCTCCGACAGGCGTCAACCCGACACACGCCTCGGATGCAACAGACATCAGGCTGGCATGTCAGACCGCGCGCACCGTTCTGCATGTTTCACCTGACAGGGCCTTGGCACAATCCCGGACGCGGGCGCTCACGTCTACCGTATCTTGCGGTAGGTTACCTGTCCGAAGGCGACAAAGTTTGGCGAGAACTCGTTTAGACAACGCAGGAACTCAAGTCCATCAGACAGGACAGTGCTGCCAAGCGCAAATCAGGGTAAAGCGACCAAATCTGTCCGGCTGCTGGAGGTCCTCGGGGATGGAACTTTTGGCGTTTTAGTAATTAGACTGCTTCAGATGTGCGACTGTGATCGACCTTCATGCGGCATTCAATTCTGACTCTTCCGCTCGTGGAGACAAGCGGGAACGGGAAGCACAACCCCGTCGTGGCCCAGTGTCTTCGTCGAGCGTGTTTATTTCTCACGCCCTCTGAAAATCGCAAATTCTAGCTGCCGCTCACCCGCCTCAAGTCCACCATGAGTCCGAAGCAATATTCGTGAAAGCTGTGTCCGTTCTCATCCGTTCTCGCCGTCTCAAGTGGAATGGGACGGTCACAGATTGGGCATAGTAACGTTGGTAGTGTGGGAGGAGCAGAGAACAAGGGCTGGCTTGTCACTGGGGGCCTCTTTTCGAATAAACGCCAAAATGCTTTCATGGGAGGGAGCGCTATTCCGGGAAATGCGATGAGCCCACGATATTCCTAAAAGGACAAATAGCAAGCGCAAAATGCATCACGATTCATCAAACCGCGTTAATTCTGCCTGCTCCGCCCCGTCCGTCGCAGTAGTCTCGCCATGACGTCGCTCCGAGGCGTGATCCCACTGTCTCGGCGCGCCGGCGTGCTTTCGGTGTCGTGGTTCAGCGCTGTGCATCCGGCGAAGGGGCTGCAAGGGATCGAGGTTTCGGAACGTAAGAGGCAGCAGCGTAGGCTTTTTGTCTACCGACCTTTTTGGTGTGGCCGCGTAGCGAGCGCGCGGTCTTTCTTCCTTACTGAAATTGAGGTTTCACCCGATCTTGCTCTCCTATCGACCGAGAAGGAAACCGCTATTTTCCGGATCGTTCAAGACTGTTTTCAAACATCCATCGCCATTCCGGTAGCAAAACCGCTACGATTCGGATGTCTAACGATGGCGCGCGAATCCTTATCGCTGCTCAAGACTGGTATACGCGAAGACGTATCGTACCCTGAGGGCCTCCATAACCAGCCCCAGCCGTCCACGCCACCGGTTGGTGCAGTCCGTGCAACCTGGAAAATGAGAGGCCAGACTGATTGTCGCAAGAAGCGGATAATCTCCTCTGGCCGTGACGGGCTTGCCGGTTCCGCTCCAAGTCAGCAGGGCGTCCCCTCGCTCCCATGTGAATCGCCCACGGGTTAAGCGAGACTGTACCACCATAGAGCAGAACCAATATAGAACCAGCCAAAGCATGCTTCGACGTCTCTGCCGCGGCCGCAATCGCCTGTCCTCTTCTAATCGCGGATTGCGCTTGGCTTGCGGTAGAACGGCCCACGTTTATCTCACGTCGCCGCAGGCCGCGCCGAGCCACTTGGAGGTCCATTTACCCTCCACGTTCATGGTGTGACCGCCAGCGTTGACCGCCGATCGGTACGAACCGTTCACATGTTCTGGATCGGACGCCTCTAAGTCGAGAGTGCCCGTCGCATGCATGCCCTCCTGGTCGCACACAAGCCTCGCCTTGGCTGACGTGCTGGTGGAAGCGACCACGGTGGTGGTGCACTCTTTTGTTTCGGCAAGCTTCAGCTTGTCTCGTTCTAAGTCCTCCTGGGTAAGGCAGTGCTTTTCTGTGGTGGTACTGGTGTGTGCAGCCGAGTTTGCCTTCATCCTCTCTTCCATCCTGGCGCGCTGCTCGGGCGTCAGTCGGTTGAGCATTTCAGCTGGTATGGGCAACGTGCCCTCCCGCTTGATCGTTCGCGTACTCTCCCATAGGCCAGGTTTGACATTCAGGGGCTGCAGCTTGGCTGCTGATTGCGTATCAGTCGACGCCTGCCTTTCCTTTGCCGATCTCTGAGCCTGCGTCCAACCTGCAGGAGCTGAACCGACACTCACCGCGACAATACATGCAACTACAACTAGCCTCGTAAATCTCATTTTCTCCTCCGAGTGAAACTCAGAAAATTGCA
This sequence comes from Acidobacteriota bacterium, assembly GCA_046723715.1. Lineage (GTDB taxonomy): Bacteria > Acidobacteriota > Terriglobia > Terriglobales > Acidobacteriaceae > Sulfotelmatobacter. Next base: position 20,046 of record JBKOUZ010000100.1, on the reverse strand, counting down.
TTGCCCGCGTGACGCTGGTCCATGCGGTCTGCGTGAGAAGAATGCGTCCGGAAAAACGAGACTTCAAAGGAAACGGGGGTTAAATCTGCCTGACATGAGAAGGGTCTTGGAATGAAATGGTTACGATGTCTGCTGACATGATTTTGGAGCGATGCTATGATCAGCGAACATTCGTGGGGACGAGTCAATGGAGCGCGCGGCCACGCCGGGCACTGTCTTCCGTTTTGGATTGTTCGAGGCGAACCCGGTTGACGGGGTACTCAGCCGTAACGGCACAAGAGTCAAAATCCAGGAACAACCTTTTCGCCTTCTTCTCCTGCTCTTGGAGCGACCAGGAGAGGTCGTCAGCCGCGAAGAACTGCGCCAAAGGCTTTGGCCTGAAGGAACTTACGTCGATTTTGACGGCAGCCTGAACGTAATCTTGAAGAGGCTGCGCGCGGCGATTGACGACGATCCCGAAAACCCGAGGTTTATTGAAACCATTCCGCGTCGCGGTTACAGGTTTATTGCGCCGGTTTCTGCGATTGAACCAAGTTCGGAAAAACATCCGGCCCAAGTTCCTGCAATCGCAGCATCGCAGATATCTGCAAAAACTGTCGAAACGTCAGCAGGCCTGTCGGATACGGCCACAGGGTTGCCAGCCCCCCGGCAACAAGGGCATCGACTGCCTATTTACCTGGGAACAGCATTGGCGGTGCTAGTGACCGCTGTCGCAGGTTGGCTCGCGTGGCATTTCAGAGGGTTGGAGCAACTGCGGTCGTCGGGGAACCCCCCAGTCCACGTACGCAAGTCTGTGGCGGTCCTTGGTTTTCGTAATCTGTCGGGGAGTGCCGAGAATACCTGGCTTGCCACGGCTCTATCAGAAATGTTGAGCACTGAGCTGGCGGGGGGCGAAAGCCTTCGCCTCATCTCAGGGGAAGACGTTGCCAATCTACGCCTTTCCTCGCCATGGTCGCAGACAGATACCTTGGATCGCAGCACCACTATGCGGATCGGGGCTGCCCTGAATAGCGACGTTTTAGTTCTGGGCTCCTTCTTGACCATCGGTCCCGCCGATCACAGTCAAGTGCGCCTTGATGTCCGTATGCAGGATGGCAGGACGGGCGAAATCCTCAGCGAAGTCGGAGAAGTCGGCAACACACAGGACTTGTTTCACCTGGTTTCACATGTAGGCGCCAAGTTGCGCGATCGTCTCGGCATCCAGGAGTTGCAGAGTATCGAGGAGGCCGGGGTACTGGCTTCGCTGCCACTGGATCCGGAGGGGGCGCGGTTCTATGCGCTGGGCGTCGCCAAGTTGCGTGAGTTTGATGCCCTTGCAGCTAAAGACCTTCTGGAGCAGGCAGCACGAGCGGATCCAAAGTTTTCTCTCGTCCACAGCATGCTGGCTCGAGCATGGGCGGAACTGGGTTACCAGCAGAAACGTCGCGAGGAAGCAAAGAGGGCACTCGATCTCGCTATCGACTTGCCGCGCGCCCAACGGATGCTCGTAGAAGGTGAGTACTACGAGAGCTTGGGGAAGCAGGAGCAGGCTGCGTCGGTGTACCACGCGCTCTTCGAGTTGTTTCCCGACAACCTTGACTACGGATTGCGACTGATTGCAGCGCAGAATTTTTCCGGTCATGGCAATCAAGCGATGGAAGTTATCCATCGCCTTCGGCAACTGCCTCCCCCCATGTCTGACGACCCGCGCATCGACTTAGCCCAAAAGCGTGCGATGAAGTCCAACCATCCAGCCGAACTGACGCTCGTGAGAAGCGCAATCCGCAAAGCATCGGCGCGGGGACAAAAGCTCATTTATGCGCTGGCCAGAAAAGAGGAGTGCACGATTCTTAACTACGGCGAGCACCCTGAGGAGGCCCTGCCTTCATGCGAAGACGCTTACAACGTCTTTCTGGCTGCGGGAAACAAGTCGGCTGCTGCCGATGCGCTGCGCAACATTGCCGATACGCAAGGCACTTTGGGAAGGTTTCAAGAGGCTATTGAGACCTATGGGCAAGCGCAGAACCTTCTGGAGGGTCTGGGAGAGCACAATAAGATCGGTGCCGTATTCAACAACATGGCGATCGGCTACGAAAATATGGGCAATCTGGATCGAGCCGAACACCTGTACCGCGCCGCTGAAGTCGAGTTCGGGCAGGCTGGGGACGTAAACAATCAGTTCACGGTAACGGGTAATATAGCGGACATTCTTTATCTTCGCGGTAATTTGGCCGGTGCCGATAAGCTATATCAGGAAGCGCTCCGAATCGCAGCCTCAGCGGATATCACCGAACCTTACCTCCTCTACCGCCTTGCAGACCTGGACTTGACCCGTGGCCGAGTTCAGGACGCTCATCGGCTGGCGCAACAGGCGGTGAGTGTTTATCAAGCAAGCCAAGGAACGTATCAGTACCTCAGCGCCGCAATGCGCGTTCTTGGTGAAGTTTTGGAGGCACAAGGCGACTTGACGGGAGCGCGAGCGCAGTTCGAGCAGTCACTGGCGATTGCTGAGAAGATTGGCTCCGTGTTCAATGCGGCGGAGAGCCGGGAGGAACTTGCGATCCTCGCTATTGAAGAGAACCATCCGGAGCAAGCTGAAGCCTCACTTCGCAATGCGATTGCGGCGTTTGAGAAAGAGAAGAGCGATCCCGATTCCAGCAGCGCCTATACGCTTCTGAGCCGCGCATTGTTGATGCAGAGAAAGGTCGAGGAAGCTCGGAAGAGCGCCCAGCGCGGGGTTCAACTCAGCCTCACCAGTTCCGACCCGGCTTTGAAACTTCCTGCAGAAATTCAACAGGCGCGTGTGCAGGCGGCCAGCGCGGAGACAGACAAGAAACGTCCAGAGGGAACGCTGGGGAAACTACAGTCAGTGATCGCTACTGCTAATCGGCTGGGTTACTACAAGCTGGAATGTGAGGCGCGGCTGGCACTCGGCGAAATGGAGCTGAAGAGCAATGCCTCACAGGGCCAGAGACACCTCAAAGCCCTCGCCTCAGAAGCCCACACCCGCGGCTTTGATCTCCTTGCTCGTCGAGCGGAAGGAACCCTTTCCAACGGAACGGCAGTTGCCGAGAATCGCTCCGCACGGTAACCACGCCCGCAGCAGTCTGGCTTTTTGAGTTCCAGGCTAATTCCTTTGTGTCATCGACGCTTGCAAATCTTTCACAACAAAGATAGTTAACGTGTCACCTCCGTTTCACTAGTGTTTCCTTTGACCGGCGAGTAAGCCCGCGATATTCGTGGCGCAGTCCGGAGGTGAAGCCGATGCGCCCGTTACTCGCTGCAATCTTCCTATCCGCAATCCTGCTGGCTATCCCCGCTTTCCCGCAAGGGGTATCCAAGACGGCACCAGTGCCAAACCGCAATATCAGCGCGCCGAGTCCGCACCGGCCGCCAGGCGGCGATCATCCCGAGAGCACAGCGGGAACAGTCGAAGGCTTTGTGTACTGGGATACGCATTCTTTCACTCACGTCCCTGCTGGTAGTTGCAGCGGCTTGTCATTGACAGTGTCAGTTGGAAGTTCTTCGGGCAGCCCTTTGGCCGCATACACGCCCTTAACCACAATCAGCAACGATTTCAAATACGTGGGACAGGTGAAAGAGTTCCTGGCCGGAGGCAAAGTCAACGTCTACGACGTTTGCACCTATGGGTATGGCCATGTGCCGGTCGGCCCGGACCTGCAAGTGAAGCTCGCGGTCACTCAACAGACGGCCTTTTCACCGGCCGCAGTCCCTCAGTTCGCGATTCTCGGACCGATCAAGATCATCAACGCGCAGTGCAACATGTTACCGCGTGTTACGAATCCCACTCCTTCCGACCTGACCGCGCACTGGGGCTCTTGCCAGAACGTAGCGTATGACGTGAATTTTGTCATGCACTCGACACCGCGCGCTCAGTTGGGTGCCGTCGGCGAGGCTGTTACTTCCGGCAGTTCCGCCTCGCAAAGGGTAATGCTCTCCAACTCCCCTCAGCAGGGCATGCTCGCAGGTGCACGATCACCAGCCCAGTTGCTTTCGTCGAATGGCGGGCAAAGGGGAAATACGGGATCAACAGCGTCCGCTTCCGTCGCTCCAACGCCGGGAAGCAAGGTGGAACTGAACCCGCAGCCGTTGCCACCGCGAAGCGACATGGGTGTGAGACCAGCCGTGGGTGGCTCTGGCATCAACGGTTCCGGCAATGCTATGGGCGCTGTAACGCCGGGCCGGAGCATCAACCAGGTCCGGTCTCCCGCCAACCGAGGCGCCGCTCCCACGCCAACGCACCTGGCGGCGCTTGGGGTTTCAACTCCCTTCAACCCTAAGTTCCACGGATTCCGGTTCGTGAACGATTTCCAGAATGATGTCGTCCCTGCGGTGGATGTGCGGACGGGAGGCTTGTGCGGAGGAATGTCCTATGCGGCACTCGACTATTACTTCTCACATACGCCGATCCCACAGCAGCAATATCGGCCCGCGAACCGCACTACGCTGCAAAGCTATCTCTATAACCGCGAAACAGAATCCCTCGTTAGCAATTTAGATAAGTGGGCCGAGGTCGGCTTCAATCCGGGGGGCGCGCGCAATGGTGAGTTCTTCAATTGGGGACTACAGGGCCAGAATGGAGGGCGGCTTGAAGAACTGCGCTCCTTTCTTGACCAAGGCATACCGGCGGTTATGGATATGCAGGGCGATGGAGGAACCGGAAACCATCAGGTTGTCGCCATCGGCTACAACATGGGTCGTTATCAGGGCGACTTAGGAAACTTTGAAGGCGACCTGAAGATCACCGTATACGACCCCAACTACCCGATGCAGGTGCGGACACTTGTCCCCGACATCTCCAACCAGCTATATCGATACGCCGAAGGAGGATCGGAGCGCTGGCGAACCTACTTTGTAGACAAGAACTACCACAGCAAAACTCCGCCGAACCTTCCGAATCCGACGTACCCGAGCGACGGGACCGTGCGAGAACTGATCCTCAGTTTTCACACCGGGGCAGATGATCTTCGCGGCGGAAATGACAATATCAATCTCACCCTCGATCTGACGGATGGCGGCCAACAGTTCTATCCGAACATCAACTTAAGCGCCCGTTGGCTGCCCAATTACACGGAAAACGCCCGCATCGTTCTTTCGACGCCACTTCGACCCGAACAAATTCGCGACTTGATCGTCGCGGATACGTTCGGTGGTGGGTTTAATGGCGATAACTGGGACATGAGTTCGGTCACGATTTCCGAGTTGGTGAACGGGAAGATCGCTCCGGTAGCAAATTCTGGTTTTCACAGGTTCAGTGCCGACTCGACTGGCCCGAAAGCAAAAAGCCTGACTATCGGTCTGAACTGAGGAGAAAGGAAATGAAGACTGCGAGAGACATCAAGAGCGGCAACCAGAATTGGCTGATCGCGGGCGTGGCAATATTCGCGTGCTGTCTGTTGCCGACCTGCAGTGTTTCTGCCCAGGTGACGAAGCCGACGATCTTGCTGCAGCCCCAACGCAGGACAATGGTGAGCGCAGGATGCGCAGTAGACCAGCTGCAACTCAGGTTTCGAACCGCAAACGACGATCTTCGTGGCGGCCAGAACAACTTGAATGTCGAGGTGCACTATGCCGACGGCCGGATGCAGGTCGCCAGCAACGTCAATCACGGGGCGAATTGGGGAAACAACAGTACGAACGTTGTAAGCGTTGCGCTACAGCAGCCGGTTGCGCCAACCCAGATCCAGCTGATCCGCCTGGTCCATTCGGCGCAGAGAGGTTACAACCCTCCTTCCGCCGCAGCAGGTCGTGCAATGGCCACACCTGCAGGCCCGGCACTTGCGCCAATCTACGCTGCGCAAGGAGTGAAAACTGAAGACAACTGGGACATGGCGCAGTTCCAGGCATTTGCACTTGGTAGCGGTATCAACGTCCCAATCGCCTCGTTCGGCTTTCACAGATTTACAGGCAGCTACCCATCGCTCGACATCAGCGCGCAACCGGGAGTTGGGTGCCCGGCTGGAAATCAGGTCAGCAGCATTACGTTCACCTTCCGGACAGGAGATGACGACCTGCGAGGCGGGAAAGACAATCTTGACATTACGATTCACTTCTCCGACGGGACGAGCCAATCGGAGGCGAACGTTAATCATAGCGACCGGTGGGCAGATGGGAGTACGAAGGGCGCAGATATCCTCCTTAGCCGGCCCGTGACCGTTGACCAGATCAAGAGCATTTCACTCTCCGACACATTCACGGGGGGTTCCGGCGGCGACAACTGGAACATGAGCTCGATGCAGGCGGATGCATTGGTTAACGGGAGATATCACACCATTGCGACCTATGGATTTCACCGCTTCAGCGCGGACTGGAATGGGACGAAAGCCCGGGAAATAACTATTGCAGCACACGCCATTAACTGAGGACTGCAAACAGATCGGCGGCTGGATGAAGGAGGTACTGTTCGAATGCGACAACGAATGTTGATCTTCGTAACGTTTGTGATGATGCTGCCTCAGAACTTCTCGGCAGCTCAGCAAGCGCAGAAACCTATGACGAACGACGACGTGCTCGCGCTTGTGCGCAGCCACAAGCCGGAGTCAGTCATCATCTCGCAAATTCAATCTCGCCCGAGCAACTTCGACACCTCGGCGCACGAGATCATACGGCTTACGAAAGCGGGTGCAACCGAAAACGAGCTGAACGCAATGATGGCAACGAAGTACTCGGGGCCGTCTTCCACGAAATCAGGAGCGGGAGCGGCAGCCACCGCGAATGGCGCAATTCCAGCTTCGAAATCGCATATGCCCAAACTGTACGTGACCAACGGTGGAGCAGCGCAGGAGCTTGCGCTTGAGAAGACACAATTGGCAGAGACCAAGACCAAGCCGTCTTCGATGAAAAGCCTGGCCGCAGACTCAGCGGTTACGCAGGCGATGCAGAGTGGCATCAGCACCGCCACCTACAGTGCCGCAACCCACATCAATTCCGGGGTGGGCGGAACAGCCGTGCAGGAGGCTGGAAGCGTTTTTTCTGGTGTTCTATCTCATCGCACGCCAACCGTGACTTACGTGTGGGGTGTTCCTAGTCCTGCGTCAACGAACGTGCTGCAAACCGTCTCACCCAGTTTTGTTGTGGACTTCTCCCGTGTAATCGCCATCAACCCCGAGGAGTACGAGCCCACGGTCGTTATACTCACGCCTGCACAGAACACGTGCCGAATCGTTGGCGCGACGCAGGGTAAAGCCGATGTAAAGTCCAGTCCCGCCGCCGATTGGCAAATGTACTCGCACTTCCTCGAAGAGCGAGTAACTACCCACACTGAAAAGCTGAGTCCTGGGAAATACAACGTCGCACCAGCTTCGCAGTTGCAGCCCGGCGAGTACGCCGTCGTGCTCCGTCCAGTTTCAAGAGACAAGAAGTTCTCTGGCGGTGACGTTGCGCGCGCCCAAGGAGATGGGCTGATGTTCGATGCATTGTGGACTTTCCAGGTCGCAGATTCGGCTGAGTAAGTCGATGCAAAGAGGGAGAACGCGGATGAGGCGGAAGTCGACTTTCCAGGTTTGCCGATTAGAAGGAACGAATAGCGTGCCAAAATTTGCCCAATTCAGCCTGCTGATTGCACTCGCCGCAACCGCTTTGCTCTCAGGCTGCAAACATGGCCAAGAAGACGCGTCCCGGACAAGCGAACAGATAAAACCTCCGAGCGGATCCACGCTCGCCATCGCGGGACGGATGCTTGACGGTGCCGACCAAGCGACGATCCGCAACTACCTGCAAACCGTTCAAGAAATCAAACCGACGAAATTCTCCGTGCACTGGAGTTCCGACACCGTGCCGGTAACGCGCGATGAGGCGATTCGGTCGCTGCAGAGCATAGACGAGGAGGGCAGCCGGTACACCTTCTCCTCATCCGAGCCCGTTGTTGGGCGGCTTGCTCCTGGCCGCATCCTGTGGATCTGGGACGTTGCAATCAGGCGGATCGACAGCGTCGCCAACCTCGGCGATGTGACCATCGTGCGCACTAAGCCAGTGGCACTGACCCAAGCACTGCCAGAGGCGGACATCGAATTTGAAACAGCGCCGAATTTTGCCAATTCTTACGGCGCACTTCGGCCGCATTCGCGAAAGCAACCGCCGCCTCAGAAGGCTGAGGCGCTTATCCGCCAACCCAGTCTGCGATTCGTGGCTTTGAACACCGACGAACCCAACAGCCCACGGCCAGGACAGCAGCCGGGAGACCAAGAGGCTCCAGTTCCTTCCGACGAAGACGATGGAGACTACGGACTGATCGCTGCGACGCAGGACGGATACAACGGTCGGGTCGGCGGGTTCGAGTACTCCATGGAATATAAGGTCTCCCCGAATCGTCTCAGCTATGAGTTCGAGGCCCGTAAGGAGGAAGAGAAAAGCGGTTCCCCGGAAAACAGCGAGATACATCGCGACCAACGCGACGAGTACTTCGAATTAGTGAAGGAGCAAAGGGAGGCTATACACGAGGAGCGCGTGGCGGCCGCCCGCATTGCAGATCTCGACCAGAAGTTGAATGCCGCACAAAATAAGGCCGTTGCTGCGGCGGGCAAAAGCGATGCTAGCTTCAACGCTCTAATCATACAGCTGAGAGGCGACAAAGCCGCAGCGTACAAGGAATACAACCAATGGGTGACCGAAGCCGCTGAAGACGAAGCGAGGATGAAGAAGCTGGCTGCGGCGGGTGCTCTGGCCACGAAAGTCTTCTATATCGCCTCGGACAACCTCGATGTGCGCTTCCGAACCAAGGTGGATCTTGATCGCGGTGCGTTTAGCGGAAATATCCACACGGCTGGTGGGTCTCTGACGCAGTTCGCGGCGCACTTCAAAGACATGAAAGGCAACGTTGAACTGGAGTTCGTCGGGCGACTGGGACAAGGTGGCAACGGCGCGGTTAGCGTTCCGGTTGTGAACGTTCCGGTGGTGATGAACATCCCCGTGCCGGTTGAGGGAATTCCGCTCGTCGTTCAATTCGCCACGAATTTCATGGTCAAGCTCTTTCTTGCCGGCAATCACGCTACCCAGCACTTCTCTACGCACTTTCAATTCAACGGAGGTGCAGGCCTGGACTCCACATCGAACGGTACGAATACCGAAGGCAATCTTTCCAGTTCGAAACCGGAGGTCGGGGAGAAGACGGCAATGAGTCCCGGAACATCCGGTCTGGTCCTTGCGGTCCAACTGCCGCGTTTCGGATTGGGCGTGGGCTTTCTGGGCTCCCACGCCATGGTCTATATGGATCTCGTCCATGTTCTGACCATGACCAACAGCGCCGCGGTCGCCGCATTAAATCCGCAATGCCACCGTTACACCTTCGACACCATCGGCAGCGTCGGCGTGGATGTCTCAGTCGTGCCAATCCCGTTTCCGCTCGTCCAGACCGCGGCAAGTAAGGCCCTTAGTCAAAGGAAAGAAGTTTGGCGCGCTCCACAATGGAAGTTTATCGATCCGGATATTGCGATGTGCCGCCTCGGTGGCGACTAACGGGTCCACGATTTGACATCAATGCCTTAAGCAGATGGGCTAGAAAACTGTCGAACAGGAACATATCGTGATGGGACGACAGAAAAGATATCCAGCAATTAAACGCGTTTATGAAGTGATCGTTGCGGCGGCGATCGGCGTCGCGATGGCGCCGGCGAGTTCCTCAGCCAAACCCGAAAACCATTCCGGGTCTGCGCAGTCCGGCGCTCTTCTTGTAGACGTAGTGGAAGGCTTCAATTGGGGCGTAACGTCGGCCTCCTGGTCCACGTTGAACCCGTCGGACGGTCCGGGCGGATCGGAAAAAGGCGACGCATGGGTCATGGGCGACGGTTGTCCCGTGAGACTCATTCTGGATGACGAGATGCACAACAAAAATGGCAGCCTCCTCGAGAAGGAGCATTACGAAGAAGAAATGGTCAAGCAATGATTCCGACACAGACTTTCAGTCTCCGAAGTGCAGACCCATCACTGGGCTGCGAGAGTGGCAGTGGAGATACGCGATGGACGTGACTTGCCAGCGCTGTGGAACGTATTTCAGCGAATCAGATGCGTTTTGCACGAAATGCGGTATGCGTCGAGATGCGGCGCCTCGACCCAGTGGTCCCGTTCATTTCTGCACCAAGTGCGGTTCGCCGGTGGGAGACGCGAAATTCTGCACAAAATGCGGCGCGTCCGCGGAAAAATCGGCCGATCAGGTTAGCACTTCAGAAAAACAATCATCGGTTCTGCCACGATCTCCGAAATCACCGATACCAGGCATACTCATCATCGCGAGTGTCGGCATTTTGCTCTTCGCCGGCGCGATTACTGCCGGTGTAGCTTATGTGGCGCATCGCGCAAGGCAAAAAGTGGCAGAACTCGAAGGCAATGCTAACGTACGAAGAAAACTTTCGGGTTCAAAGCAGGCGGGAAACGCGACCGGAGGAGCCTCCCAGAAATCGTCCTCCGGTGCTAATGCAGAATCTTCGAATGAGCCTGTCCGCAGCACGGCCAAACCTGATGCTCCTTATGGATGGACGCTCGAAAACGGCAAGCTCGTTCCAGCACCTTCGCCCTCCGCACCCACGGTCTCAGCATCTGCATCGTCGCCGAATGCCCCAGCGTCGGCCACGGGAGATCAATCGCATGACTGGGCAATCCAATATGAGCGCACCGAAGCCGGCCCTGAGGCCGATCTGGTTGTGCGCACCGGGGACATCAACAATCTAGGATTTGGCTGGCCGAAAAACTACGATCCGTTCTCCGGCAAATCCACGCCTCCGCACCCATTTCCGTGGTCCCCAAAGCCCGGTTCCCCTGACGGTACCGACCGAATGCTGCTGGGATCCGCGGTCACGGTAGCGGACTTCAATGAGCATCCCTTTGCAGGAGAGGGCTATACGAGCAGTCTTCTGCGTCCCTGTCAGGGATCCCCTGATGCTTCCTCGTGCAAGGGCCGACAGGACTCCATGCCGCAACCCATCGTGCTCTCCGTGGGAGCTCTGCCGTCCAAGATCGACGCGGTGCTCTTCCAGATCTTTGTCGACGATTTCCAGGCGCCATCCTTCCACTCGTATTTCCAGGCGAGCCTGAATGGCACTCGCATCCCCAGCCTTGAGCAGGCTCTGAACGCGCTCGATCAGACCGGCCCGATTGGCAAACTGATTACCGTCAATCTACTTCCGGAATATTTCCGGTTGCTGGATTCTGGAACTGTGAAGTTAATGATCGATGATCCCAGCACCCACGCGCAGGATGGATACGCAGTTGACTTTGTCCGGCTTCTAGTGAATCCGCACAAATTTCCGTACCTCGTTTCAGTTGCAATTACGGTCAAAGATTGGGACAAGAACACTCCCATTTCTGGCGCGACCGTGACCGCTGCCCTGCAATATGCTGCAACGGATAGCAGTGGAAATTGCGCGTTAACTGGATTGCCTGCTGGACTGGTAGTTGCCACTGCGGTAGCTCCGGGCTACGACGCAAACTCGGCTGCGGCTGACGTCGTAGCGGGCCAGAGCGGACATGCTGAAATCCAGTTGCATCGTCATGAAGAAGGAACGTCGGCGCTGGAAAAGGCGATCGCACAAACCGGATCGGCTGCCATCTACGGAATTCATTTCGACACCGATTCCGCAAAGCTCAGGTCCGACAGTACAGCCGCGCTCGAAGCGGTGCTCGGCCTCATTAACAACCATCCGGGATCGCGCTGGACAATCGCCGGCCACACCGACAACAAAGGAAACAGCGCGCACAACGACGTGCTGTCGCAGAATCGCGCGGCGGCGGTGATCGCCTGGTTGGTGGGCCACAGCGTAGATCCAAGTCGCCTTGCTCCGAAAGGTTTTGGCGCGAGTCGACCGGTCGCCGACAACGCCACCGCCAATGGCAGGGCCTTGAATCGTCGTGTGGAGATCGTAAAGGCGCAGAACTGATTGCGTATGGAGCCAAGGAGAACCTAGATGAGATTCCCCAGTTACGCGGCTACGCCCGTGAGAGCGTTGGTAGTACTGGTCCTGGCACTTGCATCGATCATGGGTTGCACCTCGCGACCGTCCCTGCCTCCTGAATCGCCGCGAAAAAACGTGGGCAGTGCGATGAACAGCGCGAGCCCAGGGATCGATCTGAATTGCGTGATCAACCACATCCAGAATCCGCCAGAACCTTTCCACTACTCCTTCAAAGCAGAGTCCGACAACCCGTGGAAAGAAGAAGCGGAAGTTACGCCTCAAAGCATCGACGGTAGTTTCTCGAACAATTCATCGCCCGCGCCTCAGACCTTCCATGGTTCGCCCCGGGAGGTCTCGTCGAATCTTATGGCCATTGGGCGAATGGCCAGCCTATTTGCGACCGTGCGCAACACCTCGGCCATGGTCAAAGAAGGTCCCGAGCAAAGAGTGAACAACTACAGCGCAACAAAGTATTCGATCGACACGGCGCGTGGCACTCCCACGGAACAATCGCTTTACAAGAGCGTCCTGGGCGAGGGTGGCGCCGAAAAAGGTACTGTGTGGGTGACGTCGGAGGGATGTCCGGTTCGCATCGTCATGGACGAGGAATTGCACGCAAAGGATGGTAGTTTCCTGGCTAAGGCCCACTACGAAGAGGCGATGGTCAAAAAATGAAGAGATGTCGATTTCAAGGAGTCGGCCAGCCTAGCAGAAATGAACGACTCACAAATGCTGGCGAGCGGCCGCAGCTAAAATGCGTTAACCAAACCTCTTCTCAATGAGGCGTTCACGGCGCGTAGAAGAGCTTCACGGCGGAATTTCTCGAAGGAATCGGCTTTGCCTGTACCGCTTACTATGTCGGCTCGCCAAAGTTTTCGAGTTCGTCGAAGCCATGAGTCATCGAGTGCAAGGAATTGAACGAAAAGTGTCGAAAGCGTGAGGACTAGGTACTGACCTTGACGTCGCACGCCCAGGACGGCATTCCGGGGCGGTGCCGTTCGCTCACAGCACATTCAGAAAATTTACCAAGTCGTGCTTCTGTTGATTCGTCAACTTGAGCGAGAAGCGCTGCTCATAGAAATCCACCACATCGAGAAGCGTCCTCGCTCCGCCATTGTGAAAATACGGCGCACGGGCGGCAAGCCCCCGCAAAATGGGACCCTTCAATTTGCCGACGTCGCTGCACTTGCCCGTCACCATCGCGCGTCCGATATCTGTGACCTTCAACTGCGAACCACTAGCGCAAGCGACCGTATAAATGGGCAGTCCGGTAGTATCGAGGGCCGGGACTGCGGGAAAATCCGTCGTTCCAATCTTAATCGCCAACGACAACGAATGATTGCCGGCATTCGGCGTGTCATGACAGGTAGTGCAGGTTCCATTGACGATCTGCAGTCCCGGCAGGTCATTCAAACCCGCGACACCGGTAATGGTTATCGGAAACTTATTGAAGAGTGTTTCTCCGCGCGCTATCGATTGCCGTATTGCAGCTTGCTTTCCGGTTGAATTCGTCCAGCCGTCGTAGGCACTAAATACCAGGGGATTGAAGGTTGCCCCTGTCGGATCTGCTCCAAGTACATCATTGATGCCAAGGTAAAACGCTTGCGCAGACAAATTCTTCGGACCCCCGGTCGCTCCTTGCGACGTAAGATCGCCGGCTTTCCAGTCATATGTCTGCGCCGTATAAAGCGCGCTTTCGAACGCTACGATTTGAGAGACTTGCTCCGTTGTAGGCGGTGCCGCCGCTTGGGCGTGGCCAAGGGTGGCATCGATGGATTGATGCGCCAGGTCGGCGCTGATCGCTTGCGCCGCGAACGTCTCACGACCGTCCCACATTACAGTCGCCAGAAATGCCAGGTTCGTGCTGGGCAGCGGTCGCCGATACATCGCCGGCCGCGAATTGGTCGTTTCAGGACAGGCGTAAGGATCCTGGATGTCCCGAATCGTGAAATCAGCACTGACTGGGACTGGCAGGGAAACTCGGATCAAGCCTTTCGTTAAGAGCAAGCTGTACGTCGACTTGCGCGCTTCGAACGTCGAAACGTCAGCGCTGGGACAGTTCGCGCCATCGTTCGGTCGGAAGATTGGATCGTTACCAGCACTGAAATAAAAGCGGGCTTGAATATGCGGGGGCGTGGCGGTCCAGCCATCCCCGGGCTGATGGCAGCTGACGCAGGAGCGGCCGTTTGTGCCGAGGCTTTGAAAGAACGGGCTGGACGTATCGATCCCGCCCACCGTACTGTACGTGCTCATCAACCCGCTTCCATTAACCGTAATTAGCGGATTTGGAAGATTGCTCCCCGCAAAAACTGCGGCGCCGGATGCGACTGCGAGCAGCAGCGTGGTAGCGATCATCGATTTGCGGACGTGAATTCTTGATTTGCGATTGTCTTGGCGATAGCTAGCGTTTTTCCAGAGCATAGCAACTCCTTTGGCTCGTGAGCACTGGCCGATAACGGTTTAGTTCCGCCTTCCGGCGATGCCAGGTATTAGTGGTTCCCGAGACGTCGGTCGCAAAGTGGACGAAAATAGTTCTTGAAGATCCAATTGGCGACGCGTAGACCTTGCGTTCGGGAGACGCGGTCCGTGTTGCGATAGTGAATTCCAACGTATACGCGCGCATCGACGACCTCGTCCTCTGCTTGCGAGAAGCGGGTAAAAAAGCGTGTCTTCTGCGCGGCGTTCGCGTTAGTTGTTGTCATCTGAAAATTCAAGACATCGCTACCGAAGAAAAGTCGCAAAACATGCGAAATCGCCCCGCTGGTGGAAGCGTGACCCGATGGGTACTCAGGGAAGTTGGGGGTGTTGATCAGTGGCTGCCAGCTTACATCGACATCCGTTTGTGCATTGCCATCGAGGTCACCTAGACCGATTGCTGTGATCGGCCGCCAAAAGTTATAAAAGTACTTGCTCTCCCAACAACTGATCTGGGCGTCAGCGAGCGAAGTCTCCGCCAAGGCATACATGCGAGCCGAGTCGCCGATGTCATTCAGGTAATTCCGGGAGATGTACCGCAGGGCGTTTTGCCATAACACCGGTCCACTATCAGCCCAGAAATAGCCAATCTCAGTTTGCTCAGTGGTACGAGTCGTGCTCGTCAGGGATCCAAGAGCCTTTATCTCGTTGTAATCTTCAGCCCATTGATTGCTGCTTAGACGAGGCGGTGGATCAACGCGAAACTGTGAGTTGCTCTTCATAGTGAATGGCGTAACGCTGGCTACCCAAGGCACCAGACCCGGCGCAAAAGAAGGCGGCGGGCCCGGCAACAGAGAAGGGGTAGGCCTCCATTGGCCGATTTCGTCGCTACCAAGGAACGGCGGCGGATTGGGAGGGAATCGCCCGTCGTTGGACCTCAGTGCCAGCATTGCCGCAGCAGTCTGAGCACCCACCTGTGCTCCTGGATCACCGGGGTCAATGCCATTCGCCGTCATAAAGTCAGCGTAGGCTGCGTTGATCATTGCGCTTTGGGTGGGAAACAACCCGACGAGAACGTCGTGGCCAGCTTTGGCCGCTGCCGCGTTCGTAGAACCGTTCGCGTGGTGCACGCGTGTGTGATATGGCTGATAGCGGCGGTCGATGGACTGAACTGCGTCATAGATCGCCAAGTGCACGATCGCAAAATCCAAAGCCGCAACTGGCGGCGCGTGGCCGGCGGCCTTTACTGCTGTCTCGGCAATTTGGTTCCAGTCCGCGACTGGATCTGCTGCCTGTGCATTTGCAACAAAGGTGCTCACGATTACAACCAACGTGAGCCCGAATTCAAGAATCCTCTTCATAAGCGTCCTTCCTTTTACGGCGATGCTCGCCGGGAAGCGCAGTTTTGCGCTCTGTTCCGGAAACCGCAAATACTCTGATCGTATGCTCTTCATAATCAGCTAAGCGGCTTAATTTGAATGACATAGCAGGCCGCAATAACCTGACTTCCCGAAGCGATTTCCTGCGGTAAGCTAAACAGAGCCCCATGCAAGCGCCGACTCCACTGGCTGAGATTGTTCGTTTCGGTTTGTTTCAGCTCGATCTGAAAGCCGGCGAGCTGCGCAAGTCAGGCCTGAAGGTCAAGCTTCAAGATCAGCCTCTCCGAGCGCTTATCGTTCTGGTCGAGCACGCTGGCCAGGTGGTCACCCGAGAAGAGTTGCAGCAAAGAGTCTGGCCGACTGACGTTTACGTCACCTTTGATCAAGGCCTTAACAATGCGATCAAGAAAGTGCGCGATGCCCTGGGAGATTCAGCCGAGAATCCCCGATTTGTCGAAACCATTGCAAAGCGCGGTTATCGCTTTATTGCTCCGATCAGTGTGGGGCCGGAGGCGGTGGGTGCTGCAAGCGCAGAGCCAGAGCCGGGGTTAGACCGTCAGCACCGCTTCGGCTCGTCCGTTGTTCCGAAGATTGCGTGGATCGCCTTGACTGCCGTCTTCGTTCTGGCGCCGTTGGGTTATTGGGTGTGGCACAGGGCGCAGACACGGGACAGGCCACCTTCTGAGGGAACAGTGTTGGCTGTTCTGCCCTTTGACAATCTGAGTCGTGACCCGGATCAGGAATTCTTCAGCGACGGCCTGACGGAAGAAATGATCGCCCAGCTTGGAAAACTAAATCCCAAGCACTTGAGCGTCATTGCGCGTGGCTCTGTTGCCAGATACAAGGGTAGCAGCCTGTCATCAAACCAAATCGGCAGGGAACTCCATGCTGACTACCTGCTCCAAGGGAGTGTTCGACGCGAAACCGGCCGCGTTCGCATTACTGTGCAGTTGATTCAGGTCCGCGATCAAACCGATCTTTGGACCGAAAGCTATGATCGCGAACTGAAAGACATATTGGCCTTGCAGGATTCTGTGGCGAAAACGATCGCTGACCAAATCCGCATTACCCTGCCAACAGAATTTCGGAATCGGTTGAAAAGACCGCGTAGTGTCGATCCTGAAGCATACGAGGCCTATCTCAGAGGTCGCTATTTCTGGAACAAAAGGACTGGCGAGGGCTTGCAAAAAGCATCGGTTTACTTTCAGCAGGCACTGGACAAGGACCCAGTCTATGTTCCTGCTTACTCGGGATTGGCCGATTGCAACAGCGGACTCACGTGGCATGGTTTCACGTCTCCGGCGCGAACCCTTCCCAGGGCGGAGGCCGCGGCTCGCAAAGCGATTGAAATTGATCCATCTTCTGCCGAGGCTCACGCCTCACTGGGGCTGGTTCTTAACCACAGGTGGGATTGGACTGGCGCGGAATCTGAGTTCAAGCGGGCATTGCAATTGGATCCATCATATGCAAATGCCCACCACTGGTATGGAGATTACCTGTCGATAAGAGGCCGGCACAACGAGGCCCTGACCGAGGCTAAAGAGGCTTCGAAACTTGACCCGCTCAACCAAATGATCGGTACATGGGTGGCGTTCCGATATTATCTCGCACGCGAATATGATGAAGCCATCGAACATAGCCGCAGCACCATTGAATTGGATCCAAACTTTGCGGCCGCTCACTTGCTGTTGGGTGAAGCGTATGTACAAACGGGTCGGCATAAGGAAGGTCTAGGTGAGCTGCAGATCGCAGCTGGCCTGTCGGGAGGCAGTCCCCTTTATCTGGCTGAGGTGGGAGTCGCCCACGCTGTCGCGGGAAGCAAGACTGAAGCTCTTCAAAATATTGCTCAGCTGCTCGAGATTTCTCGAAGTCGCTATGTATCGCCGTACAGTGTTGCGCGCGTCTACGCTTCACTGAACGACAGAGAGCAGACTTTTAAGTGGCTTCAGAATGCCTATGATGATCGCGCGGTGTGGATTTCGTATCTTGCCGTCGATCCGGTATTTGATCGCTTTCGCTCGGACCAACAGTTTCAAGATTTGCTGCGGCGTGTTGGACTTGTACCTTGAGGAGCACAAAATAGGAATTCAGGTGAGAGATGGACGTACCCGCAAGTTCACGCCAAGCGGGAGCACGGAACAAGGGTGCATTGTTACATTTGCCGGATATGGCTTGCCGCGAACGTGCTCGCGAAATTGCCATTCGCGTGGCGCAGTCAGGAGACAAGCTCCCCGCGCATGGGGGAGGGCAAGCGGGGAATTTCAAAACTCTTGCCCTCATTTGAATCAACTCGCTCGCCAAGACAAAGCGACCCTCGTCAAATTCGGCTCGTGCCCATCCAAACCACGTCTCGCTCCGCATTCCTTACGCTACGTCGCCAATGAACGCCTTCGGTTCTTTCGCCGAACGAAATGCCGTGAAGGATTTCAGCAATAAGCTCCGCGGTCTGAGAGACGGTCATCCCCGAGCGATTGAAGAAGAGATTACCGTCCGCAAAGACGACCTTGCCGTGTTGCACGGCTTGCAGTTCCTGCCACCACGGGTGTCGCTGCAGCACATTTTGTTCCCGTGAACTTCGCTCCAAGTTAAACCCGCAGGGAGCTACGATCAGGTACTCGGGATCGGCGTCGCGAAGCTGTTCCGCAGAAATGGCAGCCGAAAATGCGCCCTTTTCGCCAAACAACAGATCACCATTCGCGATGTCCACCAGTTCGGGCCCCCAGTTTCCCATCGCGAATAAGGGGTCGGTCCACTCCAACATAACCACGGTAGGCCGTCTAAACCGCGCGGCTTTGCCCCTGACCCGATCCATCCTCTGCCGCTGCTGGCGAACGAGGGCGTTGCCCTGTTCGCCCAAACCAAGATGCCGGGCAATCCGCAGCATGCCTTGGAAAACCTCTTCCAAAGAGATGGCCGACAAGGATAGTTGTCGCGGCCCAAGTCCGCAGCTTCGCTCCACGTTGCCAGGGGTGACGGCACAGACTTCACAATGCGATTGTGTGATCAGTAGATCAGGCTTTAATTGGCGAATCAGTTCTGCGTGAACGTGATATAGCGGCTCGCCCGCGTGGACTCTGCGCCGAACCTCCCGGTCAATTTCTCCGCTTGAACCCGATACGTCAAACGCGGGGTCGCTGCAAGCGGGGAGTCGCCGCACCCACTCCGGGTTGTCGCACTCGTGCGATCGCCCTACGAGCATCTCGCCCGCGCCCAAGGCACATACGATTTCAGTAGCGCTCGCTAATAGAGAGACGATACGCACGCTATGCCGCTTCTCCCCACGAATGGCCATTGTAGGTCCTTTTTGCGGACAGACTTCTTAAAAAGTTAGCCGAGCACTATCCTCAGAACATAGCTCGGCCCGTCACATTGTCCAACGATCAATTACCAGTTGGCCGGCTGTTTAAGTTCTTCGCCATTTCTTTGGTGTTCTTTCGTTACGCTGCCAGCCCAACACTGCTACTTTGACCCTGGCAGGCGACCCAAGTGACAGCGAATGAACTCGCTGCGGCTGAGCTTGATCAGCAATTTGGCCCACAAAAGCGAGCAAAGTGGGCTGCCATAAGCCCGGTGCCCTCGAAGGAGGCCTCATATGCAGAGATCAGATTCCACACGAATGAAGTCGTTCCTTACTTTCGAACGCAAGCGACAAGGGCTGACGGTTGAGGTCGCCGAAGCGGCGTGCCTTCTTGAGAAAACTTTGGCCAAAGTCCATCTGAACGGTGAGCCCGAGTTGCCAAAACACTACCGCCACATTCGCAGCGCAATCGGGGCCTTGTTGATATTAGGGCGTGATTGCGAATTCTGAGAACGCCCGAGGAACATGCACAAACGAGAAGTCGCGTCACTGCAGGCAGAGATCCTCCTGCGATTGAGGGCAGTCTTGCGCGCGTGGCGTGATCTACGCGGACAGGAACTGGGCTTGTGTTGGAAGCGAATGATCGAACCGGCTTTATCACTTGGCGCAGTATTAGCCGGTGCAACGGCATCGTCCTAGCGGGCTGTAACCCCGAGTTCGAGTGTTAGTTGCAGCATGGGGACAGAGCAATGACAAGGATTTTACAAATTGTGGGTATCCACCTTCATCCAATGTGTAAACACGCTAAGGAAGCGTGATTGAGATTCACAAGAAAATCGCATTTTGCGCTGGCATCACTTCAGGTCTGCGCAACTGGTTCGAGTGCACAGTCAAAGAAAACGCATCCTCGCGAATTAGCGTGCCAGGTTATGTGTGACATTTCGATGACCGCCAGTCCGAGGCCAAAAGCGTTCACTGGTGAGTACAGGAAATAACAGGATGCCGAGCATTCCTAGACCGACGCGATATTCGTCTCTGTCCCTCAAAGAGGTTGTCTGTCTCTGTGCCGGAC
>JBKOUZ010000268.1:0-3914 GCA_046723715.1 Acidobacteriota bacterium | reverse complement strand
CGTGCGCAGGTCCATGCCTGACGGGCGGTCCGTGATTGGCCGAGTTAGTCGCGCATCCCGATACACCGTATCCCCAAACTCAATTGCATACAGGGGGGTTTTGCCCTGTATTCGCGCGGGTTTGAGACTGAGCCTGAACGCCATATGACTCAGAACGTCCACACGCTGGCGATTTTTTTTAGCAAAGGAGTAGGAAAGAATGGAAAGCAATCATCGCTTATTCGCGGTAGTAACCGGGGCATCAAGCGGTATCGGATATGAACTGGCGCGAGTATTCGCCAAGAATGGATACGACCTTCTTGTGACCTCGGGAAGTGATGGGGCCGAAGAAGCAGCCCGTGATTTCGGCAGCCTCGGAACTGAGGTGCAGAGCGCGCAAGCCGATCTGGCGACGTACGAAGGGGTGGAGAAGCTCTGGCAAGCGATTCAAGATACCGGCCGCCCTATCGACGCTATCGCTATCAACGCCGGAGTTGGGGTGGGCGGAAAGTTCGCCGAGACCGATTTGCAGCAGGAACTTAAACTCATCCAGCACAGCCCGTAGAAAAAGGGCTGTGGAAAAGCACGCCTTCTGGGTCGAGAACCCACAGGCATATCTGCAGGCAAATAGTTCCGCAAAGACGCGACAGGGAATTGCGGTTAGAGGTATCATGTCGCATTCCTTCAGCTGGGGTGATGGCATTCTTTGTTGCAGGATTCGGGTCTGCCGTCGGGGTTGAGGGTAGTGCGGAGTCTTTCAGAGTTTGGATGTGAGCTTCGCATGAGCAGTACTGTTGTCTACCGTCCGAACCCATTGGGGTTCATCAGGTATCTAATTCGCACTGTTGCGCCGATACCGCATAGGTTAGCCGCACCTTAAGCTGGGCATGAATCGGTGACGGCATCGGCAAAATCTTCCACGATCTGACCTCGATCCACATCGTCTGGGCCCCTAAATTCGTCTCTCAGGAGCGCACATGGGACAGATTGTTACTATCACCAATCCTTCCAATCACTTCACCGCCCCTCCAGTAAAGCACTATGAGGCTTATCGTCCCAAACCATTCACGCGGGAAGAACGCGATACGACGACACTGTTGTTTGGTGGATTGACGTGGAAGCATGAGCGCATGATGCAGGGCGCTCTGCACAACCTCAAATACAAGGCCGAACCCCTGCCGAATATCGCGCGGGAAGACCTTGATGCGGGAAAAGAGTTAATCGATGTGGGGGCGTGCTGTCCCACGATTTTCACGACGGGCAGTCTGGTGAACTTTCTGAAGAAGGAAGTCGCGCTACATGGCAAGGAGCAGACGAACCAAAATTACGTGTATCTCACGGCGGGAGCGTGTGGTCCGTGCCGATTCGGGCAGTATCACGAGTCGTACTCGATGGCGCTGGACGGGCTCGGGTTGAAAGATTTTCGGCTGTTCCTGCTGGCGCAGGATGAACTAGATCAGGGCGATGCCGCAGGGGGTGGTCTGGAGATCAATATGCCGCTAAGTTTAGGGCTGATCTGGGCCATTCTCTGTGGTGATGTGATTACGGACCTGGAGTACGCGACTCGGCCGTACGAGGTTAATCCCGGTCAGACCGATGCCGTGTTGAAAGAATGCGTCGAGTACATGTACCAGGTGTTCCATGACCGGCCGGCTCAGGGTGGAAAGTTGAAGACCCTCACGTTCCACCTGGCCAGCCGTTATTTCACCAAGGCTCTGCGCGAAGTCCGGCGGAAGTGGGACGCGATCGAAGTTGACCGGATGCGGGTGAAGGCGCGGGTGAAAATTACGGGCGAGTTCTGGCTGCAAACCCACGAAGGGGATGGCAACTACAACATCAAGAGGTGGCTGGAGCAAGAGGACGCCGAGGTCACGCCTCCGCCGGTGGCGGTATGGCTTCATTATCTATTGCATCCGGCGATCCGCAAGCTGGAACAGCGGCATTCAACGAGCAAACATCCGAAACGCGATGAGCTGATGCTTTCGGCGCTGGAGCGTATCTACGTAGGAACCTATAACCGTTTCCGGAAAGCTCTGGCGAATATCCCGAATGAACTGCCTGATCAGGCGGAATTGAAGGACTTGGCCGAGCCGTTTTATCACTTCGAACTGCGCGGCGGCGAGGGACACATGTTGATTGGCAAGGCTCTGTATGCCTATCACCACAAGAAAGCCCACATGGTTTGCGAGCTTTCGCCTTACTCCTGCATGCCGAACACCATGTCGATCGGCTCGATGGCAAATGTGATCGGGAAATATCCTGACCTGCTTTACGCGCCGATCGAAGTGAAGGGTGATGCGGAGGTGCATGCGCTGTCGCGCTGCCAGATGATTCTGACCGAAGCGAAGAAGCGCGCGCAATCGGAGTTTGAAGAAGTCTTGAAGAAGACTGGGCTCACAGTGGAAGCCATTCACGAATACGAAAAGCACCATCCGGAATTGCGGCGCGCTACTTACAAAGTGCCGCACAAAGGATATTCGGGAACGTCGGCAAATTACGTGCTGCACCTTGCTCAAGACCGCGGACTGGCGGGGGCTTGAACGCAAACATGAACCGAATACCGAAGTGAGTGAGGGCAAAGTTCATGGCAAACGGATTGGTGCAGATTCAAGGGATCACGGGGGAAGGATCGGCAATGATGGCTCCGATACCTTCTCCCCAGGTATTTGAAGGCGAGAGCCTGCTGTGTGGATTGGACGTGGGCAGCACCACGTGCAAGTACGTACTGGCCACGCCGCGAGGCAATGTGCTGGCGCAAGCCTACGAGCGCCATAACACCCGCCAGGCAGAAAAAATCCTGCAGTTCCTAACCATGTTGGAGTCGAAGCACGGATTCACTGCGGGGCGAGACCGCGTCTTTTTTACCGGTTCAGGGGCGGGGATTATTGCGCCGCTGGTTGGGGGCAAGGTGGTGCAGGAAGTGGTCGCAGTAGCTGCCGCGGTGGATAAACTTCATCCCAGCGTTCGGTTCGTCAGCGAAATCGGCGGCGAGGACATGAAGACCATCTTCTTCCAGGGAGAAGGCGCGAGCCGCAGCAAGCAGGTCTTGATGCAGAGCGCGTGCTCCGGAGGGACTGGCACATTCATCGAGAAGACCGCGCGCAAGCTCGAGATCGCACCGGAAACTCTTTCGCGAATGGGATACTCCGGCTATCCCCTGCACAAGATCAGCAGCAAGTGCGGCATTTTCGCCGAGGCGGATGCCAACACTTTGCTGAAGGCTGGAGTTCCAGTGGAGGAGATTATCGCGTCGTTGTTCGAGGCGGTGGTCTATCAAAATCTGGCGACCTTGACACGCGGAAACACACCGCTGCCCGAGATCCTGCTGCTGGGCGGACCTAATTTGTTCTTCAAGGGCCTGCAGGAGGCGTGGCGATATCATCTGGGCAAAGTCTGGAAGGAGCGCAAAGTTGCGATCTCCGACGATCGCGACGTTTCCAGCCTCATTCGAGTTCCTGACAATGCTCTTTATTACGCGGCGCTGGGCTGCGTTGAGGTGGGATTGCGCGAGAACGCCGTTGCCGGGCTCTACACTGGGCACGAGCGCCTGAAGTACTGGATTGAAGAGGGCCAGTACGAAGAGAAGAAGAAGATTGGGCGCGGCGGGTTGTGTAAAGACGACGCGGACCTTTCTACTTTTAAAGCCAAATACGAAAAGCAGAAAGCAGCAGCACCGGTGACTGCGGCTGCAGCTTCGGGCAAGACCCTCGGGCCGGTGGTTCTCGGTTGCGACTTTGGCTCTACTACGGCGAAAGCTGTTTGTATGTCCCCGGAGAAAGAGCTGCTTTTTTCCTGTTACGCGTTGAGCAAAGGCAATCCGATTGAGGATGCCAAGTCGCTGTTCCGACAAGTTCGAGAAGTGGTCAGGGATAAAGACATTCTGGGGCTTGCGCTTACTGGCTACGGCAAGGATCTGCTCAAAGGCATTCTGGGGG
>JBKOUZ010000184.1:0-20542 GCA_046723715.1 Acidobacteriota bacterium | reverse complement strand
CTGACGATCGCGCGTTGCGCCCCGCAAGGGAGGCAGCGAGAGCAGGTCGAGCGAGGGTCAAACGCGAGCTACTGGCCGAGACGAATGGACCTTACACCACCTCGGAACTCTCTTTATTTTTGAGCTATGAGCTTCTAGCCTCCAGCCTTTGGAGTGTAGCCGCGGACGTCCTTGTCCGGAATCGCGCGCAAGACGCGCGATACAGTCATTCAGAGCTCTGCCACGAAAAACTTCTTTTGGTACGCATAATTTCCTGCTAGCTAACGGATTTCTTGTGGAATTGGCGCAGGCCTGCCAGCAGCAGCAATAGATCAAACACAACCAGCGCGATCAATACGGCAATTGCCGAGAGGTGTGGAAATTGGGGAACCAGTGCGCCCCGGAGGCCCTCACTGGCATAGACCAGCGGGTTTACTAACACAATCTTCTGCAGGATGGGAAAGTTGTTCAGCGCGCTCCATGGGTAGTAGGTGCAGCCGAAGAAAATCATGGGCGTGATCACCATGCTGAACATCAGGCCTACATGTTGCTGATCCATCGTGCAGCCGAGCGCGAGGCCTCCGGCGGAGGCGAATCCGGCAACCAGCAGCATGATGACGGCAAATTCCACCGGAGACTTCACCCCGATCTCTACGCCGGGACGAAGCACCAACCAGGCAAGCGGGAGCACGACCAGGCCGGCGACGAGAGCCTGCAGCATTCCCGCGACTACCTTTTCGATAGCGATCCAGGAGATGTCAATGGGGGCGAGCAGGCGGTCTTCGATTTCGCGCGTCCACTGGAATTCGGCGATCAGCGGCATGGCAACGGCCCAGATTCCGGTGAAGACCATGCTGATGGCGATGATGCCGGGGAGCAGCAGGCTTTTGTATTTTTCGGGCATGTACCCGCTGCCCACCATGACTCGCCCAAAGATGAAGACGAAAAGCAGCGGCTGCAAGAACGTTTGAAAGAAGATAAGGAGAGCGTTGCGCCGCGCCACATGGGCGTCGCGTGCCAGCATTGCGCCAAAAGCTTTCCAGTTCAATCGCGCAAACTCCTTCCGGTGTGGTGAAGAAACAGATTTTCCAGGCTGGGTTCCGAGATGTGTACGTCGGAGAGTTCGGCACCTGCCGAAAGGGCGACGGAAGCAATTTCGGGAATTAATGAGCCTCCGCGATCGGCGTAAATGTCGGCGCCGACCGAATCCAAGGCTCGTACTTCGCGGACCCCGGCTAAAGCTTGCAGTCGCTGCAGGAGATCGGGCGTCTGCTTGCCGAAGTGCAGTCGGAGAAGAAAACCACCAGGGATAGAGCGCTTGAGTTCCGCGGGAGTACCGAGTGCGATTACGCGACCGTGGTCGATGATCGCAATGCGCTGGCAGAGGGCATCGGCTTCTTCCATATTATGAGTCGTAAGCAAGACAGTTTTGCCGAGCTGGTTGTATTCGCGGATGATATCCCACAGAAGGATGCGCGTCTGCGGGTCGAGGCCGGCGCTGGGTTCGTCCAGAAACAGGATTTGTGGATCGTGCATCATGGCGCGGGCAATTGACAGGCGTTGCATCATGCCGCCAGAAAAGCCGCGGACCATCTGATTGGCGCGATCCGTTAGCTTGAATTTTTCCAACAGGGCGTCGGCCTGTTCGCTGCGCTCTTTGCTGCTGATTCCGAAGTAGGCCGCGTGGAAGGTGAGGATCTCGCGAGCGGTGAGAGAAAAATCCAGGTTCGGACGCTGTGGGACCACGCCGATCAGGCGCTTGACTCTGGCTTGCTCGGACCAGACTTCGTAATCGCCGACGTACGCTTTGCCGCTCGTGGCGCGCACGCGGGTGGTGAGGACACCGACGGTGGTGGATTTTCCCGCGCCGTTGGGGCCTAAAAGACCGAAGATTTCAGCCGGGTTGACTTCGAGGGACAACCCGCTCAGAGCTTGGATTTGGGCCTTATGCTTTTGGGAGTTCTTGCTCCCGCTGGCACGCGCGATGAATCCCCCTCCCGCCGCGGCTGGGGGTGCGGAGTTGTATACCTTGCAGAGGTCTTCCGTGCGAACGCCTACTGCCATGCTTGCAACCCCGTTCGCCGGCATTCAGTACAGAGGGCGCGAAGGATCACACGAAGTCTCTGGAGCTCTGGTTGAGCGTTCATCTTCTTCCTGTTCCTGCGTTTCGGCAGTATAACCCTGGAAATTGGAAGAAAGTTACGGGAACGGACCGGGAGAACAAACTCCCCGGAAAAGACGCAAGACGGTTGGCATCGAACATTCCTGAGACCAGAGCAGAACGTGACAGAATAGGCCATAGCTTTCTCTGCTGGAGACGATCAGGGGTGCCAGAGGAATGAGTTCAATGCGCGAGTGGCGGTTTCTGGGACCGTTATCAGTTCTAGGTTTGCTGATGCTATTCGGAGCCGGCACAGTTAACGCCGCCCGGCAGCAATCACAAGGGCAAGATGCCCCCGCGCCGGGACAAAGCGGGAACGAGTTGGTGATCGAGAATGAGTCGGAGCTGCCGGAGACGTATCCACAAGCCCCTTACGAATTCAGTTTTCGGGCGCACGGAGGCGTGCCGCTTCTGCACTGGCATCTGGAGAAGGGGGCATTGCCCGCAGGAATGAAGTTGGAGGATAACGGCCTGCTCCACGGGGAAGCAGAGCGCGTCGGTGAATTTCAGTTCACCGTTTCCGTCCGAGATGGCAGCCAGCCCGGGCAGGTCGTTGAGAAGGGATTTGTCTTGCGCGTAAGGTCGGCGTTGAGTTTGAAGTGGAAAACGCCGGCGCATGTGAGTGGCAACCGCATTGAGGGCAGCGCGGAAGTGTCGAACACGACGCCCGATGACATTGACCTGACTTTTATCGTGATGGCTGTACCGGACAATGGCCGGGCAACCGCGATCGGATACCAGCACTTCATGTTGCATCGAGGAACGGTCGGAAAAGAGCTGCCGTTCGGAGAAACGCTGCCGCATGGAGGGTATGTCGTTCACGTGGACGCAGTGGGTGAGGTTTCGCCGAAGAATTTGATCTATCGCGACCGAATGCAAAGTCCGGGGCAACTCCAAGTGACGGTGGGACCGTAACCTCGATGGTCGAGCCTCCCGATGACTGTCTGGGTTACTTAAGGCCATTGATCACGTAAAAGGGTGATGTGGATCACACACGGACGTGAGGGAAATAACCCAAAGTGGGTTTTTTCATCATCCTGCCAGTTGCCCGCCCTCAACTCATATTCAGAGTAACTCCTTTAATACCAACGGATAACGACAATGCGCTGCTTGTCGTTGGAATGGTTCATGGCGTGCCATACCCAAGTGTGGGTTGAGGCGCGTGAGGGTTCCAGCAGCCTTGACCACGGGAGGTTGTCCAATGCGGGCTCCTTACGGTCTGACTATTCTTGATAATTGCCTGACCTGTCCCATGCGCAATGAGCATCTTTTCTGCAATCTTTCTCCGCAAGCCGGACAGAGGCTGAATGAGATCAAATCGACCGCTGTATATCCCAAAGGAGCGATGCTGTTCATCGAAGGACAGCAGCCTCGGGGAGTGTTTGTGTTGTGCTCGGGCAAGGTAAAGCTGTCCACTTCGTCGCGAGAAGGCAAGACGATCATCACCAAGATCTCCGATTCCGGGGATGTCCTGGGATTGAATGCCGTGATTTCCAACCGTCCGTACGAGGTCACGGCCGAGATGATGGAGCCGGGCCAGGGCAATTTCATTCCTCGCGATTCGTTGATGCACATGCTTAAGGACTACCCGGAGATTGCGGTGCGGATTGCGCAGCAGCTGAGCAGGAATTACTTCACGGCGTATGAGGAGATCCGCACGCTGGGGCTGGCGGCCTCTCCTTCGGAAAAATTTGCCAAGCTGTTGCTGACATGGTCAACCAAGTCGGCTCAAAGCGATGGTTCAGCACAAGTCAAACTCACCGTGACCCACGAGGAAGTAGCGGAGATGATCGGGACGACGCGGGAGACGGTCAGCAGGTTATTCTCCGAGTTCAAGAAGAAACAACTGATGCAATTGAAAGGTGCAACGCTGGTCATCCGCAGCCGGCCGGCACTGGAAAAGATCGTCCAGTCTTAGGACCTTGCGGATGTTGTTATGTCCTGGCCGGGTAGAGAGAATGAGTCCGTCCCAAGCAAGAACCCGGGAGCAACTCTCCGGGCGGTAAAGCAAGTTGATCAAGTGGTTGTCGAGTAGAGAGTAGGCCGCAACGAGTTCGCTGCGCATAGGCGTGCAAGGCGAATAATCGGGCGGCCTGTCCCATCAGGAACATCGTTTCACCCCCTACAGATACTCCATAACAGATCGGTTCCGCTGCGGAAGGCGCGTATACGCAATGGGCTGGGATGGCATCCTAAGGACAAGGTATTGAGGCTAACGGATCGCAACGCAAGAGGGATTCCGGCCATGAGGCGACTTGTCCATGAAAAGGCTTTTCCAGTTCGTGAGCGGTTGCGTGCTGATCGGGGCCGGCGTGCTAGCCTGTTTTGCACAGGAAGATATTGAGAGTCCCAAGCATAGGGCGTGGGACCTGCTGCAAACCGCGGCATTCTCCAAGCAAACGGCGGAGCGGACCAACGGCATTCGAGCGCTTGGCTTGTTGCGTGACAATACGCGGGCGCGTGAATTAGCAGAAAGTGGATTGAAAGATCCCAACCCTGAAGTGCGTGCGGCTGGCGCGACTGCGCTCGGCCAGATGCATGCCACGGAGTCCATTCCAAAACTGGAAGAGGCTTTGGCCGATAAGAAAGTTGCCGTCGTAATGGCGGCGGCACATGCTCTGCGTCAACTCAAGGACGATAAAATCGCATACGCGGTCTATTATGACCTGCTCACCGGAGAGCGGAAGAGCGGGGATGGGCTGATTGCAAAACAAATGGACACGCTGAAAAATCCGAAAGAACTGGCGAAGCTGGGTGTCTCGGAGGGAGTGGGATTTATTCCCTTTGTCGGCATCGGATGGGACGCGTGGCGAACCATGCATAAAAAGGATCCCAGCCCGGTGCGGGCGGTCGCAGCAAGCTATCTTGCGAACGACCCTGATCCGGCAACCTCGAAAGCTTTGGTCAAGGCCACCAATGATAAGAACTGGATCGTAAGGGCTGCAGCGATCGAGGCGATTGCGCAGCGTGGCGACCCGTCTCTGATGCCGAAGATCGAGCCCAAACTTACCGACAAGAATCCCAAGGTGCGCTACAGCGCGGCAGCGGCAATCATTCGGTTGAGTGGCATCGAAGAGAGCAAAACCGCAAAGAACGTTTCAAAGTAGCTTCAACCCTGGCCCTGCCCTCGGGTATATAGTTGTGAGGCGGAGCTTGATTCTGGTGCGAAGTACCTCGAAGCTCATTGTTCCACTGGCTGGTGTAGTCATCCTTTCCCTCGCGCAAATCTGCCTGGCGCAGGATAACTCAGGCACAAAATCGTGGAGCAGCAGCAGCCGGGTAGGAGAAGCTGGCGGCAACTTCAATCCCACCCGCTCGACTGAAACTCATACCGAAAGCAATGGCCGTATTGTGAATTCGACCTCCCTGCAGACACTCGGCCCCGATGGCCGGTACGTGCCCTATTCACAAACCGAGAAAGAATCGGTTCGCGTCGATGCGACTACCGTACGCACCATTGAACGCACATTCGGTACAGGCCCAGACGGGCAAAGAGTGCTGATCCAGGAAAGCCGCGAAGAGACTCGCGATCTGCCCGGGGGCGAGAAGAAGATCGTTCGCACGACTTCCAATCCTGATGCAAATGGCGCACTGCAGTTGATTCGCCGCGAAGTGGTGGATTCAAAGCAGGTGAGCGCCGGGGTGCGAGACACGAATACAACGGTCTTTTCTGCAGATGGAACCGGCGGCATGTCGGCTGCGGTCCAGGTGCACGAACGAGAAATGCGAAATCCTGACGGAAGCGTGGCGTTCAACAAGTCCACTCAGCTTTCGGATGGAGCCGGGCACTGGAACCTGAGCGAGGTCCGCGAAGGTACGATTAAGTCCGATAGCGGTGCAGGTAGTACAAAGGAAGAAAACGTACTCCGGCCGGATGCTGACGGAAAACTCGCGGTGGTGGAGCGGACTGTCAGTAAACAGGCAGGTGGATCCGATGCGGGCCATGAGGTGACCGAGACGTACTCGACCAATGTGCCGGGACAGGCGGGGAACGAAGGTTTGCGGCTGGTTCAGCGAGCGAGCACCATGCAGCGGAGTACGGCCGGTGGCGGACAAAGCAGCACGCGCCAGGTGGAAACAGCGAATCCCGGCAATCCCGGTGATGGGCTGAAGGTTACGCAGCAAGCGATCGATATCGTGCGGCCGGGTGGATCTGGGAGCGGGGAACAAAAGAGCACAACGGTGACCTTCGGTCCGGATGGACAAGTCAACACCGTAGTGGTGGACATTGGGAGAACGAACAAGCAGGCTGCAATAAACGTGGACACGCGCACGGCGTCTACGCGAAAGTAAATTCCCATTAATCGTCTTCGGCGAGCGGGCTCCCCAATCCCCGCACCTCTTTGATTCAACATATGCTGACTGGGCTTTGGGTGCAGATGTACCATCTCTTGCATGCCGAGGCCCGTGCAATTTCTTTCGTCAACTTTCGCCACCATTCTTTTTCTCTCAGCAGCAGGCTGGGCGCAGGTTGCGCCCGCGGGCGCAATCCCCCTCTGGAAGGCGCAGTGGATTACAGCTCCGGAAATCTCCCAGCGGGATCAATCGGTGCTGCACTTCAGGAAAGTGATCGAGCTTGCGGCCGTGCCGCAGCATTTCTATGTGGATGTGAGTGCCGATAACCAGTTCATTTTGCATGTGAACCAGCAGCGGGTGGGGACCGGGCCCAGCCGCAGTGATTTAGGGCATTGGAGATTTGAGACATACGATCTCGCTCCTTTTATGCAAGCTGGTAGGAATGTGCTGGCGGCGACCGCATGGAACCTGGGTCCGGGTGCAGCTATCGCTCAGATGAGCGATCGAATCGGATTTCTTCTCCATGGGCATGGAACGGAAGAAAGCGCGGCCGATACTGGCGAACAATGGGACGTGGAGCGGGAGACGGCGATCCGCACGCAGCGGCCGGATCTTGAGGGATATTATGCAGCCGAGCCCGGAATGCGAATGGACGGGGGAGCGTTTGATTGGCAGTGGGATCGGGACAATGATGCTGGCGCGGACTGGAAAAAAGCAGTGCCTCTAGGAGCAGGGGCGCTACGGGGCGCGACGGATCCGCCGACTAACTGGCAGTTGGTGAGCGATCCTCTGCCCGCGATGGACATGAAGCTCGTTCCGCCCGGGAAAGTCGTGCGGGCGAGCGGGCTTGATACGCCCGTCGATTTTCCGTCGGCAGCCTTAACTGTTGCGGCACATACGAAGGCCAGCATTCTCATCGACAACGGGACGCTCACAACCGGGTACCCTGCGCTGACCGCCGGTGGTAGCGGCGCGAGTATTCGACTGACCTACTCCGAAGCGCTGGTAGACGAGGATGGACACAAGGGCAATCGCAATGACGTTGACGGACGACACATAGCAGGAGTCGTCGATGAGTTTGTGCCGGGGCTTGAATCGCACGAGTTCATGCCGCTGAGTTGGAGGACCTGGCGATATCTGCAGATCGATGTCGAAGCCGGGGAGAATCCCGTTTCGATCGAAGGTTTCAAAACCTGGTTCAGCGCATTCCCGTTCGTGGAGCAAGGTTATTTCTCTTCTGATGATGCCTCGCTCAAACCGATCTGGGACATTGGGTGGCGGACGGCGCGACTGGATGCGCACGACACCTATATGGACACGCCGTACTGGGAACGGCTGCAATACGTGGGAGACACGCGGATCCAGGCGCTGATTTCGTACGCCGTGGCGGGGGATGATCGATTGGCCCGGCAGGCAATCGATGCGTTCAACAATTCCCGGATACCTGACGGGCTTACGCAGAGCCGCTATCCAAGTTCACTAGTGCAAATGATTCCCACGTTTTCACTGCTCTGGGTCGGGATGGTGCATGATTTCTGGCTCTACCGCAATGATCCGGAATTCGTTCGATCACAACTGGCGGGGACGCGTGGCGTGCTCGACTGGTACCGCCACCAGCAGAGGACGGACGGATTGCTGGGGCGGCTACCTTGGTGGCCTTTTGTCGATTGGGGCAAAGATTTTGGCTTTGGAATACCTCCGCAGGAGCAAAACGGAGGATCCGCAATCATTACCTTGCAGTTTGTCGAAGCGTTACGGGATGCAGCGGAGCTCGAAGATGCTCTCGGAGATCGAAGGATCGCCGGCGATTATCGAAAAGCTGCGGCGCGCGCAGCAACGGCGGTACGCAAACTTTGCCGGGACAAGCAATATGGCTTAATCGCGGATGATCCCGGGCACAAACACTTCAGCCAGCACGCAAATATTCTCGCGGTGTGGCTCGATGTCATTCCCAGGAAACAGCAGAGGGATCTGCTGGAGAAAATTCTGTCCACAACGGATCGAGGATTCTCTTCCAGCGCGACACCGCCGCCGATGACGGCGGCTACCTACTATTTTCGTTTTTACCTGGCGCGCGCGTTGCTGCATGCGGGAATGGGAGATCAATACCTGCGCTTGCTGGGCCCATGGCGCGAGATGGTCTCGCTGGGCCTGACTACGTGGGCTGAATCGCCGGAGCCGACGCGCTCGGATTCTCACGCGTGGAGCGCTCATCCGAATTTCGATCTGCTTACGATTGTGGCCGGCATTCGACCGGGCGCCGCAGGTTTCAAGTCGGTTACGATCGAACCTCATCTGGGTGAGCTTCAACATCTCGAGGCAGCCATGCCGGTGCAGGGCGGATCAGTTGAAGTGAATTATCAGCGGATCGGCGGAAAGGGACTGGAAGCACGAGTCACTTTACCGGCTGAAATGTCGGGTTCCCTGAATTGGAAAGGTCACCGCACGCGTCTTCATCCGGGCCAACAGACGGTGACGATCCACTGACTGGGTCGCCCGGTCAACTCTTTCCGGTCACGGTGAGCACGATAACGCGATCGGTTTCATCGTCATGGGCAGGCGGAAGCTTAAGGATGACGCCGTCGGCGTTCTGGGTGAACTCGATTTTCGCGTTATCGATCAGCGAATGGGCTCCGCTGATTTTGCCCGGCAGGGGCGAGAGCGCCAGCAGAGGGGCATTCCAGTCCAGCACGTGGACGTAGATGTTGTTCTGCTTCTGCGTGGTCACTCCCCAATCACCGGGCCGGAGTGGTCCCCCGCGCGTTCCGTAAATGGAGTCTCCATACTTCGACATCCATTGGCCAACTGCCTGCAGGCGGCTAACGAACTGCGGATCGATCTCGCCATTGGGATACGGTCCGATGTTCATCAGCAGATTCGAGTTGTTGCCCGCCGCGCGGATCAGGCGGCGCTCGAGTTCGGCGGCACTCTTGTACTTGCTATCCCCGATATTGAATCCCCAATTTTCGTTCAGGGTGTCGGAACTTTCGAGTGGAAGCTGGGTGCTGACGTAATTTGTATTGAATCCGGCGGTGTTCTGCCCGGGCAGATCGCGCTCGAAGGTTTGCACGTCTTCGCCAGGACGCGGGGTCTGATGATGGTTTGGAATGATGAGCGCCGCCGGCTGCAGTTTGTGAATGAGCGCATACGTTTTGTCGAGATGCCAGTCGGCATTGGGCTTATCCCACATGCCGTCGAACCAGATGCCGCCGATAGCGCCATAGTTGGTGAGGAGCTCCGTGAGCTGTCCGTCCATGTAAGTATCCAGGTAGGCGTTCCAGTCCCCATGATCGGGACGGCCGTTGTCCCAACTGGTGACTCCGCGCGGAAAGTAGTCAGGATTGTGCCAGTCCAGCTGCGAATAATAGAAAAATAGCTTGATCCCCTGGCGATGGCACTCGTCAGCCACCATTTTGAGGGGATCTTTTTTGTACGGAGTGCGCTGGACGATGTTCCAGTCCGAGACCTTGGAATCGAACATAGCAAATCCGTCGTGATGGCGCGAGGTGATGGTGATGTACTTCATCCCCGCGGACTTCGCGAGCGAGACCCACGCGTGGGCGTCGAACTTTTCGGGATCGAAGAACATGGGGAGGCGATTGTATTCGTCCACTTTGAGCTTGCGATCGTGGAAAATCCATTCCCCGTTGCCCAGTA
Organism: Acidobacteriota bacterium; assembly: GCA_046723715.1. GTDB lineage: Bacteria > Acidobacteriota > Terriglobia > Terriglobales > Acidobacteriaceae > Sulfotelmatobacter. Next base: position 10,449 of record JBKOUZ010000184.1, on the reverse strand, counting down.
CGCTGTAAACACCCCAGTGGATGAACATGCCAAATTTCATGTCCTGAAATTCGCGGCGGGCCTGGAGATTTTCGGGAGAAGGTTGGCCGGTAGACTGTGCGAGACAGGCTTGGCCAACGAAAATCTGGCACGCTGAGATAGCCGTCAAGAGAAAGATGAAAGCGAAATGAACGCGGCGCGCATTTGGCATCTGCATTTCCTCGCGAGTAGTCTAACTCGAACACAGGGTCTGCAGGAGCTTTCGAGTTACAACGATCATCCGTATTTTCAGCAACGGCATGCGGGGGCGGAGTGGATCAAAAAATGGCGTGAGCTTTTAAAACGAAGGCTGTGGAATAATGCTGAGCGGCAGAGGGCCTGTGGCGGAAGAGCTCAATCCCAATCGGGCGCGGGATCACCTGGCGAATGAGCGCACCTTTCTGGCCTGGGTGCGGACGGCGGTGGCGATTGTCGTTTTCGGGTTCGCCATTGGACGATTCTCGATTGCCATGCGGCAGTTGACCGCCTTGCAGGGGCACCCGCTGCATCGCGGGGGGCTTTCGGTGTGGATGGAGCCAGTTCGATTATTGCGGGCGTTGTGCTGGTAATGGCTGGCCTATTGCGCTATCGGAAGACAAGGAGTTTGCTGGAAGTTGGTAAGTTTGAGCCCGCGGGATTCATACTCGACCTGGTTACGATTTTGACTGTTTTGTTTGGATTGGCCTTGGCGGCATATTTGATTTTCATCGAGAAGAGTATCGGGTGAGGCGGTATGGGTAAGTTGACGCAGATGCCAGCGCTACTAGGTGGCGCGCAGCTCCGTTGTAACGAGTAAAGCCAAAAACTATGGGGAGCGATCAGGAAAAAGAGGCGGCGGCACGGGCCAGTTTGCGCTTTGTGAGCGACGGACAAGTGGTGGGATTAGGGACGGGTTCGACGGCGGCGCACTTTATCAAATTACTGGGCGAGAAAGTGAGGAATGGGTTGCGGGTTCGCGGGATTCCGACATCCGACCGTTCGCGCGAACTGGCGATGAGCTTCGGCATTCCACTCACTTCACTGGACGAGTGCCAGGAAATTGCCGTCACGGTCGATGGCGCAGATGAAGTTGACCCCCAGTTGCGATTGATTAAAGGTGGGGGTGGGGCACTGCTGCGGGAGAAGATTGTCGCGTCGGCGACTAAACAGATGGTGGTTGTGGCAGACGCATCCAAGCGGGTGGAACGCCTGGGAAAGTTCCCGCTTCCTGTGGAGGTAATCAAATTTGCGCAGACGCTTGTGGGGAAAAGGATCTCCGCTTTGGGAGCTGAGGTAACGCTACGGACGAACCCCGATGGAAGAGTGTTTGTGACGGACGAAAATAACCACATTCTGGATTGCAGGTTTGGCGAGATTCAAGATCCGGATGGATTGGCGCGACACTTGAGCGAAATGCCGGGAGTGGTGGAGCATGGGCTGTTCATTGGATTAGCGAGCGTCGCGCTATTTGCGCGCGGTAGTGAGATTATGGAATTGAGGCGGTGAGGTAGGACTAAAGCCGTCACGAGATTGTGGCCGCGCGGCACCAGGCGCCGCTCCTCAAGGCAAGACAAGATGGCAGCGGGAGCACAAAGCGAGAGATGGTCAGGGCCTTCGCGACGACGAATGCCGCGCTTTCGGATCCTTGTACCCCTAGACGTAACCGTGCTCCGCTCAGGAGTCCCCGAGACTCTACCGGGACGCGCATTGAATGTCTGCGAACGCGGCATCGGAGCCATCCTTGCCGGGGAGTTAAAGATTGGCGAATCGGTGGGAATCGAGATCCAGTTATCGGATAGCGGGGAGCCACTGCGCACGCGGGCGACCGTACGCTACCAGGACAAACTGCGCCACGGCCTGGAGTTCACCGCAATCTCATCTGCGCATCGCAATGCGATTCGCAATTGGGCAAAAGGGGCCAAGGCAGAACCGGAGATCCGTAATCCTAACGCTCGTCCGGGCAGCACGAAACAGCAAGCAGGAACCGAGAGGGGCCGGCAGACTTTCGCTGGTTACGGGGCTCGAGGTCCGCGCGACTCCAAGCCCAACAAATTGTGGAGGGGATGGCTGTTTCTCGGCCTTCTGAGTATTGCCGTGGCGGGAGCGCTCTGGTGGCAATGGAATCGATCTTGGCGAGAACTGGAAGCCGGATTGAAGGGTCCGCCGGTAGCCACTTCGGAAAAGCCGCAGGCCCAGGTCCCAGCGGAAGTCATGCAGAAACTGCTCATTCATCGGGTCGAGCCAATCTATCCACCCGAGGCCCGCAAAGAACACTTGCAGGGCATGATCGCCTTGCAGGTGGTGGTGGGCCGGGATGGTTCCATCAGCAGCATGCGGGCGCTGAATGGTCCGGACATCCTGGCGCAAGCCGCCATGGATGCGCTGCGCTGGTGGAAATTTGAACCCTATCGCATCAACGGCGAACCCGCACCGGTGGAGACTACTCTGGCCATCGAGTTCAAACGGTAGTCATCCCTTGCGCAACGCGCGCAGCATTACAATCCCACTTACCGCAAAACAGATCACTGCCCCGAGAGCAGATGCCAGCATCACTATCGGGCTGAGATGCAAAAGATCGGCAAATATCGCCGTCACTGCGCATAAGATCGCGACAATGTTCAGCCACAACGGAGTGTGAACGGCTACGCTCGATTGTTTGCGAAGCCGGAGTTGCAGAACCAGGGCTGCAAAACCGATTGCGCCCACCACAACCATGGCAATCGGGCTCGAAAACGCGGGACGGCTGGTGTAGAGCACAACCAGCGCCAGCGCGGCGAGCAGCAATCCCGCGGCAATGACGCTCCAGCGGCGCCCCTTGATTCGCTCAATGGAATTGGAAGGTAACTCGGTCAAGGAATTCGCCCCAAGTTATACAGCCAGCGCGCCTCGTTTGTCATCCTTAATCGGGGAAATCTGCCCTGATGTGCAGAGCTGTGTCATGCGCTCGGAACAGTTCGAGAGCCGCCGGCGAGCCACTCGGCCGGCCGCGGATCTCCGTTGTTAAAGGCATAAAGCACAAGCTCCACCCGAGTAGAGACTCCGAGTTTCTCGAAAATGTGGAACAAATACTTTTTAATCGTGTGCTCGCTGAGGCGCAGTTCCGTGGCGATCTGGCGGTTTCCCAGGCCTTCGGCCACCAGTGCGACGACTTGTTCTTCGCGCGGCGTCAGCAGCGAGTTGCCTCTCGAATTCAGGACGCGCAGAGAAGGAACTTCTGAGATGAGTTCCACAAGGTAATTAAGCTGCTCGGAACTCGCCCAAATCTGCCCGGAAGCTACGCGAAGAATACATTTGCAAAGCAGACGGAGATTGCAATCGGTGATGGTGAAAATGCCGCGAGCCCCAGACCGGAATGTCTGCACGACGAAATCAAGGCTACAGGTTTCTACTAGAAGAATCTTTTCGATCTCGGGATGAGAAAAGTGAAATCGACGCAGGGTCGCAAATTCCTGGGCCAGATCCCCCGATGCGCTGAAACATAAGAGTGCGACTCGCGGACATTGCAGAGTCACAGATTCAAGAATGGAGCTGGAATTCATCTGACAACCGGAGATTCGAAATTCCGGACGCCGGCGCAAAGCGCCGGTTAGCAATTGAGCTTGCATGCGATTGGAATCCGCAATCAAAACGTTCAGTTGCGGGGAAGTGGCGGCGGACGCTGGCATATAGAACTCTCTCCTACGTCGCTTTCGGGCGCTGGAAAGCGGCAATGTCGTGATTGTAGGGAGTTGAAATAACGATCCACAAGGAAAGATGTCACTAACTGGAGGCACTTCTTTCAAAATGGGAATGCACGTCTCCCCGCGAAAAGACTGGCAGAATCGCATCGGGCTCTGTGGAAATGCTTACGATTTTGGTTCAGGGGATTGGTTCCCCCCGCCATGGAGCGCGAGTCACGAGGAGGAGGGCCGAGGGTGCCCCATCCTTCTTCCGCGGTGTTTGCGAAAGAGGGTGGGGACTTTGAATCTCTTCAGTCGAACCCGAACCTCAGAAGTCTTTGTGCAGGTTTATGCACTGGCTCCGTCGATTCCAACTCGAGACTGAAACCCATGAATGCACCTGGAACGCACGGATTTACAATGCGGTGCGAAAGTCCACGACTTTAGTCGCGCGCCCCAGATCACATTTAGAGGGTTAAGCATGGGCGCCGTGAATTCCAAGTCGAGACGGGAATTTGTCTGATAAATGCGTTTGGGGAGGGCACGACTTCAGTCCCGAGGCACATTTAATCGTGGGCTTTTAGCCTCTGAGGTCAACTGATGTTGCCCATTTTGAGACGCGCTGTCAGCCTGTCATCTACCGAACCCTGTGACTGCGTGAACATGCAAGCCCTCTTTTGTAGGTAGTCCTTTCAGAGACACGTTTCGGCCGACCTTTTCCAGGTTGGAGATCGCAAACTGATTCACGCCGTTCAGAATAGCTTGCGCTTTGTTGTAAGCGCACCCATTCCCAAAGCCGGAAGAGCATCTCCATTTGGCTAGCGTACTTCTCATGTCTTGTTGCCCGTCCCCATTACTCCTAAGGTGAGAAGCGCAACGAGTCAAGTTGCGAAGTACACCAGAATGAGGAGCCTTTTCCAATTTCCATTGCTGGCACTAATGCTGGTGATGGGTTGTGGTCGGGTCGTTGTAGCGCAGGCAGATAACGAAACTCCAAGCGCGTACAAAGCCTCCTGCTCCGGCTTTACCGGAGCCCGGGCGGAAGGCGCAATTACGACGGCCGCAAACGCCGGGCAAGCGGATGGACTGGGAGACCCAGTACTCGGAGGGGATCACCATCCGCTTTACCGGTTACATCCCAGTGACGTGGTGGAGGTCACATTCACAGTAGCGCCGGAATTCAACCAGCGTCTAACCGTGCAGCCGGACGGCTACGTGATGCTGAAAGATGCCGGCCTGGTACAGGCGGAAGGATTGAACGTCCAGCAGTTCAGGGAGGCAGTACACACAGCCTATGCCGGATACCTTCACGATCCCCAGGCCGCAGTAGTCCTGAAAGAGTTTGAGAGGCCTTACTTCATCGTGGGCGGAGAAGTTGGCAAGCCAGGCAAATACGAGCTGCGTTCTGATACGACGGTGGCAGAAGCAGTCCAGATCGCCGGGGGCCTCACCCAGCAATCCAAACACTCGCAGGTGGTACTGTTCCGCAGAGTAAACGACGAACTGGTCGAGACCCGCCTGCTCAATCTCAAGAAAATGCTCAAGCAGACCCGGTTGAACGAGGATGCCCACCTTCAGCCCGGCGACATGGTATTCGTTCCCCAGAACACGATCTCAAAAATTTCCCGCTTCTTGAGCAAGCCCGGTCTAAGTATGTACATGAGCAGTTCCCAATTCTCTAAAGTTCACGGCTCCGCAGTCGGATGTCAGACGAGAGCTCAATTCGAAGCCCCAATCAACAAATTCCTACCGTGCGGGAATTGGTAATGGTGCTGTTCCGCAGGCGAAGGGTATTTGCATGGGTGGCGGGGATAGTTCTAATCGGAGCAGTGTTCCATGCAATGACCGGAGTCAAGTATCAGTCCAACATGAAAATTCTAGTCCGGCGCGGCCGGGCTGATGCTCCGGTGAGCGCTGCCGTCAATGCTCCCCTCGACCTGACTCGGACGGGAATTACCGAAGAAGACCTGAATTCGGAAGTGGAACTACTGCGCGACAGTGAGGTTCTGCGCGACGTGGTCGAGAACACGGGTGCGGGCGGGCGCGATTGGTTTCACGTCCTGCATGCGAGGGAAAGCCGTGCACAGCGCGTAGAAAGGGCGGCACGAAGGCTGGCGCAAAGATTGAACGTTCAGCCGGTCAAGCGAACCAACCTCATTGCAATCAGCTACCAGGCGGGGGATCCGGAAAGCGCAGGCCGGGTCTTGCGTTCCCTTGGGGATATTTACATGCGTAAACACATGGCCGTTCATCGGCCAGAGGGGGAACTCGCATTTTTCGAGCAGCAGACGGAAGAGTCAGGACGGCGGCTGGAAGAGTCCAGTCGCCGTTTGCTGGTCTTCACCAAGTCGCATGCGGTCGTTGCCGCCGCACTACAGCGTGATCTAGCGCTCCAAAGACTCAGCGAACTCGAAGCAGGGGAGAGCCAGACACGAATCCAGATTGCACAGAGCCGCCAGCGCATTACGGAACTGGAAGCCCGACTTGGAGCGCTCCCGGAGCGAGCGACGACTCAGGTGCGAACCGCCGACAATGCCGAGCTGCTCAGGTCCGTGAAAGCGACTCTGCTGGATCTACAACTGAAACGCATTCAACTTCTCACCAAGTTTGAGCCTACCCATCGTTTGGTGCAGGAGTTGAACCAGCAGATTGCGCAAATGGAGGCAGCAATCGTGACCGAAAATTCATCGCCGGTACGGGATCAGACCACCGACAAGAACGCGAATTACGAGTGGGCTACAGCGGAGTTGCTGCGGACGCAAGTGGAATTGATGGCTCTAGAAACCCGCGAGGCGGCAAGCACAGCGCAGCAAAGCGCGTCCCGGCTTCTCGCGGCGAAGCTTGGCGAGGACGCTGTCATTCAAGATGGCTTGCTTAGTACACAAAAGACAGCGCAGGAAAACTATCTGCTCTACGTGAAAAAAACGGAGGAGGCCAGGATGAACGACGCACTCGACCAGCGGGGCATCGTCAATGTGGCCATTGCCGAACAGCCAGTTGCTCCCGCCCTGCCGATATCCTCAGTGTGGACCATGCTTGCACTTGGATGGCTGGCAGCGGGGGTGGCAGGAGTTGGCAGTGCGTTCGCAGCAGAATATCTGGACCCCGCATTCCGCGACCCTGACGATGTGTTGACGTATCTGAATGCTCCGGTGTTGGCGTCTTTGCCACGACGGCAGCGAGAGAAGCTTTCTGCATAGGATATGTGGACTGCGAGAGCCATGGCGGCGAATCAGGAAGCGAATGCAGTTGTTCACGAGGACGTTTCGGCGAAAGGCTGGACGGCAGGTTCTCCGACACGCTGGAGCGCGGAAATTTTTGCTCGCGAGCAACTCCGTGGGTTGGTGCGCCAGGTGTTTCTGTTACAGCCGCCCTGCCTGAACGACAGATCGTCTTTAGCCCTGTCGAGCCGGAAGTTGAACTGGCAGGTCTCTGCCTCCAAGTTGCGCAAACTCTCTCCCAGGAAAGACTGAAAGATGTCGCTTTAGCAACCGATGTGAAGTTTCCAGCCGATGCCTGCACATTACCGCTCAAGCAGCTCGCAAATGAGGTGCAGCGGCATTTATGGCTGTTCAAGCCAGGAGAATGCGGCGGAAATCGAAATAGCGAATCTTCGGTCTTTGCTTTCCTTGCCGAACTTCGCGCGCAGTTCCACTACTCGATCGTCGCGACGGCGGCAGTGTGCGATTCGGCTGCCGCTATTGAGACAGCTCAATTCTCCGACGGTGTGGTCCTGGTAATCAGGGCGCACAGTACCAAGCGTGTTGCAGCACTGAAGGCCAAACGCTTGCTAGAGGAGGCGCGAGCGCGCGTTCTGGGAGCGATTTTAGTGGATCGTGAGTTTCCGATTCCCGAGATTTTGTACCGGCGCTTGTGAGTGCGCCGGAACGGAATCCGATTCGCAGCAGCACATGAGAGGAAGGTGAAGACGTGTCGGTGGTGGCAGTAAAGTGGTGGCAGTAAATCGGGCAGAACAGAAAACCCATGTCGAATGGGCACGTCTGATCCCTGGCGAAAATCCGTCGATTCATCAGCATGCGAAAAAAGGCCCTAAGTCGGTGCAAGCGTCTGGTCTACAAGCAGAATTCCCACCTGCATTTGGTGAGGTCGCGCTTCCACAAAGACGGCTGGCAGCATTGAAGCCTCGACCTTTGCAGAGTCCCGTAGCGTCGAGATGGCTTCGATCTATGGGAGCTGACTGGGCCCTGGTGTCTTTGAACTGGTTGATTGTGGGGGCGGCTCTGGTTCCCTTGAGAGAATTTTTCCCCCGAGTCTGGTCTTTCCAATACGCCGCTGGAGCACCTCTCTCGCTTGTGGGCATAGCTGTTCTGCACGCCGCATTGATTACGCTCATAGGGTACGTGGAGGGTCTGCATGTTGGCGGTTCCGATCTTAGATGGCAAGGTCAGATTCTGGGGAAATCGGTATTTTGGGCGACATTCGTGTTGTGCGCAGCGTATTTTCTCGAAGGCGCCCCATGGACTATCAGCGGGTTAATCGTGATAGCAGGTGTACTCCACTTTGCAGCCTTATGGGCCTGGAGATGGAAGTTACGAGAATACGGGGGCCCGGCGCGCGCGGAAACGCGAAATGTACTCATAATCGGAGCCGGCGCAGCAGGAAGACGCGTAGCTGCGTCTATCGCAGAGCAGCCCGATTGCGGGCGCAAGATTTGCGGGTTTCTGGATGATGAGCGGCCCCGGGGAAACGGAGTAATCGGAGGAGCCGCCGACTTGGCGCTTATCGCCCGACGCAAATTTGTTGACGAGATCATCCTCGCCGCGCAACCGGATAGCGGCGCCATGCAGCGGCTGTTGAGTGAAGCACAGCGCCTTCGGCTAGATGTTCAGATAGTTCCCGACTTGTGCGGATGCAGTCCTGTCGGGAATGAGATCGAACGGCTCGGGAGAGTGCCTCTAATTTGTGTGCACGCAGAACAATTCCCGGTGTCGGGTCTTTGCGTCAAGAGGGTGACAGACATCCTTGGCGCAGGGAGTGCCCTGCTGGTTTTGTCCCCGCTATTGCTGGTAATCGCCGGGCTGATCAAGCTGGATTCGCCCGGGTCGGTTTTCTATTGTGCTCAGCGCGTGGGGAGAAAGGGCAGGCTCTTTCGTTGTTACAAATTCCGGACCATGGTCAGGAACGCAGATGACTTGAAAGTGTGTTTGCGACCCAACAACGCCCGCGCCGGACCGTTCTTCAAAATGTCATGCGATCCGCGGCTTACAAGAATTGGGCCCTTCCTGCGGCGCTACAGCATCGACGAGTTGCCTCAGTTGTGGAACGTCCTGCGAGGCGAAATGAGCCTCGTTGGCCCGCGCCCTCACCCACTGGACGACGTAGCAGGATATGAGATCGAGCATCTCTCGCGCTTGGATGTGACGCCCGGAATTACCGGGCTCTGGCAAGTTACAGCCAGGCGTGATCCCTCGTTCCATCGTGGTCTGGAGCTGGATCGCGAATATATCCGTGGGTGGAGCCTCGGCCTCGACGCACGCATCTTGTTCAAGACTCTTATTGCGGTAATGCAGGGGAGCGGGCAGTGAGTCCGGAGCTTGCCGGGCAGGCATGGGCTCGCGCTCCATGGCACTGGAGTCTTGCGGAATGCGTGGCCAACGCCGCCCTTCCGCCGGCACAGCTGTTGTTTTCAGCGCCATGCTTTTTGTTTCTAGGCACGCTCACAGCGATGCTCCTGCGGCACCCGGATGTGCAGTTTTACCAAATTGATCGCGTCGCCTTCGGACTATTGCTGCTAGGCGTGATTGGCCGGGCCATAGTTTTACGGCAGAAGCTGATCGTATTCGAACGCGCGAGCTGGCCCATGATCGGATTGGCGCTGTTGACGCTGGTTAGCGTGGCCGGACAACCTTTTGGGCAAGAGACATGGAGCCTGCTCGCATCCAAGTTCATCGTCCCATTCGCGCTGTTTCATCTTGCAGCATTGGTCTTCACGGACGAGAAACGGCTGCGCCATTTCGAGATTTTCAGCTTGCTTGTCCTGGCTTACCTGACCTGGACGGCATTGGCCTTCCTGTTCAATCTAAGGTGGCTGGTGTTTCCGCAATTCATCCTGGATGCAGGTGTGGGAGCGCACGCCGACCGGGCGCGCGGTCCTTTGCTGCAGGCGGTCGCCAACGGTGTTTCGCTGAATGTGCTGTTCTTGCTGGCGCTCCACTGTTATCAAAGGGGCCGGGCAAGGAGTGCCGCGATGAAGTTGCTCCTGGCATCAGTGCCGCTTGCGATTCTCGCAACCATGACGCGCGCTGTCTGGCTCTCCTTCGCCGGAACTGTGATTGCTCTGCTGTTTTTTAGCAAACGAGACCGTTCCTGGCGTTTGTTCGGCAGCCTCGCTGCGATCGGCACATCAGTTGTGGCGCTTGCGTTCAGTTCTGATGAGCTACGGTATGCCCTCCGTGACCGGCTGAACGAGAACAAGCCTGTGGAACTCCGGCAGACCGTCTATGCAGGTGCGTGGGACATGTTTCTTCAACGTCCGCTGACGGGCTGGGGATTCAATCAAATGCCTCACGAATTACCCCGGCATGTTCCTCATACGAATGAAAAGGCTCTGTACCCGCACAACACCTTTCTCGAATTGCTGGCAGAGCATGGGGTGCTGGGGTTTGCACTTTATCTCTGCTTGATGAGCGAACTCTGGAAGCTAAGGTCGGCTCCGGTCCCACCCAATGAGGAAGCGGGATTTCTGAACCAGAACTTTCATCGCCTGTGGCCGATCATCCTCGCTGTGTACTGGCTGAACGCGGCCATCGTCGTTATGAGCTACCAGTTCGTC
>JBKOUZ010000027.1:0-48386 GCA_046723715.1 Acidobacteriota bacterium | reverse complement strand
GCCCCAGATGACACGGGTGTCAGGCTGTCGGCGTAAACCATGTTGCGACAGATCGGCCCCTCGCAAGCTTTCCAGGTGAAAGTGGTGCCTCCCGGCGTGTGTCCCGGAGTGATGTAGGCTCTGATTGATATTTCTCCGACCCTGATCGCCTCGCCGTCGTGCAGCCGCTCTACATTTGCAACTGGGTCAATCGAAACCCCGCCAATGTACTGTGGATCACCTTTTCCTGGCCGGCCTGAGCTCAGAACACTTGCGCTCCAATCGCTGGCCACGACCCGCGCGTGACTTAGGCGCTGGAGCTGAGCAATGCCGCCGGCATGATCAAAATGAACGTGCGAGTTCAGAATGAGCTTGACGTCTTCGATATGAAAACCGAGTGCGCGAACGTTGTTTGCGATCTGCGTAGCGGACTGCGGTAACGCGCCATCGATGAGCACGTGTCCACTTTCCGACGTAATCAAAATTGAACTCAGACCATGCGTGCCAACGTAGTAGCTGTTGCCGAATATACGGAATGGCTTCTGAGGAATGTTCCACTCCGCACATTTTGCACAGTTCTGGGCGCCGCTCTGTCCGAAACTGGCCGAAATCAGGCTGAGCACAGAACAGCACAGCAGTAGGTGGACGACACGGAATTTCACGGCTGCGGGTGGGCGTGCTGCGTCTTGCCCCACTCCTCCGCAGCCTCAAGCCGTCGCGAGATGGAGGGATGCGAATGGAAGAACCACTCCACCCACTTGGAAGGCGTGCGCTCTGCCAGATTTTGCTCCGCAAGCTTATTCATGGATGAGATGAAGGGGGCAACGCTCTCCGTAGACTCAAACGCATATCGATCTGCCTGACGTTCGTTAAACCGTGAGAACGCGTTGAGCGCGGGCATCAACAGGAAGGACAACATCACTGAAACCAGCGCCAGCAACGGCAGGTTGGCGAAATCTGACAACTCCTCGAACCTGCGCTGATCGACTGCGTAGTGAAGCGTCCAGTTCGCGGCCCAAAATCCAAACAAAGTGATCGCCGCCTGTACCAGGATGCTCTTGAAAATATGCTTGTGCACATGGTGCCCTAGCTCGTGGGCCAGCACCGCCTCGATCTCCTCGGGCGAGTAGTTGTCCAGCAATGTATCCGCGAGAATGATTCTGCGGGTGCTGCCTAAACCCGTGAGCGCCGCATTCGCTTTCTTGCTCTTTTCGGAAAGTTTCCAGCGGTACACTCCGCGCACCCGCGTTCCAGCGCGCTCGCTCAGCACAACCAGCCTTCTTCTCAGATCTTCATCGTTCAAAGGTTCGAATTTGTAAAAGACGGGAAAAAGCACGACTGGCGCCAATTGTGCCAGCAGGACAAACAATCCCATGAACAGCGCCCACCCCACAAGCCACCAGTGCAGCGGCCATTGCCGGATGGTGAAGTAAACTAGTTCAACCACGATTGTGCCGATCACCAACCCGACCAGGAACCCTTTGACCTCGTCCCAGGCCCAGGCGCCGAACCTCTGGTTCGAAAGCTTGAATCTGCGCTCCAGACGGAAACCGTAATACTCCAGCGCGAATCCCAGCAACTTGCTGATCCCAAGCAGGAGTAGCAGGTAGACGAACAGCGAGAAGGAATAATTCTGAAACCCCACTCTGTAGGCCAGATCGCGCAATGAATCCGACCAGCGTGTCACCAGCAGCACAAGGAGAAATACCAGCCCGGCTGCAAAATCTGCGATCCCCAGCCAACGCCGGATGCGGTTGTATCGCCGCGCTTCGGGCGAATCACTCTGCTCCGAAATTTGTCCTTCTGACGTCACCTTCTCCACACTACCCCATTCGGCGGAACAATACATCCTCGTCTCAGCATAACGGAGCGCCGATGACTGGCCTACTCGCCCCTGACAAAACTTTCTCCGACCGCAAGAAATTCGCTGACCAACTCCGGCGAAGATGCTTCCGTATACAGCCGCAATAGCGGCTCAGTGCCTGAAGCTCGAAACAGAACCCAAGCCTCAGCTCCCTTTCCATTTGTGGACGCATCCAGAAAAAACTTCACCCCATCCATATTTTCTTTTTTCACAATACGGTATCGGCCGAAGCTCTGTGTTCCATCGGCGCGCGCCCGCTGAATGGCGCTCTGCTTCATTTCTTCGGGAATGTGCAGATCGCTCCTTCCGTAGTGATGCGTTCCAAAATCGCGCTGCAGGTCGGCCACCAACTGCCCGAGCGGCTTGCCTTCTTCCGCCATAGCGTTCGCCAGCAGGAGCGAATTCAACACGCCGTCGCGTTCTGGGAGAAAACGGGAATAGCCAATCCCACCCGATTCCTCCCCGCCCATCAGGATCTCGCGCTCCATCATCAGGTCGGCAACGTACTTGAACCCGATCGAGGTTTCATGCAGCTTGCGTCCGTATTTCGCTGCAATGCGATCAATCATGCGCGTGGTATTGAAAGCTCGAACTACTTCTCCCGGCCATTTCTTGCGTTCCAAGAGCCAGCGCAGCAGCACACAAAAAATCTTGTGCGAGTCGACAAAGGTTCCGTCTTCGGCCACCGCCCCGATACGATCCGCGTCCCCATCGGTCGCCAGGCCAGCATCGCATTTTTCCCGCACCACCGTATCTTGCAACATCTGGGTATGAGGCTGGATCGGCTCAGGGTTGATTCCCGGAAAGAGTGGATTTAGTTCCTGCCTTATCGCCACACACTGGACGCCACGCTCCGCGAGAATCCCCGGCAGAACCCCGCGGCCGGAGCCGTACATGGCATCCACCGCAAACTTAAACTTAGTCTTCGCGATGAGATCCATATCGGCGAAGGCGCATACTGCGGCGACATAATCTTTCTTGAGATCCACTTCCTCCACGGCCGCTTTGTTGCCCTTCGGAGCAGCGCTTGCGGCGAGTTCCTCCTCGATCCTCTTCATGATGCCTGGCGTGGCGGACCCGCCGAATTTTCCCTTGAATTTCACTCCGTTCCAGTTCCACGGGTTGTGGCTGGAGGTCACCATCACGCCGCCCGCTGCGCCCTGATTCCTGACGGCGTACGAAATCGCCGGCGTCGGCGTGTAGTCGTTGGCAAGTCTGACGGGGATGCCTGCAGCGGAAATCATCTCCGCGACCACTCGGGCCGTCTGCGGCGAGGCAAACCGGGCATCGTACCCGACAATGACGCCGCGTTTGGGATCCTCGTACTTCAAGACATACGACGCGATTGCCCCAGCAACCCGCCGGACGTTCTCAAAGGTGAAGTCGTCGGCGATAATGCCGCGCCATCCATCGGTTCCAAATTTGATGTCTTGCCCCATGACGTTAGGTCAGCTTGTTCATTTTCTTTTCGTCCAGATACTTCACAACCTTGCCGACATCTTGCGCCTGCTGCCGGGTGGTAATCAATAACGCGTCGGGCGTCTCCACTACTACGAGATCGCTGACCCCGATTGCCGCAACGAATTTACCGGGAGCATGCACGTAGTTGCCGCGCGCACTCAGCAGAAACATCCCCGACGAAACCATCACGTTCTCTTCTGGCGGACTGCTCTTCGCTGTCTGATGCTCGTGTAGCGCCGTCCACGAACCCAGATCGTTCCATCCAAAGTCTGCCGGCAGGCAGAAAATATTGCCGGCCTCCTCTCCCTTTGCGGAACGTGGTTCGAGCACAGCATAGTCGACGCTGATGTTTTCGCATTTGGGATAGCACTTGCGAAATGTGCTGGCAAATTTGCTGCTGCCGAATGTCTCCGCGATCTCTTCCAGCAGAGTTGCGGTCACCGGCAAATGTTCGCGTAATGCGTCTGCCAGAGTGCGCGCGCTCCATAGAAACATGCCGCTGTTCCAGTAGTAATTCCCAGCATTCACAAACTCGTCTGCTTTCTTAGCGTCCGGCTTCTCGGTAAAACGGCGCACCCGCAACGCTTCGCCATGATAGGCTCCGCCCGCTTCGATGTACCCATAGCCCGTCTCGGCCCGGTTTGGACGGATCCCCAGGACCACGATATTGGCCCCGGCCGCTGCGATCTTGAGTCCCCGCTGCAACATCTCACGAAAGCGCTCCTCATCCCCGATCACGTGATCAGCGGGAAACAATCCGAGAATAGCCGTGGGATCCTGCCGTAGAAGCAGAAATGCGGCAAGCCCGATGGCGGGGGCCGTGTTCCTAGGCACCGGCTCCGCAACTAATTGATCCTTGGGCAATCGGGAGAGTTGCTTCGCAATAGCCGGACGAAGATCCTCATTCGTGATGACCCAGAACTTCTTGGGCGATGCCAGGGGCAGCAGCCGCTCCACCGTTTGCTGGATCATGGTTTTTTTGCCATCCAATGCCAGCAGTTGCTTTGCCCGTTTCTTGCGGCTCAGCGGCCAGAATCGTGTACCTCGTCCTCCAGCCAGAATCACCGGGTAGAAATTAGCGGCTTTAGCCATAAGTGAATTGCACTGAAGAATTCCGGAAATGCCGGCCGCCGTAAGCTACTGCGGCCCGAAATCTGTTAAATCCTTGTTTCCGGCTCAGGGTGGGTTTTCCCCGGCACATAGGCCCGCAGCAATTCCAGAGTCCACTGTGGACGCACGCTGAATTTCTCCAGACATGCCGGAATCACGACGGCATCACCTTTCGTCAACGTCACCGGTTCGGCTCCGGGAGTCTCCACAACTCCGCAGCCTTCTACTGCCACCAGGATCTGCACCGAGCTCTTCTGCGACTCATCGTGCGTCGCGAGCGACAGGACGGCTTTGGTCTCAAACATCTCGACGACAAAATATGGTGCCGCAATCAGAGACGAGAACCGCGTCTTGGCACTTGCGGTCTCGATCGGCGCCGGCCTGAGAACCTTGCCAGACGTCACCTTCTCTTTCACTGCCGCCATGCCATCTTTCAAATGTAGTTCCCGAGGCCGTCCGTAATCGTACAGCCGGTAGGTAGTGTCCGATTGTTGCTGTGTCTCCACGATGATCGATCCTGGGCCCAAGGTGTGCACCGTACCACCGGCAACGTAGATCATGTCACCGGCATAAATATTGATCCAATGCAGAACCTCCTCCGCGCGGTTCTGATGAATGGATTCCTCGAGTTGTGCAACTGTCACTCCGGGCTTCAGGCCCAGAGCAATCTGAGATCCCGGCTTGGCGTGCGCCACGTACCAGCATTCCGTTTTTCCCCAGGGCTGCCCAACTCGCAGCGCCTGGGCATCGTCGGGATGCACTTGTACCGAGAGCTTCTCACGCGGAAAAAGAAATTTCAGCAACAGCGGAAATCGCTGGCTATCCCGTGCCGCCTCTCCTACCAGGTCGCGTTGATACTCCTCGCTTAACTGAGCCAGTGTTCTTCCCCGGAGCGGCCCATTCGCAACCTTGCAATCGTCACCGGTCAACCAAGCCTCGCCGATCTTCTCCTCGAACCTGTGATTCGGATATATAGGTGATAGATCCTGCGTACCCCACGGCCTCGGATCAAATCCCGGCTGCATCAGCAATGGATAGAGAGTCTCCATTCGAAATTGGCTCAAAAAAGAAAGACCGCTCGCAAACGGAACGGCCTGTGCCGAACCTAAATTCGTTCTCCTGTATCCTCAGTGCCCTCTGTGCCGAAGGTCTTTGGAACCTGAGGATCAATGACCTACAAGGCAGCGAAAAATTTCCGCATGCGCTCCAGCCCACGATCCAGTTCAGCCTTTGACGTGGCATATGAAACCCGGATGTGCTCGTTGGTTCCGAATCCTTCGCCCGGCACGGTCGCGACATGCGCCTCGCGCAACAGCCTGCCGGCTACATCAGATGCAGATTTCAGCCCCCCGCGACCGAGAAAACTTGAGATATTCGGGTATGCGTAGAAGGCTCCTTCCGGTTTCGTACAAGTCACTCCAGGGATGGATCGCAACCCATTTACCACGTGATCCCGCAACTGGATGTACTCGCGCCGCATCTGTTCCACGCACTCCTGCGGTCCCTTGAGGGCAGCGACTGCAGCTTTTTGCACAATCGATGTAGGATTCGAGGTCGATTGGCTCTGCAGCTTCGCCATTGCGCTGGTCACGGCCGCGGGAGCCATCGCATATCCCAGCCGCCATCCCGTCATGGCGTAAGTCTTGGACAGCGAACCCAGCACCACGAACCGCTCTTTATACTCGCGCAGGCAGCCCACCGAGAAATTCTTGCCTGAGTAATTCAGGTAAACGTAGCACTCGTCCGACAAGACCCAGATCCCGCGCTGGTGCGCCAGTCGGATAACCTCGGTCATATCCTCCGGGCTCATGACCGCCCCCGAAGGATTGGAAGGCGAGTTCAGAATGATGGCTTTTGTGCGCGGCGTGATGAGGCTCGCAACCATATCAGCCGTAACCCGGAAGCCCTGCTCCTCGTCCGCATGCAGCAGAACGCAATTCCCGCCGGCGTAGCGAACAATGTCTTTGAACGAAACCCAATATGGGACGGGCAGGATCACCTCGTCGCCGTGATCCACTAGAACCTGGATCGCATTGAACAGGGCATGCTTGCCGCCGACGGACGAAATCACTTCCTCGCGCCGGTAGTCCGAATCGAAGTCAACGTTGTGGCGATGCGCAATCGCGTCGCGCAGCTCGGCAGTGCCGGCGACGGCAGTGTACTTGGTAAAATTGCCCTGAATCGCCGCGATGGCCGCGTCCTTGATGTGCTGAGGCGTGGAAAAGTGCGGTTCCCCCGCGCCAAAATCCACTACATCGATGCCCTGCGTGCGCAGCTTATCGGCCTCTGCCACCACTGCCATGGTGGCCGAAGGTTCAATACGGTTGATTCTTTCTGTCAGCCTGAGCGCTTCCGTCGTTGCCGTGGTCATGCCTTCTTCTTCCTTCTCCTTGGAACTTCGATCACATTCGCGTCCTGCAGCTTGTAAGCAGGTTCCAATTTCTCCCGCAGCTTCTGTTCCACTACTTCCGGCACCAGCCCCTTCACCGGACCGCCCGCCTGCGCCACTTCTCGCACCAGCCGCGAACTGACATAAGAGTACTTGTCAGCAGGCATCATAAATACCGTTTCCAGCGTGGGCTCGAGCTTGCGATTCATCAGTGCCATCTGCAGTTCGTACTCATAATCACTGATAGCGCGAATCCCACGCAGCACGCACATCGCATCGATCGACTTGGCATATTCCACCATCAATCCGTCAAACATATCGATTCGCACGTTTTTCAGATCTGCCGTCAACTGCAGCAACATCTCGCGGCGCTCCGCCACGCTGAACATAGGAATCTTCTCGGAATTTCGCAGAATCGCAACCACCAGTTCTTCGAAAATCTTGCTGCCCCGCTGAATCAGATCGAGGTGCCCGTTCGTGGGCGGATCAAACGACCCTGGATAGATCGCCAAGCCCTTATTCACTGGTCCTCATGGAAGGCCGATTGTAGTGGTTCAGCAGTCGAGCAGTGCAGCAAGAAGATTCTATGCGGCGAGCGCCACCAATAGCAATGAGAGAAGGCCCATGCAGGCAATTTGGGCTGTCCGTCGAGCGAAACTCGAGTCGAAGACCGGCCGTTGAGCGCGACGCGAATCGGCTGAAATGGATTGGGCTTTAGACTGTGGACCAAAGGGAGACCCGGGCACGGCTCCGTGAGAGAGTCGTCAGCCGCGCCCGGAAGCAACAAACTTAGCGTTTAGCCGCAACGATCGGCGCCTTAACCGGCTCCGGAGGAGGCATGGTCGTAACCCGCCCGTTGCTGCCTGCCTGCGCAGCCGAGGCAGAAGCAGCCGCCGTCAGCCCCAGCGCTTTCCGCACCTCTACATCCAGCTTCGCGGTCACATCCTTGTTGTCTTTCAAGAACTGCCGGGCATTCTCGCGTCCCTGCCCAATGCGCTCACCCTTGTAGCTGAACCAGGACCCGGACTTTTCGAGGATGTTGTTGTTCACGGCCAGATCGAGCAGATCGCCTTCGCGGGAAATGCCTTCGCCGTAGAGAATGTCAAACTCCGCCTCGCGGAACGGCGCCGCAACTTTGTTCTTGACCACCTTCACCTTGGTTCGCGACCCGGTCACGACATCGCCTTCCTTGATCGCGGCGATGCGCCGGATATCCACACGCACAGATGAATAAAACTTCAGCGCGCGTCCGCCGGTCGTAGTCTCGGGATTGCCAAACATCACGCCAATTTTCTCGCGAATCTGGTTGATGAAGATCAGGCAGGTCCGAGACTTGGAAACTGTGCCAGTAAGCTTCCGCAATGCCTGTGACATGAGCCGCGCCTGCAGTCCCATGTGGCTGTCGCCCATCTCACCGTCGAGTTCGGCCTTGGGGACGAGTGCCGCCACCGAATCCACTACCAGCACGTCAATGGCGTTCGATCTCACCAGCGCTTCCGTAATCTCCAGCGCCTGCTCGCCATAATCCGGCTGCGAGACCAGCAGATTGTCTACGTCCACGCCCAATTTCTTGGCATACCCGGGGTCGAGCGCATGTTCGGCGTCGACGAACGCAGCCATACCTCCCGTTTTCTGCGCCTCGGCAATTACCTGCAACGTAATGGTCGTCTTGCCCGAAGACTCCGGCCCGAACACTTCCACCACGCGCCCGCGTGGAAATCCCCCCACGCCCAAAGCAGCGTCAAACGAGATCGACCCCGTGGGAATCACCGAGATCGGGACAATGGCTTCTTTTGATCCCAGCCGCATGATGGAGCCTTTGCCAAACTGTTTTTCGATCTGTGATACCGCCAGATCAATCGCCTTGCCCCGCTCGTCTGCCATGAAGTGACTCCTTTGAAGACCGCTGGTTATGAGTGCCGTCTAATTCTGGCCGGATTATACATTTGATTTTGAGCGAAGAAAAGGCGAATCTACATAATAAACCTGTGGAAGGTTCCGAAACGGGTCAATGATGTAGGCGGATCACCTCTGCCACCCCGAGATAAACGCCTTCGCACATTAGTTAGTGAGTTTCTGAACAACTCACGATACTTATGCTTGAGAGCCGATAGACGGCCACGCTCTACCTCTGCAGCAAATCCACCGGCGCAGTCACGTCATGCACTCGGAAATACTTTGCCAACGCCGGATACTTGCGCGCCACGGCCTCATACATCGCATACGCAACGTTGCGATACGAAACATGCCCCGCAGGAGTGGTCCGCAGTTCGGAAATGTAGACGGCCTCGGCGAAATCCATCTTGAACAACGCCCTCTTGCGGAACGCCAGCGGGATGGCATATTGCGCATTCTCTTCCGCTTCAGGGATGTTGTGTCCAGCCAACTTCTCGACGGCGGTCTGCACACGACGCATCACCGCTTCGTAGCGGCCGCGAACGCCCGCATCCTCCATGTCGAGCAGCATCTCGTACCCATGCTGGGTTGTGAATCCCTGCATGACCTGGATGCACCGCCGGTGCCGGTGCATGTCACGGAAGCCGCCAGTGTCCATCAGGATGTCAAAGCGGAACTGCTGGCCCGCCCGGAACCCGCGCAGCATCTCATCGTGCTTGCCGCGATGCCGCAGCCCCAAGTCAATAATCTCGCGCCGCCGTCTCTCGCCCGCTACCTGCACGGCCTGGCGAATCTGCCGGTACGAATGATGGCTGTGTTCGTACAGAAGAGTCGTCGCAATCTCCACCTCCAGCGGCTCTTCATCGAGCAGATCCACAATTGCCTTCGACGGGGCGATCGGCTCCGAGCCCATCAACTCCCCCGCGGCCTGCCGCAGTTCTCGCCGTGTCTCCATTTCGTACGGATTCGGATCCGCATATTTCACCAGCGTCGGCGCCACCCGCACTTCATGCAGCAACTCTTGTTCCGCGCGCGCTCCCAACTCCGGATTTACCGCCCGAATCTGCGCAACCAAATCGCGCAGCGACTCCGCATTCACGTTGTACGCCGCACCAGTCGCAGCCTTCTTCAACGACTCGCCCAGTTGCCGCACCTCCTTATGCGTATGCGACAAAAGATGCGCCACCTGGTTCTCCAGCGTGCGCGCATTGACGATCTCGCCCAAAGAAGTATTCGTGGCCAGCGGGAGCAAATAGCGCGTGATGTCGAACGCCCGCGCCTTCAGAGTCCGCTCGTAAGCCTCCGTCTTCATGTCCGCCGGCTTCGGCGTGATGTTGATCAGGTGCTGCGTCATGTGCGCCGACAGCGCGTCATACTCGGCAAACAGAAAGTCCAGCGTCTCGCCATAAAGCTTGCGGCCTTCATCATCCAATCCGAAATCGGGAGTGTAATACCCGCTTTTGCGGAAATCCTGATACCGGGTGGACCGCTCCTGCCCGTCCCACCGCTGCTCATCCGCCAACTCAATCGCCGCCAGAATCGACAATCTCTCGACAGCCAGCGCAATGTGCGCGAGATCGGCAATCGAGCGGTGCCCGTACTGGAAGTAAAACGTGTTGAGAAATTTCTCCGCCTTCTGCGTGCTGATCTCACGCAGGGAATCCTTCATCGACAACGCCGACCGCGAATACTTCGCCATGGCATAAGCCTGGATTTCCGGCTCCACGCCAAACACTGCGAACACTTCGGTCGATGGTTCAGCCGATTTGGCGCGGGCGTCTTCCCCCCCCTGGTCCGCCTTCTCCAACGCTGACCCGCGCTGGGTAGACCTGTGTGACAGGTCGGATTCAGGAGCGTTTGGATTGGAAGGCTTAGGCATGATCACAACATTGCTTGCGGTAGGGGCCATGGGAGTGCTCGCATGTTACCCGCCATGCTTGTGAATCCGCAATGGCCATTTCGTGCGAATACACTGCGCCTGTGTGCCCACTCTGCTGGAGGGTTTTGTGCAACTGCACTCTCCAGCTAGACTCGATCCGTGCACAGGCTGCTTCAACACGTGGCCCATCGACCCTGGCCTCTGCCTCCCGGCGCCTGGATTATGAAGCAAACCTGGCACGACCTCCTCTTCGCCCATTGGCCGATTTCCTTCGAAGAACTCAGGCCGCGAGTCCCGACCCAACTACTACTCGATGTTTTCGAAAACCGCTGGTGGATCGGCGTGGTCCCGTTCTGGATGAGCGGAGTGCGTGCTCGCGGCGTTCCTCCCCTGCCCGGTTTCTCACGTTTTCCTGAACTCAACGTCCGAACCTACGTGACTTACCAGGGCAAACCCGGTATTTACTTCTTCAGTCTGGATGCAAGCAATCTGCTGGCGGTATGGGCCGCGCGCGCCTTCTACCATCTGCCCTATTTCCATGCGTCTATGAAAGCCACGCAGCGTGAAGACTTCTTCTTTTACACCTCTGAGCGGCATCGACCATCGGCTGAATTCCGCGGCTTGTATAGCCCCATCGGCCCTGTCCGCATCCGCGCTAGAGGAACAATCGAAGACTTCCTCACCGCCCGTTTCTGCCTCTACACCACGCACCATGACCACGTCTATCGCTGCGAAATTCACCACCTGCCCTGGCCATTACAGGACGCGGAAGCGAAATTCGAACGCAACACAACCGCCAATGCCGCCAACATCACGCTCCCATCCTCAGCCCCGCTTCTGCATTTTTCCAAGCGGCTGGAAGTCCTGATCTGGCCCCTGCGCCGCGCGGATGGCCCATCTCTCCACGTATAATTCCGCGTTCCAACGCATTCATCCCATTACGGAGATCCTGCAATGTCCCTTTCCCAACGTGTCGCCTTCGTCACCGGAGCCTCTCAAGGTATCGGACGAACCTGCGCACTGCGTCTCGCGAAAGACGGCGCCACGCTGGCACTGGCCGCGCGTAGTAAAGAAAAGCTGGAAGAACTCGTCAACGAAATCACGGCTGCGGGCGGGAAAGCCTCAGCCTTCGCCCTGGACGTTGCCGAAGAAGAGCAGGTAAAACCCGCGATCAAAGCCGCCATTGCACAATTCGGCAAAATCGACATCCTCGTTAACAATGCCGGCATCACCCGCGACCAGCTTGTCATGCGCATGAAGCGCGCCGACTGGGACGCCGTTCTGCAAACCAATCTCACCTCCGCCTATCTCTGCATTCAAAATGTCATCCCCTCCATGCTCAAGCAGCGCTGGGGACGAATCATCAATATCAGCAGCGTCTTTGGCCAGATGGGCCAGGCCGGCCAGGCCAACTACGCCGCTTCAAAGGCGGGCCTGATCGGACTTACCATGGCAATTGCCCGCGAAGTCGGCTCGCGCAACATCACGTGCAACGCCATTGCCCCGGGATTTATCGAGACTGCCATGACGGCAGTTCTGAGTGAAGAATTGAAACAGAGTGCAGTGAAACAGATTCCGCTTGGACGCGTAGGAACGCCCGAAGATGTAGCCGGCGCGGTGGCTTTCCTGGCCTCCGACGGAGCGTCGTACATAACCGGCCACGTTCTAAACGTGAACGGCGGCATGCTGATGGGCTAAAAAGAATTTCCGAGGGTGCTCAGGAAGGTGCCCACCGTTCACGGGCTTTTCGCGGGAGGGTGGGAATTTTGACTCTGGCATTTTGATTTTCGTGTTTTGATTTCTTGTGTTTTTGATCTTCCTGTACTGTGAGTTCCACACCCTCCCAGTGAGACGCGGGTCATGCAATACGTAATCTACATTCTCATCAAGCTCGCCTTTTACACCGCCTGGTGCTGGCTAGGCCTGCGATTGTGGCAACCGGATCGCTCACGCTGGCGAAAGGCAACCGCCTTCGGCATACTCCGCCTCGTGATCGGCATCTTCTTCGGAGTCGCAATTTTCTTCGCCATTCCTGCCCAAGCCGACAATGTTCTCTGGAAATATCTGGCCATCTACACCCCCGTACGGATGGTGGAATGGCTGATCGTCGCCTGGATTCTGCGCCGCTCCTCCACAAACAAAGGCATCCCGCTCACGCTCTTATGGTGCGCAGGAGGTATCGTCGTTTCGTTCGTTGCAGATTTCGCTTCCCCCGAAGGAGTAGCTGGTCATTTTTGCGTTGGGCGATGCTTATGCTGAAGCAACCTGACACTCGCAACCCCGCACTGCAGTTCGTGCAAGCCCAGTCGTCCGCCCAGATCGAGCAGGCTCGCGAACTTTTCCTCGAATACGCGCGCTCTCTTGGCTTTAGTCTTTGCTTCCAAAACTTCGATCAGGAACTGGCACACCTTCCCGGCGACTATTCACCTCCCCACGGGCGACTTTTACTGGCCGAATTCGAAGGAAAACTCGCGGGATGCGTTGCGCTTCACAAGCTGGAAAATGAAATCTGCGAGATGAAACGCCTCTACCTCCGTCCTCAATTCCGCGGCAAAGGACTGGGACGTGCGCTCGCTAATCGCATCATCGCCGAAGCCCGCCACATAGGCTATTCTCGTCTGCGCCTCGACACGGTGGAGTCAGCTATGCAAGATGCAGTGGCCATGTACCTGAAACTCGGCTTTCGCAAAATCGATCCTTATTGCGCAAATCCAATGCCCAGCGCACTCTACTTGGAACTCATGTTGTAAATCGGCTCGCATTTCGTACACAATCGTCTTCCCTGCTTTCGAAAGGACCAACCCATGTTGAAGATTCTCCTGTCAGCGATTGCTTTCCTCGTCGTTGCAACTTGCCTGTTCGCGGCCGAACCCAAGACGGTCGAGTACAAGAGCGGCGATGAAAGCGTAAGCGCAGTTCTCTACACTCCCGCGGGGAGCGGCCCATTTCCGGCGCTGATTGTGATTCACGAATGGTGGGGCTTGAACGACTGGGTCAAAGAGCAAGCATCTAAATTATCCGGCGAAGGCTACGTAACGCTCGCCCTCGACCTCTACCGCGGCAAAGTGGCGACTACTCCCGAAGAAGCGCATGAGATTATGCGAGGCGTACCCGAGGACCGCGCCAAACGCGACCTGCACGCGGCCTTTGAATTTCTTGCCTCCCAGCCCAACG
This sequence comes from Acidobacteriota bacterium, assembly GCA_046723715.1. Taxonomy (GTDB): domain Bacteria; phylum Acidobacteriota; class Terriglobia; order Terriglobales; family Acidobacteriaceae; genus Sulfotelmatobacter. The sequence goes on along the minus strand of JBKOUZ010000027.1, from coordinate 34,634 downwards.
TCAAAAAAGATCGTATCGGCGCGATAGGCTGGTGCATGGGCGGAGGCTATGCGCTGGATGTGGCACTGCAGGAACCCACGCTTGCTGCCGATGTCATCAACTACGGTCATCTGGCAACCGATCCTGAAGCGCTCAAGAAAATTCACGCACCTATCCTTGGCATTTTTGGCGCCCAGGACAAAGGGATTCCCCCCGGCGATGTCCGCAAGTTCCGCGAACAACTCGATAAGCTGGGAAAGAAGATTGAAATTAAGATCTACGACCATGCGGGACACGCCTTCGAGAATCCAAACAATAAAGATGGCTATCGCTCCGCCGAAGCAGCCGATGCCTGGCAACGTACTATCACTTTTCTTGCCACGAATCTGAAGCGCTAGCCAGCGAGTTTCGCTGGTGCATCCAGGAGTGTGCAAATGGATGCTTTCACACCGTATAAATAACCAGCAGTGCTGCGATCTTTTCTCCACAGATCACACGAATTCATATGGCACTGTTGTCCTATAGCTGGCACAAATTTCCCCTTGCCAGAAGTTGCCGCTCTGGTTACCATGACCCATCCTGCAATGCTCCCTACGATGAATATCGGCGAGACTATCCGCAATTACCGGCTGCAAAAAGGCATGTCACAAGGCGATATCGAAAAACGCACCGGCCTGTTGCGCTGCTATCTCTCGCGGGTTGAAAACGGTCACACCATCCCATCGCTCGATACGCTGTCCAAGATCGCCGGCGCCATGGAGTTGCCACTCTCGCAATTCTTCTCCGAGCCCGGCCATCATAACGGCTCCAAGGGATTGCCCCAGCTTTCTGACGATGAAGTTCGTTTCCTGAGCCAGATCCGCCGCTACGCGACCAACCTGAACGACAGCGACCGCAAACTCGTTCTCGCCATGGTCAAAAAGATGGCATCCAACGCGAGCAAGTAACCGCAGGCGTCGTTGAATTCTCTTCCACTACATCGCACGCGAAAATTAACAGCAGGATAGATGCGCCATTTCTCGCTCATCAGGCCGGAGGTCGGAGTCATCCCTGGGTGAAGTGGATGACCGCACAAATCGACTATAGCTCAGCCACTTGTTCCCCTTACTTTAGTACGATGCCCCTTCGTGCCCGATGGGTACCTCGCCCTATTTGTCTCGACTGATTACACTGGCCTTCGGAGATATCCGTGACCACCGACGAAGAGCTCAACGTACTCGACAGCCAGTTGCGCCGTCTCAAGATCGAGTACGAAATCTTCTTCAGCAATCCGCAAAAACGTCCTCCCACCGATATTGAGTGGAAGGTATTGGCCCTGCTGCGGAAATTTTCGGACGGCGGCCGCATGAATTTCTCCCAACGCTACCGTTACAACGAAATGGCGCAGCGCTACGCTGTTTACAGCGATCTCTGGCGCAAGAAGTCTCGCATCCGCGAAGAAGGTTACAGGCGCCCCCAGGACGCCATTCTTTCGATCCAGGGAGTCCGCGAAGAAAAGGAGCACCAACCGCAGCATCATCCGGTGTACGGCGTCAGCCATGCGGCTGCGGCAGCCGCGAGTTCGTCTCCTCACTTCACGCTGCACACCGTAGACCAAAGCGAGCGCGAACAGGTGGAACGACTTTACAATACCCTCGTCGCTGCCAAGAAAAAGGCTGGAGAAAGCGTGAGCGGCGGTCTCGACTCTTTCACCACCTTCGTACAGAAGAAGACCGAGCAAATTCGCAAGCAATACAAATGCGAAAACGTCGAATACTCCGTCGAAATCACAAATGGTGGAGTCAAACTCAAGGCCAAAGCAAAATCGTAGACTTCAGCCAATAGTCATTCTCCACTCCGTCCTTCCCTTTTCCGTTCGCGTCTGATGAATTTGCCTGGCGCCGCCCGTCGTTGCGCTCGCCACAGTCCCTGCTGATAAAATCTTCGGTCACATTCCACCACGTACTCACAAGGGGCCCTCATGTCAGGGAAGATCCAGCGCGCCATTCTTAGTGTTACTGACAAGACCGGACTGGTAGATTTTGCCCGCACGCTCTCCGCTTTAAATATCGAACTCATCTCGACCGGAGGCACCGCCAAACTCCTGCGTGACTCCGGCATCGCGGTCAAAGAGATTTCCGAACTAACCGGCTTCCCCGAAATGCTCGATGGACGTGTGAAGACACTCCATCCCACAGTTCATGGAGGAATCCTGCATCGCCGCGAAGACCCCAAGCATGTCGCAGCTGTCACAGAGCACGGCATTCAGCCCATTGATATGGTGGTCGTAAATCTCTACGCGTTCGAAAAAACCGCCGCCAGGCCCGGAGTTCCATTCCAGGATCTCATCGAGAATATTGATATCGGCGGCCCGTCCATGATCCGTTCCGCGGCGAAGAATTTCCAGGATGTGGCGATTGTGACCTCTCCCGCGGATTACGACGCGATTGCCAAGGAGCTGCAAAGTACTGGCGGGACACTGTCGAAGGCAACCAAGTGGCGTCTCGCGCAAAATGCCTTCGCGACTACTGCCGCCTACGATTCTGCAATCGCGTCCACACTCGAACGCATCAGCCCTGAGACATTCGAATTGCACCCGGAAGGTGAGGCCTTCCCGCCTGCCATCCGTTTCTCATTCCAAAAGACTCTCGATCTGCGCTACGGCGAGAACCCTCACCAGAAGGCCGCCATGTATTCGGACGGCTCGGGCGCAGGCGTCGCCAATGCGCGTCAACTGCAAGGTAAAGAACTCTCGTACAACAACATCGTCGACTTGCAGGCCGCTTGGGACCTCGCTCAGGAGTTCGACGAACCCGTCTGCGCCATCATCAAGCATACGAACCCTTGCGGCACAGCGACCGGCAAAACTCTCGCGCAGGCGTACGTGCGCGCGCTCGAATGCGACCCGGTATCTGCCTTTGGAGGCGTCATCGGTGTAAACCGCCCCGTGGATCTCCCTGCCGCCGAAGAGATGCACAAGCTCTTCCTGGAAGTGATCGCGGCGCCATCGTTCGACGAAGCCGCCAAAGCCAAGTTCGCGTCCAAGAAAAATCTCCGCCTGGTTGAGGTCAAGGCGGCCAATCAAAAATGGGTACTGAAGAATGTCTCCGGGGGAATGCTCGTGCAAGACGTCGACAGCCGCGCGCTCGCCGACACCGATCTGAAAGTCGTCACCAAGCGGCCGCCAACTCCCGAAGAAACCCGCGCCCTGCTCTTTGCCTGGAAAGTCTGCAAGCACGTCAAATCCAACGCGATTGTCTACGCTCGTGACGGACAGACGGTCGGCGTCGGCGCTGGCCAGATGTCTCGCGTCGATTCAGCGAAGATTGGTGCCATGAAAGCTCAACTGCCGCTGAAGGGCACTGTGGCCGCCTCTGATGCCTTCTTCCCTTTTCCCGATGGCGTGGAAGAAATCGCCAAAGCCGGAGCCACGGCCATCATCCAGCCTGGAGGCTCCCAGCGTGATCCGGAGGTCATTGAAGCAGCCGACCGCCTCGGGGTCGCGATGCTATTTACCGGAGTGCGCCACTTCCGGCACTAACAATTCTAAGTTTCCTGAACGAAAATCCGCGACGTGAAAGATTCCCGCAGTCTCAATCAATAATCCTCTTTACGAACTTTGACATCAAAGCGATATTCGTCAGTGCTTCAAGGCTCGACGCCAGCAGTCCAACCCAGCAGTCCCTGTCCTTCTGGTCTTGTGTGTTTTTTCGCATGGTTTCCGCGCCTCACGGTAGAATAAAAGCACCTCTCCTTCGGCGGCTTTGCATCCAAATAAGCTGACGTTACGGGAACGCGCTGCAGCGCAGTCAGGTTCAGGATGATCAGACTTTTACGCCTCTCTTTGTTGATGATCGCAGTGGCTACGGTCGCTGTCGCCCAAACCAGCCAGTCCGCGCAATCCGCCCCGGCCGAGAATGCTCCGGCCCAGTCCTCGCCGCGCAAGACCGATAAGGCTGCCGCCTACTACCATTACACCCTCGCTCACATGTATGAGGAGATGGTCACAGCTTACGGGCGTAGTGATCTGGCGGCCAAGGCGACTGAAGAATATCGCCAGGCCATTGAAGCTGATCCCTCCTCCGAGTTCCTTACGTCCGCCCTCGCCGAACTCTACGTAAAAACCGGCCGCATTGCGGATGCTGTTCGCGAGGCCCAGGACATTATCAAGCGTGATCCCAAGAATCTCGAAGCTCACAAGCTTCTCGGGCGAATTTACCTGCGTTCCCTGGGTGACATGCCCGGCGGTTCAGGCTCGGACAATATCCTGAAGCTAGCTATCGATCAGTACGAGCAGATCACGAAACTTGATCCCAGTAGCGTCGATGACCACCTGCTTCTCGGCCGCCTGTACCGCCTCGGCAACGAGATGCAGAAGGCGGAAGGCGAACTCAAGACTGCCATCAAACTGGATCCGAACTCCGAAGAAGCCGTCACCACGCTCGCCATGCTTTACACCGACGAAGGCGATACTGCGCATGCGTTGAAAGTCCTGAGTTCCATCCCCGATTCAGCTCGCTCTGCCAAGCTCTATTCCGCGCTGGGCGCCGCCTACGAACAGCGCAAGGATTACAAGAACGCAATTGACGCCTACAAGCACGCAATCGTTCTGGATCGTGACAATCTCGACGCGATTCGCGGGCTTGCGGAAAACGAATTGAACGATGGGCAGCTTGATGCCGCCCTCCAGCAGTACAAAGTCATTTCAGATTCCAATCCCGAAGATGCGCAGACGTATGTGCGCATGGCCGACATCTACCGCCGTCAGGGCAAATACGATCAAGCCCTCGAAAATCTGAAGCGCGCTGAAACCCTGGTTCCCGACACCATGGACGTCCCCTACAGCATGGCCGCCGTTTACCAGGCTCAAGGACGTTACGAGGAAGCAGCCAAGCTGCTGCAGGATCTGATCAAGAAAACGGAAAAGAGTGAAACCGGCACCAGCCAGTCGGATCGCAACAATCGCGCCATCTTCATCGAGCGCCTGGGCATGATCTATCGTGAACAGGAAAACTACACTGCCGCGGTAGATACGTTCAGAAAAATGCTCACTCTCGGCGATGAAAACGCCCGCAGTGGCTATCAGGAAATCATCGACACCTATCGCGAAGCCAAACAGTGGCCGCAGGCTACCGCCGTTGCCAAAGAAGCAACGCAGAAAATGCCCAACGACCGCGACCTGCGGATGGTGCTCGCCGCCCAGATCGCCGACATGGGTCAGGTTGATCAGGCCGTTACCGACGTCCGCTCCATGCTGAAAGGCGGTCCGGAAGATCGCGACGTCTACGTGCGTCTTGGAATCATCTACACCCGGGCCAAGCGCTGGAATGATGGGCTGGAAGCGCTCGCTAAGGCGGAAGAGTTATCCACCAAGCCGGAAGAGAAAGCTTATGTTTTCTTCCTGCGCGGCGATCTTTATCAGCGTCAGAAGATGTTCGACCAGGCAGAAGGTGAATTCAGGAAAGTTCTTTCGACAACTCCGCCCAGTGATCCGCAAGCCGCTGCTACCCTGAATTATCTGGGGTACATGAATGCCGACCGCGGCGTAAAGCTGGAAGAGTCGCTCAATCTCATCAAGCAGGCGCTCGCCTTTGAGCCTAGCAATCCTGCCTATCTGGACTCCATCGGCTGGGCCTATTTCAAGCTGGGCAAATACGATCTTGCCGAAGAAAACCTCAACAAGGCCGCATCCCACATGGGCTCTGATCCCACGGTACAGGAGCACCTCGGCGATCTTTATCAGAAAACCGGTCGCCTGAAGCTGGCCGCGGCGCATTGGGACCGTGCGGTTCAAGAGTGGAACAAGACGGTTCCCGCGGAACAAGACAGCGAAGCCTTCGCCAAGGTCCAGCAGAAGCTTGACGCTGCCAAAGTAAAACTGGCGAAAGAAGACTCCAGCAACAAACAGCAATAATTCCCCGCATCCGTTAACCGCAGCGAGGGCATCGTGCCCTCGCCTCGGAACCCTGGATCTATCCCCTTCCGCCGACGCTCTGATCCCTTGCTACACTCAACCCTATGTCAAGCGATCGTGCCTCTGAAATTACCATTCGCGAAGCCACGATTCACGACATCCCCGAAATCGTCCGCCAGCGCCGCCGTATGTATGAGGACATGCGCTACACGGATATTGAGGGCTTGGAGCGATCGTCTTTTCTCAATTCCGCATATCTCCGCAGAGCGATACCCGAAGGCTCCTTCCGTGCCTGGCTGGCCTATGACGGCGAACGTGCGATCGCCGGTGGCGCAGTACTGATCGTTCCCTGGCCAGCCCATCCTTACGATCTGGAATGCAGGCGCGCTACCATTCTGAACGTTTACACCGAACCGGACTACCGCCGCCGCGGAATCGCGCGCCGCATCATGCAGGCTATGATCGCCTGGTGCAGAGCGGAGAACCTTGCGCGAGTAAATCTTCACGCCAGCGATGATGGCCGCCACCTGTACGAGTCTCTAGGCTTCGAGCCCAGCAACGAGATGCGGCTCAACTTGAGGGAATAGGCAGGCTCCAAAATAGGAAATTGAGTAATTGAGAAATTGCTCCTTCACCATGAGCATTCGCAATCACTCAATTACCAAATTACACAATTACCAATATCCCCATTTCCGCCTCTGCTATTCTTCTCCCATGCTCGCCGCCTACGCGGTGCACGTCAGTCAATCCCGCGGACGCCGCTTTCCCGAGCCGCAACATCCATACCGTAACGATTTCCAGCGCGACCGCGATCGCGTCATCCACGCCCGCGCCTTCCGCCGGCTGGAAGCCAAAACGCAAGTTTTTACGCGACGCTACTCTGATCATTTCCGCAATCGGCTCACTCACACGCTGGAAGTTTCCCAAGTATCTCGCACTCTTGCGGGAGCGCTCGGACTCAATGTGGACCTCACTGAAGCACTGGCCTTGGTCCACGACATCGGCCACCCACCCTTCGGGCATGCAGGAGAAAAAGCGCTGGATGCGGCCATGCGAGCAGAAGGGCTCTTCTTCGACCATAACCTGCATGCGCTGCGCATCGTACAAGATTTCGAGCAGCGCTACGCCGCCTTCCCTGGCCTGAATCTCACGTTTGAAGTTCGCGAGGGAATCATCAAGCACTCACGCGACTACGAGGAAAAAGCGCATCCGGAACTATCCGAGTATCTGTTGGACAAGCGGCCGCCGCTGGAAGCTCAGCTGATCGATCTCACGGACGAAATCGCTTACAACACTGCCGATCTTGATGACGGTTACGAAGCGCACCTTCTCTCCCTGGACCAAATTCGTGAAGGCGTCCCAGTCTTTGATGGCTTTTTTCAGGAAGTGGAGCAGATCTATCCACACGCCCCAGACAAGCTGAAGTTCAACGAAAGTCTAAAACGCGTCCTGAACCGCTTCGTCGATGACCTGATTAAAAATACGCAACGGCGCCTGAACGAGTTCAACATTCGGACGCTGGATGATATTCGCGCCCATCCCGAGCGCATCGCGGCCTTCAGCCCCGAAGTCGAGGCTGAGCGCAAGCAAAATAAGGATTTTTTGTATGAGAATCTTTACTACACTTCGTCTTTGGCCGACGAGAAGGAAGACGCCGAGCGCGTGGTCCGCGACCTGTTCGCCTTCTGGATGAAACACCCGCACGAGCTTCCACGCAGCTATCGAGAAAAAGCTGTAGTCGATTCGTTGCCCAGAGTGATCTGCGACTACATCGCCGGCATGACAGACCACTTCATCTTTGAGCAACACGACAAATATTGTGGGATATGAACGCGCAGCGACGACGCCAATCCATTCGCCTATTTGCCCGCCGCCCCCGCCACCACGTCAAACAATATCTGTGGCCCGCGTCTCACTTCTTCCACGCGTATGCGCTCGTCGTTCCCGTGCTCAGTATGGCCCTCTTCCTCTGTCGCGGTAAACGGATTGAAGCCGTACGCGACGATCCCTAAAGGCCGGTAGCGCTGATTCTCTGTGTACCCGCTCGTAATGTGCGGCACAACTGGCGTTCCAGGAAAGTACGAGCTGGAAACCTGCTTGATCGCCGCGAACAGGGCGTTGTCCGTACCCGAGTAGTTCGCCACTCGAAACTCCGAATTAATCGGCTCTATGGTCACATCCGGATCATTGACCACTCGACGCAAATCGTCGGCCAGAGCTTTGGGATCTCCACCTGGAAGAATCCGCACATCCAGATTCGCCCATGCGTCCGGCGGAATGACATTGGTCTGCTGTGATCCGGCCAGCATGGTTAAAGAAATCGTGTCGCGCAGCAGGAAATTCAAAGACTCATCCCGCTCCACCTGCTCCTGGAATTTTGCGTCTTGAATCGCCTTGCCAACATCGCGGTAATACTGAGCGCGATCCGCAGGTTCGTAGGGAGCCATGTCTTTTAAAAATTCATCCACCACGGGCAATACCCTCAGCGGAGTCTTGTACGCGATGATCTTGTCCAGCGCGCGAACCAGCCGGTTTGGGGCCGAGTCAGGATTGGGCCTAGATCCATGCCCGGGCCTGCCATGTGCCGTCACTTTCAGCCAGTAGGTAGTCTTTTCCCCGACATCTACGCCCACGAACTTGACCTTGCCATTTTCCAGCAGATTCTCTCCACCCTCGTTGATCAGGAACTCGGCGTTCCCCAGCACACCCTGCTGATTTTTTATGAACCAGTCTGTCCCCGTTCCGTCAGCCTCTTCATCCGAGACGGCGAGAAAGATCACGTCCCGGTCTAACGCAACCTTCTCCCGCTTGAGCATCACCATGGCCACAAGTTGCGCCAGTCCCTCATCCTTCATGTCCTGAGCGCCTCGCCCCCAGATGTAGCCGTCTTTGATCTCTCCGGTAAACGGAGGCACTTTCCAGTGCGAAGCATCGCTGGTGACTACATCCATATGGTTCAGCAGAACGATCGGCCGTTTCGAAGAGGCTGTGCTGCGCGGCAGACGCGCCCATAGATCCCCGCGTCCAGGCGTGTACTCGAAGACGTGGTTCTCAATCCCTTCCTGATCGAGGATTTTCTTCAGAAATCCAATCGTCTTCATCTCGTTCCCGGGCGGATTGGTGGTATCAATTCGCAGGTAATCCTGCATCCAGCTAACTGCCAGGTTGGCATACTGCTGCTTATGCTCTGGCGTGATCCGCGAAGAAGGAAGCGTTGCATCGGCTGCGAAGCTTATGACGCTAATTACCAAAACCCAAACCGAAAGTAACCAAACGCTAGTTACCTTTACCGCAGGACGCGGATCCATTCCCAGGAATTCCTTTCTGTATGCAGTAGTTTTCACTTGATGGAACTGCCTCCTCGGCAACAGTCGCGAGAAACCCTTCATTTTCCACGCAGTTTTTATATCAGGTTTGCCAAATTTACCCTGCTCGCCGTTGCGATTGCTGACTTTGCCTCGCAGTCGGCAGTATAATAGGCATAGTTTCCAAGCCTTTAGCCGTTCAACCTCGAGGGCCGATTTGGCATCCCACATGTAATAGAGGAATGCGGCGCACGTTTCTGGCGCCAAGATTTCCAAGGCTTCGCGAAGCGTCACCGCGGGCCAGCTTAGCGAATTCGCTAGCTTTCTTTACTGTTCAGAGGACGCATATCAAAATTCAAGCACGCCTTTGGCGTGCCGGTGTGGAGCCCAACGCTCCACCAAACTTGGAGGAAGTCATTATGAACCATCGCCTCGTCATTGCCCTGCCTCTGGCCGCAGTGCTTGCTTTGCCGGCCCTAGCGCAGACCGCCCAGGATCAGAGCCAGCCCACGCAGCAGACGCAGTCGACCGACACCAGCAGCGGCAACGCAACTGGTAAAGCTCCTCTCGCCGCCCCGTCTCGTGAAGGTTTCTGGGGACGCATCAACCCCTTTGCGCGCAAAAACTATGTCAAGCGCCAGACCGAACCCATCCGGGATCGCGTTAACGAACTTGATGAGCTGACCTCCCAGAACAGCAAGCAGATCAAGGACGTCGATTCGCGGGCGACCCAAGGCATCAAGCTCGCCTCCGACAAGGCCAACGAAGCTGACCAGCACGCTGTGGACGCCGGCAACAAGGCCACTCAGGCGCAGCAGTCCGCGCAGCAGGTGACCACCCGTGTTCAAACCGTCGAGAACGTGGTCAGCAACATCGACCAGTACAAGGCTTCGAACCAGACCGAAATCCGTTTCCGCCCGGGCCAGACCGTCCTCAGCAAGAATGCTAAGGACGCTCTCGACCAGATGGCCGGCAGTGTTAAGGGACAACGTGGCTACATCATCGAAGTCCAGGGCTTCTCGTCCGGCAAAGGACAAGCTGCCATTACCACTTCGCAGAAAATGGCCGAGTCCGTCGTCCGCTACCTGGTTCTCAACCACGACATTCCGGTCTATCGCATCTACCTCGTAGGAATGGGCAATGCCCCGCTACCCTCGACGGACGAGAATGCGAAGTCCAAGCGCCTCTCCGGCGGACGCGTCGAGATCAGCCTGCTGAAGAACGATCTCGAACAGCTCTCCAGCAACAGCGGCGCGCCGATGAGCACCGACACGCAGCAACAACCGAAGTAACTATCAGAAACCGAACGGGTACTTCGCCCAAAATCGCTCCCCCAAAAAAGCCTCTCGGAAACGGGAGGCTTTTTTCATGGAGATAATGCTGGTGGCCGCCCCCGGCTGTCCCTACATCCTATGCTCGGATTGCTGCTTCCACTTCGCGCTTCGGCGCGTCAATACTTTTAGCCATGAGTGACTTTAGATTCGCCCTCCGCCAATTCCAGAAGTCTCCCGGATTCGCCGCCACGGTCGTCCTGACCATCTCGTTGGGCATTGGGGCAAACACAGCGATCTTCACGCTGGTCCATGCCGTTCTTATGAAGTCGCTGCCGGTTGCCAACCCGGCTTCCCTCTACCGCGTAGGGGACCGTGACGATTGTTGTGTCAACGGTGGATTTCTGAATGATGACGGCGATTTCGATCTGTTTTCGTATGATCTTTACCGCGTAATCCAGGATGCCACTCCAGAATTCGAGCAGCTGGCCGCTTTCCAGTCCGGGCAGAACATGATGAATGTCAGGGTTGGAAACAGCCCCGCGAAATCCGAGCGCACCGAGTATGTCTCGGGCAATTACTTTACGACCTTCGGCATGGGCGCCTACGCCGGCCGCACGATCCTTCCTTCCGATGACGCTCCCGGCGCCGCTCCGGTCGCCGTGCTCAGCTACGCAGCATGGCAGGCTGCCCATGGTGGCGACCGCAATGTAGTCGGCTCCACGTTCTACATCCAGAGTCACCCCGTGACCGTCGTCGGCATCGCTCCGCCTGGATTTTTCGGCGACCGCATTAACTCAAATCCGCCTGCGATCTGGCTTCCGCTCAATGCCGAACCGGTCTTGGAAGGCGAAACCAGCATTCTGAAGCAGCCCGCTTCCAACTGGTTATATGTTCTGGGCCGTCTCAATCCAGAAGTCGCTCCGGCAGCTTTACAAGCCAAGATTTCGAATACGCTTCGCCACTGGTTAGCCACGCAACCCGCTTACACCCTCAACGGCGCAGATCGGGAGATTCCCAAGCAGCACGTCGTAATGGCTCCCGGAGGAGCTGGCATTCAAAATCTGCAGCAACAGACCGGCGACGGGCTGCGCCTGTTGACGGGCATCTCCGCGCTGGTGCTGCTTGTCGCCTGTGCGAACGTTGCCAATCTGCTGCTGGCCAGAGGCACGGCCCGCCGCGCGGAAACCTCCATCCGCACTGCGTTGGGGGCCGCGCGCTCGGTTCTCATGCGGCAGCTCCTCGTCGAGAGCGTGCTGCTCGCGGCTGCCGGAGGAGTGATCGGCATTGCCATTGCCTACGCCGGGGCAAAAATGATTCTTGGCCTGGCCTTTCCCGACTCCACGCAGATCCCGATTCATGCCAGCCCCTCACCGATCGTTCTCGGATTCGCCTTCCTGCTCTCGCTGCTGACGGGAATCACCTTTGGCATCGTGCCGGCATGGGTATCGTCCCACTCCGACCCGGCAGAGGCCTTGCGCGGCGTTAACCGTTCCACCGGAGATCGCGCGCTGCTCCCACAGAAGACCTTGATTGTCCTGCAAGCGGCTCTTTCCCTGGTGCTGCTGGTAGGCGCGGGACTCATGACTCAGACTCTGCGCAATCTCGAGCGGCAAAATTTCGGCATCACCACAGCCAACCGTTACGTAATCCACATCGATCCCATGGGCGCCGGATACAACGTGGATACCGTACGCACGTTCAACGAGCAACTGGAACGAGAGTTCTCAGCATTGCCCGGCGCGAAGAGCGTTGGTATCGCTCTCTACAGCACGCTGGAAGGAAACAATTGGGGAGAAGGAGTATATGTACAGGGTCGTCCGGCGCCGGGGCCCGAAGAGCACAATGGTTCTTCCTGGGACCGTGTCAGCCCTCATTTCTTCGAGACCATCGGCCAGCCTGTCGTTCGCGGCCGCGGCATCACCGACCAGGACACCGCCACTTCGCGCATGGTCGCAGTTGTGAACCAGGCCTTCGTCAAGAAGTTCTTTCCCAATGAGGATCCCATCGGCCGCCACTTCGGAAACTTTGATCAAAAATATGCGGCTGATTATGAGATTGTTGGCGTCGTCGCTGACGCCAAGTACAACAATCCGCGCGACGACTATCGCCCCATGTATTTCCGGCCCCTGACTCAGTACAATCGCGGTTTCAAAGAGTCCCAGATGGCCATCGCGGAAGGCCGTTCGCTCTTTCCCAACTCAATTACGGTTCAATTCGTCGGGGATGCGGCTGCACTGGAATCGGCGGCACGCCGCACATTGTCGAATATCAATCCGGACCTCACCATGATCGATTTCAAATCGCTGGACTATCAGGTCGCCGATAACTTCAACCAGGAACGTCTGGTCTCCCGGCTCACCGGCCTGTTTGGCCTGCTGGCGCTGGTCCTTGCATCGGTGGGACTCTATGGCATCACAGCCTACTCCGTGGCCCGCCGTACCAGCGAGATCGGTCTGCGCATGGCCTTGGGAGCAAACAGGCAGAACGTGCTGGTCTTGGTACTGCGAAGGGCTCTCCTGCTGGTAGGTCTGGGGCTTGCCCTCGGGGTGCCGATAGCACTAATGGGCGGACGCCTCATGCGCAGTCAACTCTATGGCGTGAACACCTATGACCCGTTGACGCTGGCCGCAGCCATCCTCGTGCTCTCTTTGTTTGCCGCTTTGGCGGGCTTCATCCCCGCCCGACGCGCCGCCAGAATCGAGCCGATGACCGCGTTGCGGATTGAATAGCTCTGAGCCCGCGGAAAAGAACACTGGGGGCGCTCGGCTCGCAACAAGGAAGGCAAAAACCCCCAAGTTTGCGAGATTGCCGAAATTGGCCAAACTCCGGTAAAATCAAAGTTTGCCCTACCAGATCTGAATCATTCGGGAGCAGCAGTCCATGGCACAACAATGTGAAATCTGCGGCAAGAGGCCGCAAGCGGGCAACCGCATCAGCCACGCCCACAACGTGACTAAGCGGCGCTGGAACATCAACTTGCGTCCAGTGCATGCCAAGGTCAACGGACAGGGAAAACGGATCCGCGTCTGCACGTCCTGCCTGCGCAGCGGCAAAGTCGTTAAGGCCTAAGACCCCTCTATAACAGAGGTCCCAAAGGATTTCCATTCCCTCGCCGTTGTGTCTTCCACATTACTTCACGGCGACCAGCGTCACGTCGAAGATCAACGTGGAGTTCGGCGGAATCTGAGGCGGGTGGCCGTCTTCCCCGTACGCTATCTGCGGCGGAATCTTGAGCTGACGCTTGCCTCCGACCTTCATTCCGGCAACACCTTCATCCCAGCCCTTGATGACCTCGCCTTGGCCTAGCGTAAAGTCGAACGGCGCGCTCCCAACTGAACTGTCGAATTTCTTGCCGGACGTGAGCCAGCCAGTGTAGTGCACTTTCACGTGGCTCCCAGCTTTGGCTTCTGCCCCGGTTCCTGGCCTGAGGTCCCAGTACTGCAAGCCTGAGGGAGTCTTGACGCCTTCTCCAGTCACTTTTGTCGGTCCAGTCGCACGACGTGCTGCGGCATGAGCCGGCTTTTTCGCGGGCGCTTGCGCGACCAGCGGCATGCTGCTGAAAGCGATGAGGGCGATGGCAATCTTGTTCATCAGAATCTCCGTCGGCGTGTTCATGCGCGCTATTCCAGCGCGATCACATCAATTTCCACCAGGACATCTTTTGGCAGGCGGGCCACTTCCACTGTGGATCGCGCCGGCGGGGCACTGCTGAAGTATTTTCCATAAACCTCGTTCATAGCGGTGAATTCGGACATGTTTTTGAGAAACACAGTCGCGCGGACGACTTTCCCTAAGCCACTCCCGGCGGCTTCCAGGATCTCCGAAAGATTGCGCAGAACTCGATCGGTTTGGGTTGCGACGCCTCCCTGGATTACCTGCTGGGTTGCAGGATCGATCGCGACCTGCCCGGAGACAAAAACAAATCCATTAGCTTTGATGGCCTGAGAATACGGGCCGATGGCTTGAGGGGCATCTTTGGTAGAAATCACTTCGCGCATAGCAGCAGTACTCAGTCAGACTAAACCACAGAGGGCACAGGGTATCACAACGAAACAGACGAATACTCGTCAGCTGAGCGCTGCCATCCGAGTACTATTTTCAGATTTTCTGCAGCCTCTGCACCTCGTGCACGCCCGGAATTTTTCGCAATCCGGCGATGATGTTCTCCAGGTGCTTCAAGTCCGAGATGTCCAGAACAACTTCCACACTGGCCTGGCTGTTTGCGGTGTGCGCCGCGATGTTACGGATGTTGCTCTGGGCGTCGCCAATCACGCCCGTAATGCTCTTCAGCATGCCGAAGCGGTCGTCACAGAACACCGTCAGCTTGACGGGATAGGAAGTCGGCGTGCTATCGTCGCGCGCCCATTCCACCTCGATCTTTCTCTCCGGCTCGTACAACAGGTTCGTGACATTAGGACAGCTCACCGAATGCACCGCCACGCCTTTGCCTCGGGTGATGTAGCCGACGATCCCTTCTCCGCGAATCGGATTGCAACAGCGGGCGCGGTACACCAGCATGTCTCCCTGTCCGCGCACCGTGATTGCATTATTTCCTCCAAAGACGCGGCGTACGGCACTCGCTATGGTGCCGGAGGCCAAGCCCTCGGCCTCGATTTCTCCGGCAATCGATGGCGTCGCTCCCGCCGGCAATAAACGCGCCAACACCTGGCGCGCGGAATATTTCCCGTAGCCGATCCCGGCCATGAGATCTTCGCCGCGCCCCAATCCATAACCCGAGGCGACGCGCGCCAGATCCTCATCCTTGATCTCCTTCAGCGCAATGCGGTATTTGCGGGCTTCTTTCTCGATCAGTTTTCGCCCGATTTCAATGGCCCGCTCGCGTTGGTGAACATTGAGCCAATGCTTGATCTTGTTGCGCGAGCGCGAGGACTTGACCAGGGCCAGCCAATCCCGGCTGGGCTTATGCCCAGGCTGGGTCAGGATTTCGACGATGTCCCCGGAATGCAGCTTGTGGCGCAGTGGCACCATGCGCCCGTTAACCTTCGCGCCCACGCAAGTATGGCCGACTTCGGTATGGATCGTGTACGCGAAGTCGATGGGAGTGGCATCCCGCGGCAGAACCACCACCTTGCCCTTGGGCGTGAAGGTATAAACCTCCTCGGGATAAAGGTCGACTTTTAGAGTAGAGAGGAATTCGTTCGGATCGCTGACATCCCGCTGCCATTCGACCACCTGCCGCAACCACGCCAGGCGCTGCTCGTCCTGCGCGGAAACTGGCCCATCTTTGTATTTCCAGTGGGCGGCGATCCCCTCCTCCGCCATCTTGTGCATTTCTTCCGTGCGAATCTGAATTTCAAAAGGCGTACCGTCTTCGGTGATCACCGAGGTGTGCAGCGACTGGTAGAAATTCGGCCTCGGCATGGCTATGAAATCCTTGATGCGGCCCGGCACTGGACGCCAAAGGTTGTGGATGATGCCAAGCACCGCGTAGCAATCCTGCAGCGACCGCGTGATGACCCGCATGGCGCAGAGATCGTACACCTGATCTACCGAGATCCGCTGCTTCTGCAACTTCTTGTGAATACTGAACAAGCGCTTGATGCGGCTCTCGACCCGCGCCTGGATGCCCGCTTCCTTCAGCTTGTCGACGATGATTTTCTGCGTCTTCTCGAGAAAAGCTTCGCCCTGCTTGCGGCGGGCATTCACTGACTTTTCGACTTGCTCGTAGCCGACCGGATCCAGAAACCGGAAGCCGAGATCTTCGAGTTCCCCGCGTATCTTGCCCATGCCAAGGCGGTGGGCGATGGGGGCGTATATCTCCAGCGTCTCTTCTGCGATTTTGCGCTGGCGCTCAGGATCCAGATGCTCAAGAGTGCGCATATTGTGCAGACGATCGGCCAGCTTGATGAGAACGACACGGATGTCGTCCACCATCGCGAGCATCATCTTGCGCAAATTCTCGGCCTGCTGCTCTTCGCGGGTGGCGAAGTCGATTTTACTGATCTTGGTAACACCCTCCACGATATGGGCGACTTGCTCGCCGAATTCCTTGCGGATATCGACGATTGTCACTGACGTATCTTCGACCGAATCGTGCAATAAACCGGCGGCGACGGCGACCGGATCCATCTTCATCTCGGCCAAAACCAGCGCTACCTCCAGCGGATGCACCAGATACGGCTCTCCCGAGGCGCGGGATTGTCCTTCATGATGCTTTAGGGAGTAGTCGTAAGCCTTTTTGATGATCGAGAGATCGTCCTGCGGACGGTTATCCTGCATCCGCTTCATCAGATCGCGGAACTTGGTCAGGGTAAGCGCAGTTGTAGCGATCTGTTGGCGTAACGTCGCCATGCAGGATTATAGCCCGCAGAACAGCCCGGGGATATCTGGGAAACCGGCAGGAATGCTGGGCCTGACACGATTATAGCGTCATCCGAATCGCCGATCCCTTCCCACGCTGAGCCTTGAGCCGAGCACCTCTGCTAAAGTGTTCCAGCATGGTGAACCTTCGCATGGCAAGGATCTTGGTGACCGGCGCGTCCGGACCGATTGGCCAGGCCCTGCTGCCAACCTTAAGCGCCAATGGCGCCCACATCACGCGCCTGGTGAGGAACGAGTCTTCGCCGTCAACCCTTAGCCATAGCATTCCCTGGGATCCCAACCAGCCCTTTGCCGCTGACATCCTGTCCGGGTTCGACGCGGTTATTCATCTTGCCGGAGAAACCATCGTCGGGCGCTGGAGCGACACGAAAAAGCAGAAGATCCGCAAGAGCCGCGTCATAGGCACAGAGAACCTGTCCCAGGCGCTGGCGGATGCCAAGGACAAACCTCAAGTCTTCATCTGCAGCTCGGCTGTCGGTTTTTATGGGGATCGCGGAGAAGAGGTGTTGACTGAGCAGAGCGAGCCTGGCACCGGATTCCTGGCCGATGTTTGCCAGGAATGGGAAGCGGCTACACGGCCGGCGGCTGAGGCCGGCATACGCACCGTTCTGATGCGCACCGGGGTGGTCCTGAGCCCCAACGGAGGCGCCCTGGGCAAAATGCTACCCCCGTTCAAAATGGGTGTTGGGGGAAAAGTCGGAGATGGGCGCCAGTGGATGAGCTGGATTGACGTCCAGGACCTGGTGGGTGCGATTCACCACATTCTTAAAAGTGATCTTTTGTACGGCCCGGTGAACATGGTGGCCCCAAAACCCGTCACCAATGCGGAATTTACGAATACCCTGGCAAGCATACTGTCGCGTCCAGCCATTTTTCCGCTGCCAGCTTTCGCCGTAAAACTCATATTTGGCGAAATGGGCGAAACAGTCCTTCTGGGCAGCCAGCGCGTGGAACCCACACAACTGGTCACGACCGGGTACCCCTTCCGATTCAGGAACCTGCGCGCTTCCCTCGAAAATACTCTCAAGAGCTAGCGGTTCGCTCACTCACCCCTGTGATTCGAATCACAGCCGATACCGCTGATCTTTGTGACACTTACAAGCAGAAATCCAATGAGAAACAAGCTCATTGCGGCTGCCATGTTGATGTCGCTGGCGTTGGGGAGCGCCCCGATAGCCTTCGCCGCATCGAACGTTTCGCTCACGCGTTCCCAGCAACAGGCCAAGCATTCCTCGAGCCCCGATCATTCCTGCTGCCCGGGCTTCCGCCCAAGTATGTTTATGCCGTTGTTCGTGGCGCTCACACCGACTCCCCAGATGCCTTGCGGTGATCGGCATCCATGCTGCGCGAAACAGGGACCGGAGCGTGGCCCAGCTCTATCGGTCTCCACTCGTCTGTACCCCCCAGATGCGAGGGGCAGCGCCACTGACACCGGAGATCCAAGTGGGAGCAAGAAACCGACGGCAACAGCCCCCAGTTCTCACGCGAGCCTCTCACCTCCTTCTTCACCGAGTACTGTGCTCCGCATCTGAGTTCAGCACGCGCCGGAGAGGCGCCCTCCCTTTCTCTGCAGGCCCGAACGCGTTGGTCTGTATACAGTCTTTTTGCGGATCGCAATCCATAGCGAATTTATCCAGGAGATCAAAATTTATGACGCGCAAACTACTAGTCCTTATCCTCGCCCTAACAGTGGTTTCGTGGGCACAAACGTCAAACCAGACCCCTCCCACCGACCAGCAACAAAGCACAGAAAAAGCAAAGTGTATCTGCTGCGACAAGATGGCATCCGCGGACTCCAAGGACGCAAAGATGTGCTCACGTCACGGGAAGCATGCAAAAGGCGCGAAAGCATCCTGCTGTGACGGAGACAAAGCCATGGCATGCTGCAGCAAAGATGGGAAGTCGTGCACGAAGGACGACAAGGTTGGGGCATCGTGCTGTGAGAATTGCGGCAAGGACAAGACTGCATCCGCCTGCTGCGGCAAGGACTGCAAAGGAGGGTGCTGCTCCAAAAAAGCAGAAACGGCTATGAATTGCTGTGCTCGGGCAATTCACAGTTAGCCCTGAAGTAAACGACAATCAGGCCCTGGCGAAGGCCAGGGCCTTCTCTACTAGTACTCCGGGACTACCTTCGCGGAATTTCGGCCTTATGCGCCGGCACGGCGCAAACAGCGCCTTCGCTGAAATTCTCCCCTTCAATACCAAATGCATGATCGAACCGCGCTCGATAGTTCTCCCAAGCGATGGCGGATGTCAACTCCACCAACTCGGCGTCGGCGAATTTCTCGCGCAGACAAGCGAACAGGGGATCAGATACCTCGACCGGAGTCTGCGTCATGGCGTCTGCATATTCAAGCACGAGGCGCTCAACATCGGTGAAATGATGGCTCGAACGATAGTTGGGCAGTTCTGCAATCTGTTCGGCGGAGATTCCATGTGCCCTGCCCACGGCAGAGCCGATGTCAATTCAAAATGGGCAGCCAATCAGGGTCGCGGTCCGCAGTTCGGCCAGTCCCTTCAACTTCGCATCCACCAGTCTGCTGGATAGCTGACACTGTTCCATCTGCCCGTATCCCCAAAGAATCGCAGGGTGATGAGCGGTCACTTGCACGGGCATCACAACACGGCCTACCTTCCGTTTCGTAAGAAAGTAGACAAGGCTTACGAAGACCCGCCGGAAAAATCCGCCCTGATTACGGGACGCGCCCAAAATTCTGGCCATAGGCCTCCTCCAGGAGCTTTTGTCCTATGCTGGATGCGATTCACTGCTGGTTGGGACGATTCACTTCTTCCTGCAGCTTTTGTAGCAGTTGAGCGCGTTGCTCGGTGCTCAGTTCCCGCTGCAGTTCCTCCAATGCGAGGGCCACGATGTGATAGTGGTGAGCGCCGGCGAATTTCGGGTCAGAAGTAATATTTAGCCAGAGTTTATGCATGAGTTCCAGATCCTGAACCCGCAACCTGGGAGTATGGGGCCCGAGAGCATATTCGCGGATGGAGCCGTCAGGCGCACAGACTTCAAGCATCAGGCGAGGACGAGGTTCCGGCAGACGTTCCCAAGCATCACCGGTGAGTTTGGCTTGTTCATCGGCACTGAGCTTATTTGATAGTCCACAGACCACGCGTGATGCATCCAGGCGTTGTGCCGTCACCATAATGGCTTCAAATACGTCCGTGGCAGGAACTACCAGCAACGATATCGGCTTGCCCTCTTTTTCTGCCACCGCTACGGCCGCGGTGAACAGTTCCTGCTCGTAGTGATCGAAGACTTGGCTGGCTTCGAATACCGTGCTGCCGCTGAAGGTATGCTCGCGGTGGTAAAGCCGCGCGCTCATGACTACCACATCTTGTTTCGCCGTATTGGTGTGGCTCAGGATGTGGCGCAAGTAATAAAGATTACGGGGATCGCGTACTGCGACCAGAACATTCCCGGGCCGCACTCCCATGGCTCCGCTGCCGAGTTCCTGGTTGCTGTAAACCCGGAATTGATCGAGTTGCTCCGGCTTACCCCTGCGTTCACGAGCCGTGCGCCTTTCCGAATAGGTAAAAGCGAAAAAGAGTACAACGCTAAAACCCACGCCTGAGATCGTCGCTTCATACTTCGTAAACAGGTTCACGATCGCCGTCGTAAACAGGATGAGAAAGATTGTGATCACGCCTAGCGGAATTTCTTTCCCTGCAATTCGCAGGTTCCCGGGCACCTTCCACTGCCGGTGCTCCGGCTCGGTGTAACGCAGTACCAGGACCGCCAGCGCATTCAGAGTGAAGCTCCAGATGACGCCGAAGGCGTATAACCCTGCCAGTACGAATACGTTCCCCTTGCTCAAGATGATGGTGGCGAGTTGCAGGATCACGATCAGGTTAATAAGCCGGTAACTGGTTCCAAAACGATGATGTGGCCGCTGGAACCAGGCGGTCAGGACTCCATCCTCGGACAACCGGTTCAGTACTCCGTTCGCCCCAACGATGGATGTGTTCTGGGCTCCCGCCAGAATCAGTACTCCTACGATCACTACGAACCCGTGAAAGATCAGCTTGGCCCATAGAGGTCCGCTCAGGTACATCGCGATTCCGCCGATAATGTTCGTGAAGAAGGTCGGACGCACATTGTCGGGAATGATCATCACCGCAAAAAACGAAACCAAGCCGGTAAACAGCAGGCTGTACACGAAAATGACAATTCCCGTCTTCTTCAGGTTCTTCAGTTTGGGGTGTTCGATCTCACGGCTCACCTGCGCCAGGGTTTCCTCGCCGCTCATGGCAAGTACAGAGTGACCAAACCCAACGAACGCAATGATCATCGTCAGGTGGGTCGCCCAGCTCCCGTATAGCCACCCCAGCGACTCTCTGGTCAGTGCCATCACTCCCGGCGTCAAGGGATTCGGCGGCAACGCAGCCGGCGAACGCAGAAGCGTGACCATACACCACACGATCAGAATTACTACCATGGCGGTCGTGATGGCCATGATCTGCAATGCCTTCTGGCTGGACTCGTGGATGCCTTGAGTGTTCTTCCACCAGAAATAGCTGACGATTAAAACCGCGAATCCCGCGGCAAAGGTGTCATCGGAAAAGTGCAGGGGATGATGAAGAAGCTGAGCGATCTCCTTAGCGAACCCGCCGAGGTACTGTCCCGCAGATACCGCGCTGATGGGCCCCGTGAGCACATAATCGAACAGCAACGCAGAAACGGAAAACTTTGCCAGACCGCCGCCCATGGCAGTCTTCACTACCCGGTATACTCCCCCCCGGACAAACATGGCACTGGACTCTATGTAGAGGGCGCGGACCGCAGTGCTGAACAGCATTACCGCCAGGATGAACCAGGGAGCGCTCTTTCCGATGACCTTCTCGGTATCGCCCGCCACGTAATAGGCCGACGAAGCCAGGTCGGAAAGAACGATGGCGGCAGCTCGCCAGAAGGAGATGAAGGTCAACATCACCGTGGTGGCGACAAAGACCTTTACTGCCGGTTTGGAGCCCTCAACAGACGTTGCCATGCTTTGGAGGATTGCGGCTCTAAGAACTATGAAAACTCATTGAAGATAGCATACCGGATGGACCGCTTACCGGGTGTTGTCCGGTTCTGTGGCCCCGGAGGCCTCGCCTGGGTTGCGCGCAAAGCACGCAATTGAAGCAATTCCAGGGAACTTGACGCGGCCCCTGAAAAGAACTCTGCTTCCCCACGCCCGCTTCGCGAGCGATGCGGACGAGGCGTCCGCCCTACACAAACTCTTTAGTGGATTCATTTGGCCTTCTGCGAGGCGATCCATTTGTCCGTGCGCGCATCCAGCATGTCCAGGGGCAAAGTGCCTCCGTCGAGAATCTCGTCGTGGAACTTGCGAATATCGAATTTTGGCCCCAGTTCTTTCTGCGCGCGTTGCCGGAGTTCGCTGATCTTGAGCTGTCCCAGTTTGTAGCTTAGCGCTTGGGCCGGCCAAGAGATGTACCGGTCTGTTTCAGTCTGAATAGTGGGCTCATCCACCGCCCCGGATTTGCGCATGAACTCGACCACTTGGTCCCGGCTCCATCCCTTGGCATGAATACCAGTGTCGACCACCAACCGGACGGCACGGAACAGTTCGGACGACAGCCGGCCGTAATCAGAAACAGGATCTTGATAAAAACCCACCTCTTTCCCGAGCTGCTCTGCATAGAGTGCCCAACCCTCGCTGTAGGCGTTAAACCCGAGCCCATGGAGGCGAAACTTCGGCAGCCCCTCGAGTTGCTGCTGAATCGAGAGCTGCATGTGGTGGCCGGGAACGCCCTCGTGATACGCAATGGCTTCGTCATCGACCAGCGTGCGATCAGCAAAGTGGGATGTGGCTACCACCACGCGCCCCGGACGCTTTCCGTCGGGCGTGCCAGTCATGTAGTGAGTCGCAGCTGTCGCCTGAAATTCGGGAATGGCCTCGACGGTGACCGGAGACTTCGGCAGCAATCCAAACAATTCCGGAAGTTTCGGCTGCATCTGCGCAATGTAACGGCGGAAATCGTCGAGAATCTGCTCCGCCGAGCTGGGCTTGTACTTGGGATTGCTTTTCAGCGACGCGCGAAACGATGCCAGGTCCGAAAAACCTTCCTTCTTCGCGATGACTGCCATTTCGCCTTCGATGCGGTCGATCTCGCGCAATCCAATCTGGTGGATCTCGTCCGCCGTCAGGTGCGTGGTCGTGCGCGCGTAAATATCGTTTTCATAGCGCTTCGGCCCGTCGCTTAACGAAGTGATGGAGAGGGCGGTGCGGCCCTCCGGAGCATACTGAGTTTTGATGAATTCGCCGAATTTCTTATACGCCGGCAAGACATCCGCATTCACCGCATCCGTGATTTCCCGAGTCAGACGTTTCTGGTCCTCCTGGGAAATCTCAGCCGGATACGTCTTCAATGGCCGCAGGAATGGATTGGAGACAATGATGCCTTCGCATTGCGCCGGGATTTTCTCAGCAAGGAATCGCACCGGCATCAACTTGTCCTTCATGCCGGCCCGAAGTACTTCTGTGACCTGATCGAATGCCCGTGGAATCTGATGCAGGCGCGAGATGTAGTCTTCGTAATGCTTGACCGAATCAAGCGGGACGGCTTGCGGGAGATCGGCCAGGCTGGTGTGAATGCCGCTCTGCTGATTAATCGGCATTTCATATTCCTTGAGATTGAAATCGGCGATCCGCTGCTCCAGCACGCGGACCATGAGGTCGTGCGAGAGCTGGTCCTGATCGCCAAATCCCGCGGTTGCGATCGCTTTCACTCGCTGGAGACTCTCCTGATCCGTCTTTTGCCGCTGCAGAATCGCTTCCAGAGAGTAATCGTTCAGCCGATCGTTATAACGATAATCGCCGAAGGCGGTGGCTCTCTCGGGGAAGTTGCGGAGATAGGTCTCATACTGCTCGTCGAACAAAGCATTCTGTTCGGCTACGCGCTCCGCAAGCGGCTTGATGGGTTGGGCAAAACGCGGGACGTACAGGGCAACGAGGAGGAGGGCGCCAGGAAATGTGCGCATGGCTTCGTAGGTTAACAGACGAGGCAATCGGAAAAAAGTGAACTCCCGCCCCACCCTGTCTACACCAGATGTTTGGAAGGGGTCCGCTTATCAGTCGTTTGCCATTCGCTTCTTCAGGCCAAGATGCGTACGCGTGATCCGGTCGTGCCAGCAAAGAGAATCTTCATCCAGGAAAACCCAGGCATACCCCATCCCTAAGGAAAGAGCCGACAGATATGCGCCCAGAACTCGCCAGCGCCGCAGCGAGCGGTTCGTGCCGGTACCGTCAAATCGGCTCAGTTCCAGGCCGGCCGCGCGAAGCCCCGGAGTGCTGCCCGAATACACGATCAGCAGATATTGGTACGCCGCCCAGAACGTTGCAAACGTTCCCGCGGCAAAGCTGAGAACCTGCAACTGCGGCGGACGCGCGGCAGCCACCTTCCAGAAGATCAGGCCGAACAGTGCTGTGGCGAACGCGATGACCAACGCATCAATGGCCGACGCGGCTAGCCTGCGTTCCAGAGGCGCGATCTGTAGAGGTATATCGATGCCAAGCTGCTTCGCGACAGGCTCATCCTGTACCGGTTCGATATTGATGCCCCCAAGCGCAGGCGGAGCCGGTTGAAATTCAGGCACTTCCAGAATTCTGATCTGCTCTCCGACGGGTTCCGCCAGTTGATCCGGCGGGGGCGGAGGAGGCGCCCACGCGAATCTGGGGAATTCAATGATCTTTCCAGTTGCCGGCTGTACCGGAGCTGCAAATCTGGACGACGGTGATGGTTCCGTCAGAACATCCCCTTGTGACGATGTCGCCGCATCGGAACAAATGTCATCCAGCGCCAAAGCGTGATTTGAATTGGGTTCAAAGACCGGCGACGCAGCAGGCTCGACCCGAGCCGTCCCGCTCGCGTAGGCAAGCGGTGCAAATGGCAGCTTAAGCGATGGATAACGAGGAGGTGGCGCTTTACGCCGGGAACGATACCGGTTGAGTCTCGCGGCCAATTCGTCCCGCCATGCGTCGGGATCGCATGCGCCAGTGCTCGTGGCCCCGATCCCCGGGGATTCCACAGTCGCTTCTGCCAGCGAAAGGTCTGCGATTATTTCGGTGCCTGCAGGCTCTACTGCGCAATTGCAAACTTCACCGCACTTCGAACAATTCATGAAGACAATCCCGGGAATCAGACCAGCACTTCCTGCATACAACCGGAGCCAACTAACCGCAATCCTAGCCTATATCGTCACTTTGCCACGCGGTGATCGGCGTGCTAACTTCACGATACCGCGAGAAAAAAGCCAATGCGCACGCCTTCAATGGACGACTGTGTTCCGTTGATTTTCTTTCGATGACCTTCCGCACTAAATTCCTTATCACGGCGCTGGTGCTTTGTCATCAGCTTCTCGTCCCTGCCCTAGTAACCAGCCAGTTGCGTTCGGAAGGTACCCGGGAAAGCGCACCTTCTTCATCAAGAAATGGCTCCACGCCAGACCTGGAGAGCACCTGTTCACCTCACGCCGCCCAGCAGGATAAGGATTCGACCACCATCTGCGCCCTGCAACAGGAAAAGATTGGCGACGTATACAAGCTCCATGGGAACGCAGAAATTCACTATCGCAACTATGTACTTCGCGCCGATGAAGTGACTTACGATTTCGATACCGGCGAGGCCACCGTATCCGGCAACTTCCGCCTGGACGGTGGCCCAAACGATGACCACATCCGGGCCAGCCACGGGAGCTACAACCTGACGACGGAAACCGGACGCTTCTACGATGTTACCGCTACGACCGGTATGCAGTTGCGCGGCACTCGGATCCTCCTGATGTCCACCGCTCCGTTTGCGTTCAGCGGCAAGCTCGTGGAGAAAACCAGCCCCGATCACTATGTGGTCTACGACGGCAGCATCACCACCTGCGAACTTCCGCAGCCCAAATGGAAATTCCAGGCTCATAAGGTTGTGGTGGATGTCGGCGGCAATGCTACGATTTACCATAGCGATTTTCTCCTGCACGGATTCCCTATCTTCTACTTCCCATATGCAAGCCACCCCGTCGCCCGCGAAGCTCGACATACGGGATTTCTCATGCCGAGCATTGGGAGATCCTCCACCAAGGGCAATATCGTGGGGGAGTCGTTCTACTGGGCTATCAACCGCAGTATGGACGGCACGCTTGGCGCAGAATATTTTTCCAAGCGGGGATGGGCGCAACGCGGTGAATTCCGCGCCCGCCCCAGCAATACGTCTTATGTCGATCTTAACTATTTCGGAGTGATGGACCGGGGTATTGTCATCAGCAGCGGCAATGCTCCCGTCCGCGAGGGTGGCCAGGAAGTCAGATTGACCTCCGAAGGGAATTATTATGGCTTCCGCGCGGTCTCCGACGTCGATTATCTGAGTTCATTTCTTTTCCGGCTCGCCTTTAATGAAGTTTTTACCCAGGCCATCAACTCAGAAGTCAAGTCTCAGCTTTTCTTGTCCAAAAATTACAAAGGCTTCTCTTTTGGCGGCGTGATCGAGCGCTATCAGGACTTCTTCCAGACCGTCAGTCCAACCTCGGGAACGTTGTCCAACCCGCCTACGTTTGATTCCATTCGCATTTTGCATACGCCGAGCATCGAGCTCACCAGCCTAGATCGACCTCTTTGGCATTTGCCGCTGCTCTGGTCTGTCGATACCTCGATCTCTGGCTTGTCGCGTACTGAGCCGGGGTTCCACACCAGCAACCTGCTGGGACGCGTCGATCTTAGCCCCGAGATTTCCATGCCATTACACTTCTGGGGTTGGTCGCTGCGCCCCGGATTGACTTTGCACGATACCTACTACACCCAACGCTTCGTCAATGGATTTGCTTCCAATGACCCTACAAATCGCGAGGCTGTGGACGCCTCGGTCGAACTGCGCCCACCCGGCCTGGAGAGAATCTTCCAACGCGAATTGTTTGGCAAGCAATGGAAGCACGTTATCGAGCCTCGAATCGTTTATCGCAAGGTAAGCGGGGTGAACGATTTTGCGAACGTCCTTCACTTCGACGATCGCGACATACTGAGCAATACCCATGAAGTGCAATATGGATT
Organism: Acidobacteriota bacterium; assembly: GCA_046723715.1. Taxonomy (GTDB): domain Bacteria; phylum Acidobacteriota; class Terriglobia; order Terriglobales; family Acidobacteriaceae; genus Sulfotelmatobacter. The sequence continues at coordinate 7,795 of JBKOUZ010000027.1, read as the reverse complement.
TATTACCCGCTTGTATGCCAAGCACAAGCAATCGACGGTGGAGGAGTGCGAGACCCCCATGACTGCGCTGGCGGTCGGTGCAGCAGCTCCGGAACAGACCGTGCCCTGGGAGCGCCCCAACTACCTTGAGACCCAGGCATGCCGTGTGGGCCCCGAAATCCGTGAACTCGTCACCTTGGAAGTCGCCCAGAAGTACTTCCTGGATCCCACATTTGGCGGTGCTCTGGTACCCGGCCAGCGCAACGTTTTTGCTACCACGGAAGATCTGACCGGCATCGCCTTTATTACCGAGCCCAGGCACCTGTCTCCGCTAGTGTCCAGATTGCGTGTGGCTAGCGGCAGTCGCACTGATACCGAGTGGGACTTGGATTACGATTTCCAGCTGAAACGGGTAAATGCCAGCACATTGCTGGTTAATTACAACGCCGGGCCGTTCACCTTTGGCGGCGGAGACGCTTTTCTCCAAATCCCCCAAACCACCGCAGTACAGCCGGGACTTGGCGTAGGTAAATGTGGACCCATAGGCGGCAGCACCCAAGTTACGTGTAAATTCCAGCAATTTCGCGTGGCCCTGGGCTACGGAGGACTCGCCAAGCGCGGATTGAGCGCCGCTACCAGCATGGGATTCGATGCAGAGACCCGGAAACTGCAGTTCGCGACTGCCCAGACCAGCTACAACTGGGACTGTTGTGGCGTGACCCTTGAATACCGGCGCTACGCAATTGCCAACCTTCGCAATGAGAACCTCTTCCGCTTCACATTCAGCCTGGCGAATATCGGATCGGTCGGAAATCTGCGGCGTCAAGAGCGTCTCTATTAACCTTCAGGCTGCTACCATAGAGGGATGCAGGAACCCGAAGGCAAGCTCGCGGCAAAAGCCTCTCAGCTGCAAGCAATTCTGAGGCAATCAGGCCGCCTTCTGGTCGCTTACTCCGGCGGCATCGATTCTGCCTATCTCGCATGGGCTGCCCATCGCGAGTTAGGCAACAACATGCTTGCGGTGATTGCGGACTCCCCCAGTCTCGCCCGCACGCAGTTAAAGGACGCTCTGGCCTTCGCCCAGGAACAGGGAATCCCTGTTGAAGTGCTATCCACCTCCGAACTCGATCGCCCGGAATACGCTCGCAACGACGGCCAGCGTTGCTTTCAATGCAAGGACGAGCTTTTCACAGTCATGGAGGACGTCCGCGCATCCCGCGATTTCGAGACGATTGCATACGGCGTTAATTTTGACGATCAGGGCGATTTCCGACCCGGGCAAGCTGCAGCCAGACAGCACCATGTCGCCGCCCCGCTCCTCGACGCCGGATTGACTAAGCAGGAGATTCGCACCCTGGCGCGCTATGCTGACCTCCGAATCTGGGACAAGCCCGCTTCGGCCTGCCTCTCCTCCCGCATCGAATACGGCCGCCCGGTCACTCGGGAAGCGCTCGATGTTGTGGAGCGCGGCGAGGACGCGCTTCGTGCCCTGGGCTTCCGCCAGTTTCGCGTGCGCCATCACGGAGACATCGTCAGAATCGAGATCGACCGTGAGGAATTGCCTCGCGCCTTGGATCCGGCCATGGCCGCGCAGTTCACTGCCATCTTCAAACAGTTGGGCTTCAAATTCGTCACGCTCGACCTGGAAGGCTTTCGCTCCGGATCGATGAACGCCCTGCTGCCTCTCGATCACATCCGCCATGCCGATTGAGCGCGTACCACGCTGGTTTCACGCGCCTGCTGTGAGATAATCGGGTCATAATCGGAATGCTAAGGCGGTTTTTAGTGAGTCTCATTCGACGTTCCCTGTTCATCTTGCTGTTGGTTTGCCTGGGTTGCGTGGCTCAGTCCGCGCCCCCCGACCTTGCTCGCAAAATCGAGCACCAGGTGCGCTCGTTCTACACGATTCCCGCGGAGGTAAAAGTAACGGTCGGATCGATCACTCTCTCCAGCGAAATGCCTGGCTATGATTCTGTCTCGGTAAAAATTGACAGTAGTGAGGGGAAGTCCAAGGACTACCAGTTCCTGATTTCCAAAGATCGCTCGACCATGTTGCGGCTGACGAAATTCGACTTGAACAAGGATCCGTTTTCCGACTTGATGAGCAAGATCGATGTCAGCGGACGGCCTTCCCGCGGAAACAAGTCCGCCAAGGTTGTGGTCATAAACTACGATGATTTCGAATGCCCATATTGCTCAAAGATGCACTCGACCCTGTTCCCCGAAATCTTCAGGGAATATGGCGATCGCGTGAATTTCATTTACAAGGACTATCCTTTGGCCGAAATTCATCCCTGGGCCATTCACGCTGCCGTCGATGCAAATTGTCTGGCAGTCCAGAATAACGACGCCTATTGGGATTTTGCCGACACCATTCACGTCAGCAAGCGCGAAATCGACAGCGAGAGGACCGCGGCGGCGCGCTTGGACAGCATTGACAAGATGGCGCTGCTGCAGGGCCAGAAACACAATCTGGATCTCGGCAAACTCGCGTCATGTGTGAAGGCCCAGAACGAAGATGCCGTTAGAGCATCGATGAAAGAAGGGGACGCCGTCGGAGTCAATGCCACTCCGACGCTGTTCATCAACGGTCAGAAGATTGATGGAGCCGTGCCGGTGAACGAACTTCGCGCCGCCCTGGATGCGGCTTTGAAGGACGTGGGGGAACCCGTTCCGCAGCGTACACCCTCATCGGCCGCTCCCGCATCCAGGTAGAAGTAGCTGAAAACCCTTTGTCCCAGGGTGTGACCTCGACGTGCTGTCGTGATTGCACCAATTACGGAGAATGTTCTTGCACAAAACTTGCTCGCTGGTCCAGGTAGGCGCTGTTCTGTGCGCTGCCTTTCTGCTGGCGTCTCTACCCGGCTGCAACTCAAAGCCTGGCAGCGACGTCATGGCCACCGTCGACGGCCGCAAGATTTTCCGATCCGACGTTGACAAGTACTACGACAACAACGTCGCTTCGGCTCAGCAGCCTCCGAGCGGTGAACAAGCTACCGCCCTCCGCCTCAATATCCTGCGCCAGATGATCGATGATGAGATCCTGATGCGCCGCGCCGAGAAACTCGGATTACTTGCCACTGACGAGGAAGTGGACCGCAAGTACAACGAGATCAAGTCGCCTTTCACCCAGGAGGAATTCGACAAGCGTCTCCAGGATAAGAAAATTTCTTTAGCCGATTTCAAACGGGACATCCGACGATCGATTACCGTCGACAAGGTCTTGAATAAGGAAGTTTCCTCCAAGATCAGCGTCACCGATCAGGACATCACCAACTACTACAACGAGCACAAGGCCGAGTTCAATCTGATTGAGCCGCAATATCATCTGGCGGAGATTCGCGTCACTCCCGGCCCTAACCCGCAAGTGCAGAACCAGAACGATAAAGCGCAGAATGAGGCCGATGCACGCAAGAAGATTCAGATGATCGCGAACCGCCTCGACAGCGGCGACGATTTCGCCACCCTGGCGATGCGATACTCCGAGTCTCCCGAAACTTCCGGCAACGGTGGCGACCTGGGCATGGTTATGGAGTCGCAGTTGCGCTCAATCGATCCAGCCACCCGGGAAGCCGTGATGAAGCTCAAGCCCGGCCAATACAGCCCCATTGTCCCCATTCTCAATCCCGGCAACCGGCAGACCATGGGATATCGCATTGTCAAATTGATTGCCAAAGAACCGGCGGGCCAGCGGGAATTGGCGGATCCCAGGGTGCAGCAGGCGATCCGCTCCCAGCTTCATGATCGCCGAGAACAACTGCTGAAGGCCGCCTATTACGAGGTGCTGCGCGACTCGGCCAAGGTCGAAAATTATTACGCCAAGAATGTGCTCGAAAGCAACGGCATCCAGAAGAAATAGTCAGACGGTCATCCCTGTCTCTACTCCACGATAGCCAGCACGTCGCCCGCGTTCACCGCTGCGCCTTCGCTCACCACCAGCTTCTGAAGCGTCCCTTTCTTCGGCGACTTGACCTCATTCTGCATCTTCATCGCTTCCACCACCAGCACGCCGTCTCCCGCCTGAACCTCGGCCCCTTCGCTGAGAAGAATTCTTACGACCTTGCCCGGCATTGGGGCGATAAGCCTGCGTGGCCCGCGGTCGTCTACGGCGCGTGTGCGCGAGCGTAACGAGCGCGGATCCCGCACCTCCGCCGCAAAGCGCATGCTGCCTACCCAAAGGTGCATCTCGCTTCCCACCCGCTCGCATTTCACCTCGTAGGCTTTGTTCCCGATTCGGAGCGAAAGCACATCGGGTCGCGCCAGAACGGCATCCATTTCGATGACGCGCCCATCCAGACGACACTTCCAGCCTCCATCGGTCTGATTTAACTCCAGCCGGCAATTCTTGCCGTCGATGGCGATCTCGTAAGTCATCAGTCAGCTCAACAATAACAACATATCTCAAATGAGCCGCCCAGCCCCGAAGGGCCGCAACAGAATTCAAATCCAACGCCTGGCGTACCGCCCAAAAGCTGCGCGCTCGAGGCGCCTCTTCTGTGGGGGTGGACGCCTCGTCCGCCATGAGCGAAGCGAGTGCCTCCTCAAAAATATGAAGAGCAACGCAGAGCCGGACGCGATTGCGACCGAAGGCGGCGCCCCTTCGGCGGCGCGCCCCGCAGTAAGCCCCGAACGCGGCGTGAATCATTTCTGCTTCTCGATCAAGATGTGGGTCGCATTCTCTCCCGCAACACTCCGGGCCACATGAAACCCAAGCTGCGCCAGATTGATCCCAGCAAACAGATGCTCTCCTTCGCCCATCAACATCGGCGACATTGCCAAATGCATCTCGTCGATCTGCCCCGCAATAAGATACTGCCGGATCGTCGACACGCCTCCGCCGATGCGCACATCTCTGCCCGCAGCCGCTTCCCGAGCCCGCTTCAACGCCGACTCAGCCCCGTCCGTGACGAAGTGAAACGTAGTCCCGCCCTGCATGGCGAGCGGCTTCCGTGCATGATGCGTCAGCACAAACACGGGAACGTGATACGGAGGTTCCTCGCCCCACCATCCCTTCCATGACTCGTCTGGCCATGGCCCGCGCACCGGACCAAACATATTCCGCCCCAAAATCCACGCGCCGACATTCTCGAACGCCCGCTCAGCCATCTGGTTGTCCACCCCTCGCGAACCGCCGCTCTCGCCATGCATCTTCTTCCAGACATCCGTCTGAAAAAACCAGGAAAACATCTCAGGCCCACGTACTCCGAGAGGATTCTGCAAATCCTGCCGCGCCCCAGCCCCGAAGCCGTCGATAGAAATAGAAAACGAAGACACGCGAACTTTGCCCATGATGGTTCATCTTACCGTGCAGGTGAGTGGACGTCTCCCGTTTCCCTGGGAAGAATCGGCTGCATTGTGCCGGACGAGCGTCCGCACCTTACATAAGAAACTTCGACTGCGGAATCTTCAAAACCTGGCGGCAGACCGGGTCCGAAGGAGCGCTCTTACAGGAAGGTTGGTGCCCATAAATATGGTAATATGGATTTATGAAGACTACCTTGGAAATCCCGGACTTCATATTCCGCCGCGCCAAATCCGTGGCTGCCGAGCGAGGGATGCTTCTGCGCCAGTTCGTGACTGAGGCAATTCAGGAGAAGCTCAAGACAACTTCGGAAGAGCGCCCCTGGATGAAACATATGGGCCAGATGAAGCACCTCGGAAAAGAAAGAAAGCAGATCGAAAAGCGGGCGGAGAAGGCCTTCGAACAGATCGACCGTGAACTCTGGAAATGATTCTCGACACCAATGCCCTATCAGCCGCTGCCGACAACGATCCCGCACTGGTCGCCATTCTCGCCGGCGCCGACCAACTGGCGATCCCCGTGATCGTGCTGGGCGAATATCGTTACGGGATTTCGCAGTTGCGCCACCGGCTCGCGTACGAACGCTGGCTCAAGGGCTTGCTCCAGGATTGCCTAGTCCTGGATGTGAACGAGCCAACCACTCGCCACTACGCCGAAATCAATTTGGAGTTGAGGCGCAGCGGGACGCCTATCCCTACCAATGATCTCTGGATCTCCGCACTCTGCCGCCAACACGCTCTCCCGCTGCTGAGTCGCGATCGCCATTTCGATCTGGTCAAAGGAACCAAACGGATCGGGTGGTGAGGTTGGACGGGCCTGCTTGGAGCGCACTTTAGTTCCTTGTAAGCAGAAAACGCCATATCCGGATTTTGACAACTCTTCCGCCGCGGCTAGAGTAATGCAGGCAAATCCATCGAAACTCAAATCTGTCGCAATCAGGAGGAATTCCCACCCTTTTGCAAACTGCGCAAAGGATGGGCCATCCGCCCAGATCCGCGCGCCACCGCGAAACCAGAACACCCAGTTCCGGAGGAGCGAAAAAGTGCAGTCCATGGCGCAAGCCGTGGGTCCGAATGCCAAAAAACCCACTAGCCCCAACAGGGGCGTAAGAGAACTCAGCCCAACAACGTGTCTGCTGCGTCACTGCAAGTCAAAATCTCTCGCTATCAGTTGCGGAATCCGCACCCTTTGCAAACGACGCAAAGGATGGGCCGCCCTCTCCTGCATGCGCGGGAACTCGAGCGCGGACATCGCAATCGCGCGACTCTTTCATAAGTTTCCAAAAATGGGGTTGCCCCACCCTTCCCGCGCTTCTTGCGGGAGGGTGGGCTTTCCGCGCGGACTACAATCTGCATGAATGCACGTCAAGCCAGTCCGTTATCAAAACCAGCGCTGCCTGCACTTTATTACCTTCAGTTGCTATCACCGCATGCCGCTGCTCGATCCGCCGCAAGCAAAACAAACCTTCGAGCGAGAACTGGAGCGGGTCCGCGCCTGGTACGGCTGCTACATCACTGGCTATGTAGTGATGCCACAGCACGTGCACATTCTAATCAGCGAACCAGAACGCTCGAAATTACAGTCGTGATTCAGATGCTCAAGCAGATCACGTCACAAAAGCTGCACGCCAAACCTCTCCCACGATTCTGGCAGGTTCGTTATTATGATTTTCCGTTATGGACCGAAGAGCTCGTCACAATCGGCTCGATAAAAGACATTGCCATCTTGGTTCAACCGTGATCCTGAGTAGCCGCTGTGGATTCATCCTTTCCAGCCCCAAAAAGGGGAACAGGCCACGCTCATTTTTTCTGAACGTCGCCTTTATTATGTCGCAACGACCTACTCTCGGACACATTCCCGCGCGCCAGGCCGTGAACGTTACACCTCAACCTTCCTGCCCGTCCGCAAAAAGTGATTGATACACCTCTCCCAGTTCTTCATCCGCCCCTCGAACCACTTCCGATCATACGATTCCACCTCACGATTACCATCCTCGGACAATCCCGTATATCGATATCGAATTTTGGAGTGCGTCACTCTGGCATCAGCCTCTTCCAGCTGAATACCCAGGTCCGTGATCACTCGCCCCGGATCGATCCAGACGAAACCAATGCGACACCGCGCCCGATCGTACTCGGTCACAATCCAGGTCCGTTCCGCCTGGGCCGAAGCATTCGGCGTCGTAAAAACACACCCAATCCGCAACACCAGACTCGGAGTAAATCAACCGATATTGCCATCCCGGCAGCCACTCTTCCTCGCGTACCGGACACAAAAGCGGAAACACCTGCGACGGCGCCGCCGGATTAGTTTGCGTAAACTCATGTACAACCCGAGTTCCTCTAAATGAGTTCATATCGAGTCCTTTCCTTGTAAATCGGCATAGGGGGAGTGGTCGCCCACTCTCCCCTGCCACACCACCGTACATGCGGGTCCGCATACGGCGGTTCAGTTCGGTTGAGCTAGAGCACATCCAACAACCGTGGAAGACCCAGCGAATCGAAGTAAGCAATC
>JBKOUZ010000033.1:0-7938 GCA_046723715.1 Acidobacteriota bacterium | reverse complement strand
GTCACTGCTGGAAGATTTGGATAAGGAGACTGTCGACTTCCATCCTAACTATGACGGCAGCGAAGTCGAGCCTGACGTACTCCCCGCGCGTATTCCGAACCTGCTGATCAACGGCTCCGACGGCATCGCCGTAGGCATGGCTACGAAAATTCCGCCGCACAACCTGACGGAAATCGTCGATGCCACTATCACCCTGGTCAACAATCCGAATGCGCAGCTGGCAGAAATTCTGAAATTCGTGCAAGGTCCCGATTTTCCGACTGCCGGAATCATCCACGGCCGCTCGGGAATTTTCGAAGCCTATCGCACCGGCCGTGGCCGCTTTATGATGCGCGCCAAAGCCGCTATCGAGAACATCAACAAAGATCGCCAGGCCATCATCGTCACCGAAATTCCCTACCAGGTGAACAAGGCCGTCCTGATCAAGCGCATCGCGCAACTGGTCAATGACAAGGACATTGAAGATATCTCCGACGTGCGCGACGAATCCGATCGCGACGGCATGCGCATTGTCGTGGAGCTCAAGCGCGGCGCCGAGCCTCAGATCGTTCTCAACCAGCTCTTCAAGCACACGCAGATGCAGGAAAGCTTTTCGATGATCCTGCTCGCGGTGGTCAACGGACAGCCCCGCGAGATGGGCATCATCCAGACCATTAAATATTTCATCGAGCATCGCGTCGACGTCGTCCGCCGCCGCACCGCCTACCTGCTCGCCAAGGCAAGAGACCGCGAGCACATCCTCGAAGGCTATCTCAAGGCGCTCGATCACCTCGACAACGTCATCACCATTATTCGCGGCAGCGCCAACCGCGCCGATGCTCGCGAGAACCTGGTCGCCTATTTCGGCGGCAAGAAAATCGACATTAATACCACCGGCCGCGCACCCCGGGCTGACGCCGAGAGACCCTTCACTGCCAAGCAGGCCGATGCCATCCTCGAACTCCAGTTGCATCGCCTGACCAAGCTCTCGATCGACGAAATCTCGAACGAGTTAAAAGAAGTTCGCGACGACATCACCGAATACGAATCGATCCTCGGATCCGAGAAAAAACTGCGCTCCGTAATCATCAAAGAGCTCGAAGAAGTGAAGAAAGCTTACGGAGACGAGCGCCGCACCCGCATCGAAGACGAAGCTGCGGAAATCGTCCTCGAAGACCTCATAGCCGACGAGCAGGTCGCCGTCACCGTCAGCCACTCCGGCTACATGAAGCGCACACCCATCTCCACCTACCGCATGCAGCGCCGCGGAGGCACGGGCCGTACCGGCATGAAGACCCGCGAAGAAGATTTCGTTGAACATCTCTTCCTCGCCAGCACGCACGCCTACATCCTGATCTTCACCAACAATGGCCGCGTCTACTGGCTGAAGGTCTACGAGATCCCGGACGTAAGCGCTGCGGGGCGGGGCAAGCACATCGGCAATCTGGTGGGCCTGCAGCCCGGCGAAAGCGTAAGGACCATGGTTGCAGTTCGCAACCTCGAAGAAGAAAACAAGTACGTCTTCTTCGCCACCCGCAACGGCACCGTCAAGAAATCCGAGTTGCGGGAGTTCATGCACGTCCGCTCCAATGGCATCAACGCCATTGGCATTGATCCGGGAGACGAACTCGTCGCTGTTCGTATCACCAACGGCAACCAGATCGTGTTCCTTGCCAGCCATGAAGGCATGGCTATCCGATTCGACGAAAGCCACGTGCGTCCCATGGGCCGCGGCGCTTTCGGAGTCCGCGGGATCGACTTGGAAAAGGGAGATTACGTGATCGGCATGGCAACGACGACTAAGCCCGACGCTCCCGCTGCGCCGAAGGAAAAAGTTGAAGGCGAAGTTGAAGTGGTCGACGAAGCGATCAAGGGCGACCTGATCCTCTCCGTCACGGAAGGCGGATTCGGCAAGCGCACTCCCGCCGAGTCTTACCGCCTCACCAATCGCGGCGGTAAAGGCGTTATCAACCTCAAGACTACCGAGCGCGTCGGCAAAGTAGTCGGCATTGCCCAGGTCGACGAAAAATCCGAAGTCATGCTGATCAGCCACTACGGCAAGATCATCCGCATGGACTCAACCACAATCCGCGAGTCAGGAAGAAACGCCCAAGGCGTCCGCCTCCTGCAACTGGAGCCCGGCGACCGAGTCGCGGCAGCAGTAGTAATCGCGCCAGAAGCTGAACCAAACGGCAACGGCGGCACCCTGATTCAATAATGTTCGTGCAGGGCGGACGCCCTCGTCCGCCCCGGCGCGAAGCTCCGTTCAGAAGTGCAGATGCCGTAACTGCGTAATTTGGATCCGAGGCGGAAGAGCGCCGCCGCGATAGCTTCACTGAATAGAAATGGGCTTTAGCTCCAGTGTTCCTCTCTGCGCTCCATGGTAAGTGCGGCTCGTTGCATTCCACTCTCGCGCCGGAGTATCTTTGCCTGCTCGAAACTGCGCACTCTTCAAGGTGATTCATGAATCAATCGGTCCGCCGCATTCTCCTGCTCGTTCCCATCATCTTTCTAATAGCAGCTGACAACGCACCCACACCTCCGATCGCCAAGAAAGTTCCCCACGAAAGCGAAATCAACGGACACAAAATGGTCGACAACTATTACTGGCTCCGCGAGAAATCCAACCCCGAAGTCCGCGCCTACCTGGAGAAAGAAAACGCCTACACCGAAGCGGTGATGAAGCCGACGGAGCCCCTGCAAAAAAAGCTTTATGACGAGATGCTAAGCCGCGTGAAGGAAACGGACGTCGAAGTCCCTTACCGGGAAGGCGACTATTTCTATTACGTCCGCACCGAGGCCGGCAAGCAGTACCAGATTCGCTGCCGCAAAAAAGCCAGCGCGGACGCTCCCGAAGAAGTTCTCCTCGACATCAACCAGCTCGCGCAGGGCAAAGCGTTTATGACCATCGCTGCCTTCGCAGTAAGCCCCGACGGCAACCGGCTCGCCTACAGCTACGACGACACTGGCTTCCGCCAGTTCACCTTGGCCGTGAAAGACCTCCGCACCGGCCAAACTCTGACGGATCATGCAATACGAGTCGGTTCCGTAGTCTGGGCCAACGACAATCAGACCATCTTCTACACGCAGGAAGACGAAGTTTCCAAGCGACAGTACCGTCTCTACCGCCACACCGTCGGCTCTACCGATCCCGACATCCTGGTCTACGAGGAACCCGACGCGCGCTTCAACGTCGAAGCCTACAAGACACGCAGCCAGTCTTACATCTTTCTCGTCTCCAAGAGCCACACCAGCTCCGAGGCCCGCTTCATTCCCGCCACGCAGCCCGATGGCAACTGGCAGGTTGTCGAACCCCGCAAGCAGGGCGTCGAATATTATCCCGACCACAACGGCAGTTCGTTCTATATTCGCGTCAACGACACCGGGCGCAACTTCCGCCTGGTCAGCACTCCTGTCACGGATCCGGGCAGCAAAAACTGGCATGAAGTGTTGCCCCACAATCCCGACATCATGCTCGACGACACGGATTTCTTCAGAAATTTCTGCGTCCTTTACGAACGCGAAAGCGGTCTGCCGCAAATCCGCGTGATTGATCTGCGCAACGCGCAATCCAAGCGCCTCACCTTTCCCGAACCGGCGTACGCGGCCTATGCCTACATCAATCGCGTCTATGACACCACCGAATTCCGCTACGGATATCAATCTCCCATCACTCCGCCTTCCGTCTTCTCCTACGACATGGAAAAAGGAACTTCCACGCTGCTGAAGCAAAAGGAAGTTCCCGGCGGATACGATCCCAAGAAGTACCAGGTCGAACAGATCTACGCGGTGGCTTCGGATGGAGTGAAGGTTCCTGTCTCCGTCCTCCGCCTGAAAACTGCGAAGCTCGACGGCACCGGCCCGCTTTATCTCTACGGTTATGGCTCCTATGGAATCTCCCTCGACATGTTCTTCAACTCGAATCTCTTCAGCATGGTCGATCGCGGAGTAGTCGTAGCCGTCGCACACATCCGCGGTGGCGGAGAGATGGGCAAAGCCTGGCATGACGCCGGCAAGATGATGAACAAGAAAACTACGTTCACCGATTTTATTGCCTGCGCTGAAGACCTGCTGAAGCGCGGCTATGGCGCGAAAGACCGATTGGTCATCGAGGGACGCAGTGCCGGAGGCCTCCTGATGGGCACGGTTCTAAACATGCGCCCCGACCTGTTCAAAGCAGCGTTGGTAGGAGTCCCCTTCGTGGACGTGATCAACACAATGCTGGACGAGAGTCTTCCTCTCACCGTCGGCGAATTCGAAGAGTGGGGCAATCCCAAAGAAAAAACCGCTTACGACTACATGATCACCTACTCGCCCTACGACAACATCGAGAACAAGGCCTATCCCAACATGCTCGTGAAAACAAGTTTCAACGATAGCCAGGTCATGTACTGGGAGCCAGCGAAGTACGTGGCGAAAATGCGAGCCACAAGAACCGATCACAATCTCCTGCTGCTGAAAACCAATCTAAGCCCCGCAGGCCACGGGGGCGCCAGCGGCCGCTACGACCGCCTCAAAGAAGCCGCCTTCGATTACGCCTTCATCCTGACGCAAATGGGAATCACAAATTGATCGAGTAGGGCGCAGGAAGGGTGCCCCACCCTTCCCGCGTCTTATGCGGGAGAGTGGGGATTTCAACATCATTTGCACGGGCCGAATGTGGCTCTTGCCGAAGAAAAAGCCCGACTGGCGGGAGCAGTCGGGCTGTCGACAATCCCAAATCATCCTACCGCGTAAACGGCCCCGGATAATTAGTCCCGTCCGCGCACCCCTTCTGTCCGCTGGAGTTCGCGTATCCAGTGTTGTGGTCATAATCGTAATTCGACCAGTTGCCCTGGATCTTCCACTTTTGTGTTCCGAACAGCACATACGAACCGCCAAAGGTCCACGCGCATTTGTCGGCATTCTCCTCGCCTGAGCTGTCGTACCAGCCGTTGCCCTTCGGATCTGTGCGCGTTTCCGAAAGCTCATGTCCCGACACATTCACATCCGCCGCCAGCCCTTCCGACTGCCCGGCCAGCGTGCTGCCCGGATTGCATCCTCCGTCGCCATCCGGCTTGAAGAAGAAGCCGAACTCGATCGGAGTTCCATTGCACGATCCCCAGCTGTGATACGCGCAGTAATTCGCTCCGCCCCGCGCCTTGTCCACGTAGACCGGATAGTATCCGTTCGTCACCGGCTTAGGTACGACCTTGCAAACCTCGGCCAGAACCGCGGACGTACTTAGACTTCTGTTTGGCAGCGAACTTCCATCGATTACATGTCCTTGATAGGTGATGGAACTCCCCACGCGGCGGCCGGCGCTGTCGGTAAACTCATCGCTGCTCGCGGCATAGCTGGTCCCGCTGACCCCGCTGTAAAACTTGTCCATGCCGGTAATCTCATCTCCCTTATAAGTCGGCCAGCTCGCGCCCCACCAGATTGCCTTCACTGTGGTCGAAGGCAGAATCGGACCTCCGTGATAGCTCATATCCGGATTGGCTGCAGCGCGAGCGTGTGTGCTTGCAGCTCCGCGCTCCCAATGCGGCCCAAGGATCGGCGGCTCTTTTTTGTTCGGATTCCTGTTCGGTTCCTGGGCTGCTAGCGACAAGGCACACAACAACAAGGCGACCAGCGACAACCATTTCATATCTCTTCTCTCCTGCGCGGATTCGAAGTGGCAACTTCGAGGCGTGGATTCTCCATTGTCCTTGTTGCACTTGTCAACGTGCAAAAGGCTATATACGGGGAGGAAACAGGGAATGATGGTCCACGTCCGATCCAGCACAGAATAGCAGTGAATAACGCTCAGGTCGCGGGTTCTAGGCCAAATGAGTGCGGCGCAAGAGCTCTCGCTGCGGGCTTAAGCCCGTTGGCGCTTGCAAACACGAGGCATGAGATTCCCGTGGAGTCTCCATAGTTTTGGAAAAGCTTTTTGGAATAAGTACCGGCGCGTGGCTGGCGTGATATCGCTTTTGTCAAATGACGTGCTGCATTGCTGGCTTCATGGAAGCCGCTACGAAGTCACGGCGGAGTGGAAGGATCTACCAGGCAGCAAGCGCTGCTGCGGCAAAAAGATCTCCAGATGACTCGTGAGAACATTTCTTACTTCGCGAAGAAATAATCGAACGACTTCACCGCGGTAAACTCGTTGTCGCGAATATCGAACACGGTGTAGAGCTTAGTCACATGCAACACGTCTTGCACTTTCTGGCTCAGGTTCAACAGCTTCAACTCCCCTCCGGCATTGCGCACGGTCGTGAAGCATCCCACCAGTTCCCCCACTCCGGAGCTGTCCAGGTAATCGACATCCACGAGATTGAGAATGATTTTCTTCTTTCCGTCGGCCACCAGGTTTCGCACAGCGTCGCGGAGTTCCCCAATCTCTTCCCCAAGAACAATCCGCCCCTTGACGTCCAGAATGGCGACATGAGCGACTTCGCGCGTGTCAATCTTGAGCGACATGATTTCGGTTTTGCGCTCCGCTGGCCCGAATGGTAGTGCCTCCACTCAGCCAAGTCAAATGCCGCACGGGGCCATGTTTTTCAGATGGGATCTTCGGTGACTTAGATAGCAGGAGGTGCTAGGAATGCGCCCCATGCGGCCGCGCATCCAACTCCAGCGCGGGCAAGGGCACGTTATCGCGAATCTCTTGGATGGGTGAGGTGACGATTGGAGTCGCATATCCCGGATGCCGAAATTCCAGATGCATCCCCCGTCCCACATACTGCAGCTTCAGCATCGAACCGCCCCAGGTGGATCCCGCAATCGCGACCTGCACCGGCTCCGGACAAAACTCCGGATGTCCAGAAAGCAGAGCCTCGCTGCCCCCCAGCAGCACAGCCGTGTAACGATGATGCATGGTTTGAATCTCGAGCACGGTGGAGGGTGGCAGATCGTTCAGAAAAACGCCACCTTCGATTTCCGATTGAATAATGCCGCGGTTGACTTCGTCCGCCAGGTTAGGGTGCGGGTCAAACATACCGGTTGTGGACATCAGGGTATCGGGTTTCGCCCCTCAGGACAAGAGTCCCCACGGGAGTGGCCCCACGCCCAAGATCACGACCTTTAGACGGACGAACGTACCCCCAGGTTGCAGGGAATATGCCCGTGCAGGGGCGGACGCCCTCGTCGCCGGAGGCAAGCCGAGCGGGGATTGCCGTCAACTCACCGACCGAGACCCCCACCATCCACCACCTTTGGGGTTATGCGCTGCAGCAGCCGTCGCACTTAACGCCTTTCAAATCAAGGTTCCACCCAGGGCCCAAAACCGCCCCACCTGATAAAATAATCCATACAGGGGTTCGTCAGAATGCCAGTACCCGTCTCCCAAATGTGGACCGTGAGCAGCTACGTGCTGCGTCAAAAGCTTTCCGGGCGCAAGCAGTACCCGCTGGTCCTGATGCTGGAACCGCTCTTCCGCTGCAACCTGGCCTGCGCCGGATGCGGCAAGATCCAGTACCCAGCCCACATCCTCAAAAAGGACCTCACCGCTGAAGAATGCTTCCGCGCCGTGGACGAATGCGGCGCCCCCATGGTTTCCATTCCCGGTGGCGAGCCCCTGATGCACCCACAGATCGGTGAGATCATCGAAGGCCTGGTCGCCCGCAAAAAGTACATCTATCTCTGCACCAATGCCCTGCTGCTGAAAGAGAAGATCCACCTCTTCAAGCCCAGCAAGTACCTGACCTTCAGCGTGCACCTGGACGGTCAGCAGGAAGAACATGACGTCGCGGTTTGCCGGGAAGGCGGTTACGACATCGCCGTTGACGCCATAAAAGAGGCCCTGCGCCTGGGTTTTCGCGTGACCACCAATACCACGCTTTTCGACGGAGCCAATCCAAAATCGGTGAGAGCGTTCTTCGACGAGATGATGGACCTCGGCGTTGAGGGCATGATGCTTTCTCCCGGCTACTCCTACGACAAAGCCCCCGATCAAAAACACTTCTTGGGCCGCGCCCGCACCCGGCGCATGTTTCG
>JBKOUZ010000252.1:0-4945 GCA_046723715.1 Acidobacteriota bacterium | reverse complement strand
GCGCGATACCACCCACAGAGATGCCCGTGTTTGGCTGTTCTGTCGGTTGCGTTGGCGCCCGCGGTCGCGAGCCGGTCAGTTGAACACCTGCATCGCTGGCGATTACATCTGCGACGCGGGTTGTCACCAGAAGCAGGGCGTCGTTGTAATTGCTGCTGCGCATCAGCGGGATCGCTTCCCGCTGAAAGCCACCGACCTTTCCGTCCGGCAGAATAGGTTCGAGACCGTAGCCGACTTCGATGCGTGCCCGGTGATCCTGAATCGCATATAGAATCAGCACGCCGTGGTCCGTAGCCTTCTGGCCGATACCCCACTTCTTGAACAGATCGACCGCGAAGGTCTCGATATCCGAGCCATCGAGCGAATTGATGGTGACTAGCGCAATTTGTGCATGGGCCTTCTGATCGACTTGCGTGCAGAGATCTTCGATCTGCGCCCGGGTGGTTGGGTTCAGGACGTGTGCGAAGTCGTTGACATATCCGGTGGGCTGGAGTTCTGAGATCTTTTCGCCGATGCAAGGCAAGCTCAGCGATAGCAGAACGATGGCTGCCCAGCACGCTTTCAGGCGTGAACTCACAGGCAAATTGTACAAGAGGTTGAACTTGCAAGCCGGTGAGCATACGCGTGAGTTCACCACAGCGGACACCGAGGCGTGTAGAAGGTTCCTTGTATCCCACTGGTCATGATTGTCCGGAAGAGTGGCGCTTTCACTTTCGTAATTTGCGGGCTCTGCATTGAAGGAAGAACATGGACAACACGATGCCGACTTCGGTTACGCGCCGCTGGGAGAGACTGCCCGTCGATCTCCCCGTGAAGGTATTCACTTCCAAAGGCTTCTCGACTACCGTGGTTGAAGGCCGGGGTACCGAGATCAGCCAGGGCGGCATGGTGCTGTACGCGGGAATTCTCCTGAATCCGGGCGACCTGCTGGAAGTGGAGTTCGGGATGCCAACCGCTTCACGACTAACAGCGATCGTACGATCGCGCAATGGCTTCTGCTTCGGCCTGGAATTCATCACTCCGCTGCCTTCCTGATTGCCAGCTCTCCTGAATATCTACGTAGCTTTGCCAGCCGAATTGGTCTAGCATCTTAGGCGGCTTTGTAGGTTTGGAGCGCCCTGGTTTTCACGGTGCGTTCGCCTCCGCGACGTCCAGGGCGGGCGGTACGCGCTCGCGACAGGCAGCCAAATCGGGCGCTAGAAGCGGGGAAGCTCTATGTACTTCGAACAGTTTTACCTGGGATGTCTGGCGCATGCGTCCTATATGCTCGCTTCGGAAGGTGAGGCAGTTGTCGTGGATCCGCAGCGCGATGTGGACCTTTATCTGAATGCCGCCAGCGAGCACGGGGTCACCATCCGTCATATTTTCGAAACGCACCTGCATGCTGATTTTGTTTCAGGACACAGAGAACTGGCGGCGCGCACGGGCGCGAAAATCTATATGGGAGCGCAGGCGGGGGCGACTTTTGATCACCAGGCGGTGAGCGACCGATTTGAGTTGAAGTTCGGAAGGGCTTCGATTTGCGTGCTCGAGACGCCAGGGCACACTCCGGAGAGCATCTGCCTTGTGGTTACGGATTTAGAGAAGTCGATCGCGCCCTGGGCCGTGCTGACTGGCGATACGCTGTTCATTGGCGATGTGGGGCGACCTGACCTATCCCCGCGTCACACTCCGGCGCAATTGGCGGGACTAATGTACGACAGCCTGCATACGAAGCTTATGACCCTGCCCGACAATGTAGTTGTCTATCCGGCTCACGGAGCGGGGTCGCTCTGCGGCAAAAATATGCGGGCGGAGCGCTCTTCGACGATCGGTACGGAGCGGCTTACCAATTACGCGCTGCAGATCAAAAGCAGGGAGGAATTCATCCGGCAATTGACCAGCAATTTGCCGGCACGCCCGGATTATTTCGCCAAAGACGCCGAGATCAATCGCACAGGAGCTGCCGCGCTTTCGGATTTGCCCGCACTGCGGCCGATCGCTCCCGCCGAGCTGGATCGCATGCTGAAGGATGGCGAGATCGCTCTGGATGTGCGGCCGGGCGACGAGTTTGCGGCGGGACACGTGCCAGGGTCCGTGAACATCGCGCTGGGCGGGCAGTTTGCGTCATGGGCCGGAACCGTGCTGGGGCTGACTTCGCATCCTGTATTGATCGCTGACACGGATGCGCAGTTGGAAGAGGCGCGGGTGCGACTGGCTCGGATAGGAATGGAAAATCTGGACGGGTATCTTGCGGGAGGACTTGCAGCGTGGAAGATGGCCGGCCTACCCACGGGAACTGTGGCGCAGATCACGGCGCAAGAACTCGAACGCCGGCTACAGTCGCGACAGGTGCAAGTGCTGGACGTGCGCCGCGAGCCGGAGTGGGACGCGGGGCACATTGAAGGAGCAACCTGGTGGCCGCTGGATAATTTCAGGGTCTCACCTCCGGAAATCGACCATGAGATGGCCCTGGCCGTCCACTGCAAGGGGGGATACCGCAGCATGATCGCTGCCAGCCTGCTGCAGCGTGCGGGCTTCCGGCGCGTCCTTAATGTGGCAGGCGGTTTCGACGGGTGGCAGCAGTCGAAGCTGCCGAGCGTGACGGCGATCACAAGCAGGGGCTAAGAAAGCTCCTTTGATCTAAAAGTGTTCCTGCAGGAACATTTCCATGTACGAATGTGTACGTACATCCCCTTTTTTGGGGGGGCTCTGAGCAAGACAGGGGTATCCGCCGCGTCCCTGAAATGGCTCGCTACGCTAGTTCGTTGGCTACTTTCAGTGTTTTCTGAATCAGGGCTTCCATCTCAGCTTCGGTCACTGTGGGGTTCATGCAGGTGAACTTCAGGCATTGATGATTGCGAGCGCGGCAATGGCCGATGACTGCCCGGCCGCTATCGAATAGGCGCTGGCGTACCGCAGTGTTTAGGTGATCTGCGTCGCTATCGGCGCCCGATGGAAGCATGCGAAAAACTACGGTGCTCAGCTGGGGTTCGCACATGAGTTGCAGTAGCGGCGTCCGGCGAATCAATCCGGCTGCATGATTTGCCAGCGCGATCGTGCGCTCGATCATCTCTGCTAACTTGTCGCGCCCTAGAGATTCAAAAGAGATCCAGAGTTTCAATGCATCGAAGCGGCGGCTGGTGAGCAAGGAAGTTGTGACCAGATCAGGGATGCCGGCTTCTTCATGGCGTTCGGGGTTCAAGTAGTCCACGTGCATCTTGATGTGCTCAAAATGCCGTGCATCTCGCAGCAGGAAAACACTGCACGGGATGGGCTGCCAGAAGAGTTTATGGAAGTCGATGCACAGCGAGTCCGCTGCTTCGATTCCCGCGAGTTTGGAGCGATGTCGAGGGGAGAACAGCAACGCGCCCCCGTAGGCTGCATCGACATGAAGCCATGCTCCGGTCTCGTGCGCCGTCGCTGCGATTTCCGGGAGTGGATCGATGGAGCCGAAGTCTGTCGTGCCCGCTGTCGCCACAATGGCCATGGGCAACAAATTTTGAGCTCGCAAAGCCTCGAGCGTGGTTCGCAGGTCGGCGGGATTCATTCGAAAGCAATTATCGACTCCGACGCGTACGACCGCGTGACTGCCTAATCCCAATTGGGAAGCGGATTTCTCTACCGTGAAGTGGGCCACCTCCGAGCAAAGAATTCGCAGGCGGCGAGAGTCAGGATGAAGTCCCTGCTTCTGGGCAGACCAGTCCCACGTTTTCTGCAAGTAGGTGTCGCGCGCCAGCAACAAGCCCATGTAGTTCGATTGAGAACCGCCGGTGGTGAAGGTTCCGTCAGCAACCGACGGCAGTCCGAATTCCTGACAGAACCAGCGCAGCAGCTTCTGCTCGATGATGCTTGCCACGGGCGCCTGATCGAACGAGTCCATGGACTGGTTCAGTGCGCTGATTACAAGTTCGGCGACGAGAGCGGCAACTAGAGGGGGACAATGCAAGTGTGCCGCAGTTGCCGGATGGCTGACCCCAACCGAATTCGAGGCGACAACTTTCAAGATTTCGGCGATGTGTTCTGCGGAGCGCTGCTCGCCGGGCAGGAAATCGGAAGGGATCAAGTCCATTAAGCTGCGAGCCGTCGCGCCGTTGTAGGGCCGGTCTGGGAAGAACTCGCAGAGAATCTCAGCCGCTCGCGAAATCAGCCGAATGTACGCTTCTTTGCTCTGATCGGCGGACGTGAGGAATTCGGATTCGAACACGAGGCCTCGGACTAATTCTTGCGCATGCCGAGGACCAGGGCGAGAACTCCGCCGCCGATCAGAATGATGCCGACCGCGGGAGGCAGCTTTTCGCGGCTCTCGGTTTGAAGAGTAACTTTGGCATCTCCGACTTTTAAGGAATGATCGTCACGGTGGGGAACGGGGATTACAAAAGCCAAGGCGCCCAGGATCAGCAACAAGACTCCGAACATAGACAGCGGTTTCATTGGCAAACTCCTGTCGTCCAGGTTGAGAATGTGATCGAGCCGAGCTGGTGCGACAATCATACAGAAGCGTCTCGCCCTGTGCACTTAGCATCACGCGTCGCGCATGGAGAATTCATGAAGAAGAAGGCGGAGAAGTTAGCCCATAAGTTCTGCATCGAGGATGGAAAAGACTTCCGGCTGAAGGATTTCGATCCTGCCGACACTGGGGAATGGCGTGCGAAAGAGCACGCGGCCAAGGCGCTCCAAGCGGGAATTGAGCGTACAGCCGAATTGCAGGACATGCTCTATGCCCAGGACAATTGGGCTCTGCTTCTAATTTTTCAGGCGTTGGATGCGGCGGGGAAAGACGGCGCTATCAAGCACGTGATGTCGGGGGTGAATCCGCAGGGGTGCCAGGTGTTTTCGTTCAAGACGCCGTCGGCCGAGGAACTGGATCACGATTTTTTGTGGCGGACGACGAGGTCGTTGCCGGAGCGCGGACGGATTGGGATATTCAATCGGTCGTATTACGAAGAGGCGCTGGTGGTGCGGG
>JBKOUZ010000205.1:0-8468 GCA_046723715.1 Acidobacteriota bacterium | reverse complement strand
AGCGGTGTATCGCAGCTGGGCGATTCCCTGTGGGGGAAGAGATGTCTACTATCGTCGGCATCGAGCCCAGTGGCTGGCCAAGATTCGGGAAGCCGGCGTGCGGCGTCGGGCCGAACGACTCTACGAGCAACTGGACATGTTCAAGCGATGACCTGCCAAACTGAAAACCAAAAGAACGCCACCAGCAAGAGGAAAATCGCTGCGAACAAAGAAAATGCCAAGAAATCGTGTGGTCCGCATGATACGAGTCGCACAAGAAAAAACGCGTGGAAGCACGGATTGCGGGCGGCGAATATCTCGATGCTTGACTCTCCGGAATGCAAAGAGCTTCTGCCAAAATTATTGGAGGAGAAAAAGCCCGTAGGCGTAATTGAATTGGCACTGGTCCAAAATATCGCTGCAGCATTAACTTGTGTGAACCGTGGGAATGCAATGGAAGCAAACTTCATCGATCAGTCGATTGAGTATCCGGCTCCTCCTCCTTTTTTTGAAGGCGTCGTCAAACCTCGGCTTCCGGCCGAGGCCGCAGAGACACTGGTCCGTCTCCATCAACGGTACGGAACAACTGCTTTGAACAAGTTCTTGCGAACTCTACACGAACTTGAAAGGCAACAACGCATGCGAAAGGGAGAGGTCGTGCAAGCGCCTGCTGTTTTGGATGTGAACCTTACGGTAGGCAATTCTGGGGAAAAACCTAAGCCTGAAGCCGAAGTCATAGACGGATCAACAATTCTTCCGGGAAAACCTACGGAAGCAAAGTAGGTTGTCTTCCTTCAAGTATTGCAGATGCGTATGGCACCGAAGAGTTTTTTTTCAGATCAACGCCGCGTTACGACGTCGCTGCGAGGCACCTCACTGTGAGTGATGCACCGGTAGGGTTGCAATCAGTTGCACGATGCGTTTGCGGCTATCCCCTGTGTTCCGCCAGGTCCGGTACTTTCGCAAGATTCGGGAGTTCTGCCGAACGAAGCCAACAAGTACCACGAAATCGGTGACATATCAGGAGAGACGGCGAACAGCTGAGCAGGTTACTCTCCCGGCTCGAACCGATACCCGATCCAGGGCTCAGTCACTATGTAGCGAGCTTTCGAGGGATCCGCTTCTATTTTCTTTCGCAGCTGTCCTATGAAGACGCGCAGGCCGAAGCGGGTGGAGTGCTTGAGGCCGGCGATTTCCGCGTCGACATGGACGCGCACGTCGTGACCGTTCCCGGACAAGAAATCAGGCTGACCCCACACATTATGCCAGTGTTTCGCAGCAGAGCCGCGCGAGCCGAACGCTCGCACTCGCTTCTCAATTGCACGCCGTTCTCAACATCAGGACCAAACGCTCATTGGTTGAGCCGCGTCTGCGCAGTCAGGAGAGGTTTCTTGTTGGGGGCGGTTCTCGCAGGTCTCTTGTCCTCGTCCAATCCGAACGCGAGCAGAACGTTGCCCGCCATGGCATTGGTGTAGCCGGTGTTCACAAATAGCATGCCGCTGACGATAGCGGGACCAGCGCCATTCAACGAACCGCCGTGGGCCGGTACTCCGTTGGTGGTCTTGAAAGACTGGGCGGTATCGAAATCCCAAAGGACGTCCCCGCGCCGCGTGTCATAGGCTCGCAGATGACCATCGAGGGAACCAGCGAATACGACTCCTGGAATCAGCGTAGGAGGCGCCATTTGAGCGGGGCTGCAGCCGTATTGCCCGGCGCAAGCAGGTTTCGGCGGGGCAATGTGCCACAATTGTTTTCCCGTAAGCAAATCCAGGGCGAACATTCCGCCCCCCACATTTGGATTGTCAAAGTCGAAATCTGAAAGCGGGAAAAATGCATGCCGGCCGTTTGCGGCGCCGCCCCATTCAACACCTCCCAGAGGGCCGCCTTTTCCGATCCGACTCTTCCACAGGATGCGACCGTGATTGTCGGGGTCCAGGGCATAAACGACGCCAGATTTCTGCGCTGCCAACAGGATCCTTCGACCATCCGCCCGAGATTGCAGCATTGGCGGAGCCCCGAAATCATAATCGTCCCCACGCTGCGCCGGGCAGTTATCTCTCTTCTCGGCAACGCAACCACTGTTCCACACGTCCTTGGGCATGAGTTGGCGCGACCAGAGCCGCTTTCCCGTGACCATATCGAACGCGACCACCGCGTCTGACATGTCGGTCGAAGGATCGGAATAGTTGTTTCCCGTGGCTACATAAATGGCTTTTGCTTTCAAGTCGGCGGTAGGAGAAGACCACACGGCAGCGCCGGATGGCCCAAAATATTGCACACCTTGTGCATTCTTGCGCGTCGGCCTGGGCTCCTCCGCAATGGTGTAGCCCTTCCAGATTTGCTTGCCGGTGGCTGTATCCAGCGCGATCACGCTGCCGCGAAACGTGCAGCAGGGATATGAGGGATTTGCCGATGCACCCTCTTCGCCGGAAGAGATGGGCACGTAAAGGCGTGTTCCGATCAGCAGAGGCGATCCTGTGATGCGCGCGGCCGGATGAGGGTCGGGATGCACTTCCCAGATCACCGAACCATCCGCGACCTTCAGAGCGTACACATTGCCGTTCGTATCGCCGAAAAAGGCGGCTTTTCCACCATTGCCGACTGAAATTGCGGTTTTCACGGTGGCAGAGGCTTTGAACATCCACCACAGGCATCCGGTCGCAGCGTCAAGCGCATAGACAGTGCCGTCTTCGCTGCCCACAAACAGTCTTCCTACGTACGAGGTGGGCTGGCCGAATGTTGCAGCTGCCCCGGGAAAGCCGAAGGCCCACTTCAGTTTCAAATTACTGACGCCGCTCCGGTCAAGACCCGCTGAACGTCGCGATTGATAGCGGCTATTGCCCGGATCGGCACCCCAGCCGTTCCATACCGGCGGATGTGCTGGCGGATCCAGATCGCGCGCGCAATAACCCGTGAAGGCGACCACGGGCGAATCCGGTGCAGCCACATAACTTGCAATGGCAAGCTTCTGCGCCTTGGTGAGCCCTTTGGCTTCAAACTTCATCCTGCCCGAATTCAGCGCTGCCAGAATAAAACGTTGTGACATCAAGTGCAGTGCCGCGGGTTGTGGAGCACGCATATCATTGCCCGGACTGTGGCAGCCGGCACACCTTTGCACAAACAATGCCGCTCCGTCGGGCGGGGGAGAATTTGCTTTTCGCGAACAACCTTGGAACGACACGCTTGCGATGAATGCCGTTATGAGGCCGAAGATAATGCGCGTGCGTATTTGTGCTCCGGAGCGAACTGCGCCGCGCGAGACTTCTGGCTTGTCGACTTGCAAGGGCAGAATTGGCGCGTTTCCAGGCATCCGGAGTTAGATGACTGGTCGCGCGAGAATTACTGTCTGGTTCAGGTATAGATGCGTAAAGATTTATTGTAAATTCAGCTTGCGGATACGCACAATTGCCGCAAACTACATCGTGTTCTGTATTGACGCCAGAAGTAAGCAGGGCAATGCGTCGGTGGCATGGTACTGACTACTGAGCCGGGCTGCTAAAATTTTGTACAAGATGGCTGCTGCCGATCAACCCGTTGCTCGCCGCACCATTTTTCATGTGGATATGGATGCATTCTTTGTCTCTGTGGAAGAGCTCTATGATCCGTCATTGAAGGGTAAGCCGGTCGTAGTGGGTGGGCAGCGAGACGAGCGTGGCGTGGTATCCGCTGCTTCATATGAGGCGCGCAAGTTTGGCGTGCACTCGGCCATGCCTCTTCGCACTGCCGCAAAACATTGCCCGCATGCCATCTTTGTCGACGGCCATCCAGAACGCTACCGCGAGTGCTCCGAAAAAGTTTTCCAAGTCTTGAGCACGTTCACTCCGCAGGTCGAAATGGCCTCCATCGATGAGGCTTACCTTGATATGACTGGTACGGAGCGGTTGCATGGACCCTCCATCAGGGCGGCCGATAACCTGCACCGGCGGATGAAGTCTCAGACAGGATTGAACTGCTCAGTTGGCATCGGCAGCTCACGCCTGATCGCGAAGGTTTCTTCAGCGCAAGCCAAGCCGAACGGAGTTCTCTGGATCATACCCGGGGAAGAAGCAAAGTTTCTCGCGCCGCTGGACATTCGTGAAATTCCCGGTGTCGGCAAGGTGATGGAAGCTCACCTCCACGCGCTGGGCATTAAGAAGGTGGGAGACCTTGCTCGGCTCGAGGAATCAGAATTGAGTGAGCGTTTCGGAAAATGGGGCTTGGCTCTGGCGGGTAAGGCTCGCGGCGAAGACGCGGGCGGATGGTTTGACAGCGAGGTCGGCGCTGACATCGATGCGAAATCGATTAGCCATGAGCACACCTACAATCACGACACTGCCGATTCCGCTCAACTGGAATCGACCTTGATGCGGCTTTCCGAAATGGTTGGAAGACGGCTGCGTGAAGCCAACTTTCATGCCCGCACGGTGCAACTCAAGTTGCGTTACAAGGATTTCACAACCATTACGCGCGCACACTCGTTCCCTGATCCAACTCAGCTGGATACGGAGATATTCGAACAGATTCGCGCCTTGTTCAGAAAACACTGGAAGAAGGGCATCGAAGTGCGCCTGCTGGGGGTGCAGGCTTCCTCCTTCACCACGCATGCAGCACAGATCGACCTGCTCGACGGTACGCGCCAGCAGCGCTGGAGAAATGCGCTTGCCGCGGCCGACAAGCTGCGGGACAAGTTCGGCGAATCGAGCGTTGGCTTGGCTGCCGGACTCCGCGGAAATTTCCGCGAGCGCACACACGAGAACCCCGCCGGGCTACCCGGCAAGGGCAAGGGAAAGAGCTAGTTCCGTGCCAAATTCCGGCACCCCGGGATTGACCCTTCATTCAGCATCTTCCTATAATCCGGCATTGAAGGAGTTGACTGATGAGGAGCGCCAGAGAGTTGGTTACTCAGGCAAGTTCCCGCATCAAAACGGTTTCCGCACAGGAAGCAAGGGAGATGCTGAACGATCCAGACACAGTCTTCGTGGACCTGCGGGATAGTTCCGAGTTGCAGCGTGATGGCAAGATTCCGGGCGCGGTGCACGTCAATCGCGGGATGCTGGAATTTGTGCTCGATCCCACGCTTCCGTATCACAATCCCGTGTTTTCTTCCGGCAAGAAGGTGCTTTTTTATTGTGCAAGCGGCGGGCGGTCCGCACTGGCGGCTGACACTGCCCAGAGCATGGGCCTGGAGCGCGTGTCGCACCTTGGCGGCGGATTCAAAGGCTGGAAAGAGGCGAACGGTCCAACAGAGCAAGTGTGATTTTCAATTTGCGCTCGACGCAGCAGGAATTACAGGGGGTCCCCTTCTCCTTGCGCGTGGATATGCACTAAGGGCGTCTTATCATTGCTTAGCCGTACTCCTTGCCACCGATTCGCCGCATCACCATCATGGCGGAATTTCTTCACTGCTGAACCGACCGCCAGCGAACCTTGCACCAGGTGTCCTACCTTTAGCGATCCAACAACTTTCAGGTCGCGAACCCAGTGCAAAGCGCTGCTGATGCTGCACCCACACTGGCTGCAATCAGGATTACCTCCGAACACGCACGGCTCGACGTGCGTCCGCAAATCAGCCGAGTAGTTCAGCGACATTTTTGAGAAAACGCAGTCACCTGGATTCTTTGGCGGATTCACAAACGCCCGCGCCATCCCTTCAGGCAACAATAGCTTTGGATATTGCTTGCTCAATTTCGGAAGCTCCAGGGCGACGCGCTCGCGATCTGCCGGCAAGAGCCGCTCCGGACTTTCTTCGCCTAATTGCGGACTGTACAGGCTCACCCAGATGTGATCGACTTCTTTTTGCGCGTTCCAGAACGCCACATACTCTTCAAGATAGGAAGGCCGCGCCAGCATGGGGCGCGTGATTACCCAATGCACATTGACAGAACGGCTCGCGATATTTTTCAGAATGCGTTCGTAGGTTGCGGGCTTGCGCCGGACATCGTGGTGTTCTGGTAATCCGTCAACCGAAACCGCAACACGCAGTCGGGGTATCTCCATCCACTCCTGGGGAATTGCGATCACTGCGCTGGTTACCACCATCGTGAAAACGCCCATTTCGCTGAGCGCCGGCAGTATCTGTGACAGTTCGCGATGCCGAATCATCGGCTCGCCGCCGACTAGAGATACGTGCAGGGGCTTGTGACGGTGCACCAGGTCGAGAACGCCTTTTACCAGCGAATCTCCGCGAAAATCGCTCAACTCCCGCAGAGTTGTTCCGCCCCCGAGATGACTGTCTCCGTAGGCATAACATCCGGGGCAGCTCAAGGGACACTCGCGCGTGATCTCGATGGAGAGCATGGGAACATGTCCGTTGAGAATGCGCCACCACGCCTGCGCGAAATCACGCGGGTGGAGACTCGGACGAAGTTGTGTGGAAGGCATACTTAGCAC
Organism: Acidobacteriota bacterium; assembly: GCA_046723715.1. Classification (GTDB taxonomy): domain Bacteria; phylum Acidobacteriota; class Terriglobia; order Terriglobales; family Acidobacteriaceae; genus Sulfotelmatobacter. The sequence continues at coordinate 2,120 of JBKOUZ010000205.1, read as the reverse complement.
CCTTGGATGCTCCAGCACGATGCTAGGATGCACGCGTTAGCCTTGACCTCTATCGCCACCCCAACTAAGATTCCCCTTCTCTTTTACACGCCACTTTGGAGCGTCAAATGCGTAAGGTGCTCTTCGTTTGCTCAATCCTTTTTGTACCTTTTTTTACACAGGCCGCCGAGCCTAATCCGCAATTGCTCCTGCGTTTTCCCACCGTCAGCAAAACACAAATTGTTTTTAATTATGGCGGCGATCTCTGGATTGTCAGCCGCGAGGGCGGGGAAGCGCGCCAGTTAACATCCGGCGTCGGTATCGAAGCGCTGCCCTATTTTTCGCCTGATGGCACACAGATCGCTTTCACCGGTGAATATGACGGCAATCGCGACGTCTTTGTAATTCCGGCGGAGGGAGGAGTGCCGCGGCGTCTGACGTACCACCCTGCTGAGGAATACGTTGCCGGTTGGACCCCCGACGGCAAAAACGTTCTGTTTAACTCCTGGGGAAACAGCTTTGTCCATTTCGAGGATCAGCTCTACAAAGTTCCCGTGCAAGGCGGGCTTCCGGTTACGCTGCCCCTGCCGATTGCCGAAGATGCCTCGTTTTCTCCCGATGGAACGCATTTGGCGTACGTTCCTCATCCCAAGTGGCAACAGGCCTGGAAACGTTATCGCGGTGGCCAAACCAGCCCGATCTGGATTGCCGACCTGAAGGATTCCAGCATAGTGAAAATACCGCGGGAGAACTCCGATGACCACCAGCCCATGTGGGCCGGCGACAGCATTTACTTCCTCTCGGATCGAAATGGGCCTGTGAGCTTATTTGCCTATAACACACAGACGAAAGAGGTCAGCGAAGCGCTGCACAGCGATGGTTTCGACTTCAAGGCAGCGTCGGCGGGTCCTGACGCAATTGTCATCGAGCAATTTGGAGCAATTAAGCTCTACGACTTGCACTCGCATCAGGCGCACAACGTCAATATTCAGATTAAAGGCGATTTGGAGGCGGTTCGTCCGCACTTCGCAAAAATCGAACCCAAGCGTGTTCAAAACTTCGGAATTTCTCCCACCGGAGCGCGTGCCATTTTCGAAGCCTGGGGAGAGATCTTTACCGTCCCCACCGATAAAGGTGATATTCGCAACTTGACGAACAGTCCGGCGGTGGCCGATCGCGATCCGTCATGGTCTCCTGACGGGAAATCGATTGCCTATTTCTCCGACGAATCCGGCGAATACGAACTGTGTATCCGTGATCAGAACGGGCTGGGAACGGTGCGGCACATTAACCTGGGGAACCCGCCCTCGTTTTTCTATACACCGACGTGGTCGCCGGACAGCAAAAAGATTGCCTATACCGACAAACGCCTTCAGTTGTGGTATCTCGATCTGGACAGGCCGACACCGAAGCTGGTCGACAACGATTACTTTGGAGGCTTTGGGCCGACACAGCTCGGCCAGACGTGGTCTCCTGACAACAAGTGGCTCGCCTACTCCAAGCAACTGCCCAGCGGTCAGCACGCGATCTTTCTTTATTCACTCGAGCAGAGCAAATTCTTTCAGGTCACCGATGGGATGAGTGATGCCGTCAGCCCAGTGTTCGACAAGAACGGCAAGTATCTGTACTTTACGGCTTCGACCAACACCGGCCTCACCACTGCGGGACTCGACATGTCGAGCCAGGAGCATCGCGTCACCCGCAGTGTCTATCTTGCAGTCCTGAGTAAAGACGAGAAGTCGCCGCTGGCTCCCGAAAGCGATGAAGAGAAGCCCAAAGAGGAAAAAAAGGCGGATCAGGATAAAGAGAAGAGCAAGAACGAGGACAAAGAGAAAGCAAAAGACAAGAAGAAGGCAGACGCCAAAACCGCCGCCGATGACAAAAAGTCCGACGACAAGGACAAGGACAAAGACAAAAAAGACGACCCGGTGGTGGTCAAAGTCGACATCGACGGCATCGGCCAGCGCATTCTCTCGCTTCCCATTCCCGCCAAGAACTACTTTGGAATGCAAGCGGGAAAGACGGGCATTTTGTTCCTTGCCGAAGGACCGATGGTGGTTGTTGAAGACGACTATCCCAACGTCCCCCAGACTCTTCATAAATTTGACCTGAGCAAGCGCAAAGTAGACAAGGTGGTGGAG
>JBKOUZ010000024.1:0-30365 GCA_046723715.1 Acidobacteriota bacterium | reverse complement strand
GGCGTTCCCATCGAATACGTTGGGCGGACCCAAGCTAAGCCGAAGGGTCCGCCCGGCAGTTAGCCAAGCGAACGCAAGTGGTTGCCCTTCCGAGGTTGAATCTTGCGGTTCAGCCGGCTCCTTTCTGGGCCGAATCGCCTCACTCTGTGGGACAATCAATGCATCTAAATGTTCAGGGATTCCCTATGAAACCACATCGTATTTCCGCGGTTCTTGCGCTGTTGTCGGTGCTCTGTTTGACAGTCTCTCCTGCGTGGGGCGTCAACAAAGAGATGGTCCAGTTACAGACTCAGGTGCAGCAACTGCAGGAGCAAATGACGGCCATGCAGCGCAGCTTTGACGAGCGTATGGGCGTTATGCGCAACCTCGTTGAGCAGGACACGGATGCGGTCAACAAAGTGGCCAACGCTCTGAACTCCCTGCAGACTGCCTTACAGAAACAGCAGTCGGATGGTGGATCCAAGGTCGATCAACTCTCCGGCCAGATCCAGTCATTAAACGATACGATGGATGAAATTAAAGTCCGGCTGGCCAAGGTGACCAAACAGCTGGAAGATATGCAGGCCGCACAGCAGAGCATCCAGGCAACCCAGGCGCAGCATCAGGCCGAAGCGCAAGCGGCCGCGAATGCGCCGCCGCCGGACGTCCTCTACAACAACGCGGTGCGCGATTACACAGGTGGCAAGAGTGACTTGGCTTCTCAGGAATTCAGCGACTATTTGAAGTTCTATCCCAATACCGATCTCGCTGGAAACTGCTACTTCTACCTCGGCGAGATCCAGTTTCGGGCAGCGAACTACCAGCAAGCGGTCCAGAGCTACGATCAGGTTCTGCAGAATTTTCCCAGCGGTAACAAAGCCGCATCAGCGCAGTTAAAGAAGGGCTTCGCGCTCATCGAACTGGGCAAGCAGGATGACGGCGTTACTGAACTACGGCATGTGGTGCAGCGCTATCCACATTCCCCGGAAGCTCTGCAGGCTCGCGAGAGAATGCGCAAGCTGGGAGTCTCGACCACCCGGGGGTAATCCGCAGCCAGATTGGGTTATGAGTGCGCTTGGGAGTTTTGTGTTTTACCACTTTGTGCGCTTTGTGCTTGTGAACCTTATGCTTCACCGCCGTTAGCTGTGGATGCGAACTCTCCGCAGCTAACGTTCCGCCCAGCAGGAAACTCGCTGCCAGCAGCATCAAAACGAATTTTTTCATATACCCTCTTTCCGGGGAAACCACGCCGGAAAATACTATTTTATTCAATCGCGCTTGCGAATAGACTCCTGATTGAGGGCGGGCTCACAGTGTTCTGTTTCATACCCGCAAATCTTCGCAGAGGTCGCATTCATGGCACATAAAGAAGTGGACCAGGATATGGAGAAAGGCGCAATGGAAACCGAAGATCACAAGATTTCCGGAAACGCCGGCTTACAGGGACAGTTGGGACATCGTGATCAAGACCCAATGCTGAAAGATGCGGATACGGATTTTCCGGAGCCCGGCGAAAATCCGGAGCACACCGGCGAACGAAAGCGCAAAAGCGCTTAGACACTGCACTCAACCACGAACTTCACCGCCGATATGTGGTTAGAGTTGTTCGTCAGGCAGATGGCCTTGCCGCCGGTAACGGGCGCTAGCGCAATTCTTCCATGCAGGCGTCCAGCACTTCCTTGCCGGGCCTGGTCACGGAATCAGGCAGCGTAGCCAGAGGCTGATCCACCACGTTCAACATCTCGAGAAAGTTCGGTGCCTCAGGATTGACGTAGAAGATGCCAGTCAGCACCTCGCCCTTGTCGTGCGCCTCAGCTAAACGAGTCATCGCCCGAATCTTGTCCGTGGGATCGTAATCCTCTTCCAGCTTGCGGAGATGCAGGCGCGATCCATCATGCATCGTAACCGCAACGGTCGATCCCGGATCATACTCAACGTTGATGTCTTCAAAATGCGGCACGAAGCTGACGTCCTGCAGGGTCTCCTCATGCTCCTTCACGTACTTGTAAGACTTGGTCGAGCCCTCGTGATCGTTGAACGTCACGCAGGGAGAAACCACGTCGAGCATCACCGTCCCCTTATGCGCGATCGCGGCCTTCAGCATGGCGCTGAGTTGGCGCTTGTCGCCCGAAAACGAGCGTCCCACCAAGGTTGCCCCCAGTTGAATCGCCAGCGCGCAGGTGTCGATGGGCGGAAGATCATTCACCACACCGGTCTTCAACTTCGAGCCTAGATCGGCGGTTGCAGAGAACTGCCCCTTGGTCAGACCGTACACTCCGTTGTCTTCAATGATGTAGATGATCGGAAGATTGCGCCGCATCAGGTGCACGAATTGTCCAATGCCGATTGAAGCGGTATCGCCATCCCCGCTCACGCCAATGCAGATCAGCTTTCGGTTGGCCAGCATGGCTCCGGTCGCCACCGAAGGCATGCGCCCGTGGACGGCATTAAAGCTGTGCGAACGGCTCAGGAAATAGGCAGGAGTTTTCGACGAGCAGCCAATTCCGCTGGGCTTGATCACGAACTCAGGTTCCACGCCCATCTCGTACATGGCTTCGATAATGCGCTCGGAAATTGCGTTGTGCCCGCATCCCGCGCACAGGGTGGTCTTTCCTCCCTTGTACTCGACAACAGTCAGTCCGATGCGGTTGGTCTTCGGTCCCGGGCCGGTGGTTCCGGGCTCAACGGTGGTGGACGACATCTACTTGCCCTCCATACTGGTCAATTCGTCGGTGATGGACCGCGCATCCAGCGGCAGTCCGGTAATGTGAGCGATGCTGCGCAGTCGCGTAATCAACTCGGGCTTCACATCGAGCTTCAACAGACTGAGCATCTGCGCGTCACGATTCTGCTCGACGACGTAAATGCGCTCATGCTGGTCGATGAATTCGTGCACTTCGCGCGTGAACGGATAAGCCCGCAGCCGCAGATAGTCCGTCTCGATGCCGTATTCCTCGCGCATCTGGTCGCGGCTCTCCGTGATCCCCCAGTGCGAGGTGCCATAACCGATAATCCCGATCTTTGCGCTATTTCCTTTCACGATCTCCGGCCGCGGCACGAACGAGCGCGCTGTCTCAAATTTCCTGTTCAGCCGCTCCATGTTGTTCTCGAAGTCGTCAGCGCGTTCGCTATACTGCGCGCGCTCATTGTGTCCGCTGCCTCGCGCAAAGTATGCCGCAGCGGGATGAGGCGTGCCTGGAAGCGTCCGATATCCGATGCCATCGCCGTCCACATCCTTGTAACGCGCGAATCCTCCCAGCTTGTCCAGATCTTCCTTGCCCAATACCTTGCCGCGGTTGATCGGCGTGGTTGGATACTGGAACGGATCCGACATCCAATTGTTCATGCCCAAATCCAGATCTGACATTACAAACACCAGGGTCTGGAACTGTTCCGCCAGATTGAACGCTTCTGTCGCCATGGTGAAGCATTCCTCCACCGAGGAGGGAATCAGCAGGATGTGCTTGGTATCGCCGTGCGAAAGAACCGCAGTCGAAAGAATGTCGCCTTGCGAAGTCCGCGTGGGAAGTCCCGTGGATGGCCCGACGCGCTGGATATCCCAGATCACTCCGGGAACTTCGACGTAGTAAGCAAGACCAGCGAACTCCGACATCAGCGAAATTCCAGGTCCGGCAGTTGCCGTCATGCTGCGCGCTCCTGCCCAGCCCGCCCCAATGACCATGCCGATCGCCGCCAGTTCGTCCTCCGCCTGCACGATCGCGAAGGTCGCTTTGCCGTCTGGACCGATGCGGTACTCCTTCATGTAGTCGATCATCGTTTCTACCAGTGACGACGAAGGCGTAATCGGGTACCACGTCACCACCGTGCATCCCGCAAACATGCAGCCCAAGGCCGCAGCCGAGTTGCCATCGATGATGATCTTGCCCGCGGTCTTGTCCATGCGCTCGATGTAGAACACGCCGCGCTTCTGAAGATTGGTTTTGGCGTACTCGAACCCGGCCTGTGCCGCCGCCAGGTTCAGATTGGCGGCCTTAACTTTCTTCGCGAACTGTTTTCGGATCGCTTTCTCCACTTCCTCCATGTCGATGGTCAGCAGGCATGCGACTACGCCCACATAAACCATGTTCTTCACCAGTTTCCGCAGCTTCGCCTCCGGACACACCTGCGCCACGATTTTGTCGTATGGCACGGAATAAAAAATCAGGTCATTGCGGAGTTTGTGCAGTTGCAGCGGTTCGTCATACAGCACGGACGCGCCCGGCGCGAGCGACATCGTGTCTTCCGTCGCCGTCTCTGGATTCATCGCCACAAGAAAGTCGATCTCCTTCTTTCGCCCGATGTACCCGTTCTTGTTGGCGCGAATTGTGTACCAGGTAGGCAGTCCCGCAATGTTCGACGGGAACATGTTCTTGCCGGAGACCGGCACGCCCATCTGGAAAATGCTGCGCAACAGAACTGTATTGGAACTCTGCGAACCCGACCCGTTGACCGTCGCAACCTGAATGCTCATGTCGTTGACGATCCGCTTTTGCCCGGTGCCGCCGGACGATCCCCGGGGCACTACATCCGTTGTGGCCATCCCTACACCTTCCTTGAATGAGCGGGCGAAACCACTCGCCCGGAGTTATGGATTGCGAAGGAGCAAACATTCATTATACGGCGGCGGCGCTGATCAGTTGGGCAAATCGCCCGTCTGCGGCCCGGAGGAACCTGCTTGAGAAACGCGGGAAGAAGTTCGCGGCCTAGTCGGTCTTGAAGAACTGGGCGATCGTCCGGAACTTATTATATCGTGATGCGACCAATTCGGACGCCGGGATCTTCTTCAACTCGGCATAATGTTTCTGTAGGCTGACGTCCAGCAGATTGGCGGCGGCTTCATGGTCGCGATGAGCCCCGCCCTCCGGCTCAGGAACAATGTCGTCGATACAACCCAGTTCCTGCAGGTCGGTTGCCGTGATCCGCATGGCTTCGGCGGCAAGTTCTTTCTTGCTGGCATCCCGCCACATGATGGCTGCGCAGCCCTCGGGAGAGATCACCGAATAGATCGAGTTCTCCATCATCAACACGCGATCGGCGACAGCAATGGCAAGCGCCCCTCCGCTCCCCCCGACTCCTATGACCGTGGCAATAATGGGCACTTCCAGGCGCGCCATCTCGCGCAAGTTGTGAGCAATGGCTTCGGCTTGGCCCCGTTCTTCCGCATGGATTCCGGGATAGGCGCCGTCGGTATCGATCAATGTGAATATAGGCCGTTTGAACTTCTCGGCAACCTTCATCACGCGGATCGCCTTCCGGTAGCCCTCCGGGTGGGGGGTACCGAAATTGCGGAAGACGCGCTGCTTCATGTCGCGTCCCTTTTGTGTCCCAATGACGAGTACTTCTTCGCCATGAAATCGGGCCATACCGCAGACGATGGCTGCGTCGTCGCCAAAGCTGCGGTCGCCATGAATCTCACTGAAGTCGCTGAACACGCGCTCGATGTAATCCAGCGTCTGCGGCCGCTGCGGGTGCCGCGCCAGTTCCGCCTTTTGCCACGCCGTAGGCGGGGTGTTCATCTCGCGGCGCAGCGTCTCAATGCGCTCCTGCAGTTTGGCGATCTCCCGCCGAGTGGCGTCGGTTGGACCATTCGACTCCATCTCTGCCACTTGCCGCTCGATCTGTTCCAGTTCCTGCTGCGCTTTTTCTGTAGGTGCCATGCGATTCTTCAGCTGATAATGCGAACACTGCCGCGCCCGCATAGCTGTTCGACCCGGGCGATGAAGTTGCGATCTGGAAGCACATTATAGCCGTCCGCCTCCATAACCACCATGAAATCGCCCTGCCGCTCAATATCAAACAGCACCCTGGCCTCCCCCTTGCGCTCGGAAAACAGGGCATGAAGATCGTCAACCGTACTTTCGCCGGCGCTATCCACCGTTACCCGGATGCGAATCGCACGCGGCAGCGGCACCTTGGCCTCTTCCAGGGGCATGATCTCGGCAGCCGTAATCTTCGGGTTCGCTCCTTCTTCGATGCGAACCCCAGCTTTGACCAGCACAGGCACTTCCAGTTTCACCTTCTCCCCGATGCGCTTAAACGCCTCGGGGAAGACGATCATGTCGATCGACCCGGACATGTCCTCGAGCGTGGACTGTGCGTAGAAGTCTCCCTTCTTCGACTTGAGCACGCGCACGTTGCTGATGATCCCGGCCGTCACCAGCGTTTCATCTTTGCCGGTTGACTTGGTCATGCCGGCAATCTCTTCGATGCTAAGCGCCTGCAGATCCTGCAACTTGTCCTTGTACTTCTCCAACGGGTGGCCGGAGATGAAAAAGCCGAGAATTTCTTTCTCCGCCGAGAGCCGAGTGTGCTCCTCCCAGTCAGGCACGTTGGGCAGCTTATGATTGTCGTCCCCCGCATGCTCTTCCTGGAAGACGCCAAACAGCCCGTGCTGTCCGGATTCAGCGTCGCGCTGCACTTTCTGTGCCTGCTCCATCGCCTTATCAAGCACGGTCATGAGTTGGGCACGGCGGCCCATCGAGCCCATGGCCCCGCTCTTGATCAGCGATTCGATCACACGCTTGTTCAGCAGCCGCAGGTCGACGTTTTCGCAGAACTCGAAAATCGTCTTGAAGCGTCCCAGTTTTTTGCGCGCAGCCACGATTGATTCAATCGCATTCCCACCCACGTTCTTCACCGCCGCCAGCCCGAAGCGAATGTTGCTTTCATGGGGAGTGAAGTTCGCGTCGGAAACATTGATATCGGGTGCCTCGACGGCAATTCCCATCTCGCGGCATTCGTTGATGTACTTCACGACGTCGTCGGTCGATCCGGTCACCGACGTCAGCAGCGCCGCCATGAATTCCACGGGATAATGCGTCTTCAAGTACGCTGTGTGATACGCCAGCAACGCGTAAGCTGCCGAGTGCGACTTGTTGAACCCGTAGCCCGCGAACTGCGCCATCAAATCGAAAATTTTCTCAATCTTCTTCGGCGGGAATTTCCGCTGCGCCGCACCTTCGATAAAGCGCTCCCGCTGTTGCGCCATTTCCTCCGGCTTCTTCTTGCCCATGGCGCGACGCAGCAGGTCGGCGTCACCCAGCGAATATCCCGCTATCCGGTTCGCGATCTGCATCACCTGTTCTTGATACACGATCACGCCCAGCGTCTCTTCCAGAATCTCCTTCAGTTCCGGCAGGTCGTACTCAACTTTCTTGCGCCCGTGCTTGCGATCCACGAAGTCGTCAATCATCCCGCCCTGAATCGGGCCGGGCCGGTAGAGTGCGTTCAGAGCCGTGAGGTCTTCAATAAAATTAGGCTGGTATTTCCGCAGCACGTCACGCATGCCATGCGATTCAAACTGGAACACGCCTGAGGTCAGACCCTTGTGGAAGACCTCGCGGTACGTCTCTTCGTCCTGCAGCGGAATCTCTTGCAGCGTCAGTGGAGTTCCGCGCTTCTGCTCGATCAGTTTCAAGGCATCGGTCAAAATCGTGAGCGTGGTCAGGCCGAGGAAGTCCATCTTCAGCAGGCCCATCTTCTCGATGGCCACCATGTCGAAGGCAGTAACGATTTCGTCGTTTTTGGTGCGATGCAACGGCACCAGATCGGTCAGCGGGCGCGGCGAGATCACTACCCCAGCAGCATGCACTCCCGAATTCCGCACCAGTCCTTCCAGCTTCTTCGCCGTATCCAGCAACTCCCGCACCTGCGCATCTTTAGCGTAGGCCTCGTTCAGTTGCGGGGATTCCTCAATCGCTTTGTCGAGCGTAATGTTGAGCTGCGCCGGAACCATCTTCGCGATGCGGTCCACGTCGGCATACGGTATGTCCATCGCCCGGCCTACATCTTTAATCGCGGCCTTCGCCGCCATGGTGCCAAACGTAATGATCTGGGCGACATTATCTCGCCCGTATTTCTGGGTAACGTAATCGATCACCTCGCTGCGCCGGTTCATGCAGAAGTCAATGTCGATATCAGGCATCGACACGCGCTCCGGATTCAGGAAGCGCTCGAACAGCAATTCATGCTGCAGGGGATCAATATCGGTAATCCCGAGCGCGTAGGAAACCAACGAACCCGCCGCTGATCCACGGCCCGGCCCAACCGGAATTCCGCGTTCCTTGGCATAGCGGATGAAGTCCCACACGATCAGGAAATATCCCGGGAACTTCATCTGCTGAATGATCGCCAGCTCGCGCTCTACCCGCTGCTCGTAATCAGTGATGGAGTGCTTTAGCTTCCCCTGCTCGTGCAACGGCCGCAGGACTTCCAGTCGCTTGGCAAACCCTTGGCGGGTGACGTGGACGAAGTAGCTGTCAATCGTGTATCCAGCAGGCACTTCAAATTGCGGAAACGGGTTGGGAATCTTCTCCAGCTTTAAATGGCAGCGCTCGGCAATGTCCAGCGTGCGCGTGAGCACCTCGGGCGAGTCCTTGAACACGCGGTACATCTCGTCATGGTTCTTGACAAAAAACTGCGTGCCGTCAAACTTCATCCGCGCCGTGTCGCGAATCGACTTGCCCGTCTGGATGCAGACCATCACGTCCTGCGCGTGCGCGTCGTCCTCGCAAAGGTAGTGGCTGTCGTTGGTCGCCACCAGTGGCAGCCCGATATCTTTTTCCAGCTTGAATAGCCCTGGATGGATGCGGTGTTCCATCTCCAGTCCCTGGTCCTGAATCTCCAGGAAAAAATTGTTTTTCCCGAAAATATCGGCAAAGGTTCCTGCCGCCGTCCGCGCCGCCTCGTAATTGTTCTCCATCAGCCGCTCGGCGACTTCACCTTTCAGGCATCCGGAAAGGCCGATCAGGCCGCGCGAATGCTCCGCCAGGAATTTCTTGCTGATCCGTGGTTTGTAATAAAACCCGTGCAACGAAGCCTCGGAGGTGATCTTCACCAGGTTTCGGTATCCCTCTTCATTCTCCGCCAGCACCAGCAGGTGATTGTAGGTATCGCCTTCCGGAGCCGCCCGATGATCCTCTTTCCTGCAGACGTACAGCTCGCATCCCACGATCGGCTTAACGCCATGCTTGTGCGCCGCATTCACAAAATGCACCGCGCCAAAAATATTGCCGTGATCGGTCATTGCCACAGCCGGCATGCCCAGCTGTTGCACGTGCTGGCAGAGCTTTTCAACGTCACAAGCGCCATCCAGCAGGGAATAGTCGGTGTGCAGGTGCAGGTGAACGAATTGGGACATGGGTCTGTGGCTAGTCTAACGCAAGGGGCACGGAGGAACGGTGTGGATGCCTGTGCCTTTTCGGCATTTATATGGCCCACACTACCTGACCGAGGCGGCCCAACACTTGGACATTCTCGTGGCGTGGGCCCTCCGAAAGCGCTGCCGTAACTTGGCAAGACATAGAAGCGGAGCCTCCGGGATTTGTCGTCCTCTATCGTTATCGCAAGGCTCCGCATCCGACGGTCTCGTTCCAGGAAGACTTCTCGAAGCGTGTTGATCCGCAGCCCGGAATGCAAGTGCTATTTGCTCGCACCATCATCGATTCCGACCGCGAGCAGGTGAAGAAGCTCGAAATCGGATACAGCGACGCTGTCAGCGTTTTTCTCAATGGCTAGAGCTCTATCGCGGCCGCAGTGCCCAGGTATTCCGCGATCCCGGATTTTTGGGCATCGCGAACCCGGAGAACGACGCCGCGTATCTTGCTTTGAAAAAGGGCCGCAATGAACTGATCTTGGCCGTAAGTGAACTGGGTGGAGGCTGGGGATTTATCTGCCGATTGGTAAATCCAGAAGAGTAGTACACGCTGCCTAAGCGAGACTTCCTAGTCCCCGCCCGCGCCTGCCGCCAGAGCCTTCTGCAGCAACTTCCGGGCTTGGCTGATGAGTTCAGCCACTTCGAACGGCCTCACCAGGTAAGGAACATTGTTCTCCTGCACGAAAGCCCGACCGTTGCTCGGCTCAACTCCCGCCGAAAACGTGTACAGAACGTGGTCTTCCATTCCGGCGCAATTCTGCTTGATCCAGGAATAGGATTCCCTCGCTCCCCACTGATCAGGCATCTTGCCGTTCAGGATAATGGCGTCAAATTGCTCTGACTGCAGGCGAGTCCTGACGTCGGCTCCATTCTGCGCAGTCACGACAGCAGCCCCCGCGCCTATTAGCACATCGCGCTCGAATTCGAGTACAGCCTCTTCTTCCTCAACCAGCAGCACTCGGCCGGAGATGGCTCCTTCATGTTGCCGCGGAGCCGGTTTCGGCTCTTCCGCGACCGCGGGCACAGCCGCTGAGGCAGGAATCCGCACTTCAATGGTTGCCCCGCCTTCGCTATTGTTGTGCGCCGTAATGTCTCCGCCGTGTTCCTTCACAATTCCGTAGCAGATGCTGAGCCCCAGCCCCGTTCCCTTACCTACGCTCTTGGTCGTATAGAAGGGATCGAAGATGCGCTTGGCATCTTTGATTCCGGCTCCATCGTCGCTGAATGAAGTGCACACGTGCCCATTCTGCGTCGTGATACGAATTCTTAATTTCCCGGTGCGCCCGGTCTCGAGAATCGCATCCACGGCATTGTTGATGATGTTCAGAAACACCTGCTCGATCTGGTGCGCGTCGGCAATCACGCCAGCCGGCTCGGCAGGAACATCCCGTTCCACGGCAATGTTATTGATCTTCAGATCGTAGTCGCGCAGCGCCAGCGTCTCATCCAGCACCCGGCGAATATCGACTTCGTCCCGCTGCGGCTTCCGTTGCCGCGCAAACGACAGCAGATTCTGCACCACTCGATGGGTCCGCTGCGCCTGCTTGAACAATTTCGCCACATAATCCTGCGCCCGCGTATTCAGCCCCTCAGTCTCCAGCAGCTGTGCGTACCCCAGAATGGCAGTCAGCGGATTATTAAGCTCGTGCGCGACCCCGGCAATCAGCTGTCCGACCGCTGACATCTTTTCGCTCTGCAGCAGCTGTTCCTGCGTCTTGCGCAAATCTTCATAAGCCCGGCAAGTCTCCTCGTAGAGTCGAACTTTTTCGATGGTGGTGGCTAACTGCCGGCTGATGGCAACCAGCAGGTTTTCATCGTTACTCGAGTATTCATATCCCTGGTGATTGCACAGCCCCATCAGCCCGACCGGGCTCTCTTTCGCCCAGAACAGTACCCACAGCCAGGACCGGTCTTTGTCCGACTGCAGAAATTCAGCCACACTCGGCGGCAGATGCGGCATGTACTCCGCTGTGACCACCTCCGCCCGCGATCGCATTACCAGATCCCCAAAGCCCTCGGCAAAGCTGATTTCCGCTGCCCGCGCCTTATCCCGGCTGCGAGGACCCCACGCCGCCCGTCGCCGGAATGTGGGATTATCCGCATCCGACAGATACACGGTCCCACTCTCAGCCCCAAACAACGTGACCACCTGTCGCAAGGTCAGGTTCAAAATCTCATCAAGATCGAACGATTGCGCCGCTACCACTGCCATCGCGTTCAGGGCATTCAGTTCGCGGTTGCGCCGCTGCATCTCATCTTCGGCTCGGCGCTTCTCGGTCATATCGAGCACAAAGCCCTGGTAGCGTTCGATCGCCCCGCTTCCGCTGCGCGTCGCAAAGCTGCTCTCCGATGCCAGCAGAAGCGTTCCGTCCTTCCGCCGCAAAGTCACATCGAAGTTGCGGACGAAATTGTGTGCCTCCAGTTCTTTCCGGAACAACTCGCGCTGCTTGCCGTCAACACAGATTTCCGACTCCAGATTCAGCACCAGTATCTCCGAGCGGTTGCTGTACCCCAGCATGTGCACGAACGCATCGTTGCAATCGAGCAACGTGCCCGCAGGGCTCGCTACGTACACGCCCTCCTGCACCTGCTCAAACAGCAGCCGGTATTTTTCCTCTGCCGAGCGCCGCTCGGTGATGTCGCGGACGACGTGAATAGTTCCTTTTTGGGGGCTCCCCTGCTCGGTGTACGACGATGTCGAAACCACCGAAAAGCCGCCAAAGCACGGGTCCGCACCCTCCGCAAATTCTTCGTCTCCGCCCATGGCGCAGTACGGGCACCCGGTCCATTCTCCGAACTTGTGGGGCAGAACCGACTCGCACGAATTGCCGATCACATCCGCCGCAGCCTTCCCAAGTTGTCCCAGCAAAACCTGGTTGGCCTTGATGATGCGGTAATCCGCATCATGCGCCAGAATGATGTCGTGGATTGAATCGAACGTATTCATCCACTGCCGCTGCGAACGCAAAACCTGCTCCAGCAGCCGGAAGTTCTCCACCGCTAGCGCCAGTTGCTTGGCGCACGACTGCAGAAAGTCCAGTTCCTCCACAGTCCACTGCCGCCCGAAAGAATGCCCCAACATGAGCAATCCAACTGGCGCCTTGCCTCCCAACACTGGCACGGTTACAACCTGGCAGATCTTCTCGTTCGCCAGCGCTTCTTTCGGCTCGTGTCCGGCATCGCCACATTTCGTGACCAGCGCGCTGCTTTGGCCCAGCACTTTGGCAACACTCTCGCTGTTCTCAGCCAAGCTTGCATCGCGTAGAAAGTCCGGCGACACCCCAGACGCGTGCGTCGCGACCAGGTGTCCGCTCTCAATCAACCGGAACCACGCCCCGCGCACCCTCATCGCCCACTTCAATTCCTCGACGGCACACTGCACCACTTGCCCATACTGCTGAGCTCCTGCTATCGACTCCGTCACCGCCTGCATCGCCATCAGCCGCCGGGTGCGTCCGCGGGCTTCATCGAGCACAACCAGCAACATGCTGGAACCAAGCGCAATGGGGATCGCTACAGCGGCCCAGCTGGGCACTCCATCTGTCAACGGAGACCACGCCAGATGCAGCAGCGGCAGCGAGAGGACCAGCAGCCATGCGGCAGGTTCCCAGCGCCCCCGCCGCGCTCTCAGCAGAGCGACGGAAGCTGTCAACAGAATGAAGCGATAGCTGATCTCCAGGGCCACACGCAAAGGCAGCGACTCTGGCCACAACAACACTCGCGCGCCGGCAAAACCCACCAGCACCGGCGTGATTACCAGTAAAGGAAGGATCAGGTCGCGCATCCGCGCGTACACCAGAACTGCCCCGGCCAGCAGGCCCACGGCCAGCACGAAAGCAGCCTGGACTACTACCTGGTCAAACGGGGACGGAATTTTCGCCGCCACACAATGTTCCGCGACGCGGCAGGCGACCAGCGCAATCCAGCCCAGAACCCAGATTTTTAGATAACTCTCGCGCAAGGCATGCAGCGCGAGCAGGGAGGCACCCAATAAGATCAGCAGAGACCACTCTGCCGCCGAAGGCCGCACAATTCCCAGCCTCTCCGCCGAATTCCACATCGACCAAAGCGACGCGCTCATGCTAAGACGTACGGGTTCCTCGTCTCTGAATATCACGCCCCAGCCCATTCTCCACGCAGTTTCCGGACCTCAATGATTACTTTCGGAATCTCGCGAAACCGTTACAATCGCCGATAGACTTTCGTGCACAGCCATGGCAGATCGCATCCTTGTTGTTGACGACGAAGAGCCCATTCGGGAAATTGTCGCTTCCATGCTCGGCGCCGCCGGATATCTCTGCAGACAGGCAGGATCCGGCATGGAAGCCCTTGCCGTTCTCAACTCCGGCGACGAATTCGAACTTATGCTTTCTGACTTGATGATGGCCGATCTCGACGGCATCGGCCTGCTGGAGCGCACCAAAGAGAGATATCCCGATATGCCGGTAGTGATGGTGACTGCCGTGCACGATATTTCCGTCGCTCTCGCCGCGATTCGCAACGGTGCCTACGACTACCTGCTCAAACCGTTTGAGCGCGAACAACTTCTGAACACCGTCAGCCGCGCTCTGGAGAACCGCCGCCTCAAGGTCGAGAACCGGACCTACCAGACCAATCTGGAATCTCTGGTCAAGGCCCGTACTGAACAGTTACAGGCCACTGTCCGTGAACTGGAGCGTTCTTACGACATCACTCTCGAGGCCCTTGGCGATGCGCTCGACTTGAAAGACCGCGAGACCGAGGGACACTCCCGTCGCGTCACTCTCTTTACCATCGCGATTGCCCAGGCCATGGGACTGCCGCGGGAACAAATCACCGTCATCGCTCGCGGAGCGTTCCTGCACGATATCGGCAAGATGGCTATCCCCGACAACATCTTGAATAAGCCAGGAAAACTTGAGCCTTTTGAAATGGCGATCATGAGAGAGCACGCCTACCACGGCTATCAGATCGTCAAGAAGATTCCGTTTTTGGTGGATGCCGCCGAAATCGTCTACTCGCATCAGGAATGGTTTAACGGCGAGGGATATCCCCGTCATCTCAGAGGCGAGGAGATCCCCCTGGGAGCCCGCATCTTTTCCGTGGCGGATACTTTCGACGCGATTACCTCTGATCGCATCTACCGCGCCGCGCAGTCGTACAGCGCTGCCCGCGCGGAAATCGCCAACTGGGCGGGGCGCCAGTTCGATCCTGAAATCGTGAAAGTGTTTCTTGGTATGCCCGACAAGATCTGGGAAGATTTGCGGAAAGAGATCGAGGGGAAAAAATACAGGGCTGCTAATAGCACCGGGGCGAAAAGCTAATCCTCCCGCGAGGGGCGACGTTGCAGGGGCAAAATCTCAAAAAAATCTATTTGCTGGTCAACGCTCTGCTGCTCGCAGCGCTGACCGTGGGCTGCTTGCTGTTTCCTCGTGGTCTTCCCCGGACCGTGATCAGCGACATTACCGGCGGCCTGCTCGTGCTGTTCGCCCTCCTGGCGTTTGCCAGGCAAGGCTTGGCAAGCACAGGCCGTCTCCGCTGGTTCTGGATGCTCCAGGCTGCGGGTTGGACCCTCTGGCTCGCCGACCAGTGCGTCTGGATTGTGTTTGACGTAGTCCTGAGGCACAAGCTTCCCGGGATGTACCCGGCCGACGCTTTGTTGTTCCTGGCGGGTGCTCCCATGATTGCCGGCCTGCTTCTCCGGCCTCACGGTCAGCAGTCTCAAGCCAGCGCGCAGCTCGGATTTCTGGACTTCCTGCTCTTGCTCCTGTGGTGGCTCTATTTATACGTTGCCTTCGTAGTGAGCTGGCAGTATCCATCCCCTAACGAAACAATATACAGCCGGAACTTCGACCTCCTTTCCGCGGCACAGGCCGTTCTGATGTCGGGCATTGCGCTGTTATTCTGGCGCGAAAGCTATGGACGATGGAGGCGGTTTTATGCCTTTTTCTTCGGGGCTGCAGTCTTTAACGCAGTTGCCTTTTACGTCATCAACCGCGCTCTTGAAACCGGAGTGTATTTCACCGGCAGCTGGTATGACATTCCCTACAGTGCTTCCTTTGCCCTGTTCACGGCAGTCGCCTTGGAGGGAGAAGGACTGGCGCCCTCGCCTGAGAGCGCCGCGGATGAATCGTACAACTGGTGGATGGGCAATCTCGCCATGATCGCGGTTCTCTCTCTTCCCATCATTGCACTGAATGCAATGCTCAATCCGCGCCTTCCCCAGAAAGCTGCGTACTTTCGTACACTCGTCACCGTCGCAACCATGTTCTTGATGGCGCTGCTGCTATTCGTCCAGCACCGGCGCTTGAACCGCGAGCTGCGGCGCTCCAATCACGTGCTGCAGGAAGCGTCCCTCACTGATCCGCTCACGGGACTCCGCAATCGCCGTTTTTTTTCCGCCACCATTGATGCTGATGTGAGTCAGGCACTGCGCTCGCACACCGACGATCACGATCCCCACACCCGCGACCTCGTGTTCTATTTGATCGACGCCGATAATTTCAAAGAGGTGAACGATCGCTACGGCCACGATGTGGGCGACAGAGTCCTCGTCGAAATGGCCAGGCGAATCAGTTCTTCCATCCGCCATTCCGATGTGCTGGTGCGCTGGGGCGGGGAAGAGTTCCTCATAGTTTCGCGCTACACCGATCGCAAAGAGGCTGAGCTGTTGGCCCAGCGGGTTCTGGCTGCCGTCGCCGACACGCCTTTCATCATCAGCTCGCCCAGCGAAAGCATTCACCGTACCTGCTCGTTGGGTTGGGCGCCGTTCCCCTGGTTCACTGAAAATCCTCGTGCGGTCAGTTACGAAGAAGTGCTCAGTTTGGCGGACAGAGGCCTTCAACGCGCCAAGCAGTCCGGCCGAAATAGAGCTGTTGGTATGCTGCCCGCGGTGGGCTCGCCTTGCACCACGACGGTAGCCAGGCTGCACTCCACGCCTCTGCAAGTGGATGTGCTGGCCATCGCTGGACCACCCTCGGTAAAGTCCTGATTGCACAGGAACTCTCACCTCTGATGGTTTACCCTTCGTGTAACTGAGCTCCCCTCTCTGTTTAATGATCTGGCATCAAATCAGAGACGAAGCTGAGGACTCTTGCCTGCCCGCAGGCAGCTATTTTGTTCATTAGCCCATCCAATCGCATAACCACGTCCAACCCCAGGGGGATCCCTATGTCGAGATACACTTTTCCGATACGCGCGATTTGTATCTGCATATTTGCTGGCGCTCTCAGCCTTGCCGTTGTGGCACAGGACGCCGGGCCCGCGCCGCAATATCAAGAAGCCCCACCTGCGCCGCCGAACGCCGTTGTGCAAGGCACGATCGCTCTCATCCAGCTCACCGATCGCATCGATACCAGAACCGTCAGGGCAGGCGATCACTTTCACGCCCGTTTGGCCGAACCCTTGACCGCAGAAGACGGAGAGACTCTTCCGGAGGGGGCCAAAATCAAAGGCCACGTCAGTTCGGTGCTGCCCGGCTTCCGCACCAGAATCATCCTGAGCTTCGACCAGATTGAGACTCCGCGCGGATGGCGCCCGCTCATCGCCACCGTCACCGGTGTTCCCGGTGAACACGGAATGCGCCCTATTGGAGAAGAGGGAGAAATCGGGCGCAAGGGCATGACCAAAGAAGAAGTTGCCGAGGCGGTAGTTGTAGGCGCCGGACGAGGTGCAGCCGAAGGTGAGAGAGCAGCCGGCAAAAGAGGCGCTGCGCAAGGAGCAGGAGCCGGCGCCGCCGATGCTGCCTATTCCGCGTTGGAATCAGGACACGACCTGATCCTCGACAAAGACACCGCCCTGGAAATCCGCCTGGACCGCAATCTGCTCGTATCCAGACGTTAGCGCGAAGCGGAGGCCAGAAGAGAAGCCGCGAAGCGGCGAAGGAATGCAGCGTTGGCCACGCGGTTCTCTCTTTGTCATCCTTCCCCTCGCTCAGGATGACGCGGTCGAGGCCCCTCCGCACAACTTACAAAAATCCTGAATGGCTACGGAATCGCCGTCGCACGCGCCTGCACGGGTGCCGCCACCGCGTCCACGTGCAGCGTCAATCCGTCCACTGCCCGCACCACGACCAACTGTCCGACCGGCAAACTCGCCGACCCCACTGCGTCCCAAAGTTCCCCATGCACGAATACCTTTCCCTGCGGCAACAGTGCGGTCTGAACCACTCCGGTTTCCCCAACCAGACCCTGTTCTCCGGTCACAATCTTGTTCCGTCGCGCCCTGAGCGCGATCGTCATCAGGAACGCCGTAATCACTCCCAAAGGAATGCTGACCGCCAGGGCCGTTGCCAGATGCACGCGCATCTCCGGGATCGGTGAGTCCACCAGCAGCAACCCACCCAGCGTGAGCAGGGCAATGCCCCCGATCGTAAGCACGCCGTGCGAGACGAATTTTGCCTCCGCGGCGAAAAGCGCAAAAGCTCCCAAAATCAACACCAGCGCGGCCCAACGCGTGGGCAGAAGGTTCAAGGCAAACGCCGCGACCAGAATGAAGACTACGCCAACCGTTCCCGGAATCACTGCCCCAGGATGGTTGAACTCGATGTAAAGAGAAAGCGCCCCAATCGCCAACAGCAGGAAGGCAATATTCGGATCCATCAGCACATCCAGAATCCGCTCCTTCAGCGTCATCTCAAAGGTTACGGTGTTCTGTCCCACCAGATTCAAAGATGCAGTCTCGCCGTGGAAGCGTTTGAAGTTCTTCCCTTGCATCTGTCGAAACAGGTCCTCCGGCGTAGCCGCAACGTACTCAATCAAATGTTGCGCCAGCGCCTCCTGCTCGGTAAACGATTTTGACTCGCGCACTGCTCCCTCGGCTGCCTCCACGTTGCGCCCCCGCTTCGAAGCGACTGACCGAATCAACGCGGCGATATCGTTCTCAATCTTTCTTCTCATCTCGTCATCCGGCTTCATCTGTACCGGACCAATCAGGGCCACAGGATGAGCCGCTCCCGCTGCCGTTCCCGGAGCCATCGCCGCAACATCCGCGGACTCCAGAATAAAAATTCCAGCCGATCCCGCATGCCCGCCAGTTGGAGTTACGTACACAATCACAGGCACCGGAGAGCTGGTAATCTTCTCGATGATCTCGCGAGTAGAGCTGACTAGTCCGCCCGGGGTATTCATCTCGATCAGCAGAGCTTGCGCATTCGTGCGCGCCGCCTGATCAATTGCGCGTGAAATATATTCCGCGGTAATCGGCTGAATCGTGTCGTCCACCACAATTTTCACAATCTCAGCCCGCGCCGCCGAAGTGCACAACGCAATCCCCAGATGGCAAACCAGAATTCGCAGCAAGCCGGATGTCTTCATAAACTCAGTTCGCCACAGAGCCAATTCCCGTCTCAAATGTTATCCCCGGTCGTGAGCTTTCCTGCCCACACCTCTATTCTCCCCCTATTTCGCAGCGCTGGAATGGATTTCTTCAAGGACCTGCTCATGACTCTCGGCGGCAGGCGGGATCCATCCCGGCAAATCCGTCCGGCCGGTAATCAAACGGGCTCCACGCTCGTAAGTCACATAGGACCAGGCCCACTGAATGAAAACCAGTAACCGGTTGCGAAAGCCGATGAGAAAGAAAATGTGCACAAAGAGCCAGGACAACCACGCCACGAATCCAGAAATGTGAATCCGTCCAAACTGCGCCACTGCCGCTGCGCGCCCAATCGTTGCCAGGCTCCCTTTGTCCCAATAATGAAAGGCGGGCCGAGCCTTAACCCCCGTCTGAGCCGCCACTTCTTCACGAATCACTTTGGCCACATATCGTCCCTGCTGAATGGCGACCGGTGCTACTCCCGGCAGCAAATGGCCTTTTTCGTCCTTCGCAGCAGCCAGATCGCCGATCACGAACACTTCCGGATGTCCCGGCAAACTCAGGTCCGGTAAGACCGGAACTCGTCCGGCCCGATCCACCGGCGCTCCCAAAGCCTTGCCCAACGGAGAAGCTGCTACTCCGGCCGCCCACAACACGACCGTAGCCCGTAGCCGAGTATTGCCCAGGCACACCGCCCCGGGCTCAACTTGCGTGACCATGGTAGAAGTCCTCACCTCCACACCCAACTGCTTCAGCTGCTCTTCCGCGCTGCGTGACAGATCGTCTGCATAAGCCGCCAGTACGCGCGGCCCACCTTCGATCAGCACAATATGAGTGCGAGCTGGATCGATGGAACGAAACTCGTGCGCCAGAGCATGCCGCGATATCTCTGCCAGCGTGCCGGCCAGTTCCACACCGGTCGGGCCTCCTCCGACTACGACGAAGTTCAGCGGTGCCGCGGTCTCTCCCGCCGCCGTTTGCCGCTCCGCCAGTTCAAACGCCAGCAACACGCGTCGCCGAATCTCCAGCGCGTCTTCAATCGTTTTCAATCCCGGTGCCAGCGCTTCCCACCCGTCGTGCCCGAAATACGAATGCCGCGCGCCAGCCGCTACGATCAGGTAATCGTATGCAATCTCCGCCTGCTGCGTATGCACGATCCGCCGTTGCAGATCGAAGCCGGTGACCTCCGCCATCAACACTTCCACTTCGCGACCTGAGCGCAGAATCGACCGTACCGGTGCAGCGATTTCGCCCGGCGAAAGCCCCGCAGTCGCCACCTGGTACAGCAGCGGCTGAAAGGTGTGATGATTCTTGCGATCGATCACTGTGACGTGCACTGGCGCCTTGGCCAGAGAGCGTGCCGCGTTCAACCCTCCAAAGCCTGCGCCGATAATTGCAACTCGCGGGAGATGTGTGTTCGTCATCTTGCCGTACCCTGCCCTCACCTATAAGATTCACGCGATGGCCGACGGTTCCATAAGTTCTTTGTCCCCGAATTCCGCTGCTAGGGTAGCTGCAGCGTGGGCCTGCTGGATGATGCCGTCCATCACCGATCTCATCTTCATCACTCTGCTTGCCTGCCTCTGTTTCACCAGCCTCTCCTCCAAGCTGTTGAACGATGCCGGAATCGGTTGGCACATCCGCACGGGACAGTTGATCGTCGCAACTCACCACCTGCCCCAAACGGATCCTTACTCCTCCATCATGGCCGGCAAGCCTTGGATCGCCTGGGAGTGGCTTTACGACGTAATCGTCGGCGCACTGGATTCCAGCCTCGCATTAAATGGCGCGGTCTGGTTCACCGCAGTCGTGATCGCCACCGTCTTTGCCTGGACCTTTCGCTGCATGGTTGCGAGGGGCACCGGTTTGTTCACCGCAGTGGTGCTAACCCTGCTTGCCACTGGCGCATCGATGATCCACATCCTGGCGCGCCCCCACGTCCTGACCTGGCTTTTCGTGGTGCTGTGGTTCAGCATCCTGGATTCTTCGGAGCGCAACTGCTTTGCCGCAGCCATTCGTTCTAAAAAACGCTGGCTGTGGTTCTTGCCTCTTTCCATGATCCTCTGGGTAAATGTTCATGGCGGATTTTTACTGGGACTGATCGTCTGCATCATCTTTTGGCTCAGCGCCTTGTGGACGTGGCTCACGGCACGCGGAGTAGCGTTCCAAGAGTCTCTCCGCCGGATCGCAGTCGGCAACCGCCTGCGGGATCTTTCCTTGGTTGCGGTCTTATCCCTCGCAGCCACGTTCGCAAATCCCTACGGATGGCATTTGCACCGGCACATCTTTTCCTACCTCACCAACAGTTTCCTCATGAATCACATTGAGGAATTCCAGTCCCCCAACTTCCACCAGCTCGCTCCGAAGTTTTTTCTGGCAATCGTGATCCTGACCTTCGTCGCAGTCGCGCTCCACTACCGCAAAGTGAGGGTTAGTGAGACACTCCTGGCGGCCTTCGCGATCGATGCCGGCCTGTACGCAAGCCGCAATCTCCCGATCGCCTCCATCCTGCTGGTGCTGGTAATCGGCCCAATCCTGCCAAAAAAGCCCGGGATTACCCATTTTTCCGACAGGATGCGTGCTGTCGATTCCCGCCTTCGAGGTCACCTGTGGTGCATCGCCGTTCTCTTATTCGTTTTCGTGCTGGATCTGAATGGCGGACGCCTCTCAGGCAAGCTCCTGGCCGATGCCCAGTTCAATCCCATCAGAATGCCCATAGGAGCGCTGAATTATCTGGAAAAGACCGGAATCTCCGAGCCAGTCCTCACGCCCGATTACTGGGGCGGATACGTTATCTACCGGCTTTATCCAAGAACGAAGGTTGTGATCGATGACCGCCACGATTTATATGGCGCAAAGACACTGGCTTCTTACTTGAGAATGCTCCGCCTCCAGCCAGGCTGGGATGTTTTTCTGCGCGACTCTCAAGGTTCTTGCCTGGTGATGCCCACGGATGCGCCGATTACTGCCATGCTGAACCAAACTCTCGGCTGGAAGGCCGTTTATTCCGACTCGGTTTCCACAATTTTCCGCAAAGCGGATCCCACCCGCTAATCGAGCACCACCCCATGAACCCACATTTTTATTGCGCTTCTTTCCAACCCTGCCCATGATGAGTTGATGCTTCCGTGCCGCCGCATCGCCCTGATCGCCTGCCTCTCGCTCCTCGCACTGTCCATCTCCGCGTGCTCGGGAGGTGCATCTTCTTCGACGCCCTCTTCAAGCCCATCCACTCCTCAGAATCCCGTGGGAGCGAATCTGACGAAAATCAGCTCCGATTCCTACACTATCGCCCCCGGTCAGCATGCCACTGAAGTCGAGCCGCACATGGTCGCCAGCGGCGCCACTCTCGTCGCGGCCTTTCAAACCGGACGCATTCCTGAGGGCGGAGCCACCGACATCGGATGGGCAACCTCCACCGACAGTGGATTAACCTGGACGCACGGTTTCTTGCCGGGACTAACTACAGGTGAGGGAAGCGGTCCCTATGATGCAGCCAGCGATCCGGTCGTCGCTTACGATAGCAAACATGCCGTTTGGATGATCGCATCACTCCCGCTTTCCGCCACTCTCCACCCTCCTGCCGCGGTGGTAAGCCGCTCTAGCGACGGGCTCACCTGGCAGAATCCAATCAGCGTGGATCCCAGCGCGCCCACATCCGACAAGAACTGGGTTGTTTGTGACAATTCGCCAGCCAGTCCCTATTTTGGCAATTGCTACATGGAGTGGGACGATCCCCTTAATAACGATCAGATTCTCATGAGTACTTCCAGCGATGGGGGCCTGACTTGGGGGCCTGCAACTGCGACCGCTAACTTCGCACAAGGAATCGGTGGGCAGCCTCTGGTCCAGCCGAATGGAACTGTCATTGTTCCCATCGAGACCACAGTCATGTCAGCCTTTCTCTCCAGCGATGGGGGCGCAACCTGGACTGCTCCGGTCACCGTCTCCAACATTCAATTCCGCGCCGATGCCGGCGGCATTCGCAGCGGCCCGCTGCCTTCTGCCGCGATCGACGCGGCCGGAGCCGTTTGGGTTGTCTGGGAGGATTGCCGTTTCCGCGCGAACTGCTCGACGAACGATCTCGTCTACAGCACGTCCATCGATGGCCTCACCTGGAGTTCGGTAACCCGCATTCCCATCGATGACGTATCCAGCGCCGTGGATCACTTTATCCCTGGCGTAGGGATCGATCCTGCGACCGCGGGCGCAACCGCGCATGTGGCATTGCACTACTATTACTACGCGCAAAGCAATTGCTCGCCATCGACTTGCCAGCTCTTCGTCGGATACATCGCTTCCGGAAATAGTGGAGCGACATGGAATAAGCCCACTGCCCTCACTGGCCCGATGAAGCTTGCCTGGTTGCCAAAATCGCAGAATGGCCTGATGGTGGGCGATTACATTGCGACCGCATTCACCAACGGCGTGCCGCACGGAATTTTTGCGGTGGCACAAGCCAACTCAGGCGCTACATTCAGCCAAGCCATCTACACGGGCCAGGGTTTGACCGCATCATCATCCGGTCGCCAGATCTCTTCCGCCAACGACCGCCCCCTTCACAACGTCAGCGACAAAATCCAAAGAGAAATTCCGGAGAAGGGAAAGGTCCCTCCAAACCGCCGCGCAAAGCGAAACGCGAAGTAAACAAGATAGAAAATGCGGAGGGCGCTCCGCGCCCCGCGCCGCTGCCATCAGACAGCGTCTAGCTCCCCGATTTCGCAGCAGTCTCGATTTCTCGCGCCACACTCGGCGCAACGGGATTCTTAATATTCGGCGCCTGGCGGCGCACCGATGCGTCTAAGGCCATCTGCATCAACGAAGATTCCAGACCAGAAGACCAGACGGAGCAGCATCGCCCCGACCCCTCCGCCTCACTTCTGCCGTCGTGAGGATCTGTCCAATAGACGCGCTTTATGGCGTTTCGATAACCCGGGCTTCCATTCGCAAGCCTTCATATCCACTCTTCGCCCGCGAAATCGCACACCCTCAGACTGGAGCCGCAGTCGCTGCTCCGCGGCCGACTCTCCACGCAATTTGATTTCTCCCCCTGCACCAAGAACGCGTTGCCAGGGCAAACCAAATCCGCGATGCAACACGCGCGCTACCATCCGCGCCAGCCCTGGCAATCCCGCGGCCTTCGCCACGCCCCCATACGTCAACACTTTTCCCCGGGGAATCGCACGTATCACGCGTTCAATGCGAAGAATCAGCGTCCCCTGCCCAGAGGAACTGTCATTTCTTTTCATATCTGAAAGATTCAGAAGATACAGTGGGGTGCCCCACCCTTCTTTCGCGGTGTTGGAGAAAGAGGGTGGGGAATTTGACTTCTTTTCGAACCACCGAAGCCGGTGGCCCGCTCAGACGAGAAGCGCAGAACTCGAAGTTTAACTAAGCCACCTGTCGAAACGCCTCGAGCGCCTCGTACTCCGAGCTATGCACCTCGAACACGGTCAGCAACTTGGTAACCTGCAGCAAGTCCCCAACTCGCTTGGTCAGATTGGCCAGCTTGATCGTTGCCCCTGCATTGTGCGCGGTAGTATGCAGGGCCACCAACGTTCCCAGCCCGCCCGAGTCGATGTAGTTCACTTCGCCCAGATTGAGCACAATCCGCTTATGCCCATCCGCAATCGCTTTCTTTACTTCCTCACGCAGCAACGACGATTCGTCCCCAAAAACGATTCGCCCGCTGCATCCAATAGCTAAAATTCCATCGACTGTTCGTTTCGTGAGCTTCAATTGCATAAGCACCTCCTCGCGGCTCCGAAGACGAATCCCGCCCTGGCCGCGTCCGACATTCAAAATGCGCGAAACCAGCCTACAGCGTGCCCCGACGCTGTGCAACTATCCTGCTTTCTTTTCTTTCCGGCCCCTCGACTTGTCGGCCTTGCCCCGTCCCGCAGCCGGACCACATCACGTATAATCGTCTCTTCGCCCTCATGAGTTATACCGTCCTGGCCCGTAAATACCGTCCGCAGAAGTTTTCTCAGGTCATCGGACAAGAGCACGTCACCCGCACCCTGCAGAATGCCATCGAGCAGGGGCGCACCGCCCACGGCTACATCTTCAGCGGGCATCGCGGTATCGGCAAAACTACAGTCGCCCGCATCCTTGCTGCGGCTCTGAACTGCCGCTCCAAAGATCACCCCGTTCCCGAACCGTGCGGAGTCTGCGAATCGTGCACAGAAATTCGAGCCGGAAATTCCGTGGACGTCATTGAAATTGACGCTGCCACCAACCGCGGCATCGACGAAATCCGCGAGCTCCGCGAAGCGGCTCGCTATCGTCCCGCCCGCGACCGCTTCAAGATTTACATCCTCGATGAGGCCCACCAGATTACTGACGCAGCCTTCAACGCGCTTCTTAAGACTCTGGAAGAGCCGCCGGATCACATAGTTTTCATGCTGGCCACCACCCAGCCCGAAGATATTCCCCAGACGATTCGCTCGCGGTGCCAGCATTTCAGCTTTCGCGCTGTCAAATTCGACGACATCGTCGCGCAGTTGCGGGACCTGCTAACCAGGGAAAAAATTGAAGCGGATGACGACGCGCTGGCCTTACTCGCCGAAGCCGGCGATGGGTCGATGCGCGATGCTCTTTCCATCCTCGATCAAGCCATCGCTTCTTCCACAGGCAAACTCACCGCCGACTCAGTCCGCAATCTCGTCGGAGCCGCCCCAGCCCACATCCTTGAGCAGGTCATGCAGGCCGTCTCCCAAAGCAACAGCGAAGGAATCCTTCGCCAGGTCGACCACCTCATCAGCGAAGGCCACAGCCCGACCCACTTCGCCCGCCAGATGGTCCGGTTCCTGCGCAACGCGACCGTGGCCAAGATCGCCGGCAAAGATTCCCAGTTGTTGCAGATCTCTAGTGAAGAACGTGAACGGGTCTCCCGCGTCGCCGAACTTTTCGGCGAAGAAGATTTAACCCGCCACCTGCAAATTATGCTTCGCACCCACGGCGAGTTGGGTTACAAGCAGGAACAGCGCTTCCACCTCGAGCTGGGCCTGCTGAAAATGGCCCATGCCCAGAAACTTATCCCCATCGAGCAGTTGCTTAGCGATGTCGCCTCGATTCCTGCGGCCAACGCTCCCAAATCGTCGTCGAGGCCGTCGATCGTGGGCTCATCAAACCCCGAAACACGAGGTAAAGAGCAGCCCACAGTACGCCCGACTTACGTCAGTCCCTTTGCTGCCGATTCCGCACGCAAAGGCACGCCGCGCCAGGAAGGAAATTCCGAACCCGCGGAAATCCCCGGTCCACGAATCGTTGCGCAAGCCATCCAACCCGAGCCGGTGATTATGGGTTCGGCGGCGCCCGCAACTCAGCGCGAAACAACTGACATCGCGAGTGTTCGACAAGAAAATGAATATTCCTATGCCGTCGCTTTAGCGGACCTGGAACCCGATCCACAACCGGAAACTCAAGCGCTCGCCGAGCCGCAGGACGAGATTCACAAGCTGCAAACTGCAGTACTGCAGGCCCTGACCGACGCCAACCAGCGCATCCTGGTCTCCATGCTTTCGGCCGGCGATTGGAGCGTTCAGGCCAATGAGCTGGTCATCAAAGTGGGCGAATCACAAACTGTAGTCGACATGTCGCTGGGCTCCGAAGGGAAGAAAATCGCAATAGCAGCAGCCAGCGGAGTGTTGGGTCGTGCCATGAAACTGAAAGTCATTGCCGGTTCCGATGTACTTCCGCAAGAAAACAAAAACGGTGCGCCGCGGCTCGCGCCGGGACCAGGCGGCCGTGGCCGCGCCGAACAAGATCCCATCGTCCGTCGCATGCAGGAAAAATTCGGCGCCCAGATCCGCACCGTCATCGACTACCGCGACAAAAGATGAAAGGAGACGGGTTGAGTAATTTGGAAAATTTGTAATCGGCATCCGGCGGGTCGCTGGTCCTGGGTAGTCTTTTCAATTACAAAATTACAGAATTACTCAACTACAAAATCACATGGGCGGCTTCAATCTGCAAGACTTGATGTCCAAAGCCAAATCGCAATACGAAGCCCTGCAAAAGAAAATGCAGGAAACTGTGGTCGAAGCTACCTCTGGCGGCGGCACGGTGACCGCCAAAATGGATGGCCGCAAGCAACTTTTGAGCCTCCGAATCGATCCCGAAGTCGTGAAATCCGGTGACGTCGAAATGCTCCAGGACCTGGTTCAAGCCGCGGTCAACGAAGCCGCGCGCAAAGTCGATTCCCAGATGCAATCCACAGTCGGCGGCATGTTAGGCGGCATGGGCATTCCGGGTCTTTAGGCGGACTTGCGAGCGGCGGCCTTCCTATCGATTATTATGCCGCGCAGCGCGAATGGTCTTTGCAATCGTTAGCAGCAAGGTTGCGGAGGTTCCCGTTTTACCCCAGAATGACAATCGAGGATTCATGTCCAAGTTTGCCGAACCCATGTCGCGCCTGATCGATGAACTGAAAAAGCTCCCCGGCGTTGGCGCCAAGAGCGCGCAGCGCCTTGCCTTCCACATCCTCCGCTCCAGCGACGATGACGCCGAAGGGCTTGCCCAGGCGGTGCGCGACGTCAAAGCCAACCTCCGGCTCTGCTCGGTTTGCAACAACATCACCGACGTCGATCCTTGTGCTTACTGCACCAGTGCTACACGGAATCAGCGCCTGGTCTGCGTGGTCGAAGAGCCGACAAACATTGCCGCCATCGAGAAAACCAAGCACTTCAACGGTGTCTTTCATGTTTTGCATGGCGCGATCTCACCACTGCATGGAGTCGGACCGGAACAATTGCGCATTACAAATCTTTTGTCGCGTGTCGAATCCGGTAACGTGGACGAAGTAATCCTTGCGACAAACCCAACCGTGGAAGGAGAGGCGACTGCGGTGTATCTGTCGCAACAACTGAAGCGGGCCAGCATCAAGGTGACCAGAATCGCAATGGGAATCCCAGTCGGAAGCGACATCGAATACACCGACGAAATTACGATGCTGAAAGCCATGGAAGGCCGCCGCGACATGTGAAGCGGCCGCGTGGCGCTTTGCACGCGGGTTTTCGGGCAAGAATGCGCAAGAACTTGCTCTCTCGCCCAAAAGGGCGGCCTGTATTCTCAGCCATTCAAGTTCGCGATAACCAGAGAGTCCTGAACGACATACAAGTCTGCTCAGGGCGACTCTGCGTCAGCCGCTGTTATGGAATGGCAATTGCTATGTAATGCCGAGCAGTTCGCTATTAAGGCGTGCGATACAAGTTTTAGCTGGCGAAAGAAGATGCCAGCAGCGCCGGGCGATGTAACCGCATCTTAACGACGCAGGAAAAGCCGGGCTAACCAGCCCGGTTTTCTTTTGGGCGGGATCCCGAACTCGCGCTGGACTAAACTTCCGGTTCGAGGAAAACGTTAGCTTCCTCTTCAGACGACGTCAATCCTTCGGGAAGGCTTCCTCGGTTGTACTCGGCCATGCGGTTCTTCCACTTCAGAAAATCGGTGATGCTTTGCGGCTCAATCCGAACTTCGACTCTCCGCAAACTGGCGAGTAGCAGATTCATTTCGTATCGAAATCCAGTCGCGGTGCGCAGATTCTTCGCCGACGATTGCAGCATCTCAATTCTGCCGCGGCGGAGTTCGAGTAATCCCCAACCTGCGGGCAGTTCCTCTCGCTTCAACAAACTCGCGGGAGTCAGATAAAACCGTTCACTGCCTACGCCTTTTTCCGGTTTGGTCCGGAAGGGCTTGGCGCGATCCGCCAGAAAGTCTGCCCGCGTAACCTTGCATTCCACCAGGACGGAATGGCAGGCCTGCTTCCATCCGAGAGCGTCGGGCATTTCGCCGCTGACGCAAGCCTGCTCGGAAAGGACCACTCCGCAACGATAGCTTCGCAGCCATCGAACCGCCCGCTCGACCAGTTGCGCATGAGTCATAGAACTTGCTTTCGCCGTTAACGGTAATTTGTACGCCGCGCCTACAGGCGAGAGAAGTAACTGAGCGGTTTCTCCATCAAGGGCTTCTATGCGCTGTGCAACACGCGCGATATGGGACGCGCCCTCACAATTACCGGACGTCGCAGTAGTGTTTCCAAAAGATATCGTTCCGCGGCTACGGTTCGCGCGGTGGGACTGCCATCGACGTAGCCCTCGGCGAGCATGAGTAGCGGTTCGTCTTTCTGCAGCGCTGGCGGTTTTCGTAAAAATCCATTGCTGCGCCGCTTGACGTCGGCACGTTCAAGGCTCAGGCGTCGAACTTGACCGTCATGCGCAGCATCGAGCGCGTTTGCCAGGCGCAGAATTGCCGAAAGCCGAATCACGGCCCGTTGCTCATCGCTCAAGAGATCTCGCATCAGCTTGTGATTGCGCGTAGGCAACGCGCCACAATGAAAACGGGCGATGACAGCCGCTCGCTGCATAACTTCCGGTTTCAAGCCGAGCGGCGCACCATGTGCTTTGATCAACTCGAGTGAGTGCTTGTGATGTCCCTTGTTGCCTTTCGCCTTCCCGACATCGTGCAGCAGCGCGGCCAAGTAGAGGCTGGCGCGGGCTTCGGTTGCCGCGCCAGCTGATTCCGTGGTGCGAGATTTGCCCAGCAATCCATTTGCATCCAGCGCGTCAAAGAGTTGCAGGGCGAGTTTCGCAACCCGTTGCGAGTGCGCAAAGTCCGGATCGAGGACTTTGGCCCAAAGCCGTAACCGCGCCGTGGCGATCTGCTGAATCTGTTTGCCTTTCGGCAAGCCATCGCGCCAGAGGGTCCACAGCGACTCTTTGCCAGTCGTTCTCTGGCGATATTCTTCAAACCGTTTCGCCCGTTCTTCCCGAATTCGCTGCTGCCATGCGGTGCGCGAGGACTCGTCAGGAAAAACCTGCGCTTGCCGCGCTGTCTCCCAGAGCACGTCGAGATCGTGAACCTCTCCCAACAGGTCCTGCATGCGCTTGAGATCGCTTCCCCAGAGTTCGTGCTCCTGGGGCAGGAAATTTTCGACGATGTAGCGGAATCGCTTGATCCCGATGCGTAGCGTGTGCAGAGCGACTTGCGACCGGGTGCGCAGGGCGCGGGTGTGCAGCTCCCGCGCCGCAGTCCAGCGCTCGAGTGCCAAGTGCTTGAACACTGCGCTTCCTGGGCGAATGCGGGCGGCACGCTGCGGCAGCGTGCGGCTCCAATTCTGCCATTGCTTGCGATCGAATTCGTCCAGTGCTGTGCTGGCCTGACGCTTGTGCTCGGTCTCGCGCGCTTTGAGAACCTGGAGCAGAGCCCGCGCCGCGTGATCGGGAGGATGTGCGGAAGGTGCGCTGGGGGAATCCGCTTGTTTTGAAGGCAGCGGGGACGAGCGCACGCGCGCCAGTTGAGCATCTTGCAGCTTCTCGATCCACTCCATCATGATTTGAACGTCGCGCAATGCGCCCAGGCTTTGGAACAATTTCTTGCCCGCCTTCTTCATGGACTTCCATTCGCGATGGGGATCCATGGCTATCATGCCGTCAGCCAGCGATCGGCAACGGCGTAGAGAGACACGCAGGTCGTGCACCGGATCAGGCTGGAAACCGGCGGCGGCGTTGCCGCATTCCTCGAGCACGCGCAGCATCCAGTAGCGCAGTCCGGTCGGTTTGTATTGCTTTCTCAAAGCGCAGCCGCTGGCGGGTGATGGCCCGAAAACATTTTACTGAACTGGTGAGCTCGGTGGGCGCACAGAGGAGCTGTCCCTGTGTGAGTGTTCGCCGGCCTCGCTGCATGCTCAGCTCTTTCCTTTTGCCTTTTTGTAGATCTCGTCGGGCATGTTGGGGAAGAAATGTTTACGGGTCAGGGCATCGATATCCTGGTCGAATTCTTTTTGGGTTGGATAGGGTGGTTTTTTGGTTGCTGGTAGTTGCGGGGTGCTGCTTGCCGACTTGGGCGCGGGTTGTGGCGAGGTGTCAACATTCGCTGCTGGACGAGAGTTCAACGGCTTGTCTGCATTTTCATCGGACGGTTTGAGATGCGGGTGAGTGGC
>JBKOUZ010000182.1:0-8756 GCA_046723715.1 Acidobacteriota bacterium | reverse complement strand
ATCAGGAGCACGGCTCCTCTCTCCGGACCATCGCCCTGTTCACCGAATGTGAGCGCCACGCCATGTTTGTCCGCGAAGCAGATGAAGCCGTCTGCCTGGGCGCAACTCGAGTCTTTGACGCCAACACGCAGCAGTGCAAGACCAGTTATGTCGAGTACGCCTGCCTGCAGCGGGCCCTTGCCGCGGCACGAGCCGAAGCCGTCTGGGTGGGTTGGGGATTCGTCGCAGAACAGGCTGCCTTCGCCGACCTCTGCCGGCAAATGGACATCGTCTTCATCGGTCCCGATGGCGATATTATGCGCCGCGTAGGCGACAAGATCGCTTCCAAACTCCTTGCCGAGCAGGCAAATGTTCCTGTCGCTCCGTGGAGTGGCGGTCCGGTCGAGACCATGGCCGAGGCTTCTCGGCATGCTGCTCGCCTCGCATACCCCTTGCTCATCAAAGCCACCGCAGGCGGCGGTGGACACGGCATTCGCAAAGTGTTCAGCGAACCTCAGTTGCAAGAGGCCTTCGAATCTGCCCGCAGCGAAGCTTTCAAAGCTTTCGGTGATCCCACCGTCTTCTTGGAAAAGTTGCTCACGGGCGTGCGTCACGTCGAAGTCCAGATCATCGCTGACAATTTCGGAACCACTTGGGCCGCTGGCGTGCGCGACTGTACCATCCAACGCCGCCATCAGAAAATTCTCGAGGAAGCTCCGTCACCCGCGCTCTCCCCAGCCCAGGATCTCGAACTTCGGAATGCCGCCGTGCGCCTGAGCCAGTTCGCTGGTTATCGCAATGCGGGCACTGTGGAGTTCTTGTACCAACCCGAAACTCAGGCGCTCTCGTTCATGGAGATCAATACCCGCTTGCAGGTCGAGCACCCCGTTACCGAATGCACTACGGGGCTGGATCTCGTGAAGTTACAGATTCATGTCGCGCGAGGAGGACGCCTGCTCGGAGATCCGCCGCGAACCACCGGTGCCGCCATTGAAGTGCGCCTGAATGCCGAGGACCCGGACAACGCCTTCGCCCCCTCCCCCGGCCTCATCCAACGATTCAAGATTCCTACTGGCCCCGGCATCCGCATTGACACCGGTGTGGCCGAGGGCGACGTGGTTCCTGCCGAATTTGATTCCATGATCGCGAAGGTGATTGCCCATGGCCGGGACCGCAAGGAGGCGATTTCCCGCCTGCAGCGTGCTCTCCGCGACAGCGTGGTCGTAATTAAGGACGGATGCAGTAACAAGTCTTTCCTGCAAGGGCTGCTGAGTTTAGACAATGTGCAGCAGGCGGACTTTCACGTGGGTTGGCTGGATCGTCTCGCCGCTTCCGGCGAGCATCTCTCGCGCGAGTACGGAGATGTTGCCCTGCTGCACGCCGCGATCGAAACCTATCAGGCGCAGGCGGCAGTTGAACAAGCGCAGTTCTATGCTTCGGCGGTCCGAGGCCGCCCTCAGGTTCACTGCGACTTGGGACGAACTGCGGAATTGCGTTACCGTGGCCAAATTTACTCGCCCAGGGTCTTTCGCCTGGGTCCAGAGACGTACTGCGTGGAGTTTGATGGATCCCGTATCCAGGCCCAACTCGAACCCCTTGGGCATTTCGAATATTGGCTTACTGTCTTCGATCGAAGATTTCACATCGTCTCTGCTGTCCAGGGCTCCAGCTATCGCATCGAGGTCGATGGTGTTTCCCACAAAATCGATCGTGACGACGGGGGCATGGTCTATGCTCCCTCGCCATCGGTCGTGGTTTCTATCGCAGTGAAAGCCGGGGACTCCGTCGCGGCCGGAGACCGCTTGCTGGTGCTGGAGGCCATGAAGATGGAGATGCAGGTTCTCGCTCCGTTTTCTGGAAAGATCCGGCAGGTACTCACTATGCGGAACGTGCAGGTGAATGCAGGCGCTCCGCTCGTGCAGATTGACCCCAGCGGCGACAAACTGTGTGCCTCCTCCGCGGAACGCATCATCTTCAAAGCGTCTTCTGAGGACCAGCAGCATGCACGTTCGGACGGGCGCAGCTTGAACCAGCTGCGTCAGCTCATGTTGGGCTTTGATGTCGATCCTAAAGAAAGTGCCCGCATAGTCTCGCAATGGAGGGAGAGCCAAACATCCGGCACTCCTGAGATGCGAATCCAGGAAGAGCAACTCCTGAACATTTTTGTCGATATCTCATCTCTTTTCCGGCGAGAGCCGGAACTGAATCCTGTCGCCAGCGCTGAGGAACCCAGCGCCGAAGCCTACCTGTTTTCGTATCTCCGCATGCTCGAGACGCGCGGCGAAGGCTTGCCGCCGCTCTTTGTCAAAGCGCTGCGCCGTGCGTTATCCCACTACGGTGTGAATTCGCTTGAGGAGTCTCCGCAGTTAAGAGACAGCCTGCTCTGGATTTACAAATCCCATCAGCGAATTGACGCCCAAATTTCGCCAGTTATCGCAGTGCTGGAGAACCGGTTGCATGCTGCGGAATCGCTCGATTCGAAACCCGGGGACTCCTTCCGAGACCTGCTGGATCGCTTGATTGCCGTTAGCAACGGGCAGTTTCTCGCCATCAGTGACCTGGCTCGTGAAGTGCGGTATCGCTGCTTCGACCAGCCGTTGTTGGAGAAAGCTCGCAAGCAGGTTTACGAGAAGGTCGAAGAACAACTCGCATATCTCTCTGCCAATCCTGACATCAACGACCGGCATGAACGGGTGCGTGCTCTCGTCGAATGTCCTCAGCCGCTCGCGGCTTTGCTTTGCCGTCGCTGCGCCACGGCCTCGGTCGCAATGCAGAAACTTTTGCTTGAGGCCCTCACTTGGAGGTATTACCGCATTCGCACCTTGCGCAATTTCCGCTCATTCGAAGATAACGGAAGCTGCTACGCTTCGGCAGACTATGAGTACGAAGGCAGGCGCATTCATGTCTTTGCCACTCATTCTGAGTATTCGAGACTGCTGCAATCCGTCCGGGCCATCACGCACCTCCTCGAACAGGTTCCGCTCGATCATGATGTCGTGCTGGATTTCTATGCCTGGAAGCGGGAGCCAGCAACCGACCCTGACATCACCCAACAGCAGCTCTGTGCACTGCTGAATCAGTCCGATTTCGGTCGTCCACTTCGCCGCGTCATATTCGAAGTTGCCAGTGCATCGCCGACTCAGGGGGTCGGAGGCATGCAGCATTTTACCTATCGTTGCGCGGCCGGAGCATACGAGGAGGAGAAGCTCTATCGCGGAATTCACCCGATGATGGCCAAACGCCTACATCTGTGGCGGCTCAGCAACTTTAATATCGAAAGACTGCCGTCAATTGAAGACGTTTACCTGCTGCGCGCCATGGCAAAGGAGAATCCGAAGGACGAAAGACTCATCGCAGTCGCGGAAGTCAGGGATGTAACGCCGCGACGCGATGATTCCGGGCGCGTCGTCGCGCTGCCTAATTTGGAACGCATGCTGTCGGAGGCAATTGCTGCCATCCGCAACTTCCAGGCTCACAGGCCGGTAAATCAGCGCCTCTATTGGAACCGTATATTCCTCTACGTCTGGCAGCCACTCACACTTGATCGCGATGAATTTCGTGACATGGTGCGCCGCTTGGCGCCTTCGGTCGAAGGTCTGGGTCTTGAACAGGTCGTCATTCGCGCCCGCATTCCCAGTCGAGCCACTGGTGAGTTGCGCGATATGACGGTTCGCATCTCGGCTCCGGCGGGACGGGGCATGCTCATTACATTCCGTCCCGCGGACAAGATGCAGCCCATGCGTCCGCTCGCTGAATACGAGCAGAAGGTTGTGCGCATGCGCCAGCGCGGAATGATCTATCCGTATGAGATCATCCGCATGCTCACTCCGCCTCAGAGGCATGCGCGCGC
Organism: Acidobacteriota bacterium; assembly: GCA_046723715.1. Lineage (GTDB taxonomy): Bacteria > Acidobacteriota > Terriglobia > Terriglobales > Acidobacteriaceae > Sulfotelmatobacter. The sequence continues at coordinate 4,927 of JBKOUZ010000182.1, read as the reverse complement.
GGAATTTCCTCATGGCGATTTCGTCGAGTATGACCTCGATGGCCACGGAGAACTCATCCGAGTGGATCGTCCTTACGGGCAAAACAAATCCAATATCATTCTTGGGGTCATCCGGAATTTCACCAGCAAATATCCCGAAGGCATGGCGCGAGTCATGCTCCTCGGCGATCCCAGCAAGGATTTGGGAGCCCTCGCTGAATCCGAGTGTCGTCGCATTATCGCCGCCATCGATCTCGCCGAACAGATGGGCCTTCCTCTGGAGTGGTTTCCGATATCGGCGGGCGCCAAAATCTCCATGGACAGCGGCGTCGAAAATATGGATTGGATCGCTCGCGTGCTGCGGCGCCTGATCGAATTCACGCAGGCGGGCGGCGAAGTCAATCTCCTGATTAACGGGATCAACGTGGGCGCGCAACCGTACTGGAACGCCGAAGCCACCATGCTGATGCACACGCGCGGCATTCTGGTGATGACGCCCAAAGCTTCAATGGTGCTTACTGGAAAGCGTGCGTTGGACTATTCCGGCGGCATTTCCGCGGAAGATAACCAGGGTATCGGCGGCTACGATCGCATCATGGGAATCAATGGCCAGGCACAATACTGGGCGCATGACATCGACGAAGCCTGTCACATCCTGTTCCGCCACTACGATCACACCTACGTGATGCCGGGCGAGCGCTTTCCCCGCCGCACTGCCACTTCCGACGCAATCGACCGCGATGTGCAGGAATATCCGCATGTCGGCGAAGGGTTCGAGCGAGTGGGCGACATCTTCAACAATGAGACCAATCCGGGCCGCAAGAAATCCTTCGATATTCGTAGCGTGATGATGGCGACTGTGGACCAGGATCATGCTCCGCTGGAGCGTTGGGCAGGCATGCGTGCAGCCGAGACTGCTGTCGTATGGGACGCGCATCTTGGCGGATATCCCGTGTGCCTGATCGGAATGGAATCGCGTCAACTGCCGCGCCTGGGATTCGTTCCTGCCGATGGTCCTGATCAATGGACCTCAGGAACTCTTTTCCCGCAATCCTCCAAAAAAGTGGCTCGGGCGATTAACGCCGCCAGCAACAATCGTCCGGTCGTTCTGGTTGCGAACCTGTCCGGATTTGACGGTTCGCCGGAGTCCATGCGCCGCTTGCAACTGGAGTATGGCGCCGAAATTGGCCGGGCCATTGTGAACTTCAAAGGCCCGGTTGTGTTCTGCGTAATTTCCCGCTACCACGGCGGCGCGTACGTCGTCTTCTCGCGGGCGTTGAATGAGCAGCTGGAAGTTGCAGCGCTGGAAGGAACCTACGCTTCGGTGATCGGGGGTGCGCCTGCAGCAGCGGTCGTCTTTGCAGGCGAGGTCGAAGCTCGCGCTCGCAAAGATCCGCGCCTGCAGGAACTGACGCAGGCCGTAGCCAGGGCTGATGGTCCGGAAAAGATGCGGCTCCGAGCGCAATGGGATGACCTGTTCAAAGTAATCCATTCCGAGAAGCTCGGAGAAATGGCGGCCGAGTTTGATCGCGTGCACAGCGTACAACGGGCGCTCGCGGTCGGTGCACTCGATCGCATTATCCCGCCTCACCAGCTGCGGCCTTACCTGATTGATGCCATCGAACGGGGAATTGCCAAGGAGGAAGCCAAACTGGGGGAGCATGCAACAGTTCTGGAGGAAGCCGCGTAACCTGGCGACCTCCGAGGGATGTTTATGCAGGTCTATCTCATCGAGCAACGGGAAGAAGATGTTCCAGAGTCTAATCACTGGCTGGGTGAACGTGAACGAGATCATGTTCGAACTCTCACCTTCCTCAAACGCCGCGCGGACTGGCGTTTGGGTCGCTGGGCCGCAAAGTGCGCGATTGCTTCTCTACAAGCGATTCCGTTGCACCCCGATCTTCTCGCGACTATCGAGATTTGCCCACTTGCCTCCGGTGCGCCGCAAGTGTTTCTCCATAATGTGCCGGCGGACGTAAACATTTCGCTCAGTCATAGATCAGGCGTAGCCATTTGTGCTCTTGCGGGAAAGTCGGTTCGGCTCGGTTGCGACCTGGAAGTGATTGAGCCTCACAGCTCCGCTTTCGTCGCCGATTATTTCAGCATTGAAGAACAGGAATTTATGGAGAAAGTTGCGTCAGGCGCCCGCTGGCGCGCTGTCGCCTTGGTGTGGAGCGCGAAAGAAAGCGCGTTGAAAGTCTTGCAAGAGGGATTGCGACGCGATACTCGATCGGTAGTGGTAAAAGCCGGAAATCTATCGTTGGGCGAGAGCTGGAGCTCACTTGAAGTTCATTCCATCGAAGGCGATGCTTTCCATGGTTGGTGGCGGCAAGTAGATGGAATGGTGCAGACCGTTGTCGCCGACCGTTCGTTTGCCGCGCCGGTTGGCTTGCAGGCGCCGAGTTCATGGCCTCCGAAATCGTCCTCCGACGCAGCATGAAGCGCTGCGCATGGAATCAATGCTTCGGACTGGGAACATCAATCCACTTTCGAGCGCGATGACTCTGGAGCACGGAGTCAAGGATCACCATTTGCCGCAGGCCATCCGCGAACTGCGGATACTCAATCGAATCGGGCGCGCCGATCGAGGCATAAAAACGACGGAAAACTTGCTTGAATGTGTCGTCGTAGCCCTCGCTGTGTCCTCCGGGAAGATCGGCGTAGCCTCGCGCTCGTCCGGTCAGCAGCGAAGGATCTTTGATAAAAATCGAGTTGCCGGAATCGCGGTGGCCAACCCAAAGCTCGTCAGGTCGTTCCTGATTCCATGCCACAGAAGATTTGGTGCCATAGATTTCGATGCTCAATCCATTTTTTCGCCCGGCGGAGACCTGGCTGGCTGTCATTGCGCCACGGGTGCGATCCCCCATGCGGAATACAACGGCGCCGAAGTCCTCCGTTTCTACGGGTGTTTCAACGTAGTCTTCCGGACGCATCATCTTATTTGCGAACGTCTCTACCGAGCCTTTGGGCTGCTTGCGCGTTTTGTGGAATGTCTGAAGATCCGCGCATAACGAGCTCACGCGCAAACCCGTAACGTGTTCCGCCATGTCGAAAAAGTGGGAGCCTATATCGGCCATCGCGCGGGACGCTCCAGCTGCTTTCGCGTCCACGCGCCAGTTCCAGTCGGTGTCATACAGGAGCCAATCTTGCGAGTACGTTCCTTGCACAACGAGAATTTCGCCCAGTTCGCCTGCCTCGCGCAGCGCCCGCATCTGCTGCACTTGAGGGTAATAGCGGAGGTTGTGGCAAACACCGTTGCGGAGTTTTGTGCGGGCGGCGAGGGCAACCAGCTCTTCTGCTTCCGCGACGGTTGTAGTCAACGGTTTTTCGCAAAGCACGTGCTTGCCAGCGGCGAGAGCTTCCTTGGCCATGGAGTAATGCTGCGCATTCGGCGTGCAAATATGGACGGCGTCAATCGCCGGATCACGAAAGATTTCCCGGTAATCACTTGTTGCTTTGGGGACGGAGAAGCCGGCAGCCAAGCGCGCGCTTGCATCGGCATTCCGGCCGAAAATGGCGGCAGCTTCTACAGACTCGACCCGTTGCACCGCTTCGAGGTGGACGCGACCCATAAATCCAGTTCCGAGGATTGCTGTTCTGAGTGGTTTCATCCGGGATTCCTGTGTGTGATTGTTGTTAAGACCACCAAGCTGCCGCGGGCTTTTCGCGAACGACAATGCTGTTGAGGAAAGTCGCGGCCTTGGTCAAACCTTCGGCGGGCGACAGCAGGCTGTCTTCATGCTCAATCGAGAGGACCGAGTCGTAACCGAACATGCGCAAAGTTGAAATGAATTCGCTCCACCATTCGGCGCCGTGGCCGTATCCGCAAGTGCGGAAGATCCAGGCACGCTCGCGTTCTTCGGTGTAGGGTTTAGTGTCGAGCACGCCACTGCGGACAAGATTGTCGGAGTAAAGCTGAGTGTCTTTCGCATGGACGTGGAAGATGGCGTCCTTGAGAACGCGGATGGCCCGAATGGGATCAATCTGCTGCCAGAAAAGGTGGCTGGGATCATAATTGCAGCCGACGTTGTTTCCGGCAATGGAGCGCAGCCGCAGCATGGTTTCGGGATTGTAGGCGACGAATCCGGGGTGCATTTCGACCGCGATCTTTACACCGTGATCGGCCGCAAACTTTGCGTGTTCAATCCAAAATGGAGCGACGATTTCGTTCCATTGCCATTCGAGAACCTTGCGGAAGTCCGGAGGCCAGGGACACGTGATCCAGTTGGGAGCGGTGGCGTTTGGGGAATCCCCGGGACAACCGGAGAAGTCGATCATTACTGGGACGCCGAGTTTCTCTGCCAACAGGATTGTCCTGCGGCTGACATCGCGATGCTGCCGCGCGATGTTTTTATCGGGATGCAGCGCATTCCCGTGACAGCTCAGGGCGCTGATGCTGAAGCCATGATCGTCGAGAACTTTCTTGAACTCGGTCAAGGCCGAAGTGTTCTCGAGCATGGTGAGCTTGCAATGCGCATCGCCAACGTAATTGCCGGTAGGGAGTTCAACGGTATGGATGTTGAGACTTGCGATTTTTTTCAGAACCTGTTCGAGCGGGAGTTGCGATAACAGCGGGGTGAAGACGCCGATGCGCATAAGAGTTTCCGTTTCCCTAAATTGAAAGGGACAATTTTACACTTCCTGCGCGGTTTCATTCCCGCACCGGGGGCCGCGTCCCGCAAGTTCAGCTATTTCATTTCTTTTCCATCGCCTTTTTGTAGATCTCGTCGGGCATGTTGGGGAAGAAGTGTTTACGGGTGAGGGCATCGATGTCCTGGTCGAATTCTTTTTGGGTTGGATAGGGTGATTTTTTGGTTGCTGGTAGTTGCGGGGTGCTGCTTGCCGACTTGGGCGCGGGTTGTGGCGAGGTGTCAACATTCGCTGCTGGACGAGAGTTCAACGGCTTGTCTGCATTTTCATCGGACGGTTTGAGATGCGGGTGAGTGGC
>JBKOUZ010000140.1:0-9624 GCA_046723715.1 Acidobacteriota bacterium | reverse complement strand
AAGTTATTGCCGGCCGCGATGGAACGTTGGAGCAGATCAAGCGTGGACATGAACGTTGTTGTAATCCCGGTGATAGGAGCATCTGGGTCGCCGATCTTAAATTCATCAGCCGTGGGAGTGCGCCATGGCACTCCAACCTTCTCCTTGATTCGCGCTACCACTTCGCGAGCCGTTAATGACGAGCTCGAATGATTCTGCGACCGCATCAATAGCGGAGCCATAACAAGCCCGCTTCCGGTGACTTGGCAGAATCTTCTACGGGATAGTTTCATTTCTTCCATTGGTTCAACCCGCCTGTGGGAGTGTCCAGAATGGCTCGCCCGCGGGCATCCATTCGATGGGAACCTCGGTAACGAAGCCTTTCAGCCATTCCGCCATCTCTCCGCTGCCTGGTTCTTCGGATGCCTCGTCACCCAGCAGAACTAGCCCTTTTGCTCTCCCCGCGGTCACAAGATCCTGAAAATAGGGACCTGCTTCCCACTCAACCGCGTCGCCTGTAATGACTACGTCGAGGTCAGGCTCTCGAAGGATCCTCTCCGCATCAGCTACCAGGAGCAGTCCATGCGTCAAGGCGACTTTGCTCACCTTTGCTTCTGGCTTTCCAATGACTCTCACACCATGAACGTTCAGCTTCTTCTTGATACCCTCAACGAAACTGCTCAGTGAAGTCGTGGGTAACCGGAAGTAAACCTTGCGAGGGTCATAAGCATCTTCCCCGCTGCCCTGTGCCACGTGAGAACTGTCCCACCCAAGTGCACGTGAAAGTCCGCGCAGCTGGCCGTCTGTCTTTCGCGCGTCCCAGTTGTCAACGAAACGGATAATGACGAGATTGTTCCTGGAAATAAGCTCCTGCTTGGCGCGCCAGACAGCGTCGTTGTCTAGGAGATCTTTAGAAGGCGCGGGACCATTCCTCCAGAATGCTGGAGCGCGTTCGCCGCGGCTGTAGCTAGGAGCCTCGCGGCAGATGACAACGTTTTTACCTGAACTGAGGGCCTTATGAAGGACCTCGAGGGTTGGCGTGAATGAGGTCGCAATCCCCGTGACCGTGGTCTCACCACTCCCAAAGAGGATCCCGTCGGAAAAGCCGTCGGAGCGCTGACTCTGCCACGGAACCCCGACGTTTTTTTGTATCCTCTCGATCAACTGCTGACTACTGATCATCGATGTCACCGCGTTCCATCTGCAGCTGCGACCGAAGCTCGTTTCGAATCCACCGCAGCACCCAAATGCCGATCAAAGAACTTAATCATCACGTTGAATGCGTCCTTCGACTCCGGAACATCCGCGTTGTAAAAGAAACCGTGGAATAAACCTTCCCATACGTGGAGTTCGGCCTCGACCCCCATTTTCACCAACTGCTCGTGCGTGTAGAGAGCGGAACTTAGTTCAAAACCGCGAGTGCCCGTGATGATGAGCGTCGGGGGAAACTTCGAAAGAATCTCTGGCGAGCTGATAGGCGAAACTAAAGGATCCTTCGGATCCGTGTCAGCGAAATAACTTAGCGGAGGCCTTGCTCCTTGTGTAATTGGCGGTGCCAATCGAGCCTCGCCCAGTGGCATCGCCGTATAAAGCGCATCACCGCCGAATACACCTCCTGCGGACGCGCAGAAAATGCCAATCGCTCCTGGTAAAGGCAGTGAGTGCTTTTGAAACCAGGCGATCGACATCGCGGTCTGCATCCCGCCTGCCGAGCAACCGTAGATACCAATGTTCTCTGGCTTGTGTTTTTTTAGGAGCTGTTGGTAAACGCTGGCTACGTCTTCGCTGGCCGCCGGGAACTTATAGTCGGGACCTTCACGGTAGTCGACACTCACCACTTCAATCTGGCCCAAAGCAGACACGGGAATAGATTCAAGTTCTGCGCAACCAGGCCAGCAGCCCATGAACCCGCCGCCGTGAAGATTGATCAACACACGGTCTTTGTTCTTCGCCGAGACTCCACTTTTTGGCGTGTAGTCGTACACGTGCACGCCGCCAACTCTCTGGTCTTTCCGGTCGACAACAAACAGTTCGCGGTCACGTGCAATGTACGGCTTCATGAATCGCGGCACCCCGGCATCTTGTTTCAGGATTTCCGGGTCCTGCATGTCCTTTAAGTGTTGTGTCAAGTACGCCTTCGCTTCGGCACTCAGAAATGAGGAGACGGGTGCCGTCTGCGCTGGTATCTCGACAGTGCCGTCGACTTGAACCACGACTTTTTTCTGCTCCGGGGGAGTAGTATCTTGCGCAGAAATTGCGGGCGGGAGCAGGGCGAAGCAAGCGATTGGCAACAGCGCAATAAGCGAAGGATATTTCGACATGATGATGGCGAGCCTCTTAACCTCGAGGGTGATCCCGTTCCGTAGAAGGATAAGCACCGCCCCATTGCTGGGCGGTGCCGTTAAGGAAGCGGCTAGAAACCAACTCGCAGACCGAATTGAATTGCGCGAGGCGGGTTCACCTGTGAAGTCACAATGCCGAAGTTTGGAGTTCCTACCTGCTCGTTTGGCGCACCGAATCGTACATGATTGAACGTATTGAAGAACTCCGCTGTGAATTGCAGATAGACACTCTCTGTGATGTCATTGCGTTTTGAGATCGAGAAATCCCAGTTGTTCATGTGATCCATTCGGACCGTGTCAATGTTTCGAGGCGCGTTGCCGAACCTCACCTCGCTGGCGGTGTCCACAGGCTGGAAGCAGGCCGTGTTAAACCAGCCATTGGCTGCCCTGTGTTGACGCGAGCCCGACACTTTCAGATCGCACCCTGCAACAAGATCGGGCCGCATCCATAAGCCTTGAGCTCCGAAGTATCCCTGGCCGCCGCCTAGTTGGCTAAGAGCAGACCCGGGGAAGAATTGGTACGAACTTATGGGAACACCACTCCTTATGGCCGTGATGCCGTTGACCCGCCATCCACCAACTACCGCGTTGAGTGCTCCCTTGGCATCCGACAAGAAGTGCTTGTTGCGGCCGAACGGCAAATCAACACCGTACCCGATGGAAAGGTTCTGAGGAATGTCGTAAGAACTCAGGGAATATTCGTGATCGAGATGGTTGTTGTCCTGAGTCGATCCTCCAAAGATGAAGCCTTCGTCCAAAAAGGCACTTGAGCTGTCGGTGTTGGACATCAGCCGGGACCAGGTATAGGCCACACTCAGGATGCCTTTGGAACCAAACCGCTTCATGAACGACGTCTGGAGTGACCGGTAGTTTGAGGTACCCCTGTGCGGATCGAGGAATAGAACGCGCTGGTATTGCGGGAAGGGCAGCAAAAGCTGGCCAGTCGAAACCGTTGGACCCGATAGGGGTCCCGGGGTCGTAATGATTCCGAAGAAGGGATTCGGAACCTGAGCCAACAACGCAGCTGGTCCCATTGAAAAATACTGATCGGGCAACTGATTCTGGTTGAAATTCGAAACGGTCGCCCACCCCTGCAAAAGAAGGTGGGTTCCTCTCGATCCCGCGTACGCCACCGTAAGGGAGGCATCCTTGCCGATCTGCCGTTCAACTGCTGCGTTCCATTGCTGCACATATGGCATTTTGTCGCCAGGAGTGCGCATAGCAAAGATACCCTGTCCGTAGAAGTCACCGGGGGTTGCATTTCGCCGCAGTGGCGAGGGGAGACCGTTAGGAAACGGGTTCGCCACCGTGGCGGTGGGACCACCCGAAGCTGGAGCTAGATTCACAGGCGAGAGGTTCGGTCCGTCTTGGCTCAGCGTGCTGGGAGGATAGGAAATACCATACGCCCCGCGCAATACGGTTTTATCGGTCACGCGGTAGGCTAACCCAAGACGCGGCGAGAAAAGCTTCCAGTGCAGATAGTCTTCTCTCTGCGAATGCCATGACGGGCTATTGACGAGGGCCACATTCCCCATAAGCTGTTGTGTCTGCCCAGTGACTGGATTCAAGAAGGATCCCAGAGGGCTGGCCTGCTTCGGCAGAAACACAGTGTCATTGTTGTTTGCTTCTGAGAAAACACTGGGCTGGTCCCAGCGGAGACCGGCTGTAATGGTGAGCTTTCTGGTGGCTTGGAAGGTATCGTCGACAAAGAAAGCGTAGGAGGTGAAGTACGCCCGGGAGCCGCCAATCATTCCCGGCGCTACCTGCGTGCCTTGTGCGCCGATGACGCCAAGCAGTGCCGAGGCAACAGCGGAGCCGCCTGCACCAGATGCGTCCGCGGTAGCTCCTTGGTCGAAGTTCAGCGTGAGTACTCCGTTTTCCGGATCTGAAATCCACTGCACGTGGCGTAGGAAGCCCCCAACCTTAAGCTGGTGCCGACCCAAGATTTTCGTAAGGCTTCCCGACAATCCATACACATTTTGGTGCCAGAAGAGCTGCGAACCAATCCCATTGCTTCCGGTGACACCTGAGTTATCGTTAAAGCTCATTGCCGGAAAGTTCGCTGGAGCCACAAGCTGGCCTGCAAGGCCTGCCCAACCGGAACCGAATTGAGAGAGGTCAACGCCTTGGCTGTCCGGGAACTCGTGTTGGAAGACACGCAGATAGGAGAGCCGCAGATCCAGAATCGTCGAAGGATTGAAGGCGTGCGTGTCTCCAAGTATTGCCGAATGAGTGTAGATACCAGTATGGCCCTGACCCGCAGTGTGGGTCCCCCACGCGTCATAGGCGTTGCTATCTGCCTTCCAATACGCATACCGGGCAAACAAAGTGTTTTTTTCGGAAAAACGATGGTCAACCCGCGCGTTGTATTGAGCGTTGATTCCTCCGGTGGCCATCTGAGTGATGTAGTTGTTCGTGATGCCCGACTGCTTAGGACTCGGATAAGATTTCCCAAACAGTGCCAGGGCAGACGAATCCAGCCTGTTGGGGCAGATTACATTCAGTACGCCATTACATTGGAATTGAGGGTCTCCGGGTTGACTGTGATCATAAATAGCTGGGAGTCCGGGTGCCGTAAAGTCACCTGCCAGCTCGGCGGGTGTGGGAACGGTGTTCGTCACTAGGGTTCCCGTCTTCAGCACTTCACGTTCGAATCCGAAGAAGAAGAACGTCTTGTCTTTGACAATGGGTCCACCGAATGTTCCGCCAAACTGGTTTTGGATCAGTGGCACGCGAGCAAGCCCAGCCTGGTTCGAGAAGTAGTCGTTCGCGTTCAGAACCTTATTGCGCAAGTACTCGTATGCTGTTCCATGGAATTTGTTGGTTCCCGACTTGGTAGTGAGGTTAATGATTCCTCCCGCGTAGCTGCCATACTCAGCGCCAACATTATTGGTGACGACGCGAAATTCTTGCACCATGTCCTGAGTGGGAATTAGCGAATTGAGATTTCCGGCGGGCGCATTGGATGCAACGCCGTCGATATAGAACGAACTCTGGTTGCCGAACCCACCACCGATCGCGTAGTTGCCAAAGCCAATGGCATTGGTCCTCGCCCCGCCGGCTTGATTCGAGACAGCGTTGCCATAGGTGCCACCTTGAGCCACGACCCCGGGTACCAGCGTGAGCATATTGTTGACGTTTCTGCCGCTCAACGGAATGCTCTCCACTTCCGTTTGCGAGATGGTGGTCCCTAGAGACGCGCTGTCGGTTTGTAGAGGAGGCGCCTCAGTAGTGACGAGCACGCTCTCCGTCACATTGCCGACTTGCAGCTTCGCGTCAACACGGGTCGCGACGTCCACTTGGACTTCCACATTGTCTTGAATAAACTTCTTGAATCCTTGCGCCTCTACTTCAACGCGGTACATCCCGGCGATGAGATTCGGAAACGAATACGTTCCCGCACTGCTACTCTGCATCGTACGAGTCTCGTTCGTACCCAGATTAGCCAGCTTTATGGTTGCTCCAGACACGGTGGCTCCGCTCGCGTCCGCGACGCTTCCGACAACACTGCCGAATCGGACTTGAGCTCCTGCATTTGTGCACAGAACAGCGGCGGCAAAAAGGGCCAGGAGTGTCGGCAATAGCGATGCACCCAGGCGCCGACTGAGCGAGTTTCCGTCGTCTCGCCTACACCGTGAATTGTTCTGGCAGGAGCTTCGAGTGCGTTGACTGTGGAGTAATGAATGGAGACTCGCTAGAAGGTCGAGCATTTTGTCACCTCTTTCAACGTGGAAAAGACGACACACTGAACTTTGCAGCCTGATCCTCACCCGAGGACGCGATTTACTGCTCATCATCGCGCCAAAGCCAACGCAACATCCGCCGGTCAACAACGAGAACATGAATTGAACTGGATGAACTTCTATCGCCTGTATTCGCACGCTGTCAAGATCTTTTGCAGACAACTATCACAAAGTTGTCTATACCGTCTTGGAAGAATCACTGCTCCCAAGTCGAATCGCGCGGCTTTTCAAAGTGAATCAATTACTCGACAGCGCCGAGGAACGCCGTGGCAGTTCGATCTGAATTGTGGCGTGTCAGACGCCGCACAATGGATGGGAGTAATGTTCAGAGTCGCTTGTGACCGTTGCGATTCGCTGCCGGCGCACAGCACGATTTGCGCACAACCAACTCGCATCTCAGCAACACGTCGCGCGGCGGCAAATCGGGATTGGCGATTCGGTCCAGCATGACAGCGATAGCCATTCTTCCGATATCCCGGCACGGCTGGTGCAGCGTCGTCAGTGGTACGGGCAACAACCGCGCGTACTTTACGTCATCGATTCCTACGATTGAGATGTCCTCGGGTATTCGCTGACCGAGCGATATCAAGGTGTGCATCAGATTTCCAGCCGTCAAATCATTCGCGCAAACGAAGGCATCCGGACGATCCTTCTTTAATACCGACTTAACAAACTTCGTATCGCTCGCATCTCCGATACTAACCAAGTCGTGCCTGGACCTCTCGCCTTGGGACAAGAGCGCTTCACGATATCCAGCGATGCGTGCATCGACAGTCGGCGCGGAGTCCGGGCGTGCAAAGAAGGCAACGCGGTTTGCTCCCGCTTTTATCAGGTATTCCGTGGCAAGAAAGCCGGTGCGGCGGTTATCTATGCCGACCAGGTCGTACTTGCTGCGCTGTGGATACGGTTCGAGATCCCGATCCAACAGCACCACGGGAATGCCAGCGCGATCGAAAGCAGCGACAATCTTGTGATTTGATTGAAAGCGATTGGCGCTGAATTCTACTGGAGCAAAGAAAACCCCCGAAACCTTCTGAGAAATGTACTGTTCGCAGAGTTGTTCAGCCGCTTGCTCCTTCTCCTGCTCCTGGGACACGGTATTGCCCCACAATAGCGAATGATGCATCGCCTCTTGCGCTTCCATCATCCCTTTACAGATCGCTTCAAAGATCTCGGTTTGTCCCAACTCGGGGATCAGTAATCCGAAAACATGAGAACCCTTATGGGAATTCGAGGACACATAGGTACCGGATCCGACGCGGCGGGTAACGAGTCCTAGCGATTGCAACTCGTGCATCGCACGGAATACCGTCATCCGTGAGGCACCAAAGCGCCGAACGAGTTCCGCTTCGCTGGGCAAACGCTTCCCTGGTTTATAACGACCTGAAGAAATCTCGTTCTGAAGCTTTTCCAATATCTGCCGATATTTATGAGTTGCCATGGTCTCGGTTCTTCCTGCCGGTCGCACATCTCGTGACAATCAGCGAACCAGCATACGCTTTCGCACAAGAGAGTGCCATATACAACTTCAGGACGAATAAGTAGCAATTGTCTTGACACCTCTGTGTTCTGGTTTTAAAAGTGTCTTTCGTTTCGTACCCTGATCAAGGATGAGTTCTATAGTGCTGGGGTGCCGCGAAATATCTCTCGCTTTCATGCCACCGGTCAATCATTGAGAAACCAAGTCCAACTCATCACGTACGTCGATCGCCTGGCCGGCGATCTCAAACAACTCAAGGAACTAATGGTCCGAGAATGGTCCGGGCTCTTTGGAGGTGTACATCTCCTTCCTTTCTTCACCCCAATCGATGGGGCTGATGCAGGGTTCGATCCCGTCGATCACACTGAGGTGGACTGCCGGCTCGGTGACTGGGAGGACGTACGCGCGCTAGGTGAACACCTGGATCTCGTGGCCGATCTCATTGTCAATCACATATCCAGCGATTCCCCGCAGTTCAAGGATTTCTCTGAACACGGTGCTGCGTCCCCTTTCGCTGGAATGTTTCTGACCTACGACCGTGTCTTTCCTTCGGGTGCGCGCGAGGAGGAGCTTCTACGCATCTATCGCCCTCGTCCCGGGTTGCCGTTTACCAACGTAACGCTGAAATGCGGCGAAAACCGCCTATTGTGGACAACATTTACCCCGCAGCAGATCGACATCGATGTAAAGCATCCGGAAGGGCAAGCCTATCTGGAAACGATCCTCAAACGCTTTCAAGCGGCTGGGATAAAGATGATTCGGCTCGATGCGGTCGGCTATGCGATCAAGAAACCCGGAACGAGTTGTTTCATGATCCCGGAGACTTTTCGCTTCATCGCGGAGCTCACTTCGCAAGCACATGCCTTGGGCATGGAGGTACTCGTTGAAATTCACAGTCACTACCGGCAACAGCTGGAGATCGCACGTCAGGTGGACTGGGTATACGATTTCGGGCTTCCTCCACTCATCCTTCACACTCTGTTCACGCACAATGCGCGGGCACTCGGACAGTGGCTTTCGACACGACCGCAGAACTGCATCACCGTGCTCGACACTCACGACGGCATTGGTGTAATCGATGTAGGGTCTGGCAGTGACGGCGAACCCGGCCTGCTTGCGCCCAGCGACATTGACCACCTCGTCGAGACCATGCACGCCCGAAGCAAGGACCAGAGCCGACTGGCAACGGGAGCGGCTGCAAACAATCTCGACCTGTACCAGGTCAACTGCACTTTCTATGACGCACTGGGGCGTCACGATAACGAATATCTGATTGCTCGCGCGATTCAATTTTTCGCGCCCGGTATCCCGCAAGTGTATTACGTGGGTCTGCTGGCAGGTGTTAACGACATGGATTTACTCGCCCGATCCAGAGTGGGCCGCGACATCAACCGGCACTACTACACTCCTGCAGAAATCGGAAGCTCTCTACAAAAGCCGGTTGTGCAGAAACTGTTGGAACTCATTCGGCTGCGTAATACTCATCCAGCTTTCGCTGGACACGCAGACGTTGACACTCAGTCGGACCAAACACTCGTGATGACGTGGAATAACGCTGAACACTGGGCAAGGCTGTTTGTCGATCTTAGTGAACCGAGAGCTTTGCTGACCCATTCCAATCTGGCTGCCGAACAGGGCACAAACATAGGCGCGTGGGATTCACGTCACGAGTCGCTGCTTCGGAGGTAATTTCATGAACAGTGTGCCGAGCGCGCAGCGGGATCTTTCCATAATCAAGTGGCTGACATTCTTTATGTTCATGATGTTCGCCATGACTACAGATTCCGTGGGCGTCATCATTCCCGAAGTCATCAAAGAATTTCACCTCAGCATGACAGTGGGAGGAGCCTTCCATTACGCTGCCATGTCCGGGATCGCATTTGCCGGTTTCTTCCTGGGCTACCTTGCAGACAAGATCGGAAGAAAAAAAAGCATCATCTTGGGACTCGTATTGTTCGCGTTGATCTCTTACCTGTTTTCAGTAGGCCGGTCGTTTGCGTTCTTTGTGATTCTCCTTGTGATTTCTGGCGTGGCAATCGGCATTTTTAAGACTGGCGCGCTCGCCTTAATCGGTGACATC
>JBKOUZ010000180.1:0-43151 GCA_046723715.1 Acidobacteriota bacterium | reverse complement strand
GGGTTACAGGCTTGGGCATTGCCGATGTCGCCAGTGGCCGGGCAGCCACCGCTGACACCCTTTTTCGAATAGGTTCCACCTCGAAGGCGTTCGCCTCTTTATCTATTCTCCTGCTGAAGGATCAAGGCAGGCTCACGTTATCCGACACGGTCCACAAGCTCGCCTCCGATGTTTTTTTTGAGAATTCCTGGGAGTCTACGGACCCGATCCGTGTGGTGAACCTGCTGGAGCACACCACCGGCTGGGATGACATGCACCTGCGCGAGTACGCCAAACAGGCACCCGACAGCATGAGCCTTCGCGATGGCCTCGAATATGACCACACGTCGAGAGTCTCTCGCTGGCGTCCAGGGACACGTACCGCTTACTGCAACTCCGGACCACCAGTCGCCGCCTACATCGTCGAGAAGTTGACCGGCCAGAGATTCGAAGACTTCGTCCAGCAGAACCTGTTTCTTCCCATCGGAATGAAGAACGCAACCTACTTCGAACCCGCACCCGGCACAAGTACCACGCTCTACCATGAGGACGGAAAAACTCCGTATCCCTACTGGCATATCCTGCTGCGTCCCGCCGGATCGATCAACGCTTCCGCCTATGACATGGCCGCGTATCTCCAGTTCTATCTCGATCGAGGTTCGGTCAATGGAAAGCAGATTCTTCCAGCTTCCGACATCGATCGCATGGAAATTCCGGAAAGTACCTGGTCCGCCAAAGAGGGGTTGAGAGCTGGCTATGGCCTGAGCAACTACTGGAGCATCGAAGATGGCTTTGTTTACCACGGGCACGATGGAGGCGTGGAAGGCGGCATCACCAATATGGCATATATGCCCGATTACGGTGTCGGCTACTTTTTCAGCATGAACAGCGGGAATGGAGCTGCATTTGACAAAATTGCCAAAGCAATCCGTGCATACATCACAAACAATTTACAGAAACCCGAAGTGCCCGCTGTTGCGTCGTTACCCGCGAACGCCTCCGACTACGCCGGCTGGTACGAGCCGAATGCTCCCCGCGTCCAACTCACGCATTTCATGGATCGGCTAGCGGGTCTCACTTGGATTCAAGTGAAAGATGGCCATCTGACGCTACTCTCGCTCGGCGGCAAAGAAATCTTTGTACCCGTCTACGGTGCGCAGTTCCGTCGTCTTCCCAAGAAGGATGCGCCCGATCCTGTCGCCTCGCTCCAGTTGCTGAGCCCCATGCCGGAAGGGCGGTTTATTCAAACCGCGACCATGAGTACATTCAAGAAACTTCCTGCATGGTTCGCGCTCGCAGAAATCCTGATCACGATTTATGTCGTGCTCGCGGTGGTAGCCATTGTGATCTACGCTCCGTTCTGGATTCTCGGAGGACTCAGCAGACGGCGGCGCCGGCCGGCGGAACGATGGATGCGCCTGTTCCCGTTATTGGCTGTACTCAGCCTGTTTGCCTTCATTGCCTTATTCATCGTGTGCAGTGATGACCTGATCGCGCGAATGGGAAACAGGACCCTCTGGTCAGTAGCCCTGGAATTCACCACCCTTGCGTTTGCAATCTCGGTTTTGTTGGGCGCTATCGCTTGGTGGCGGGCTCCTCAAGAGGGCGTCCGGCCCGGCGTTCGTCTTTTCTCAAGGCTTGTCACACTTGCCCTGCTCATTTGCGCGGCTTACTTAGGCTATTGGGGCATCCTCAATCTTCGCACCTGGATTTGAGGGAGAACTTCGGGCCGCGAAACTGTCGTCCATGGTACCGGTCAAGGCACTTCGAAGGCTTTGACAAAGCTGTGCTATCCATTTAATGTTTCCCATTGCGTAAACGTTTACGCGATGCACTTATTTCCATCCATGCCTCAGTCCCAGCCTCCAGCTCGCGAACTGCACGGCAAGTATCACCTTTGCAAGCACGCTTTCAACGCTCACTTCGGACAGGTTAAGACGCGATGAATCCTGCTCTGCTTTTTTTCAGTAGCTCCACGTTGGTCCATCTTTCGACAGTCGACCTGGTCATCATCGTCTTCTACTTCGCGCTGGTCCTGTCTATCGGTCTGTATTTGAAGGGCCAGGCGAACACCGGCGAAGACTTTTTCATGGCCGGACGCGAGATGACGGCTTGGGTGGCCGGACTCGCTTTCCTCTCGGCAAACCTGGGATCCCTCGAACTGATGGGCTGGGCGGGTAATTCTTACAAGTACGGCATCCTAGCCGCGCACTGGTACTGGATCGGCGCCATTCCCGCGATGCTCTTCCTCGCGCTGGTAATGATGCCCTTTTACCACATCTGTAAAACGCATTCCGTCCCTGGATACCTGAAACTGCGCTTCGGGCCCGGGGCGCAAGCGATCTCCTCGATTTCCTTTGCTTTTATGACAGTCTTAATGAGCGGCATCAACATGTATGCCATGGCTGTCGTGATGCGTGTGGTCCTCGGCTGGGATCTCAATTTCAGCATCTTGATTTCTTCGTTGACGGTTGCTGCCTATGTCGCGCTCGGCGGCCTGCGCTCCGCCATATTTAATGAGGTTCTTCAATTCTTTCTGATCTGGGCGGGCGCCCTCTTAATTCCAATTCTCGGACTCGTCGAAGCCGGCGGATGGAGCGGCTTACAGGCGAAGATCTTGCAGAACCTGACCGAACTGCACGTGGCAAATCCAGGCTCCTATACCCATTTGTGGTCGACCCTGGGGAGTTTCTCTACGAACCCGATGGGGATCAATTGGGTCGGGATCGTCTTCGGCCTGGGCGCCGTCATTTCGATGGGTTACTGGACCACAGATTTTCTCGTGGTGCAGCGCGTGCTTTCAGCGAAAGACTTGCGCTCGGCTGAGCTGGCGCCCATCATCGGTGCGGCGTTCAAGATGTGTGTGCCTTTCATTGTCATCCTTCCCGGCCTGCTCGGCCTTGCCCTCTTACGCGATCCCCAAGGGCACTTGCTGCGTCTGGTGCCTGCGGACGTGGCATGGTCTGCGCAAGGCCAGGCACAAGGACTGCACGGATATGACGAAGTCTTGCCGCTGATGCTCGCCCGCTACTGCGGGCCTGGGTTGCTCGGCCTAGGGATCACGGCACTGATTGCGGGCTTCATGTCGGGAATGGCCGGCAATGTCAGCGCTTTCACCACGGTCTGGACCTACGATATCTATGCGACCCTCATTAATAAGAACGCCTCGGATGACTCCAAGGTCAGGATGGGCCGCTGGGTCACGGTAATTGGCGTGGTCATCAGTATCGGGACGGCCTATCTGGTGATGCAGGCTCAGTCGATCATGGACTACGTCCAGGCTCTCTTCAGTTTCTTCATCGCGCCCCTGTTCGGTACTGTAATTTTGGGCATGCTTTGGAAACGTGCTACCCCGGCGGGAGGTTGGGCGGGCCTGCTGGCGGGGACATTGTCCTCGGTGGGCATGTATGCGTGGGTCAAAGTTGATCCGGGAGCGGTGCGGTATGTGGCTCTTTCGATGGATGCGCAGGATCAGGCGCAAAATATGTTCCGCGCCCTCTGGTGCTGCTTGATTTGCGTGATTGTGACGGTTGTCGTTAGTTATCTGACGAAACCAAAGCCGGATTCCGAGCTGAAGGATCTCGTCTACGGCCTAACGCCGATTCCAAAGACCGGACACGTGAGTATGATTCACAGCCCAGTCTTCTGGGGCGTAGTCGTGGCAGTGATATTCATCATTCTGCAGATTGTCTTCTGGTAGGAGCGATTCATGAAATCGGGCGGAGCATTGTCGATCTGGTTTTTCACGGGGATATGTTTGGGCGTGAACGGTTTGTTGATTTTCGCCAATGGTATCTACGAACTCATTCATCCGCCCGACCAGCAAGTTGTGCTCGGGAACCTGCATGCGAATGTATGGTGGGGCGGTATTCTGCTGGTTTTTGGTTTGCTCTACTCCATCCGTTTTTCTCCCGCGCGCGAGCGGAAGCGACTGTCAGGGAGTGCTTGATTCCTGCCGTTAATTGTGAAGAAGGATTTTATGTCCCAGAAAAAAATGACCATGGGTGTAATTGTCGGGAATCGCGGCTTCTTTCCCGACCAGTTGGCGAAGTCTGGACACGAGGAAATCATCCAGGCTCTTTCCAAAGCAGGCATGGATTCCGTAGTGCTGGGCCCGGAAGAGAGCAAGCATGGCGCGGTGGAAACTCACGAGGAAGCCAAACGTTGTGCCGCCTTGTTTCGCAAGAATAGCGACCGTATCGATGGTGTGATCGTTACGCTCCCCAATTTTGGCGACGAGCGCGCGATCGCCGACACGATGCGTCTGGCTCGCCTGGATGTACCCATACTGGTGCAGGCCACCCCGGACGACGCGTCAAAGATGACAATTCTGCACCGGCGCGACAGCTTCTGCGGAAAGATGTCCGCCTGCAACAATCTCCGCCAGTACGGCATTCCATATTCCTTGACTCGCCGGCACACGGTTGCGCCGGATTCGGAAGAATTCCAGGAAGACCTCGCCTGGTTCGCTGCCGTGTGCCGTGTCGCTAACGGGATGCGCAACCTCCGCGTCGGCAGCATCGGCGCCCGTCCCACCGCCTTTAACACCGTTCGCTACAGCGAGAAACTGCTCGAAGCCAGCGGCATCTCAACCGAGACCCTCGATCTTTCCGAGGTCTTTGGCAGAATTGCTCGGCTGAAAGATGATGATTCAGGTGTGCAGGCGAAGCTGTCGGAGATTCGTAAATATGTGACCACCAGTAACGTGCCTGATGCAGCTCTGGTCAAGATGGCCAAGCTCGGTTACGTGATCGACCACTGGATGAAGCAGACCGACGTTAAGATCAGTGCCGTACAGTGCTGGACCTCCATGGAGGAATATTTCGGGGTAGTTCCATGCACGATCATGAGCATGATGAGCAATAATCTGCTCCCCGCAGCCTGCGAAGTCGACGTGTGCGGCACGCTCAGCATGCACGCGCTCGCGCTCGCCTCTGAAACTCCGAGCGCCTTGCTGGATTGGAACAACAACTACGGCGACAATCCTGATAAGGCCGTCTGCTTCCACTGCAGCAATCTTCCCAAACACTTCTTCCAGGATGTCCGCATGGATTTCCAGGAAATCATCGCGGGCACGGTAGGTAAGGAGAACACGTTCGGAACGGTCGTCGGACGCGTTAAGCCGGGCGCCATGAGCTTCGCGCGCTTCTCAACGGACGATACCGCGGGCGTAATCCGCGGCTACGTAGGAGAAGGCGCGTTCACGAATGACTCGCTGAATACCTTCGGAGGCGTCGGAGTCGTGCAGATCCCCGCTCTTCAGAAACTTCTGCATTACATTTGCGAGAACGGCTTCGAGCACCACGTGGCAGCAAACTTCTCGACCACCGCGGCTGCAGTACATGAGGCAGCAGTGCGATATCTCGGCTGGCAAATGTACCGGCACCAGAATTAGCCAGATTTATTCCGGAAAGCCCCAGGCCTGTTTACTGACCTTCCATTCCTCCGCCGGTCCAAGCTCTGGAATCCAGTGTTGGCACGTAAGTTAGGTCCAGCATATCGCCTCGGCATTCTCTATTGCAGCTTAGGATGTCCAAAGGCGTGCCCACTCGAGCTTCAAAATTTACGTCCTGTGCCGGCGAGGATCGGAAGTCAAGATCCCCACCTCCCGCGGATGCGGGAAGGGTGGGGATCTCTTCAATCGTTGGTCACATCGTTACTGGGCTGGGGTTTCGGCTGGTGGTTGTGATTCAGCCTTGATTTCTGGAGCTACTGAATTGATCTTTACGGTGGTAAGGATCTGCTCCAGGCGGTTGAACACTCTGTCACGATCTACGTGCTTCACCAGGCCTTCGTCGCTGGCGTTGGTGGTGACGTTCAGGGCGAACTCGTAGCAGGCTCCATTCTGGTAGAGATGGAAGTACTTGGAGTCACTCTGGCGTGTGCCTTCGCCGGTCACCGCTTCGGTGGCGCGAAGCTCCATGTCGCCGATCAGAAGTTTGCCGGCATCGGCCGTGATCTTCGCGCTGACCGGCTGTTCCGGGTTCGAGGCGGAAGCAGGATCCGACTTTGCGGTCAGCTCTTGTTTCGACGCGTCAATGTTTATTTCGGTCTTCACTTCAGGCGTCGCATTGTCCGCCTTCGGCGTATCGTTCTTTGCTTCAGAAACCGCAGCGGAATCAGGCTTCGCTATGGCTTTAGGCTGCGGCACCGCGAACTCGCTGCATTGGTCGGCGGTGAGGGTCTTGTGCACGCTCACATTGAAGAATGCGGACGAGAAGTCGGTGTTGATATAGTTCGTCTCCGGGAGTTCGACAGCGGCGAGCGCAACTCCGCCGGGCTGCACGAAGTTCATCGGAATGGGATTCGACATGATGAGCTGAGTGGCAGCGTCACCGGTTTCGATCGCGTAGCGCCGCGGATATTCGAAGCTCACGCCGTAGGTTTTGTCCGCGAAGTTGACCGTCGCGGGTTTCTTGCGGACAACGGGCTTCTTCGGGGTTGGCTTATTCTCTGCCTGCGCGACCGGCATTACAGGCGTGGGCTGCAGCTGCGGTTGCACTGTGGGAATCTGGTTATTGCCGGTTACGGGTTGCGGTTTGTCGCTGGAACATCCGACAGCGATGGAGCAGACGATCAGCACGGCGGCGAAAACGAGCGTGCTGGCGCTGGTACCCCAAGTCAGAAACGTGTTTTTGCGAGTGTTGCTCAACAGGTTCATGCGGGTCATTGTGGTTGCCTCCTGCCGGCGAGCGGCGCTTCTTGAAATGCACGAGGCAGGCCAATGTGCTGGGAACTGATTCTGCGTGGGTTGGCCTTTTGCCGGACGGATTGGGCCGTGGACGCCAGAACACGACGTGGAAAGCGTGACACAGAGATCATCGGCGCAGGTCGGGCAAGGAGATATCGGGAACGGCGCTTGGGGAAGGAGGCGATCCTCTTCGAGATGCAGATGGTGCGCTATGCTTACAGCGGGTTTCGCAGGCATCGTAAAGCGAAACCCCCATCCTCCCCGCTAAACGCGGGAAGGGTGGGGCGCCCCGGTGGAGGTCTGGCAAATGCGAATTGAAATATCCAGGTGGATTTTGTGCTTATGCTTTTCGTGTATAGCTTCTACGCTTTCCGCCCAGCAGAAAGTCATTATCGATACCGACGTTGGGGACGATGTGGACGATGCGTTTGCCTTGGCGCTGGCGGTGAAGAGTCCGGAATTGCAGGTGCTCGGAATTTCCACTGCCTTTGGCGAAACGGACGCACGCGCCAAGATCGTGGACCGGTTCCTGGCGGAGGTTGGCCGGACTGACATCCCTGTGCTGGCGGGAAAGCCGGCGGGGAAGACCCCGATGTCGCAGCGGCGCTATGGCGAAGAAGGGCATTTTGCAAAGAGCTCCCATGGAGACGCGACGGATTTGTTGCTGGAGCAGATCCGCAAATTTCCAGGGGACATCACGTTGATTGCGATTGGGCCCCTGATGAATGTCGGAGAGGCAATTGATCGCGATGCGGCGACGTTTCGCAAATTGAAACGAGTCGTAATTATGGGCGGATCAATCCGGCGGGGCTATGGAGATTTTGGCTACAACGAGCATTTTCCGCCATCACCAGAGTGGAACATTTTGAACGATGTCAGGTCGGCTCAAAAGTTGTTCGAGTCTGGCGTGCCGCTGTTCGTCATGCCTCTGGATTCGACGCAGTTGAAGCTGGATGAGGTCAAGCGCGCGTTTCTATTTACGCGCGGTACAGCGGTGACGGATCAGCTTGCGATCCTCTATCACTTGTGGGCACAGGAAACCCCCACTTTGTTCGATCCTATGACAGTTACGTTTGTGTTGAAGCCCGAGTTGTGTCCGGTGCAGAGGCTGCATATTCGCGTGGACGAGAAGGGATTCACGCGCGAAGAGCCGGGGACACCGAACGCGCAGGTTTGCTTGAATTCGAATCCGGAGGACTTCTTTCAATTTTACTTGCGGAGGGTAGGGGAGAGGTAAGGTTTGAGTTGTAATCACGTGATCGAGGAAGCCCATATGGACTCTGGAGCGAATGGTCGGCGTGGATTTTTGAAGAAAGTCGGAATTGCCGGTGTTGCTTTGGTTCCCCTGCTCCCCACTCTTGACGCACAAGACACGGCAAAACCAGAGCACCCGACAGGGGACAATCGAAGCGGGTTTGTCGACGTCCTGCGGTCCGGCGCCAAGGGCGATGGCAAAACTGTCGACACTGCTGCCATCAACCGAGCGATCGAGGAGGCGGCAAGCGCTGGCGGGACGGTTTACTTTCCGGCGGGAAATTATCTGTGCTGTTCCATTCATCTCAAAAGCAAGGTTGCGCTCTATCTGGAACAGGGTGCGACGATTGTCGCGGCGGATCCGGCAACGGATGCGAGTCGCAGTTACGATCCGGCGGAATCGAATAAGCCATGGGAGGCTTATCAGGACTACGGGCACAACCATTGGCACAACAGTTTGATTTGGGGGGAAGGGCTGAGCGACGTCTGCATCAGTGGGCCAGGCCTCATCTGGGGCAAGGGCCTGAGTCGCGGGTGGGGAGCCGGGCCGGTGGCGGAAAAACCCGGAGTAGCGAACAAGGCGATTGCGTTGAAAAATTGCCGAAATGTGCTGCTGCGGGACTTCTCTATTTTGCATGGCGGGCATTTCGGGATACTCGCGACTGGAGTGGACAACTTCACCATCGATAATCTGAAGATCGATACGAATCGCGACGGAATCGACGTGGATTGCTGCCGGAACGTGCGCATTTCTAACTGCAGCGTGAACTCTCCGTGGGATGACGGGATTTGCCTGAAGAGTTCCTTCGCGCTCGGTTACGCGCGGGCCACGGAGATGGTGACGATTAGCAATTGCCTGCTTTCGGGAAGTTTCGAAGAGGGCACGCTGCTCGATGGAACGTTCAAGAAATTTCCTGACAATGAAAAAGTGCCGCGCACCGGGCGCATCAAGTTTGGGACGGAATCCAACGGGGGATTCAAGAATATTACGGTTTCCAACTGCATCTTTGAGGGCTGCCGCGGGCTGGCGATTGAAAGCGTCGATGGAGCGATTGTGGAAGATGTGACATGCACGAACATCACGATGCGAAATGCCGTGGAGGCGCCAATCTTCATGCGGTTGGGAGCTCGAATGCGTGGGTCGTCCGGCGTACCTGTGGGCGTGATGCGGCGCGTGATTCTTAGCAACATCAGTTGCATGAGCGCTTTAAATTCGCCACGAATTGGATCGATCCTGGCGGGAATTCCTGGGCATCCTATCGAAGATGTGAAGATCACTGACATGGTCGTCGTGCACTCCGGGGGCGGGACAAAGATCGATGCGCAACGGGCCGTACCCGAGGAAGAGAGGAAGTATCCGGAGCCGACTATGTTTGGAACGACTCCGGCGCACGGGTTTTTTGTAAGACACGTTCGCGGGCTCGAAATGGACGGGATCAAGATTGAGCACGCGAACCCAGACGGGCGGCCCGTGTTTGTGCTGGACGACGTGGAGGGCGCGGACCTGGGCAGGATCAAGGCTGCTTCGGATGCGGGAGTTCCGGCCTTTTCTCTGAACCAGGTGCGCGATTTCAGCGTGGTTCGGAGTAAGCCTGTGGCCGACACGGATATTGATGTGGTCGGGAAAAAGGACTTTTAGATAGCGGCAGTCGGCGTCCCGCGGTTACGGAGAACAATGAGAACTTTGCGCAGTCTCAGTGTGGTTGTGTGTCTTGTGTGGAGGGTAGCTGCGCTTGGGCAGCAGAAAGAGTCCGTCGATCTGATCGTCAGCGGTGGGACTGTGGTGACGATGGATGGGAGGCGCCAAATCTATCAGGATGGAAGCGTCGCAGTTCTCGGGGATTCGATCGCGGCGGTCGGACCACGTGCCGAGATCGAGTCGCGCTATCGTGCGCCTCAGGTGGTCGATGCACGAGATCACTTGGTGCTGCCGGGATTTATCAATGGGCATACGCATGTGCCGATGACGTTGTTTCGCGGGCTGCATGACGACGTCACGCTGAACGACTGGCTCTACAAGTACATTTTTCCCGCGGAGGCGAAGAACGTCAATGAACAGTTTGTGCGCTGGGGGACACGATTGGCGGCCGCGGAGCAGATTCGCGCGGGAGTCACCACCTTCGCCGATATGTATTACTACGAGGACGCGATTGCGGAGGAGACCAAGGCCGCAGGAATGCGCGGTATCTTGGGAGAAACGTTTATCGATTTTCCTGCGCCGGACAACAAATCCGAAGCGGAGATGTTGGCTTACACCGAGAAATTTCTAAAGCGATGGCAGGGAGATCCGTTGGTCCATGCGGCTCCCGCTCCGCATTCGATCTATACGTGCTCAAAAAAGACTTTGCAGGAGGCTGCGGCGCTGGCTCGCAAGTATCACGCGCCGATTTTGATTCATGTGGCGGAGATGAAAAAAGAATGGGAGGACAGCAAGAAGACGAACGGGATGTCTCCGGTGCAGTATCTGGAAAAGATTGGCGTGCTGGGTCCGGAAATTGTAGCGGCGCATTGCATTTTTGTGGACGAAGCGGACCGCAAGTTGCTGGCTGAGCGTGGAGTGGGGTGCGTGCATAATCCGTCAAGCAACATGATGATTGCCAGCGGGGTGTCGCCGGTTCCCGAGATGAGGGCGGCAGGAATCGCGGTAGGGCTCGGTACGGATGGCCCGGCAGGCAGTAATAACGATTTGGATCTGATGGAAGAGATCGATCTCGCAGCGAAGCTGGCGAAGATTTCGAAACTGGATCCGCTGGCCTTGAATGCGAAGGCGGTGGTCGAGATGGCCACAATTGAAGGGGCTCGGGCGCTGCACCTGGATAAAGAAATCGGGTCGCTCGAGCCTGGGAAGAAAGCGGATGTTGTGCTGATCAGTTTGCATGAACCAAATGCTGTACCGATATATGACGTCTATGCGCAAATTGCTTATTCGCTCAAGGCCAGCGACGTGGATACCGTGGTGATTGGTGGACACGTGGTGATGCGGGACCGGAAGCTGCTAACTGTGGATGAGACTGGCGTGCTGGAGAAGGCGCGCGAGTACGGGGAATCGGTCAAAAGATCTTTGGGGATGGAGTAGGCGGATTCGAAGTGTCCGGTTCGGTTGAGAATCACTACACTTACAGGAATTCAACATCCCCACCCTCCCCGCGGACTGCGCGGGACGGGTAGGCGCCTTGGCCTTTTTGTAGACGCTCTCGATGCGAATTCTTACGTCAGCGACTTTATCAGCACCGCTCTGTGCTGAAATGTCGTTCGCTCCGTCGCTGGAGACATCGCCCAAAAAACCGGATGCAGGCTTCCCGTATAATCGGGGGATTCCCCTGAGTTTCGGGACCGCTCTATGGCTGCGTTTCTGGACGAAATCGTGGCGGCAGCGCGTCGCCGGGTGGCGCGCAATAAGAATGTCGCGGACCTGCGCGCTTTGGAACGCCAGGCAGAAACGTGCGTCCCGCGGGGCTTTCGTCGGGCTCTCGCAGCTCGCCATCAGGATGGGATCGCAATTATTGCGGAGTTGAAGAAGGCTTCGCCCTCGAAGGGATTGATTCGGGCGGATTTTCATCCGGCTGAACTGGCTCAGGAGTTGGAGGGTGCAGGAGCGGCGGCTCTGTCCGTGCTCACCGATGAGGAGTACTTTCAAGGGTCGCTGGCAAATTTGCGGGAGGCTTCGGCGGCCGTTGCCATTCCCTGCTTGCGCAAGGATTTCATTGTGGATGAATTTCAACTGCTCGAGGCGCGGGCAAATGCCGCCGATGCGGTGTTGTTGATTGTCGCGGCACTGTCGGTGGATGAACTGCGATCCCTTTCGTCCGCGGCCCGGGGACGTGGCCTGGATGTCTTGTGCGAAGTGCACGATGCCCGGGAGTTGGAACGGGCTCTGGAGGCGGGATGTGATCTGATTGGCGTGAACACAAGAGACTTACGCACATTTAAGGTTGATTTGCAGGCGGCGTTTGAACTAGCGGGCCGCATGCCCAAAGATGTTGTGCGGGTGGCGGAGAGCGGGATCCACTCGGCGGAAGATATCAGCCGGTTGCGGGTTGCGGGGTATCACGCGTTTCTGGTGGGCGAGTCGTTGATGCGGGCGGATCATCCCGGTGCGGCACTGCGGGAATTGATGGACGGGCCTGCAGTCCAGACCCCTGTATCCCGTGCTCAGTGAGCCATGGTCCGCGCGCATTGATAGATCATTTATGACTTGGGTGAAGGTTTGCGGGATGACAAACCTGGAGGACGCACTGCTTGCTGTGGACGCCGGTGCGGACGCGGTCGGCTTCGTGTTTTATGAGAAGAGTCCGAGGTGCGTGAAGGTGGAGACTGCGCGAGAGATCGTTGGAAAGTTGCCGGACAGTGTGGAGAAGATCGGGGTCTTCGCGGGTCTCTCAATAGAGAGCGCGGTAGATACCTCGCTTTATGCTGGATTCAACGCCGTTCAGGTGTATCCGATGACGCACAAGCCTCAAGCCGATAGAGCTATTGGCGTGTCGGACACTATCGGTTTGAAAATTTATCTGGCATTCCCGATTACTGCTTTTCTGGGGGAGGAGGGAAACAGGAATGTGGTGACGTTTTCCGAAGAGAATTCGCGAGCATCCGATACATGGTTCCTCGATTCCGGGAACTCGCAACATCCCGGAGGAACCGGCCGGACTTTCGATTGGCACCAAGGTTCGAGCGCGGTAAAGGAATTGAGCGTGCATCGAAAGGTTGTCATTGCCGGGGGACTGACGCCGGAAAACGTGAACCAAGCTCTCGCGGTGCTGAACCCTTTCGGGGTGGATGTGGTCTCTGGGGTTGAGGCTTCGCTTGGGAAGAAAGATCCGGAGAAAGTTCGGGCGTTTGTGCGCGCAGTGCGCGAAGCAGATCGGAAGGCAGGTTAGGATGGGCACGGTTCCGCGAAGTTCTAAGGTCAAGATCCGCAATCTAGGGAAAGGGCGTAGAGTGGGGCACCCTCGTTCTTCGACTTCTTCTGTTCGCCGTCAGGAGCCTGGACGCTTTGGTGTTTATGGCGGACGGTACGTTCCTGAGACTCTGATGGCTGCGCTGGACGAATTGGAGCGCGAGTACGAGAAGGCTCGAAAGGACAAGAAGTTCCAGGACCGGTTGGAAGAACTGCTGCGAACCTACGCCGGACGTCCTACTCCCTTGTTTTTTGCGCGCCGGCTTACCGAGAAACTGGGTGGCGCCAAGATTTATCTGAAGCGCGAAGACCTGCTGCACACCGGCGCCCACAAGATCAACAACTGCCTGGGTCAAGGCCTACTGGTCGAGCGCATGGGGAAGCACCGCGTGATCGCCGAGACCGGCGCGGGGCAGCACGGGGTGGCCACGGCTACAGTGTGTGCGTTGCTGGGATTTGAGTGCGTTGTGTATATGGGCACCGAAGACATGCGGCGCCAGGAGTTGAACGTGTTCCGCATGCGGCTGTTGGGGGCGGAAGTACGTGGCGTGGAGTCTGGGTCGAGGACGTTGAAGGACGCGATTAACGAGGCCATGCGCGATTGGGTCACCAAGGTGCGCACTACGCATTATCTGCTGGGTAGCGTACTGGGTGCGCATCCGTATCCAACAATGGTCCGCGATTTCCATCGGGTGATCGGGCGCGAGGCGCGGGCGCAAATTCTCAAGGCAGAGGGCAGGTTGCCTACCGCGGTTATTGCTTGTGTGGGCGGCGGTTCCAACGCCATCGGCGCGTTTTACGAGTTCATAAAAGATAAGGGCGTGCGCCTAATCGGAGTCGAAGCGGGTGGACGCGGTGAAACGCTTGGCGATCACGCGGCGCGCTTTCGCGGCGGGTCGCCGGGCGTTCTCCAAGGAACTTATTCTTACGTGCTGCAGGATTCGGGCGGGCAGATCGCGCTTACACATT
Source organism: Acidobacteriota bacterium (assembly GCA_046723715.1). Classification (GTDB taxonomy): domain Bacteria; phylum Acidobacteriota; class Terriglobia; order Terriglobales; family Acidobacteriaceae; genus Sulfotelmatobacter. The sequence continues at coordinate 29,361 of JBKOUZ010000180.1, read as the reverse complement.
CGGTTTCGGCGGGGCTGGATTATCCCTCGATCGGGCCGGAGCACGCCGCACTGCGTGATGCTGGGCGGGCGGAGTATGTGCCTGCTTCCGATGCGGAGGCGCTCGATGCGACCACTGTGCTGGCTCGCACGGAGGGGATCATTCCTGCTTTGGAGTCGGCGCATGCTGTTGCCGAGGTCATCAAGCGCGCGCCTGGGATGAAAAAATCCGAGGTCGTGATTGTGAATGTGTCGGGGCGCGGCGATAAGGACGTTGGGATTCTACGTGAGAATCTAACGCTCGCTTGAAAGGGATGCAGGGCGAAGTGGATGTGCGGGTCCTTTCGACAGGCGCACGTGCGTGAATTGCGCTTGTGACGGTAGAAAGACATTATGAAAATGCTGTGTGGTTGTGCGATCCCAATCATTACCGCTCTTGCTCTCAGCGCGGCTTGTTCCGCGCAATCAGCGGAGAACGCGGCAGGTTCCTTCAAGCAGAAACTGATTGGGGCATGGCGGCTGGCTTGGATCGATGAGCAAGCGGGGGACGGAAAAATGAAGCACATTACCAACCGCCAGGGAACGTTGCTTTACACGCAGGATGGGCACATGTCGGTACAGATCATGTTGCCTTCGGCACAACCTGCTCCGGAGAGCAATCCAGTGAAGTACGATCAAGCTGGATACGAGGCGTACTTCGGGACGTACGACGTGGACGAGCAGGCACATACGGTTACTCATCATGTGGCCGGATCGCTGGTGCGGGCGCTCGTCGGGAAAAATCTCACTCGCGTGTACCGGTTCTCGGACGGGCACCTGGTGCTGAAATCGGCGCGCCCGGACGAGCACTGGACGATTGCCTGGGAACATTATTGATCTCTGCATGCCGCTAACTTTCCACAATAAGCCGGCGCTGGTGGCGTACGTGACTTGCGGGGATCCCGATCTGGCGACTACGCGGGAAATCGTGCTGGCCGCAATTGAAGCCGGAGCGGATGCCATCGAGTTAGGCGTGCCGTTCAGTGATCCGGTGGCCGATGGGCCTGTGATTCAGCGTGCGAGTGAACGGGCGCTGAAGAACGGAACATCGCTGGCGCAAGTACTCACGCTTGCCGCGGAGATTCGCCAGCAGGCACAATCCACCGGGCTGATCGTATTTTCGTATCTCAACCCCATCCTGCGGATGGGCATGGATAGATTTTGCAAAGTTGCGCGGGCCGCCGGCCTGGATGGCGTCCTGGTGACGGATCTGCCGGTAGAAGAGTCCGGTGAGTATCTGAGCGCGATGCGGGCCCATGATTTGTCTCCGGTGTTTCTGGCGGCGCCCACCAGTCCGGACGAGCGTTTAAAGCGAATTGCGGATGCGTCGCGCGGATTTGTCTATGCCGTGTCGCGGACCGGTGTCACAGGACAACGACAGCAGCTGGCGGAAGATGCGCGGAAGCTGGTGAAGCGTTTGAGGCGTGTAACCAGGTTGCCCATCGCTTTGGGATTTGGCATTTCTACGGCGGAGCAGTTTGCGGAAGTTGGGGAGTTCGCAGACGCTGTTGCCGTGGGTAGCGCGATTGTGCAAACAGTTGAACGCAATCGAGGGCAGGAGGCGTCGGCTGTGGGAGAGTTTGTGAGAGGGTTGCTCGCACGGCTCCCCGTGAGCGCTGGGTGAGTCAGCAGCATCGTGTTGCGAAAGGAGATCAAAACCCCCACCGTCCCGCAGAAAACGCGGGAAGGATGGGGCACGCTCCCGGTTGATTATTTCTGGAGTCCCGCGTTGTTGGGAAGTATATGGACATCGAAGATTGGCGAAAGCAAATCGATGAGCTGGATGAGAAGCTGGTTGCGCTCTTGAGCGAGCGGGCACGGGCGGCCGTCGAAATTGGCAAGCTAAAGCGCAATACTTCTTTGCCAATTTACGAACCGGACCGGGAGCGAACTGTGTTCGACAATGTCCAGGCCGTGAACCCAGGACCGCTTCCCGGGAGGGATCTGGTGCGCATTTATGAACGCATCATCGATGTCATGCGGAATATTCAGAAGGAAGAAATTGTGCCGCACCAGGAACCGCCTGAGACCGAGACTGAGTTGGAGTCGGATGTGAATGATTGAAGTAGCTCTTAGCTCTTAGTGTTTAGCTCCAAGCTAAGAGCTAAGGGCTAACTGCTAAGAGCTAGAAGCCAGGAGCTGTTCTTCATGATTGTTGCCATGCAGGAGCGCGCCGAGGAGGCGCAGATACAACAGGTCATTGAGCATCTTGTGAAGATGGGTTTCGAGGTGCACCGTTCGACCGGGGCGCGGATGACCGTGCTCGGGGCGGTTGGATCGAACATTGATTTCGATATCCGCATTCTGGAGTTGCTGCCCGGGGTGCAGGAAGTGCACCGCATCAGCTCGCCGTACAAGCTGGCAGGGCGAAGCTTTCGTCCGGAAGGCACTGTAGTGAACTTGCGGAACGGGATTGGTGTTGGAGGAAATGAAGTCATTGTCATGGCCGGGCCCTGTTCCGTGGAATCCCGTGAGCAGTTGTTCAGCACGGCGGAGGCGATCGCCAAGGCGGGTGCGAAAGTATTGCGCGGCGGAGCATTCAAGCCGCGGAGCTCTCCCTATTCGTTTCAGGGGCATGGCGAAGAGGCACTCAAGCTCTTGCAGGAGGCGGGAGAGAAGTTCGGGCTACTGGTGATCAGCGAAGTGATGGAGATTTCGCAGATTCCGATGATGCTGCCGTATGTGGACATTCTCCAGATCGGCGCGCGCAATATGCAGAATTTCAATTTGCTGCGTGAATTGGGGAAAGTGCGCAAGCCGGTGCTGCTGAAGCGCGGCATCGCGGCCACATTCGAGGAGCTTTTGCTCTCGGCCGAATACGTGATGTCGGGCGGAAATTATGACGTGATTCTGTGCGAGCGCGGCATCCGCACCTTTGAGACATACACGCGAAATACAATGGACATCTCGGCGATTCCGATCATTCACAAACTGTCGCATCTGCCTATGACGGCGGATCCCTCGCACGGCACCGGGCGTCGCGATAAAGTGGCTCCCATGGCGCGCGCGTCAGTGGCCGCGGGCGCCGATGCATTGCTGATCGAGGTGCACTGCACTCCTGACAAGGCTTTATCGGACGGAGCGCAGTCACTGTTTCCAGAGCAATTCGCGAAATTAATGGATGAACTGAGGATGATTGCGCCGGCCGTGGGACGAATGATTGATAAAGAGAATTGAGTACTTGGCAAATCTGGCCAACTGAGTAATTAAAATTCTCGCCTGGTCTGTTTCCAATTATCCAATTAGTAAACTTTTATGTCGATTCGGCGAATCACGATCATTGGCACCGGCTTGATTGGCGGCTCACTGGGGCTGGCGCTTCGCAAAGCGAAATTCGCCGGAACGATTGTGGGATGCGATCGCGAGGCGGCGTTGCAGAAGGCGCACGCACGCGGAGCCATTGACCTGGGTGCCATTGATCCTGCGGATTCGATGCGCGGAAGCGACGTAGTTGTTCTAGCCACGCCGGTGCTCGCAATCGTCGACCTGATTGAGCGATTGGGACCCACGCTGTCTTCCAGGACTCTGATGACCGATGTTGGCAGCACGAAGCATGCTGTGGTCGAGCGCGCTCAGAAAGTATTCGGCAAGAACGCGAAGAAATGCTTTTTGGCTGGGCACCCGATGGCTGGCAAAGAAATGAGTGGCGTCGACTATGCGGACGCTGATTTGTTTCAGAGAGCCGCGTGGTTTCTGACGCCGCTCGAAGGACAGAATCTCAATGAAGGATTGTTTCCGGAGTTTATCGGGTGGATTGATCATATCGGCGCGCGAGTGGCAATGATGCCCCCCAGCGAGCACGACCGTCTGTGCGCCTGGATCAGCCATGTGCCGCAGATGATCTCCACCGCATTGGCGGCCGCGTTAGTGGAGGAGTTCGGCGAAGACGCCCCCTTGCTGCCCGCCGGGGGACGCGCCCTGCAGGAGATGACGCGAATTTCTGCGAGTCCGTATTCCATGTGGCGCGACGTGGCGATCAGCAACAAGAAAAATCTTGAAGACGCGCTGTGGAAGATCGAGCAACGGTTGGCGCACATTCGCGAGAATCTGGCGACCCGAGAATTGGCGCAGGAGTTTGACCAGGCGCACTCGCTGCGCAAGCGTGCAACACCGAAGAAGGCCCCGGCCGATTGAATGCTGGAGTGATCCGGGCCTCGATTTTGATTACTCAATTAGCAAATTACCCAATTATCAAATTTCTTTTACAATCTCCTTCGCGATGAACAAAGTCGTAGCCAATGCGGATGAGGCCATCCGCGATGTGTTTGACGGGGCGAGCATCATGATCGGCGGCTTCGGCCTGTGTGGGATGCCGGAAAACCTGATACGTGCGCTGGTGCGCAAAGGCACGAAGAATCTGCATACCATCAGCAACAATGTGGGCATCGATGGCGTAGGCAATGGTTTGCTTCTCGCCGCGGGACAGATCGTTCATCATATAGGCACCTACGTCGGCGAAAACAAGCTGTTGGAAGAACTTGTGCTGAGCGGGAAAATCAAGCTGGAGTTGATTCCGCAGGGGACGTTTTCCGAGCGCATTCGCGCCGGCGGCGCCGGCATTCCAGCTTTCTACACTCCAACTGGGGTGGGCACCATTGTTGCCGAAGGCAAGGAGACGCGTGAGTTCGATGGCCGGCCCTACCTGATGGAGCGCGGACTGACGGCCGATTTCGCCTTCGTGAAGGCGTGGAAAGGTGATCGCGCAGGCAATCTAATTTACCGTAAGACCGCTCGGAATTTTAATCCCATGATGGCGACAGCAGCGAAAATCACGATTGCCGAGGTCGAGCATCTGGTTGATGCTGGTGAGTTGGATGGCGACGCCATTCACACACCGTCCATTTTTGTGAAAAGGATTTTCCAGGGAGAGTTGTACGAGCGCAAGATTGAGAGAAGAACTGTGCGAAAGGTTGGATAGCTCTGATACCTAGCAGGCAGACTGAAGTGCAGGTCCTTCGACTGCGGGTTTTGCTTCGGGGTTCGCGAAGCAAAATCCTAGCTCAGGATGACATCTCTGGGGGCATGACAAGATGAGCAAACCTGCGAAAGACGCCGATAAGCGCGAACGCATTGTGAAGCGAATTGCGCGCGAATTGCGCGATGGCTTTTACGTGAATCTCGGAATCGGGATGCCTACGCTCATTGCGAATCATGTGCCAAAAGGGATCGAGGTTACTCTGCAGTCGGAGAACGGGATGCTGGGCATCGGCCCTTACCCCATCGAGGGCGCCGAGGATCCCGATCTGATCAACGCCGGCAAGGAGACCGTCAGCGAAATGCCGGGGACGTCTTACTTCTCCAGTGCGGATTCGTTCGCCATGATCCGAGGAGGGCATATTGATCTGAGTGTTCTCGGCGCCATGGAGGTCGACGAAGAGGGGAACATTGCGAACTGGATGATCCCGGGGAAAATGGTGAAAGGGATGGGCGGCGCCATGGATCTGGTCGCCAGTGCGCGCCGAGTGGTCGTCGCCATGGAGCACACCACGCGCGAAGGGGCTCCGAAAATTTTGAAGAAATGCACGCTGCCGCTGACTGGAGTGCGCGTGGTAGATACCATTGCGACTGAAATGGCTTATATTCGGGTGACCAAGGATGGACTCGTCCTGGAGGAAGTCGCGCCGGGGTTGACAGCCGAAGACGTACAGAAGGCAACCGAGGCGAGGCTGATCGTGAGTCCCAACGTGAAATTAATGGAGTGTTAGGGTAAAGCGAGATTTTTTTTGGCGTGGCGAGTCTCTTTTCCGCAATCGGCGCGATACTAAGTTCTTTTCCGCCTCGCTCGGGGTGTTCGTCAAGAGAGAGGGGCACTAGAGAACACATACACAAAGTCAAAAACCCCACCCTCCCACTAAAGAGGCGGGAAGGTTGGGGGGCACCCTCGAGTGCTTCACCCTCGGGTATTGCTGTGCAGCCCGGTCTTATGCTGCGGAGATGCGGCGAATCAAATCTTCCTGTTCGTGCTTGCTTTGGGCACCGATGGTAAATGCGTCAAGCAAGCCTAACGACAGTGCGTATTTGATACCCTCGTCCTGGCGATTGCGCAGTGCGCCCTGGCCCAGGATCTTCATTCCTACCACAGCTTTCCCCGCAGACTTCATCTCTTTCAGGACGCTCACCACTGTCGCTGGATCGGCGTCCATGTAGGCGCCCACAGGATTGATGCGAGCCAGATCAATTTCCACCCAGGAAGATTTTGCAGCGGCCCGCAAAGCTTCGATGCTGTGGCAGGAGCAGCCATGAGTTCGGATGATTCCTTTTTGCTTGGCTTCGGAGAGCACATCCATGGCTCCGCGGAAGCGGTCGGTCCAGTCCGCTTCCGTCACGCAATGCATGAGACAGATATCGAGATAGTCCGTCCCGAGTTCTTTACGAAAGCGATCGAGATCGGCCCGCATGCCATCGGCGTCGCGTGCCCAGGACTTGGTCAGGACCGTTACTTTGTCCCGCGGCACATGCTTGAGCGCCTCAGCAACGTGCGGATGGCTTCCGTAGGAATCGGCGGAATCGAAGAAGCGTAGGCCATGATCGTAGCCGTTCAGCAACAGGTTGGAGAGGCCCTGAATTCCCAGTGCGGTCTGGTGCGAGTGATGGCCGGAGCCTACGGTACCGGTGCCCATCGCGAGGCGGCTGGTCTTGATGCCGGTACTGCCCAGAGTGACCGTGTCAGAAGCAGAAAATTTCTTGTCGAGGGTTTGCTCTGCGAGAGCGCTAAGAATGGATTTCGATGATAGCCAGGCTGATGCCGCTGCGGTGGCGGTGCGAACAAGGAATTCGCGGCGACGCATGCGTCCTCCTGAAGATCGGTGGCGTTTATTCAGGCTACACCAAAGTCTGGGTGACGGGAAAGTTCACGGTCGAAATCCCCACCCTCCCGCAGAAAACGCGGGACCGGTGGGCACGCTCGATCGTTGGCATGACCGTGGTCAGATCCGGAAGGGGGCGGCAAGCAAGCGGAACGGGAGTGTGATTCCCAGGTAGATAACTTCGAGCACCCCGTGTACTGCGACTCCTATGATGCGGAAGGGGAGAAGCAGGAGCCATATGAAGGGATAGGCGATTAATGCCAGCAGGGCCAGCGGCCAGCAGATCACAAACAGGATGCACCATAGCAGGAACGTGAACATGAGCGAGACCTCCGGCTCTCTAGGAGTCTACGTTGATGCCTGGTGAAAAGTTCCCTGCTCGATGCCAACGAAGGCTATTCAAACTGTTTGCGGAATGCCGACAGTTGCTGCTGAACTTCAGTGAGCTCGGTGCGCAGGCGCGAAACTTCTTGTTCCAAGGCGGCGATACGCTCGGAATTCGAGTCGTCTCCAGCCGCGGACGAGGGTGCCCTCGCCACGCTGGCCTGCATCAAGTGCTCCGGCGGCTCTCCGGAAAACAGGTGCATGTAGCGAACTTCCTTGGTGCCAGGTTGGCGGGCGAGAGCCCGGACCAGCGGCGGCTCCCGTTGCCCGAGTCGTTCCAAGGTCGAGACTACGTCTTCCAGAGCTTCGAAGTGGTACATGCGGTCGGCCCGGCCGCGGAGTTCTCCAGGAGTTTGCGCTCCTCGCAGAAGCAGCACACAGATAATTGCGATCTCGCGCCGGTCGAAGTTGAAGACCTCCTGCAGGCGGTGTTCGTATTTGGTGACGCGGCTGTCGGCGCCTCCGGCCGGGCCCGCCATGCGTTTTTCCTGCAGGCTGGCAAGCGCCTCACGCACTGCGGCTTCGTCCAGCGTCATCACTGGGTCGCGGTTGTTTTTCTGATTGCATGCGTTGACCAGGGCGTTCAGCGACAAAGGATAGTAGTCGGGCGTGGTGATGTCTTTTTCGATCAGCGAGCCCAGCACGCGGGTTTCGATGGGGGTGAGAATCTGCATGAGCGAGTTCTGATTTTAACCGACGCACCACAAGGACGCAGAGGACAGGGACAGGCCCTACGGTGAAAGTCCCCACTCTACCGAGACCGTATAGGAGTTCAGATTTGTATTTCAGCGGGCTTAGAACAATGCAGTCGAGCGGCGGGTCCAGGACTTTCCTTTTGCCTTCGCAATGTTTTCCATGTCCGCGACATATGCTCCGGCTTGGGTCAGCACATGGTGCAGATCGTTTCCGATGCTGATGAAGGTAAATCCCTTCTCCAGAAACTCGCCCACCCGTGACGTGCCGAACAGGAATAAACCGAGGATTACATTGTTCTTGCGCGCATGCTCGATGAGCTTCTTTGTGGCCGCATCGAGTTCAGGGGAGGTGTACATATGGGGGAATTCGTATTTGTTGTACAGGCCCATCGACATGCAAAGATCGTTCTGGCCAAGGAAGAGAATGTCCACGCCGGGCACGGCGGCGATCTCCGCGATGTTCTCGATACACGAAGCAGTCTCCACTTGCAGGGCGACGATGCTCTCGTTGTTCCAGTTGCCGGCGTATCCCAGCAGGCCGTTGCGGTTCATGCTGCGCTGCGGGAAATAAACTGAGCGCGTACCAACAGTGGGATATTTTGTGCAACTCACGGCCTGGCGCGCTTCCTCCGCATTGTTGATGTAGGGAATGAGAATGCCATCGGCGCCCATATCGAGGGCCTGCTGGATGCCGGGGCGGTCGTCATATCCACCAACCCGGACCAGAGATTTCGCGCCGCCATTCGCGATGCCGCTCAGCATGGCGGAAAGCTTTTCGTAGCCCATGGGACCATGTTGCGTATCAACCAGCAGCCAGTCGTATCCGCTGTGCGCCAGTTGTTCGGCTACCGTGGGACTGTGCGCGTTAAGGAACAGGCCCATCTTGGGTTGCCCGGCGCGCAATTGTTTCTTGAATTCTGATCCGCTGAGTGCGGTGTCTGGCATTGGTTTCCTCCTTGAAATGGAATTGCGTAGTGTACCGTATGCGCCTGTCTTCCATCCGTAAAACTCGCGCGAATTTTGGGTGTGACCGCGGGACAGATTGGGAAAGAGCAAGCAACGTTTCCATCATTTGGTTTAGCGGCGAGAACTGTGAGGAGTCGGCCTGCTGAGACGAATGACAATGGGCAGGAGTACGCCTATAGTGTGATCAGAAGCGGGAGAGTGCGATGCGACTGCTTTTGAACTGGGTATTGAGCGCGCTGGCCGTCTGGATCGTGGCGCAGATTGTGCCAGGAGTGCACGTGAGTGGCGCGTTGGCAGCGCTGATTGCCGCACTGGCGATCGGGTTTATCAACGCCACTATCGGTTTCGTGCTCAAGATCGTGACATTGCCGCTAACCCTGCTGACGCTGGGACTGTTCTGGTTTGTGATCAACGCGCTGATGCTTGAACTGGCATCTGCGCTGGTCCCCGGATTCCATGTGCGGGGATTCCTGGCCGCGTTTATCGGCGCTATCGTGCTCAGCCTGGTCAATCTGCTGCTGAAAGCAATCGTGATGCCCAAGGCTGATCAGCGTTAAATGTAAAGCTTGCCATAGAACCCCCGAACGGAACTTCTTTTTAGCTGTTGGATCCCGTTTTTCGCGGCTTGATCGCCTGCCAGTCTTCTTCTTTCAGAATTCTTCCCAAGTTGCTAAACTCTCCCGCACCTTGCAGAAATTCGCCGCCATCCATGCGGACGACCTCACCATTGATGTAACCAGAGCCGTCACTTACCAGGAAGGCTGCCACATTGGCCAACTCTTTAACCGTGCCGAAGCGGTGGAGCGGGTTGCGATCGAGCGCGATCTTCTCCAGCGCGGGATGGGGCAACACGCGTGAAAAGGCGCCTTGGGTCGGGATTGGGCCGGGTGCGATCGCGTTCATGCGAATGCCCCGATTCCCCCACTCCACTGCCAGGCTCCGCGTGAGGGCTTCCACCCCTGCTTTTGAAATCGCGGACGGCACCACGTATGCCGATCCGACGGGAGCATATGTAGCCGAGATACTGAGCACCGTGCCCTTGTGAGAGGACTTGAGCCACCGGCGTCCGCAGGCCATGGTGCAGTGAAGCGTGCCCATGAGCACGATGTTGATCACGGATTCGAAGGCGCGCGGCGAGAGATCTTCGGTACGGGCAATAAAATTTCCCGCTGCATTGTTGACGAGAATGTCCAGAGCACCGGCGCTCCAGATCGTCTCCATCATTTGCTCCACGGCGTCGAGTTTGCGAACGTCACAGGGAAGCACGTGGATCGGACCTTTGGCCTGGAGTTCGGCTGCGGTGGCTGTGAGAACCTCTTGACGCCGGCCGCAGATGTAAACGGTGGCCCCGAGTTCGAGAAAGCGTTCGGTCATGCCTCTGCCCAGACCGGTGCCGCCGCCGGTGATCAGGATTCGTTTGTCTTTTAAAAGATCATCGCGAAACATAGAATTTAATTCGTAACCGGCTTTTGTAATCTGGACACTCTGCAACGGGTTCAATTACCAGATTGCAACTACGAAATTACGAGATTGCACGCGACTCTGAACCCATAGTCCGCATACTGAAACTCCGGCGGAATGCTCGAACGCGCGGCGCAGCGCGCAACCTTGATGTGGTGGCGCCATGATCCTCCCCGAGAAGCCTTGCGCGGAGGCTTCATCGCACTTTGTTCCGGCCCTTGCGGGTTGCGATCGGGCGAGATTACGTAGTAATTCGGATCGTACCAGTCGCTGCACCATTCGTGGACGTTGTCGCCCATATCGTACAAGCCGAATGCACTGAGAGCATAGCGCGCAACCGGCTCCGGACCGGTCTGCCACCGGGTCGGATAGTTGGGAAGAGATTGCGGAGGCTCATCGCCCCAGGGAAATTGTTTCTGCTCCAGACCTCCACGAGCCGCGAACTCCCATTCTGCCTCCGTGGGCAGGCGGAATTGGCGCCCGGTTTCCGAACTCAGCCACTCGCAGTATGTTGTGGCCTCGTGCCAGGAGACGCCGGTCACCGGCTGCTCCGGATGATTGAAGTTCGGATCTGTCCAGAACGGCGGCGGCAGGGCCGCGGCCGCCCGCAGGAATTCTCCGTATTGTGCATTCATGACTTGCGTAGCCGCGAGTTGAAAAGCATTTACCCACACACGGTGAATGGGGCGCTCGCAGTCCTGACCGGAATCCGACCCCATCAGAAACCAGGAGCCTGGGATCCCGACAAGCGTAGGAACCATCCCGACCCTCGACATTGCTGACCGAATGCACATTGCAGTTCGCCGGAGCTTCCGCTAAAGAATAAGTTTACGCCGGTTATTTTTCACCGTCGAAGCTTGTGCACCATCTCCGAGACATTGCTTTCCTGGAAGAGACGGATCGCGGCGATTCCGGCGGCGCCTGCATCCAGACAGGCCTCGACATTATCCAGAGTGATCCCACCGATCGCCAGCACGGGGAATCTTTGTTTGCAGGCGTTGCGAAGATTTTCCAGTCCTGCGGCAACCGCTCCCTTCTTTTCGAACACGGGCCCGAAAACTATGAAGTCAGATCCATTGTCTTTGGCCTGCTTTACTTCTTGCGAAGTGTGGCATGAGACTCCGATGACTGCTTCTTCTCTCACGCTCTCGCGACATGCCGTTCCCTTCCAAATGTTTCTGATCTCTGGAGGCGAAATATCGTCGGAGCGCAAATGGACTCCGTCGCTTCCTGATGCCAGAGCTACATCAGTACGCGAGTTAATCAGGAGCTTCGTTCTGAGTTCTCCGTTCTCAGTTTTCAGCTTTCTCAGAATGCTAACGGCTTGGCGAGCCAGTGATTCGAGCTCTCGCGCGCTCAGATCTTTTTCGCGGAGTTGGATGAAGTCGATTTGTGCGCGAGCGGCTTCAGCGACCTTCTCCAGAAGGCGAACGCGGCGAGCAGGCTCGTCTCCTGGAAACGCGCTGCGATCGGTGATGTAGTAGAGAAGCAGGCTCATCTGCCATGCTCAAAATAAGGAAAACCAAAACAGGGAGAACGAAGTTTTTACGGCCGTGTTTTCGCAATCTCCGGCAACACTTCGCCTTGGCGCTTCGGGGTGCCCCCCAAGTGAAATTTGGTCAGGCCGTCGCGCAGAAATTCAAAGGCTTCCTCCGGGTTATCGACGATTTTGAAGAGATCGGTATCCAGGGGTGATACGGTGCCGGCATCCACGAAGGCCTGAAAGTTTATGACGCGACTCCAGTATTCGCTGCCGTAGATGAGCACCAGGATCTTTTTCGCCAGTTTGTCGGTCTGGGCGAGCGTCAAGATTTCAAACAGTTCGTCCATCGTCCCAAATCCGCCGGGGAAGATGACCAGTCCTTTGGCCAGGTAGGCAAACCAGAATTTGCGCATGAAGAAGTAATGGAACTGGAAATTCAGCGCCGGCGTAATGTACTGATTCGGATATTGCTCGAAGGGCAGTTGAATATTCAGGCCGATGCTCTTGCCTCCTGCCTCGTACGCCCCCAGGTTGGCCGCTTCCATAATGCCGGGGCCACCACCCGTAGTCACTACAAAGCGATGACGGCGAGCCGGAATCTGAGTTGACCACTTGGTTAATAAGTGAGCGAGCTTGCGCGCATCTTCGTAGTAGCGCGCCATATCGACAATCGCCTGGGCGCGCTTGAGGTCCTGCTGCAGTTCGGCCGGGGACGAAGAGGAGTGGGTCTCTCTTAGGGTGGCGAGATTCTGCGCGGCGTCCTGGCTTCCCTGAAAACGCGCCGAGCCGAAGAAAACGACGGTGTCCTGGATCTGTTCACGGCGGAAGCGAGCCAGTGGCTCCTGATACTCCGCGAGCATGCGCAGGATGCGTCCATCGGGGCTGTTGAGGAAGGGTTCGTTCTGATACGCAACCGGAGCGGCTTTCAGGTGTTCTGTCATTCTGAACTCATCTTTCATCAGCTTCGAAACTGGACTGGAGATCGCGCAGAAGCCCGCTGTCCGGCGCTACTGATGTTCGTGATAGTGCAGTGCCTCCCAGAAACCGATCCAGATATCGAGCAAACCCAGGCCGCTGCATAGGCCCCGGAAAAAACCGTTGTCCACAACCGTGCGCAAGGAGGGAAACGACAGCAACAGGTAGTTGTCGGTCCACTCCGGTGTCCACGGCAGAATAATCAGAAGCACTCCGGCCACAGCACTGATCAAGACAAAGAGGAAAACTGAGATGCGGTGCATCCACAGCTGCCCTGCGGTGGGGCGGGAATGAGAGCCTGTTTCAGGAACATCCAGAAGTCCGGTATGAGTGTCGCCCGGCGGATGAGCCGGATCAGGCGTGCCCTGAGGCGCGCTGGAGAAAGCGGGATCAGTCATGCCGGGCAGCTCCCGCGCGAAGCAAGGTCCCAAGCGAGGCGCGGACTTGAGCCGGAATAACGATCTGGGGGGGTACAGAACCCATCCGGCTATTTTACGACTTCAGGGCCTTGATTCGCTCGGACACGTCGCGGTAATCGATGTTGCTGCCGTAAACATCCATAAAATGCCGGAGGGCCGAGGTCTTATCCCCCGATGCTTCGTAGGCGGAAGCGAGTTCGTAATTAAGCGCGGTGCGGGTTTCTCCGTCGATGGTGGAAACCTGGAGAGCTCGCTGATACCAGCGTACGGCTGCCTCGGGTACTCCCTTTTCCAGGAAGCACTGGGCCAGCCAGGTATATGTCTGCATGATCTGGGCGAAAGGATGCCCGCGATCAAACGATTGGCAGGCCTTCTGTAATTCGCCGATCGCTTCATCAAGCAACCCCATTTCCCGGAAGGCGATGCCCAGGTTGTAGTGCGTTTCGGGATCTTCATCGGAGGAGGCGACATCAGCCTCGAGATCCTGCTTGAGCTCCCCAAACATCTCGGCGAGATCGACGCCCGCCTCTTCGGCGAATGGCGACGCCTTAGCAATCGCAGGCGCGTGCTGCGCTGGAATGACCGGAGACGGTGGCGGCACCACAGGGGTTGGCGCAACAAGCGGCCGGGGCGGTTGTGCAATAGGACTCGATCCCGCGGAAGCAGCCGCGCTGGCGACCATGGGCGGAGCTGCAATCGTTGCAGCTGGAGTCACTACGCTCGCCACCGGAGCAGAAACCGCTCGCTCAGCCACCGGCGCAGCTTTCAGGAAATCTTCTCCGAGAGAGGCTTCGATGTCGGCGACGAACTTGCCCAGCACGGGAGCGCCCTGAACCGCCGCCGCATGCGTTGACTGAGCTGCAACATGTGTCGGCTCGGCGGGATGGGCCACCGTGCGGGGCAGGAAGTTGTCGCCGAGAGACGATTCGAGATCGCTGACGAATTCCTGCAGTACACCCGACTCCTGCACAGGTGCTGGCACTGGAGGCGGCGCAACGGGGGCCTGCTTGGGAACTGGCGTTTCCGCAACCGGCGCCGGAACTGGCCTCTGGACAACGGGCGTAGCTACGGGCTTGGGGTCGGGGCTCGGAATGGGCACGGGCTCAGGAGCGTGAGCAACTATCGGCTGCGGAAGGACCGGGATCTCTTCGATGACTGGGGCTGGCGCAGCAACGGGCGTCCCGGCGGCCGGCGTTTCCTCAACAACATCAAACGAAGGCACATCCTCGGCCGTGAGCTCCTCGAAAACCGCTTCCGGCACGACCGCTGCTTCTGCTTCGGCTGCCTCCATCACTACCGTTTCTACTTCGGCACGAATCTCAGCGATTGCTGCCTTATCGTTGGTTAGAGTCTGCAGCTTTGCGAGGCCCGCCATCGCCTGCTCGGGCATACGGTGCGCCAGATAGAAACGAATCTCTTCGATCTTCTCGGCGACCTTGGGATCCTGGCCGGGCTCGGCCGGAACCGGCGCTGCAGGCTCCTCGGCGGCCACTTCGGCCGGGGCTTCTGCTGCGATCTCAGGCTCTTCAGTCTCGACCGTAACCGCATCGTCCCATTCGGAGGACAGATCAATTTCGGCGACTTCCTCAGCGGCTTCGGTCGAGGCGGGGGCATCCACCACGCCAAACTCGGGCTCGGCTGCTGGTTCATGCGACTGCGTCCACGTGGGTGAAGCCGCAGACGAAACCTCCAAGGCTTCAGGTTCCGCAACCGCCTCGGCGGCGGTCTCTTGTATAGAGAATTCGGGTACCGCATCTTCGGACGCCTCCGCTTCCGGCGTTACAGCCTGCAGAACAACGGGAGCGTCATCCTCTGCCAACCTCGCCGGTGGCGCGGCCGTGAGTTCCTCGTAGCGTGTGGCAAGTTCGCCGTAGCGCGTCGCCTCTTCTGGATAGTCGGCTTCGGAATAGACGCTCTGCAAAGTGCGGCAGCAGAGTGCGGCTTCTGTAAATCGTCCGCCGCGCGTATGCAGAATGGCCAGGCGCTGATTGACGCGAAGATCCCTGGGTGCCATGGGCAGCGCCGCCTGCAACGGCCCCAGCGCTTTTGCCGGCATGTTGTACGAGATGAACAGTTCGGCGTCGGTCAGAGCGGAGCGCACGGCAACCGCAATTTCGTCCGAATAGTGCTGGTGCACCGCCGGTGCGGTGGTTTCAAGATCATCCAGCAGGACGAGTGCTTCTTCCGGCGCAATGATCTTGCCGCCAGAGGTTCCGCCCATCTGACTGATTACCTGCTGGTAATTCTGCATGTGCAGGGTATTCTGCGGTTCGACCTGCGCCAGCTTTTGATAAAGGTCGCGGGATCGCGCCAGATCTCCGGACTGTACGCTGGCATGCGCCAGCAGTTCCATCACTTCACTGACGTGGCTGGTGTCACCCGACTTCTGGAAAAGGTCGAGTAATTTCTGCAGCGAGTCGGGATTGTCCCGCACATGCCCAATGATGGTATGCAGGCTCTCCAGGACTTTGCTGGAATATTCCGACAAGAGCCGGTCTGCATGTTGATCGAAAACCAGCAGCGCGTTCTCATACTGCCCGGCCTGCATAAGGGCCTCGGCGAAGCTGGCGATTGCGTTCAGATCGTTGTGGACGCTCAGCAGTTTTCCGGCGACCGCGCCGGCATCCGAGAGCTGCCCTGTCTGGAAGTAGGCCTTGAGTAGATCGCGCAGCCCGTCAGCGTTCGAATCGAGATCGGGAACTTTCTTCAGCGTGGCTACCGCGGCCGCCGCGTCCCCGGATTCGATCAGGTTCTTGCCCTGCATCAGCAGCGCATACGTGCTGTTCGGATCCAGCTTCAGCATGCGCTGCAGAACTTCATCCGCCTCGGCAAGCGAACCCTTGGATCGCAAGGTTTCGGCGGCGGCGGTGAAAATCTGCCAAGCTTCGTTCTTCTTATGCAGTCGAACGTAGACTTCCGCCAGACGGATCCGCATGTTGCTGTTTTCGGGATCCATCTCCAGGATCTTCTGGAAGATTCGTACTGCGTTGTCGAGCTCGTTTGCCTTCAGGAATTCTTCAGCGACCTGCAGATATTGCGCCCGGGCGTCATTAAACAGGCCCTGCTGGCTGTACAGTTCGGCCAGCTTGAGCAGACCTTCCAGCGAAGGTTTGATCTTGCAGATCTTCTTGTACATCGCGATCGCCTTGACCGTGAAACCCTGGCCGGCGTACGCGTCGCCCACCGACTTGAAGCACTCGACTGCCTTATCGGTCTCCCCCAGACGGGAGTAGAGATCGCCGACGGTATTGTTGACCGTCAGGTCCTTGGCATCATTCTTGAGGACTTTTTCGTACTCGGAGATGGCATTCTGCAGTTTGCCCTGCTGGACATACTTCTCCGCGCTGGCCAACACCTTTTGCTTATTGAAGCCGAACAATGCCATAAGAGCGTCGAACTCCAGACCCTGGTCTTCACCAAAAAGCGTTTTACACAGAACCGGATGCCAGTGAGGGAAACTGCTCCGGAGTACAGGCCGCGAGGGTCATCCCCAATATCGGCAGATGGCCGACCGGACAAGGCCAATTGTACGTCCGGAGGGTGCCGAAGGCATGGTTACCAAGGGTTACCAGAAGGGAGTGTACCGAAGGGTTTCATAGCGATTCTGCTGGTGGCGGCTGATCCAGGGCGCCACGCTGACCTGGATTACTGCTCAGAGAGCATCGTGGGCAGATTCTTCTCCACATCTTCTCTGTGTCAACACCCTGCTGCAATGTTTGTGAAAAAGTACTTGACACACAAACTACACACGTAGTAGTACTGCATACACCAATAGGAGGCGCCGATGGCCGAACCCAAGCTGGCGAAACTGGAACTCAAGATCATGGAGACCCTCTGGGAGCGTGGGCAGGCTTCGATCCGCGAGATACAGGAGACCTTCCCCGAATACGACCGCCCCGCCTACACCACCATCCAGACCACCGTGTACCGCCTGGAAGCTAAAAAAGCAGTCCGCCGCGTGAAGAAGGTCGGCAATTTCCACATTTTCGAGTCAGCCGTTTCTCGCAATGCCGCGCAGCGCAGGCTCATTGACGACTTGCTCAGCCTGTTCGGTGGACGCACTCAACCCGTTATGGCTCATCTGATCGAATCCGGAAAGCTCACACTGGCGGATGTGAAAGAAGCCGAAAAGATGCTCCGCAAGCTCCAGAGAAAGGACGGTTCGCAATGAACACACTCTCTTCGTTTTGGGCCGCAATCGCCCCTGCTCTGGGCGACCACTTGTGGCAATCCACTTTGTTTGCGCTGGGGGCCGGGTTGCTCGCTTTGCTGTTGCAAAAGAACCATGCCCGCGTACGCTACTGGTTGTGGCTGGCCGCATCACTGAAGTTCCTCGTTCCATTTTCGTGGCTGGTTGCGATTGGCAGCAGATTGGCACCGAAAGTCGGCGCGGTGGGTGCTCCTGCGGTGTACGTCACCGTGGAACAGCTGACTCAGCCTTTCACGCAATCACCCATGCTTGGAGCGGCGGCCAGTTCGGCGCCTTCCGCTGTTCTGACGCACCTCCTTCCGTCAATCCTTGTGGCCGTTTGGCTTTGTGGCTCTGTGGCAGTATTCGCGCTCTGGTGCGTGCGCTGGCGCCGAATCGCTGCCATCGCAAAACAGGCTATGCCGCTTACGAAAGGACGCGAGATCGAAGCTTTACGTGGACTCGACTTTGCGGGGCTCACCACACCGATCGAGATACGGCTATCGCGATCGACTCTGGAGCCAGGAATCTTCGGGATCACGACGCCGATTCTGGTTTGGCCCGAAGGCATTTCCGAAGGCCTCGACGACGCGCAGTTGCAAGCTGTGATCGCGCATGAACTCTGGCACGTGCGCCGGCGCGACAACCTGGCCGCCGCATTCCACATGTTGGTGGAAGCGATCTTCTGGTTCCACCCCTTGGTGTGGTGGCTGGGGACACGCCTCGTCGAGGAGCGAGAGCGGGCCTGCGACGAAGAAGTCCTGGAGTTCGGGAGCGAGCGCCAGATCTATGCCGAGAGCATTTTGAAGGTTTGTGAATTTTGCGTGGGTTCACCATTGCCATGCGTGTCGGGAGTGACAGGAGCGGATCTTAAGCAAAGGATGGTTCACATTATGTCGGAGCATGTAGTGCGCAAGCTGGATTTCACCCGCAGAGTCTTACTGAGCACGGTTGCCATCGCGGCCATCGCTGCGCCTATCGTCTTTGGACTCTTTCACGCAACTCCCAGCCGGGCCCAGTCGCAGGACGATAACGTGGTCGCGACAGAGAACGTTGTGGAGTCCGCGACGATCAAACCGAGCGAACTGAACACCGCGACCTACGCAGGTTCCAAGACACACATGATCCGCATGATGTACGGTCCCGACGGATTCGAGGCGCGCAACGTGACGCTGCGGGCGATCCTGCAAGAGGCATATCAATTACAGGCCAATCAGATCGAGGGAGGTCCGGATTGGCTCGACTCGGACGCGTTCGACGTCCAGGTAAAAATGCGTAAGTCCTTCGACGATGCTCCGCCTTCAAGGCAGAACATGGACCAGGTAAAGGTCGCGCTGCAGAAGCTTCTGGCTGAGCACGCCGGTTTGGTGGTGCACAACGAAACCAAGGTACTTCCCGCCTATGCATTGGAAGTCGCGGAGAACGGTCCGAAACTGCAGCCAGCGCTTTCGAAAGAGCCGGACGACATGAAATTCAATGCCCCCGTGCACATGGGAAAGCAACAGATGCGAATGGAAGTTGCCGGGAATCAGGTGTACGGAATCGGCGCGCAGGGAATCTCGGCCGACGATCTGGCGCAACAGCTCTCACACCAGCTGGGTACTCCAGTCGTAAACAAGACAGGCTTGCAGGGACGCTATGACTTCAACCTGCATTGGAGAGATGGCAAGGCAAGTTCTGGCGAAAACGAAACCAGCTCTGCCGCTTCGGGTGAGCCGTCGCTCTTCAACGCCATTCAGGAGCAGCTTGGCCTGAAGCTGCAGGCGCAGAAGGCGCCAACGCCGGTCCTGGTAATAGATCGCCTCGAGAAGCCAGCGGAAAACTAGCCGCCGCACGCCATGGACCTGCTCCCGTTACTGGAGCAGGTCCTACGTTCAGGATGACGACCCCAAATTCCTACTCGTAGTGCAACGCGGTCACCGGATTGACACGGCTGGCCCGGAGCGCCGGGATCAAGCTCGCGACGGCGGCTACCCCGCCCAGGATCATTACGACACCGCCAATCGTCATCGCGTCCGTTGGAGCCACTCCATACAGCAGCCCGGCGAAAAGCCGGGCCACAACCAGTGACGCGCCCAGGCCTATGCAGGCCCCAATCGCTACCGGAGTCATAGCCTGGCGCAAAATCATCTTCAGGATGTCCGCAGTCTGCGCGCCTATGGCCATTCGGATGCCCATCTCATTGGTGCGCAAGACAACGGAGTAGGACACCACGCCGTAAATTCCCAGGCTGGCGAGAAGCAGCGCCGTCAGGGCAAAGAGCAGGAGGAGATTCATCTGGAAACGCCGCTGCGCTATGGATTGATCGACTACCTGCTCCATAGTCTCAAATCGCGGAACGGGCAATTCGGCATCCAAGCGGTGAATGGCGTTGCGGATTGCCGATGACATCGAGAGAGGATCAACTGCGGTCTTTACCGCTAGCGCAGGGCCATACCAGGTACGGCGCTGCCAGTATGGCGTGTAAATAGTCAGCGATGGCAACCGGTCCAGACCGACTCCTCGTACATCACCAACCACTCCGGCCACTTCGAAGAACGGACCATCCGGGTCTCCAATCTTGAAACGCTTTCCGATTGGACTCTCTCCCGGCCACAGGCGCTGGGCCGCAAGGCTCGAGACTACCGCCAGTTTGTGTTCGCCGTCGGAATCTGCGAAGAACCTGCCCTCGCGCAGCGGAATGCCCAAGGTCTGGAAGTACTCGGGGTTCACCCCGCGAATATCCGCCAATGGGCGTTCCGGAAAGGGTACTGTCGTCCCTTCCAGAGATATCAGATTATTTCCGCCTTCGCCGCTCAGTGGAAGCATGTTGGAAGTTCCGGCGGACACCACACCAGGGAGGTCCCTCACGGAATCCAGCAGCGACTTCACGAAGCGACTTCGGTCCGCTTCCTCGCGATAGCGCGTGTCGGGCAAGCTAAGATTCACCGTGAGCACTCGTTCAGCAGCGAACCCTTTATCGACTTCGAACAGGTTCACCAGGCTGCGGAGGAGCAGGCCCCCTGCAATCAGGCAGACCGTGCTGAGCCCGACTTCGACGCCAATGAGCAGGGCTCGCAGCCGTCCCGCAGAGCGTCCTTCGGTACTGCGCGATCCCGATTTCATGGCAAGCAACGGCTGGCTGTGGGCGAAGCGCCAGGCGGGGAGAATCCCGCAAATCAGGCCAGCAAGGGTAGAGATGGCCAAGGTGAAGAGGAGCACCCGGCCATCGAGGTGGATCTCGTCGAGCCGCGGCAAATCCAGTGGAGCGCGAGACAGGATGAGCTGCAGCCCAGCGTACGTCACCAGCACTCCTGACGCCCCGCCAATTGCGGCAAGTAAAAAGCTTTCGACCAGCATCTGCTGCAGCATTTGTCGGGTGCCCGCACCGAGGGCCGAGCGGATGGAGAGTTCATGCTTTCTCGACGTCGCCCTGCCCAGAAGCAAGTTCGCGATATTAACGCAGCCGATCAGCAGGACTGTGCCCACCGCCAGCAACATCAGCTGCAGGCCGCTACGGGAACGGCTGGTGATCTGGTCTTGCAGGGGCACCAGAGCGGCAAAGAGTTCAATTTTCTCGGGTGCCTGCCTGGCCAGCTCCGCTTGCGCCGCATTGAGCTGCGCCAACGCCTGAACGCGCGAGATACCAGGCCGCAAGCGCGCGATGCTGATGTAATTGAAATCACCCAGCGGCTCCAGTCCGTCGGGTTGCACAGCGAAAGGCTTCCAGAACTCCGGCTGGTCTTCCGAAACTTTCATGGCGTAGAGCTGGTTGAGCCGGGGAAAATGAAAGCTCGGCGAGAGTACGCCGATGACGTCATACGGAAGGCCATCCAGCAGAATCTTGCGTCCAATGATGTTGCGGTCGGAAGCGAAGCGACGTTTCCAGAGCTTGTCGCTCAGGAGCACAACATTGTCGCGGCCGGGCTGATCTTCCTCTGGCAGAAAGGTGCGGCCCAGTTGGGTCCGTGCTCCGAGCATAGGGAACAGGCTTGGCGATACACGGGCGCCCGCCAGGCGCTCCGGGTCTCCAGTTCCCGTCAGGTTGCGTCCGATGCCGCCGATCAGGGCAATCTGTTCAAACGCCACCACTCGCTTGCGCCATTCGAGGAAGTGCATGGCATTCACCGGAACCAGCGGCGCGTTCAGGCCAAATTTGGGGACAACCTCGTGAATTACAAACAGGCGGTTTTCGTCGCCATACCCCAGCGGCCGCAGCAGGATCGCGTCGACGACCGTAAAAATCGCCGTGTTCGCGCCAATGGCGAAGGCCAGGGTCGCGATAGCGATAAGGCTGAATCCGGGATTGCGCCGCATGGCGCGCCACGACACGCGCAGATCACTCCCTAGGCCCATAAGCACTCCAGCTTACAATTTAGTACGTTGGTAGCAGCCGCGGTGTTCCGAAGGCGTGCTTGTCATTATTGTTCTCGGCTGTGCTCTAGTATGAAAGACGTATGGGAACTCGGGTGGGCTCAGATATCTTTTTTGCCTGGGCAGATCGAAGGGGGGATACATAACAATGGCTTGGATCAAAACAGTTTCGCTGGCTGAGGCCGACGAGAAACTGAAGCAGGCAATTGCCGGCGAGAAGGCGCTCTATCCCAAGGAGTACGCGGACCCAGTGCATCCCGATCCGTCGGGTGCGTCGTCCATCGTGGGCTCGCACACGCTGATTCCCGACGCGCTGTATCACGCATTCAGCACGTTCGGATCCTTGATGTCTCCGGACTTGCCGCTCGAGCGCCGGCAGCACGAAATGATCGCCACCATGGTGTCGGTGACCAACCGGTGCGTCTATTGAATCGAGTCACACGCAGAGTTTCTGCGTAGGGTGACACTGGACAAGGCACTGGTCGAGGCGCTGGAGAAGGATTACACCACCGCACCGATCTCGCAGCAGGATCGCGTGATGCTGGACTACGTGGTCAAAGTGACCAAGGACGCGACCAAGGTTTGGAAAGACGATCACGAGAAACTACGGGCTGCCGGTTTCGACGACCGCGGGATTTTGCAGATCACACTCATTGCAGCATGGTTCAACTACATCAACCGTGTGGCGGATGCGCTGGGAGTGGGGCGGGAGTAGAATAGCCCGATTCGGTTTGAGCTTGGTGGGGGCCAGACGTCCCGGCATTTCTGGAGAATTAATTACTTCGGTAGAATGCAGCTTCACCACTGCACGCCCGGATACAAGCTCGGTAGATGTGTGGTGCGATAGGAGTTCTGCCCGTTGATGTCCAGTTGCCACACCGTCTGCGGATTTGGCTCCTGCGTCAATTCCAGAATTCGTGCTCCCGTTAAGTTATCCGCGGGCGTGGTGACATCCACGAACAGGTTCGAATTTGGTAACTGTTGGATGGCCCCTCCCCAAAAAGAGTAAACCGTGGGGTAGGCCCAATGAATCTGGGCGGTCTTCGCATTTTCGTCCACGTCGAAGACTGCCGGGCGGCTGTAGCAATCCGGAGCGCCGCTGACACCGCAGGTAGTCCCATTGCCGTCCAGAACACGGTTATCCCCGTTATCAAACATCGCGAGCTGGATCGTTCCAGCGCTGTTGGGACTCACGAAATGCGCATAATGCTGCGCGTAGAACCAGTCGGCAGGGGAACTGGAATTCAACAACGTAAAATCCCCGCCATAGCCCAATCTCCAGAGAACGTCTCCCGTACCCAGCCCATTCGCGTAATCAATTTTGATGACCCAGGATTGATGCCGCATCGAAAGTAAGAGATTTCCGTCGTCCGGCGAATAAACCAGCGAGTTGCTGTGAGTCCAGTCAGGAAACATCATAGGATGCCGGTTCACGTCGAGGTGATCGAATGCCGACCATACCCACACCGGATTGAAATCCGGGTCCAGATCCACAATGGCATCGCCTAATACGGTAGTCTTCCCCGGAATCCCCGTCAGGTCCGTGAAGTCTTTGTTGGTGTTGACGAGCAGAAGCAGATGGCCATTGGGCAAAATCGAAAAATCATGATGAATGGAGTTGGCGAGCCAGGTGTACCCGGCCTTGAGCAGCCATCGGTTCAAATCCGTGACCTTAAACTCGTGCACAGTCGCGCCGCTCAAATCAATCTCCCGAACCGTTCCTCCCGGCGCGGTCGTGCCCGCAAACAGGTTCACCAGGAAATTTCCGTTGGGCATGAGCTTGATGGGCTGTGCAATGCCGAGCGAGCGATCGTAATCGTAATACCAGATGAGGTTGCCTGCAGGATCGAGTGCGACAATCGTCAACCGGTTGCTCGCCTGATCTTTCCCCGGCGTGAGCCCCACAAGCTCCACTCCCGGTGAAGGAGTCACGCCTGGTGGCACGGTCACGTAGGCATCAGGCATGAGTTCCGCCCGCACATCCCCGGTTGTGAAGACGCGATCCGTATCCTGTTGTTGTGTGCCGTCGGGCAGCGTGATATCAGCGCGCAGGTGATATGCCGTCTTCGGCTTCATTCCGGCGACCTGCACATTCACGCTGCTCGCGCCTTCCGGAACCATCGTGGATGAGGTTGTAAACCCGTAATTCGTATCCGCTCCAAACTCCACGGCCACCGCGGATCCGGCGGGTGCATTAACGGAGTATTGGTATACAAGTGGGTTGGAATGCTTCGACGAATCCCCACAGGAAATAAAGAGTAGAACCGGAAGCAGGACGAGCACCGTGCGGACGTTCTTCATGCGCAAACGAGGAAGTCTATGTGTCCGCGAGCCGGTCAGGAATCCGCATTTTCCTGTAGATGGCTATGAGGCGACAAAAGAGGGCGAGGTCCCCACTAGGGTCTGACAGGCACGCTGTAATGGGAGGCGACGACCTGCCACCGACCGCCCAGCTTCATCCAGCAGTCGGTGAGGCGATCGTGATACTCGTAAGCTTTGCCATTGGACTCGCCTTTTTCGTGATATGCGCCGGTAACAATGGCCGTATTTCCGTGCACCCGCACCTTCAGTTCCGACATTTCTGCGACCTGCACTTTCGTCCCGGAATCCGCGGTGTGGCTGATGTACCCAGCCTTGCTGTAGACGTTTCCGTCCTCTACCGTGATCACGAACTCATCGGCGAGCAGAGAAGAAAGGATTTCGATGTTGCGTTGCTTGTAGGATTGAGTCCATTTCAACTCCAACCCGCGGACGGTCTCAGCATCCGACTTTTCCTGCGCAGATACATAGGTGCCAATGCTGGCTAGCAAGCCAATAAATGTCAGGCATACCCAACAAACACGCATACCCCCTATGTCACACAGGTTTGAGAGCCGCCGCAAGTTGATTGTTTGAGGCGTTCGCCACCCGTGGAGTGGCGAACCAATGCAGCCCAGGGCGTAGGCCCGCGGCGTGCCCCAAATTCACGCGAGTCCGTAGGTAAGAAAGAGGAGCCATCGACCTCAGCAATGTCACGATCGTTCCCGGCAAATTACCGCATCCAGTTCCACTTCAGCATCTTCTACTAGACTTGGTATAGAGCCCCGGCGCGATCGTGGCCAATCACCGCCATGCCCCACTCCCTCAGCCAATTTTTTCTTGAACATTTTCCTGCGCACCAGCAGGAGTGTGCGTACAAGCAGAAGCGCGGGTACCGCATGGAGGCCTTCACCTATCGCGACATCGTTTGTCTTGCCACAGGATTCGCAGCAGGACTCGAGCAGCGCGGGATCGTGAAAGGCGAGCGCGTGATGCTGTGGGGCGAGAACTCCGCGCAGTGGGTCGCGGCATTTTTCGGTTGCGCCCTGTGCGGCGTGGTGGTTGTGCCCATGGACGACGCAGCTTCGCCAGACTTCGCCTCCCGTGTTTTCGTACAGGTGCAGGGCAAGCTGATGGTCGCTTCCCGGGCGCACGCCAGCCAATCTCCGGCAGGAGCAGGCTCAACCCTGATTCTCGAGGAGTTGAATTTTCCAAACAGTCACCCCGAAACACTTTCCCAAAGCACCATCGCTCCAGACGACGTCCTGCAGATTGTCTTCACTTCAGGTACCACCGCGGAGCCTCGCGGGGTTGTGATCACGCATGGCAATGTGCTGGCCAACATCGCTCCGCTTGAACGCGAGATGCGACGCTACCTGAAATACGAACGCCTGGTGCATCCCATACGATTCTTGAACCTGTTGCCGCTCAGCCACGTTTTTGGCCAGTTCCTTGGCATGTTCCTGCCTGCTCTGCTGGGTGAAACCGTAATCTTTCAGCAAGAACTCAAGCCCTCCCAGGTTATTTACACCCTCAAGCGGGAGCGCGTGTCGGTGTTAGCGAGCGTGCCTCGCGTCTTGCAATCACTGAAGCAGAAACTTGAGCGCGACTTGGAAGACGCAAACCAGCTCAAGTCTTTTCGCAATCGTTTGGTCCATGCGAAGGACAAACACTTTCTCCATCGCTGGTGGATCTTCCGCCGGATCCGCCGCCAGTTTGGATGGAAATTCTGGGCATTTATCGCAGGGGGCGCCTGTCTCGATTCCGAAACCGAAGAATTCTGGGGACGCCTGGGATACGCCGTCATTCAAGGCTACGGACTGACCGAGACGACGTCTCTCATCAGCGTCAACCACCCCTTCAAGTTGGGCAAAGGTTCGATCGGCAAAGTTCTCCCCGGTCGCGAAGTTAAGCTTGCCCAAGACGGCGAGATCCTGGTTCGAGGCGGGGGCGTGGCCTCTGGCTATTGGGACGCCAGCGGCGCGCACGCGGTGTCCGATGAGCAAGGCTGGTATCGCACCGGCGACATTGGCGCGCTCGATGCCGCGGGGAATCTGTACTTCAAAGGACGCAAGAAAGAAGTCGTGGTTACAGCTGCCGGCACCAAGATTTATCCCGAAGATCTGGAACAGGCATTGCGCAGGCAGCCAGAAATCAAGGATTGTGTAGTGGTCGGAGTAGAGAGAGAAGGAAACGCCGAGCCGTGTGCGGTAGTAATTCTTCGCAACTCAGGAGATGTGAAATCGGTTGTGCATCGCGCTAATGAATCACTCGCTGATTATCAACGGATGCGGATGTGGATGGAATGGCCGGAGCAGGATTTTCCGCGCACCAGCACGCAAAAACCAAAGAGGAATGTGATAGCCGAAGCAGTACGGGCGAGCGCGAATGCCGGCCAGAAGCCGCAATCGGGCAATGGAAGCCCATTGGCAGGTTTGATCTCCCGAATCACCAGACGTTCCGCGCCAGAACTCCGCCCCGATGCAGCGTTGGACTCAGACCTGGGTCTAAGTTCATTGGACCGAGTGGAACTGATGAGCGCCCTTGAAGATCAGTACCAAATCGATCTTAGCGAAACCCGCTTCAACGCGGTGCGCACAGTCGGCGATCTTGAGCAGATGCTTCACCGCGAGGCTACTCCGGGCGCGGGCTATCACTATCCCCGCTGGACGTTGCGATGGCCAGTCACGTGGATACGTCTGGTGGCCCATTACCTGCTGCTGCGTCCCGCCGTATTTCTGCTGGGCTGGCCTCGAGTCATCGGGCGGGAGAAGCTGCGCGCCATCAAAGGGCCCCTACTCATAATTTCGAATCACATCGCAGATGTGGATCCCGGATTCATCCTGACAGCGCTGCCGGCGCGCCTTCGTCATCGCCTAGCTACTGGTGCGGGAGGAGAGGCCATGGAAGCTTTGCGCATGCCCGCTCCCCAAAGAGGATTCTTCGGACGAATCTACGATCGGACAAAATGGTTCTTAGGAGTGTCGCTGCTGAATCTGTTCCCTCTCCCTCGCGAAGCGGGCTTCCGCCGCAGCTTCGTCTATGCGGGCGAGGCCGTGGATCGCGGCTACAGCGTTCTCGTTTTTCCCGAAGGACGGCACACGGCGACCGGAGAAATCAATCCCTTTCGCGCCGGCATTGGATTGCTCGCACAGAATCTCGGGATTCCCGTTCTCCCGATGCGCATCGATGGCCTCTACGAACTCAAGAAGGCAGGGAAGAAGTTCGCAGCGCCGCACAAGATCTCCGTGCGCATTGGGAATCCCACGCGCTTCGACTTGGAAACACCGCCCGAAGAGATCGCGCGCCGCCTTTCCGATGCGGTCAAGGCGCTGTAACAACTGGAGACGCAGCTATTCTTCATCCACCGAAGGTTCGTCCTTATGGATCTCTGCCTGCAAGTTGATCTCAGGAATCTTGGCTTCCCGAAGGGCAGCGTTGATCGCCGGCAGCTCCGTGCTCTTGAACTCGTTCCACCGCTTCATCACGTCGGAACGGTCCTGGTCGGTCGCTCTCTCTGCGGTCATTTGGGCGGAAGTCGGCTCCGCGTCAGCCTGCCAAACCTGCTGGTATAAATTCGAGGCTTCTCCATTCAAGCGGGTGAGCGTGACCTCTTGCGATGGCGGTGCAAAGAACCCTCCGGGCTTGCCCATCAGAGCGCTCAGCTTCTTTTGGAAGTCCTCAACCGAACTCTTCAGGCGACTATTCGACTGCGAGTTCAACTTGTCGAGTTGCGCCCGAATCGATTCCCCTTGCTGCAGCGCCTTCGTAGAGTCACTCACCATCGAAGCCAGGTGGCTCTCGGTCTGAAACTTTTTCCGCAATTCCGCGCTGGAAGCTTTTACCCGCGGATCCATCTTCACCACCAAAGCCGAATCAGATGTCTTCCCATCCACCGTTAGCCGCACCGTATAGTTTCCTGGCAAAGCGTTCGGACCGAGCGGGTATCGCGGCGTGTCATGAGGAATCGCGGCAATCGGATATTCGTGACGCATGGCCACCGGCGCCGTGTAGTGCAGGTCCCAGACCCAGCGGTGCATCCCTGCCGCCCGGGAAAGCGCCCGATGTGGACGCGTCCAGTAAAGAGGAATGAGTTGTTCCCTTAACCCTTGCTCGGTACTGTCGGGCTGATCTGTATTGGAGAATCTGCGGACCACCTCTCCCTTCCCGTCGACAATCTCGATGATGACTGCCTTCGCAGCCTCGGGAAGAAAATAGTCAAGGATGGCTCCATCCGGGGGGTTCGGTGCCGCAGGTTCTTCCGGAGGCAGCGGCGTATCCGTATTCGTATCACGCTGAACGCGATACGCAGCCGCGGGAGCATAAAGATGCGCCGAATGCTCCACCCCATTTGCAATCTCGCGCAAAGGCGCAATGTCGTCGAGGATCCAGAATCCACGCCCATGCGTGGCCACAATCAGGTCGTCATCCTTAATCCATAGATCGCGCATGGAAGTATGCGGAAGATTCAGCTGCAGCGGCTGCCAGTGGTCCCCATCATTGAAAGAGATCCACACGGAGTTTTCCGTACCCGCGTACAAAAGGCCTTTTCGCACAGGATCTTCGCGCACGGTATCGACGGGCCCGAATTCGGGCAGCCCGGCTATGATCGACTTCCAGGTTTTCCCACCGTCCTGCGTGCGGTAGATGTAGGGATGCGTATCGTTAATCCGGAAGCGGCTCACTGAGACGTAAGCGGTCTGCTCGTCGAAGGGAGATGCCGCAATTTGTGTGACTTTGCTCCAGGGAGTCAGTTCTTTGGGAGTGATGTCAGTCCAATTGCTCCCAGCGTCGCGCGTGATCCAGAGCATTCCATCGTCGGTACCCGCCCACAGCGTCTCCAGCAACTTGTATGAGGGGGCAAGCGCGTAAATAACCCCGCGCTGCTTGTCCGCACCCTTATTTACCAGATTTCCGACGCTAGGCGGAGCGCCCGGATTCTCTCGCGTCAAGTCTTTGGAGATCTCTTGCCAAGAACTTCCGCCATCGGTCGTCTTGAACAGGACGTTGGTCGCATAGTACAGAACGTGCGGATCGACCGGCGAGAACATCAGCGGCTCGGTCCGATTCGCGCGGTACTTCGCGCTACGCAGTGGAATGGGTGTGACGTTCTGCACTTCACCAGTCGACCGGTGAAATTTGGAAACCTCGGTTCGCCCGCCACCATAAACCAGGTCCGGGTTGAGCGGATCCGGCGCGACATACCCGTACTCGATCAGACCCACCGGATGCCAATCGCGAAACGTAATCGCACCATC
The DNA here is from genome assembly GCA_046723715.1 of Acidobacteriota bacterium. Lineage (GTDB taxonomy): Bacteria > Acidobacteriota > Terriglobia > Terriglobales > Acidobacteriaceae > Sulfotelmatobacter. The sequence continues at coordinate 57 of JBKOUZ010000180.1, read as the reverse complement.
GTTCCCCCGGCTCGCGATACACACCGAGCCGCTCTCCTGCTGTCCTGCGCAAACCTG
>JBKOUZ010000030.1:0-25705 GCA_046723715.1 Acidobacteriota bacterium | reverse complement strand
GGTTCTGCTCCGACAACTCTCGAGTTGTCCTTTTTGTGGAACACCTTTTTTATAACACAGTAGTACTAGTCTCCTGATCGAAAACGCCTCGAATCGACTTCTTCTTCGAACTCGAAGTGTCCGGCCGAGGCGTTTCCGATCAAGGCTAGCGACCAACCGATAGTCACCTTGTGGTGATTCGAATCGAAGGCGAGCTACCCCTTGAGACGTTCTATCGAAACTCAGCCAGATTGTTACGTGCTCTTCTTGTTGGAAGGAGCAACACGAGTGTGGCCGACACCAGCACGGAGACACCCGCAAAGGCCAGGCCGCCGTACAAGCTGCCTGTTCTCTGGCGAATCAAACCGACCGCGTATGGCCCGACAAACCCACCCAGAATGCCGACCGAAGTAATCAATGCGATGCCTGAGGCGGCTGAGAACCCGGTCAGGAACTCACTTGGCAATGACCACAAAGGACCGAGCAAGCTGTAAAGGCCCAGCACTACGAATGACAAAAGCCCCATGGAAAGGAAAACAGAATGACCTGCACTCAGCGCCACAAAAGCAATTCCCGCCGCGATCGCGGGTATCGCCGCATGGTATTTCCGCTCCAGCCTCCGATCGGAACTTCGAGAAACAAGGATCATCCCTACGAGGCCTACTAGGTAGGGGATCATTACCAGGAGTCCGACTATGCTGTTGGAATAACCACCCGAAACGGACTTCACCAGTTGGGGTACCCAAAAGCTTTGAGCATACATACCGATATTCAAGAGGAAACCTATACACGCTAGATGCCACACCCGCCCGTTTGCCAGCGCCTGTATCGCGGATATCTGGTGTTTTCTTCGTTTCTGTTCTTCTTCCTGGGCTATCGCCGTAGTGATTCCATCCTTTTCATCTTTCGTTAGGAATGTAGCCTCCGCTGGACGACTGGGTAGCAAGAAGTAGGTGAGAAAACCCCAACCACGGCCGGAGTTCCCTCGAGAATCAGAAGCCAGCGCCAACTGCCCATACCTAGCCAGTGCACATGATCCAGGATGAGACCAGAAACTGGAGCGCCCAGAATGCTGGCGACAGGAATGGCCGTCATAAATAGAGCAATCGCCCGCGCCTGTTCGCGTTGGGGAAACCAGTAGGTTAGGTACAACACAATTCCAGGAAAATAACCTGCCTCGGCCAGCCCCAGGAGAAAACGCGCTGCGTACAATTGAAAAACATTTTGGACGAAACCCGTCAGTATCGCCACAATTCCCCAGCTAATCAGTATTCGAGCGATCCAGATGCGTGCACCGATTTTGTGCAACAGCAAATTACTAGGGATTTCGAAGAAGAAATAACCGATAAAGAAAATACCGGTGAGCAATCCAAATTGCCGGCTCGTGATAGCCAGCTCTTTGTTCATCGTGAGGGCGGCAAACCCAATGTTGATGCGATCGAGAAATGCAACAATGTAAAGAAGAAAAATACAGGGGATGATCCGGATCCGAACTTTCAGAATCGTTCTGGGTTCAATGGTGAGCGCACCTGTGTCTGTTTCCTTGCTCAAGGTCACCTCAGTGCGAGACCTGGCTGGAAGCATTGCGAAAGGCACGGCTGGACAAAGATTGCATAAAGGCTTCGAAAACTCTATGCCGCGAAGCTATGCGGGTCAAGGACCTCGCCGATTCCTTTCTTAGTTCCAACCGTTTGAGATGGCCAAGAGTGCAGGCGATTAGGGACAACCCTCTCGGGATTGTGCTCCAGTGACGGGCAAAGTGGAACTCAACTTCCCATTTGCCGACAAACCGTCCAGATCAGCGGCAACGTGCTCCGCAGGAATATAATGACGCGCACGAATGACTCTGTCCTCTGGGTCGAAACTCGGACCATATGAAATCCAGGCCCCGCTGGGCGCAGGGGGAATGGGAGAGGTTTACCGCGCGCGCGATACGCGACTGGGGCGCGATGTTGCCATCAAAGTCCTTTCACAGCATCTCTCTTCCGACCCCGATCTCAAAGCGCGCTTTGAGCGCGAGGCGAGAGCGATTTCGGCGCTCAGTCATCCGCACATCTGCCATCTCTACGACGTCGGCTCGCAGGATGGCACCGACTACCTGGTGATGGAACTTTTGGAAGGCAAAACTTTGGCCGACCGTTTGCCGGAGGGCCGCTTGCCTCTGAAGCAGGCGCTTGAGTACGGGATTGAGATCGCAGAGGCCCTCGAAAAGGCCCACAAGAGCGGCATTGTGCATCGCGACCTGAAGCCGGGCAATATTTTTCTGACGAAGCAAGGTGCGAAGCTTCTCGACTTCGGTTTAGCTAAACAGGCCGCAGGCATCGCGGCAATGGCTTGCGGGTCGATGGAGACCATGTCGAGGCCCCTGACCAGCGAGGGCAAAATCGTTGGCACTTATCAGTATATGGCGCCTGAGCAGATCCATGGGCAGACTGTGGACGCGAGGGCGGACATTTTCGCGCTGGGCGCGGTGCTGTACGAGATGGTGACGGGCCGCCGCGCTTTTCAAGGCAAGAGCCAGATCAGCGTGATGAGCGCCATTCTGGAAAAGGAGCCTGAGCCAGTCTCCACCGTTCAACCGATGAGCCCGCCAGGGCTCGAGCACGTGATTCAAAGAGCGCTGGCCAAGGATCCGGAAGAGAGATGGCAGAGCGCGGCCGACCTGAGAGCTGAGCTGAGATGGATCGCCGGGGGTGGTTCGCAACGAAGCGTTCCCGCTGTCGAGAGCAGGAAAGAGCACAAATGGCTCGCGATGATCCCGACAGCTGTGGTGATTGCTGCCTTGGCGGCGGCTGCCACGTATTACGAGATGAGGCCAGCGCCGCAAACGCCGTTGATGGCCTCTATTGTCCCTCCCGCCGGAGTTTTTGCGGATACGCTCGGTAGGAATGGGCCGCCGCAGATCTCCCCTGACGGGAGCCGGGTTGCCTTCGTCGGGTGCAAAACTGAGGCTGCTTCTTCCTCCTTGGCCGGAGGCAGCAAAGCATGCTCGATCTGGTTGCAGTCGTTGCGCTCCACAGACGCCCACGAAATCTCGGGCACGAGCGGTGGCTATCTGCCTTTCTGGTCGCCGGATGGAGCTGAGATCGGGTTCTTTGCCGACGGTAAGATGAAACGCGTGCGCGCGGATGGCGGGCCAGTGCAATTGATCTGCGACGCGGAAGACGCACGTGGAGGAAGCTGGGGAGTTTCAGGAACAATCATCTTTTCAGCGACGCGCGGCAGTCCCATCCTTCGCGTGCCTGCGGACGGCGGCACACCTGTGGCAATCACCCATTTCGCGGCACCTACGTCGAACCTTTCTTACTTCGGGAGTCATCGCTGGCCCCATTTCCTCCCTGATGGCGAACACTTCCTGTATCTCAGTCAGCCCAATGGCGCGTGCAATAACTTAGGCGAAATGCACTTTGCATCCGTTGACGGCAAACAAGATTCGGTACTGATGCGCTCCTGTAATAGCGGGGTTTTCGCGGCCGGGCGACTGCTGTACTGGCGCGATGGCAATGTAGTAGCGCAGCCTTTCGAACCTCAGCACGGTGTGTTGAGCGGCGCGGCAATTCCAATCGTTGGACAAGTTGGTCTCGATTGGACCTTCAGTTCTGGGGAATTCTCAGCCTCGAATGACGGCAAGCTGCTCTATGTCCCCGGCGAGGGTATTACGGGTGCACAACTGGTGTGGTACGACCGAACGGGACGGACGCTGGGCACGCTCGGCGGGAGTAACGCGTTCTCTAGCGTCGCGATTTCGCGGGATGGCTCGCGGGTAGCGACCGATACCGCGGAAATCGGCAAAAAAACCAACATTCAGCTGATCGATGTGAAGGAAAACAAAAACCTGATGACGTTTGGGGTCGGCGAGGTGGGTTTCCCGACTTGGTCCTCGGATGGCCGGCAGATCTACTTCACCTCAAATCTTAACGGTCCTTTTGACGTTTTTGTGAAACCGGCAGATGGATCGGCGTCGGAACAGGAAGTAGTGAAGTTTGATAGTAATCAACTCGGCGCCGCTTTCCCTGCCGCATCATCAGACGGAAAGTATCTTGCGTACACCGTCATCGATCGCGACGCAAAGCAGGACATTTACAAGATTTCGCTAACCGGTGATCTCAAACCAAGTTTGTTCCTCCATTCGGCATCTGTGCCCACTTTCTCACCTGACGGCAGATGGCTGGCTTACGAGTCAACTCAGAGCGGCACCAAAGAAATTTACATTACCCCTTTTCCCAGTGGTGGCGCGCAGTATCTGGTATCAAGCAATAGTGGTGAGAGGCCAGTCTGGAGGCACGACGGCAAGGAGCTTTTTTACCGAGAATTCTTGACGATGATGGCAGTGGAAGTGAATTCGAGAGGAGGTACCATCCAATTCAGCAGGCCGAAGGCGCTTTTTGAAATTGCAGTCCGAAACCTGGGAGGACGTTGGTACGACGTTTCACCGGATGGCCGGTTCCTGATGAATACGACTCCCGCAACTTCACAGCCACGAAACTTCCAATTATTGGTCAACTGGCCAGCGGAGTTGAAAAAATGAGCTGGCGCCAAGTAGAAGATTAGGCTCTTTTGAGGTCCAATCGCCGCAGGGGCGGGCGGGCCGAAGGATCACGATAGCTGCCCAATCTAGCGAAATGCAGACACGAATCTGAGCAGTTTGGCTGAGAATCAGGGCAGGAATTCGATGTTGATAGTATGGAACATCGTATGTCCAACATTGTTGAGCCGGTGCGTATGGTTTTTCTTTGAGGCGTGGTCAAGACTCACCGTGCCCGCTTTGAAAGCAGTCTCTGGTCCCCAGTCCTCTCCCTGTTCCTGGGCTCTGGCGGTCGCGTCGGCCAGCGTCACATACAAGATGTCATGGGAATGCGTGTGGAACAATGAGCCCTCTCCTGGTTTGAGCAAAACCTCCAATATCCGAATGGATTGGCTTTCGTATTTCAAATGGTGATGAGGCTCGAGGTTCGTCGGCATCGGTTCGCTCGACATCATTTGAGCCGATGCCAACGGTGCCGAAACTTTCATTGCGCCGGAGCCCTGCGAGGCCGATTTTGGCTCAATCATGATCTCATCGATTTCTGTGTCCCCAATATTCTCTCCAGCTTGTGTCACTGGATCGCGCCACACCGTGTCGCCGGCTTTCTGAGAGCCTTCAGCGGCTTTGCCGTCTGAAAAAGTTGTTCTGAAGTGGGCGTCAGTCAAGAAACAGGCAAGTACGCCGTACGGATGGGAATGCATAGGCTCTTTCTCGTGTGGCTTAAGACGCTCCTCAATGACGCGTACCTTTTCGTTCTCAAAGAGAAGCTTGTACGTTTGCGGCGCCAGATCGGGAGCAACGGGGCCCTGAGCTACGGCTATTGCGTTCGCGACCCAAAGCAATGATGGCAAGAAGACCTTCATGTCTCTTCTCCGTAGTAAACGCGTCAACGGCCTTATCAACTCGATTGCTGGATTTCGACATGATATTGCAGAAGACCATATTCCACACACCCGTTTGCGCTTGGATCACGAGGAACCCGGAAGTAACGATCGCTAAAAAGCTTTTCTGCGACTCAACCCTTGGACATTCTCTGCACGCCCTGTTGCATTAGCCACTTGGCGATCGCGGCAGAGTCGAATCTGACGCAGGAACCTACTCGAAACGACGGTATACTGCCGCGCTTTGCCCGCCGGAGAATCGTTATGCGGGACATCTGAAGTAGCTCCGCAAGCTCCTCAGCCGTCAGAGCACGATGAATAGCGTTGATGCGCGACGCCAAGGACATCAGGCGACGCGGGTTTGGGCTGTCGAGTACGCTGTTCATTGCACCCCTCCGAAAATTTCATTCACTTTCTCACGGACCTGTTGACTGCGGGACGGCTTCAGGTACCGCATCGTCGATTCCATATCAGAATGGCCAAGCCACTGCTGCACTGTGCGAAGATCTACCCCCGCCCATAGGCACCGAGTTGCAAACGTCGCTCTGAACTTGTGCAGCCAGAAGTTGTCTTTATTCAGTTCCGCGCGCTCGGCGACTGCTTTCAGATCGTCAAGGAAGTTCATCTTCACATTGCAACCGGAAGTAGGAAAGACCAAGGTGCATCTCTTATCAGACTTCGCCTTCCACGCCTTCAGGCTGGTCACCAGCTTTCCCGGGATCGGAATTTCTCGTTCCTTGTATGCCTTGGGCGTCCAGCCCCGGTCTAGTTTGTGGCTAACACGAACCGTGGAAGCTTTGAAGTTGATGTCCGACCAGTAGGCGTACATGACCTCCTGCTCTCTCATGCCTGTCATCAGAAAGAACTCATACCACAATCGTTCCTTTTCATCGCAGGCTGCGAACAGCGTGTCCAGTTCGTCGTCCTCATAGGTCTCAGGCTCTTCTTCGGTGTACCGAGGCCAGTCGTTTTTTCCTGCCAGGCCGCGAATCCCGTTCGCCTTCAGAAACGTCATCATGTTCTCGAATTTGTTGTAGACCGAACGCGGTGCCTGCTCCTTTTCGTCACGGAGAAACGCCGCAAACTTGAGCAAGTCCCTGCGGTCAATGTCCTCGAGGTAGAGCTTGGGGCAGGACTCGGTGAAGTAATTGAGAGCAGTCGTGTATGCGGCAAGCGTCTTGGGCTTCTTGGTGAGCTTGGTTTCGTCGAGGAAGTCCGCGACGGCGGCAGCTATTGACCTGTTTCCGTTCTGGCCGTCAGGCAGGACAGTGACGCCGTTGTTGACGGCGTTCAGTTCAGCTTCCTTTTGAAGCCGCCGGGCGGTGGCGGTGGAAGCGTCTTTGCCCACGGAGAGCCGGATGAGACGCTTTCCCTCGTACCAGGAAATGTAGTACGCCCCTTCGGGGTGTCGCTCTTCCCGGTCTCCGACTAAAACTAAGTCTGGCTTGATTCGTCCGTTGGCGGAAAGCACCACAGGGCAATAGCGTGGGCCTTTGCTGGTCTGGATTCGTTTGGTGAGGTTGCACTGGCGATTCACTGGTGAATCCTCCACATTGATATCAGTGTAGATATCACCAGCTTGCAAGTGCTAGATAACTAAGGTAATGGCGGAGAGGGAGGGATTCGAACCCTCGGTACAGGTGTTAGCCCGTACAACGGTTTAGCAAACCGCCGCATTCGGCCACTCTGCCACCTCTCCGCGACGATTTGAGACAGTTTACCACGTTCGTATGGGTGCCCTTATCCAGATGCAGCGCGGTTGTGAAACTGCCGAAGGCACCTTCAGAGAGATTGCAGGCGCTCGGTGCGCTGATTGGGATCCGACATCAGGGCGGCCGCGTACTTGAAGCCAGCGAGGCAGCCGCGCATCACGGCGAGGCTGGTGTAGTAATCGTTGTAGCGATAATCCTGTTTGCCCCCGCCACATGGGATACAGATCGCAGGCCTGCAGCCACTTTTCGTAGACTCCTTCGATATTTAAATAGGTGTCCGGTACGAAATTTGCGGCATCCTCCCAATTGTCCGCGTAGAAGATTGCGGAGACGACATGCGGCGGATATTTGCGTTTGAGCGTCTGGAGGCCGGCATAGAAGACGGCGTCTCTAACGATCAGATGACAATTCTGATGGTCCTTGTGCCAGCTGCCGTTCCAGTGTGTGACGATCGCGGAGGGCTTTTGCTCGCGGATTACATCGCATACTTGCAGCGAACTCTCCTCGTTGAACGGGATCTCGGCATCAGGGTAGGTCAGAAAAAACGCGTCCGCCCCGATCAGATGGCAGGCTTTCTGTGTGGCCTCTCGCTGCATTTCGCCGTATTGCTGAACCGGAATATTTTTCGGCGCTCCTTTTTCGCCGAGCGACAAGCTCAATAAAGCGCCCGCTCCTCCGCGCTGAATTTGCTGCGCCAAAGCGGCGCCCATGGTGAAGAGTCCGTCTCCCGGAGGCGCGGCCACCGCCAGGATTTTGCCAACAGATGTATTGGCCGATGCGGGATCCAAGGATGGCGCGAGGGAAACGGCTGACCATGCTACTGCTGATCCCACATTTTGTACAAAGGAACGGCGATCCATGCTTACTCCTTCTTGCTAGTCCCGACGCTTGGAATGGTGCCATGCAATGCGGGCGCAGCCTAGCAGGTTAGCTTTGCCTCCCAGCCTGCTTACTACTACCCTAACTTGTTTAGCGGAGACCGGCTGAGCGCGTTCCATCATTGCGTTGCGTAAGGATTCGAGATAGAGGTCAGCGACTGCCGACAGTCCGCCTCCCAGGATCACCACTTCGGGATCGAGGATGCTGACCATGTTGGCAATTCCGTAGCCCAGAAATCGGCCCGCATTGGCAAATACGTCGAGGGCGAGCCCATCGCCGGCTCGTGCAGCTGTTGCGACCTCGTGAGCGCTGATTCTTGAGACCTCGAGTTGTGAGAGGCTGCTCTCTTCCTGGCGCGAACGCTGCCGGGCAGCTCGCGCGATGGCTGGACCGGAGGCTAGAGACTCGAGTTCTCCGGCGCCGGCGATATTGGGCAGTTGTGCCCGCGTTATTGTCAGCCACCCCGCGCAGCCGGAAAGTTCGTGTGCTCCGCGAAGGAGTCGCCCTTCCGAGAGGATCCCAGCACCAATGCCGGTGCCGATCATCAATACAATCGCGTCGGACTTTCCCCGCGCCGCTCCGCGCCAGGTCTCGCCCAGAACCGCGGCGTTGCGGTCACTCTCCACAATAACGGGAATTCCGATCGCACGTTGCAAGCGGCGGGCGAGTGGCATGCGCCCCCATCCTGGCAGGTTTGGCGCCCACACTGTTCCAGTTCGCCTGACCAATCCGGGGACTGCGATCGCTGCTGCGACATAGGCCTGTTTCGGTTTCTTTTCCGCCGCGAGTTTGTTGGCAAGATCAACGATCTGGAGGACTGGGGCCGAGGTAGAGGATATATCTACGGCCACATTTCGGCGGGACACAATTCGCCCGCTCTGATCCACGACTGCGGCGGAGCACTTTGTTCCACCCAGATCGATGGCCAAAACGTGTGGCATTCATACGCTCCGTTCCCGATCCAGCAGGGGCTGCGTAATCTGGATCGCAGTCCAGACCGCGGGTTACGCAGGTCCTGCGGGCCGCCTAACGTGATCGCGCAACATCACCACAATAGATAGGACGATGATGCCTACAGCTCCGAGCGCCGGCACCAGCATCCCCATTCTTACCCCGAGCTGTTGCGACATTTGACCAACAGCCCAAGGAAGAAGCATGCCGCCGGTTAAGGCGATCGAAAACAGCAGTCCAAAGACGGTGCCGGCGCGCTTGGCATAACGATCGCCCGCTATGGCCAGAGTCGTCGGGAATATCGGGCCGTAAGACAATCCGATCAGCGCGACGCCGATGACCAACAAGTCAAGGCGTTGGGAAGTTAGAAGAATTGCGCAGCCCAGCACCGACAGCAACGCGCTGCCCGCCACCAATTGAGACTTTGTAACGATCCGCAGCACGCGTGCCGAGAGAATCCGTCCGAAGATGAGAGCCGCCCAGTAGGCTGCCAACACCAGAGTTGCGAGCCGAGGTGAGTACCCGGAGCGGTTGACATAGGTCGAAGTCCAACCGCCGATGCTCGCCTCGTTTCCGGACTCAAGAAAAAGAATGAAGCCAAGCAAGAGCACGCCTTCGTACTTCGCCACCTCGGCGGCATGTCCCCATGCAAATGTCTGGCCGGCTTTGGCAGGCGGAAAGGAAATGACAGCATAGGCGAGTGCGCACGCAGCCGCCAGAGCCGAACAGAAAAGGAAAAGCTGCGGGATCGTGAACTGTCCTTCGATAGTGGCAGCCAGCAAGGGAACGAATAACGCTCCGATTCCGAAGAAAATTCCCAGCAAATTCAGCATTGGGCCCCGCTGCTGGCCATAGAGGTCGGATACCAGCACGTTGGTACAAGTATTCAAGCCGCCTCCGCCGAGACCCAGGAATAGCGCGGCCAAACTCGCAGCCGCCAGTGAATGGGCAGTCGCAAATAGCAACATCGCGCCAGCTACTATGAAGGACGACACCAGCAGGTTGATCTTGTTGCCAAGGTGGTCGATGAGCGGTCCAACAATCAGAGAAGCGGAGAACATCCCAAAATAAAGTAACAGGAAGAGATTCCCTTGTTGTGCGAGGTTGATCTGCAGACGTTCCCGCGTGGCCGGTAAACCGAATACAGTACCGAGCACGGCGAATACGATGCCAAAGACGAGAATTCCCGCGCAGGCACTGAGGAAGAGAGTTCGAGGAGAGGGATGCTGGCTCACGTTTATCGTTTCAGCGAGCGTTCGTAGGCTTCGTACACTCTGTTATTGTTGTCCGCCGGAATTCCCGGGACGTTCGGGGACACAAATACCGGAGGGTTGTGATCGCGGGCGGCAAGTTCGGACGCTACTTGCGCAATAATTGCCATCGCTATGGTGACTGTGGATACGGTCGATCCGGCAGCGACCGGCGCCTTCCATCCCTTGATGGTGACCAATGCATCCTCGGCGGGAACGCAGTTGTCGATCACGCAATCTGCGACATCTGCCAGCTTTTTTCCGGAGGAATGAGTCGCCTCGCGTTTTCGGTAATTATCCATGGAGGTAATGGCCACGGTAGTGAGGCCCCGCTTCCTGGCTTCCTGCAGCACTTCAATCCCGGCGGCATTCAGACCGCCATGAGAAAAAACAAGCATTACATCCCCGCTTCGAATCGGTTCGTTCTCGAAAAGGACTGAGGCGTAGCCTTCTCGTCGTTCCAGCCAAAGAAGCCCCTTGGCACCACCCGACCCGATGACATTGGTCCACATCAGGCGCATGTCCATCAGAGGACGAAAGCCAGGGAAGCCGCCATAGCGCGGGAACATGTCCTGCACAGGCAGCACGGAATGACCGCTACCAAACAAATGCACCAGGCCGCCGCGGGCAATACAGTCGGCCATAACGGCCGAAGCCTTTTCGATGTTGACGGTCTGTGTTTCCCAGATTCGATTCAAGGCCTGGGTAATACGATCGCGATACTGGGCAGCGCTCACGAGTGCCTCCGAGAATATAAAGATGAATGGGTCTGCTCTATTCAAGCAGAGTTAAAAATCAATTCTGTAAATGCGTACGCTTTCCGCGGGAATTTCTGTTCTTATGCGCAGAGTTGGCCCGGTCGCGGGAATTGTCTGGTCCGCGGTGATTTCGCGAACCTTGGAAGGCGCCTTCTCCAGTTCACGGCTGAAGTCAACCGCCGCAGGTTTATCCGAATGATTGAAGAAGAAGACCAATCGTCCTTTAGCCGCCAGCATCTCGCGAAGCTCCAGCAGCTGAGGCGCACGCAGATTCGGCAGCAGAAGATCCGCCCATTGACTGAGGATCGCCGCCAATGGATGCAACGCGACGGGGTGGTGATAATTCTGCTGACCGGCGAAGCTGCCGAAGATGATGGCACTTCCTTTGTTATAACGGTTCTCAAACGCAACCGGTGTGCCTTCGCTCGAGAATGCAATGGGTCGAGCCAAGTTGTTTTGCACCTCAAACTGTTCCTGAAATCCGGTGGCTTTGAACTGCGCCGTTCCCCATTTCACTTCGAACTCTTTTCCTGGAGTGAGCTGTTTTTCACGCACACCCAGCATTTCATCCCAGCCAAAGCCCGGGACCTTTGGCTCGGCATGGCCGCGTTCATCCACCCAGCCGGCCCGCGCCTCGCAGAACAGATGTCCTCCGGCCCAGACGTACTCCTTCAGAGCTTTGGCCTCTTCAGCGGTCAGCATCAGAGGATAAGGAACGATCACGAGCTTGTATTGCCGAAGATCGTCCTGCTTGAGTTCCCGCGAGCTCAGGATGTCTACCGGCAGATTCCGTTCGAAGAACATCCTGTGATAACCAGCGACGGCCTGATGAACAACGGTTCGGCTGCCTTCCTCATCATAGCCACCCAATAAAGGAGTCAAAGGGCTGAAAATTATGGCGACCTCGGCGGGTTGCGGATGCGATTGCAAGAGAAGGTCGGCATTTTGCTGGATACCTTGCGCGACTTTTCCCGCATGGCGGCTTCTTTCGGTTAGCGTGCCATCGAGGTTGATCATTCCGTAGCCGCCCGACTCATACCCCGCGTTCATTGGGTAGAACGCATAATAATTGATGGCGCGCGCGCCCCGAGAGACCATTCCCCAGGTCCAGAGCTCGAGCTCGCTCGAAGTAACCGGGGTGCCGATGGTCGTGCCATGCACGCCGTATCCGCTCTGCAATTCGCCGACATAGAATCCGCGTCCGGCGGTCATGCTGTTCGTCAAATCCATGGCGAGCACGCGCCGCTCCAGCGTCCAGTTGTATTCGGGGGCGGTGAGTTTGGGATAGAAGCTGGTGCCGAAGAAATCGACTGAATCCTTCATCAGGTAATCGTCCGCGGGGTCATACGGGTCGGCGAGCGTGCGGACCAGCGGCGATGGATTCGGCGCATGGCTGGTTGTGACGTGTTTCGGATCAATGGCTTTTACCGCGTCATTGCGCAGTTTGAGATCCTCGGCCAGTTTGTACCCGTAATAGACACGCCAATCCGTGAAATCGGTATAGGTGAGGATTGTTCCGAAACGCGGAGGCTCCACCTGATTCCAGTTGGTGAATGTGCGGTGCCATGCTTCGTTGAGCTGATCCAGCGCTCCGTATTTGTTTTTAAGCCAACTACGAAAGCGTTCGATGCTACTGGGGCAGTAACAGAACATCGGCTCCGACTTGTAGCCGACGCGAGCCCAGTTGAGGGCGGCCGGTTCGCTCCACAGATCCCAGCCATAGAATGCACGACTTGCCCCGGCATGGCGGGCCACTTCCTGAAAGAAATCAAGGACCGCCTTCCGGACGCCGCGGTGATCGAAGCAATATCCGGGGGCAGCTTGCGATGGAATCGGCTGTCCGTCTTGCGCTGTGTAATGCCCATCGGGATACTTTGTTCCAACCCACTCGGGGGCGGAGTCCACATAAACCTGCACGATAACCTTCAGTCCAACTTCACCAGAGAGTCGCAGCAGCAGATCAAGATTCTCCAGATGGTACTGGCCTTGTTGAGGTTCACCTACGTTCCATTCCACCCAGGTCCGGACCGTGTTAAAGCCCAGCCCCTTGATTTTCAACAAATCTTCTTTCCAGAGTTTCGCAGAGTCGGCGGTAATGGTTTCGAGCATCGGTGCGCGCGCTTTGCCACCGCTATACCACACAGCGACCGGAAAAAAGACCGATTCACGTTCACTGCCAGAGCTCAGTCTCGAAGCCTCAGAGGAATTGCCCTGGGCAGTTGCCGTGCTGACAGAATATCTTGTAAGTGCAATCGCGCACAGGACCATGAGAAGGGCGAAAAAAAGCGAGGGGAATCCCAGCAAGAATCGTTTCATTAAATTAGGCAGGCGCAGTCATTGTACTCCGAATATCTCTGGCAGAGAGATTGGTGGCCGTGGATAATTGGAGCCTACAATGGCCTCAAAAATCTTCGCATTGTTCTTTCTATTTTCGGTGCACACAGCCAGCGCCCAAGTTCGAGTATGGCAAGGGACTTTGACGTTGCCCACTTACGAGGAAGGCGCACCCGACCCCAACCCGCCATTCGATCAATACGCGAACGGCCGCTTCAATTATCCGTACACCCTGCGTGACAATTTGACGGACCGCCGCACGGACCACGCCTGGCGAGCTGTCTTCCTGGAAAATGAATACTTGAAATGTTCCGTGCTGCCGGACCTCGGAGGTCATCTCTACACTTGTGACGACAAGGTCAGCGGGCAGCCAATGTTTTACGCGAATCCCTCCATCAAAAAGGCGGATATATCTTACCGAGGCGCCTGGGCTGCGTTCGGCATCGAGTTCAATTTCCCGGTGTCACACAATTGGGTGAGCCTTTCTCCAGTGGATTTTGCGTTTGGCCAAAAAGACGACGGCAGTGCTTCGGTGGAGGTGAGCAATGTCGATCGCGTTTACGGGATGCAGTGGTCGGTGGAACTTGTTTTGCGACCTCATTTGACAGTTCTGGAACAGCGCGTCACGCTGAATAATCGCAGCGACGTTCGACATCGATTCTATTGGTGGAACAACGCTGGAATTCAGGCATGGGACGATTCCCTGGTCCAATATCCGATGCGCTTCGCAGCCAGCCATGGTTTTCGAGAAATTCAGCCCTGGCCTGTGGAAGCGGACGGAACCGATCTCAGCGTTGTGAAAAATCAGACGAAGGGTCCGGTTTCTCTGTTCGTGCACGGGAGCCGCGAGCCGTTTATGGGTGTTTGGCATCCGCACACGAACACGGGAACCGCGCACTACGCGGATTATGCCCAATTGCCGGCCAAGAAAATCTGGTCATGGGGTACAGATCCCGATGGCTTGGACTGGCGGAAAACACTATCCGACAACAACAGCGCGTACGTGGAGGTTCAGGCGGGATTGTTCCGCAATCAGGAGACCTATGCCTTTCTCGAGCCGCGCCAAAGCATCAGTTTTTCTGAGTATTGGATGCCCGTGCGCGACATTGGCGGCATCTCCAGGGCTAACCTGACTGGAGTAGTTCATCTGAGCCGAAAAGCGGGAGCTCTGCTGGCCGCACTGAATGTGAATCGCAGCATTTCCGGAGCCACGCTGCGCATTGCGGCTGCAGATCAAACCGTTTTTCAAGAAAAGGCGGATCTTAAACCGCAAGGCACATGGAAGCACGAACTCGCGAACGCAGATCCGCAGCAGAAATACACGTTCGAGCTGAGCGACGCGAACAATGCGGTTCTTCTTCGGCAGACCGAGGGTCAATACGACTGGACTCCGGTTGAAGACATCAAGGTGGGGCCGCAGCCTTCGTATCGCATACCGAATCCAGAGCGGCGCACCGAGGATGACTGGTTGCAACTGGGCAAGGAAGAGGAACTGGATGGCAATATTTTGATGGCGCTGCAAACGTACAACGAAGCCTTAAGGAGATTCGCGGAAAGTTTTGAGCTGCACAAGGCGGAAGGACGACTTTACGCCAGCTTGTTGCGTTTTGAGGAAGCGAAGCGCCATCTGGAGGCCGTCCATGCCCGAAATACATCGGATGCCGAGATTTCATATTATTTGGGCATTTCCTACGACGGTCTGGGCCAGAACCGGGAGGCGCGTGAAACCTACGAAGCGGCCGCGCGGCAATCCGGCTTTCGTGCGGCCGCTGGGTTGCAACTGGCGGAGCTTTCGGCTCGCGAGGGCAATCCAAAGCAGGCAGAGTCTTATTTCCAGCTCGCAATGCACGCCGCACCCGATGATCTTCGCAGCGCTGAAGAGTTGACGGCGATTCTGAAAGCAGAGGGAGAGAAGGAAAAATCGCAGAATCTCGCGCAGGAATGGCTCGGCCGATTTCCTCAAAGTTATTTCCTGCTGGAGCAGATTGGCAGACCGCAACTGCAACATCTGGCCGATGATGCTGAGCGAGTGCTGAATGTCGCGTCAGAATACATGCGCATGGGAATGTATGCGCAAGCCCTGGATGTGCTCTCGCGCGATTATCCCGCATCGGTTGCCGATCAAAGCGAGCCGGGGCAACTCCCTCCGAATCGACATCCGCTGGTCGCCTATTATCGGGGATATTGCCGGCAGAAGATGGGTCAGCCGAGCGCCGACGATTTCAGGGCGGCGGCGAGGCTTTCCAGCACTTACGTCTTCCCGAGCCGCGCTGAGGACCTGGAGGTTTTGAGGGCAGCGTTGAAGGGCAACACGCAGGATGCAGGCGCGCATTACCTTCTCGGAACACTTTACTTTTCCAAGGGCATCACGGACCAGGCGCTGAATGAGTGGGAACAGGCGCGCAAAGGGAATGCGCAGATCCCGGTCCTGCATGCCAGCCTTGGGCGCGCTCTGCTTCATCTGAAAGGAGATCCGGAAAAGGCGTTGAACGTGTTTGAAGAAGGACTGCGCGCGGACGCTAACAACGAGGAGCTCTACACGGGAATGGACCAGAGCTTGAGCATTCTGCAGCGTCCGGCAAAGGACCGCGTGGCTGAATTGGAACGCTATCCTGACCTCGCGCATATGCCGACTGCCCTGGTCTATGAACTAATTCTGAACCTGACGGAAGCCGGGGAGTTCGATAAGGCGACCGCCTTGTTTCACAACCGTTTTTTCCAGCGCGCGGAGGGAGGCACGAACGTGCGTGAGGTCTGGCTCGAAGTGCAGACGCAGCACGCGCTTGCGCTCGCCAAACAGGGGCAGTGTTCCGAAGCAATCAGGATTGCCGATCAGGTTGGACAGCCTGTGCCGGACCTGCAATTTACCCAGAATGGACTGGAGCCGTTTTTGCGCTCGGCCAGATTCAATTATCTTGTCGGCACCGTGTACAACACTTGTGCTGGACAGGAGAAAGCGCGGAAGCACTTCCAACAGGCGAGGGAGCAAAGCGAAAGCCCCGTGTGGTCTTGGAGGGCATCGCAACAACTTCCCAACTTCGATCCGAACTCTGCAAAGGCCAAACTGCACGCTTCGCTCGACCACATGCAGAGTACAGGCGATAGCGGTTCCCCGAGCGGGTGGTGGCTCTACAACGCTGCCCTGCTCGATCAGGCGCTGGGAAACGCTACGCAGGCCGAGCAGAAATTTCGCGAAGCTCTGTTGCGGCCCGATCAGTCCATGCTGTACCACCTGACGCGACTTGCGCGTTCCAGCAGCAACCCGTAACCGCGCTAAGAAAATTAGCCAGGAGTGCCGCATGACTGATTCTCTTCGAGTGCTGATGCTGTTCACACTTGTCGGAAGTTCCGCGTTCGCCAGCGATCAAACCATCCAGAGCGTGTGGGCTGAAGCCGATCCTCCGCTGAACACTGATGTGAAGTCTGCGTTTTGGCAAGGATCCCTGCCGATTTTTATGGATGGGAATGTACGGGGCAAGCCCGATCCTCGATATCGAACAGAGATTCGTACCCGCTGGACGCGGCAGAACCTGTACTTGCTCTTCATATGCCCGTTCGAGGAACTCAATCTCAAGCCCAAGCCCAAGCCCAGCACAAGCACTGAGACCAACGAGCTTTGGAACTGGGACGTCGCGGAAGCGTTTATCGGCGCGGATTTCGAACACATCCGGCGCTACAAGGAATTTGAGATTTCTCCCCAGGGAGAGTGGGTCGATCTCGATATTGATCTCGACAAACCGCACCATGAGGATGGCTGGACCTGGAACTCGGGATTCGGCGTTTCTGCTCGAATCGACCAGGCTGCGCACGTCTGGTATGGAGCTATGAAGATTCCCTACGCTGCGATCGACACCCGTGCAGCTGCCGAAGGCAATGTTCTGCGAATCAATTTATTCCGCAGCCAGGGCCCCAAGCCGGCTCAGCACCATATCGCATGGCAAGCCCCCATGAAGGACAGCTTCCATGTACCCGAGCGGTTTGGACTGCTGAAACTCGTAAAACAGAAATGATGTTGAGGCCCTCGCAATTGTTCCGCTTGCTAGAATCTCTCACTTCCACTTGCCCGTACCCTCGACAATCGTGATGTAGCGATCAATCGGCAAATCGGTAAGCCGCTCGACCTTCCCGCTGGGCTGGGGCCACTGGATTTCCAGCCAATCGATTTTTGTATTTTTCCCGGTGCCCAGCACCATGCGGGGATCGTGAGAAGACAAGAAACTGCCTCCGCCAACTTTCATGCGATGCCGCTTCAGATCTCCCGACTGGTAAGTGATCCGCGCGCCAATAGCATCAGGATTCGACTTCTTGCCAATGAGATTAATTCCCAGCCAGTGATTTTGACTGGCAACGGTGTTGCGTAAGAGGACCGGAGTGCCGTCATTGATGGCGACGAGTACATCGACCGCGCCGTCGTTGTCGAAGTCTCCGATAGCCATTCCTCGCGCCGAGAGTGGCTTGGCGAATGCCGGACCGCTTTGCGCGCTGACATTATCGAACGACTTGCCACTGTTGTGGAATAGCAGCAGCGGCTCTTCATAAGTGACCTCGCCGTGAAGCAGCGAGATCATGTCATCAGGGTTCCCGTTGGCCAGCAGCAGGTCGAGATTGCCATCGTTATCGTAGTCAAAAAACTTCAGGCCCCACCCACTCAGGAATCTGGTCGCCTTGCCGATGCCGGTAGGGAGCGCCAAGTCGTCGAATGTCTCATCGTGGTTATTTTTATAGATGGCGAAGTTCTCGCGATCGAGATTGGCCACGAACAGCCCCATCCATCCATCATTCTGAAAATCGGCAGAGTCCACGCCCATCCCGGATCGGGCCCGGCCGGAGTCACTGTAGGCAACGCCGGCGGGCGTGCCAATCTCCTCAAATTTTCCCTTGCCGCGGTTTACGAAAAGGAAATCCGGTACGGTGTCGTTGCTCGCCCATAAATCAATCAGCCCGTCATTGTTGATGTCGGTCGCGGCCACTCCCCACACTTTGCCCGGGTGGCTGGCGATACCCGACTCCTTGCTGACGTCAGTGAACGTGCCATCCCCATTGTTATGGAATAGCCAACTCGGCATGGAAGAATAAACTTTGGGAATGCAGTAGTGGCGCCGGCCGTCCTCGTGGATGCCGCAGGGCTTATTCAGCTCTTTGCTGAATTCGGCAAACTGTCCGACAAAAAGATCGAGGCGGCCATCGTTGTCATAATCGAACCAGACAGCGCTGGAGCCCCATCCCGGCGCAGCTACCCCCGCCTTCTCGGTGACATCGGTGAAAGTGCCATCGCCGTTGTTGTGATACAGAATGCTGCGGCCGTACTGGGTCACGTACAAATCCGGAAAGCCATCACCATCGTAATCTCCGGCCGCGACCCCCTGCCCGTAGCCGCCGCCCGGCACCCCGGCTTTTTCTGTCACATCGGTGAATGTTCCGTCCCGGTTATTTTTATAGAGCGCGTTGCGCAGCGGAGAGCTGGGCGTAAAGAAATCGCATTTGCCGCTATTTACCAGGTAGATGTCCATCCAGCCATCGTTGTCGTAGTCGAAAAATGCGCACCCCGGACCGGAGCTTTCCGGAAGGTACTTCTCCGGGGACTTGCCGCTGGTATGAGCCCACCGAATCCCACTTTTTTCGGGAGGAACTTCCTCAAAAGGAAACGGGCGAGTGTCCGGCACCGCAAGTGAGCGCCATCTTGGCAAGAGCAACGATCCTGCAATCATCGTGGACACGAAGTCGCGCCTTGTCAGTTGTGCGATAGGGTTCCGACGCAGGATT
This sequence comes from Acidobacteriota bacterium, assembly GCA_046723715.1. Classification (GTDB taxonomy): domain Bacteria; phylum Acidobacteriota; class Terriglobia; order Terriglobales; family Acidobacteriaceae; genus Sulfotelmatobacter. The sequence goes on along the minus strand of JBKOUZ010000030.1, from coordinate 6,673 downwards.
TTCATTGCAGCAGGCGCAAGAAGAATTCAGATTCTCTGGATGTTTGTACAAAACCCACTGAGCACAACTATTCTGGCCTCTCCGGCCCGGTGGAAGAACTGAGGCTGCGGTGAATGGCAAATTCCTTTTCCGCTTCTTCCTTGTGCCCAGATCTTTGCAGCGCCGTGGCCAGCGTGTGGTGGACCTCCGGATTTCCCGGCATGAGGCGTTCCGCGTTGCGCAGCGGCGGAATCGCCTCTTCATATTTCTTCAAAGTAACCAGGCAAAGCCCCGACCCCAGGTAGGCCTCCGCGAAATTGGGATTGAGCTTGATCGCTTGCGAGAATCGTGGAATCGCCTCGTCGCATTTCTCGTTGCGCCGGGCGAGTTCTCCGAGAATGTAGTGGGCCCCCGCATTGCTGGGATCAATCTGGATTTCTTTCAGGAATTCCTGCTTCGCTCGCTCCGCAGCATCAGCGCCCGCATCCGGCCGCGACAAAAGCAACCTGCCCAGCAGGAAGTGTATCCCCCGGGCATTCGGATCCTTCTGGATCATTCCCTCGTACTCCAGCTGCGCTGGTTCCCACTTACCCTGGATTTCGAGGGCTTCCGCGTTCAGCTTGTGAGCGGCAAAGGAATCCGGCGCCGTGCGGCCAAGATCCTGCGCTGTGCGCGTGGATAGATCGGAGTAGGCATGGACGACAACGAACAGCACATCCGGATCCTTGGAGAATTGTTTGTTCAGCAGCCGGATGAATTCATCGGCGGAGTCACGGTCGTCCATAGCCAGGGAGCAGCGGACTCCTAGCACGCCGGCTTGTTTCCGCGTCTCGGCAGCGACGGTGCCCGCCATCGCACGCTTAAGGCCAGAGATGCTCTCGCGGCAGTGCCCTTGCTCTGCCAAGCTGATGGCTTTCTCCGGGGGCAGTCCTGACGGGGCTCTCGCCGAGGCTTTTGATTGCTGAGCGCTGATGATTCGGCTGTTGCATAGGCAGACAAGAGCGAGAAATGCCGCAGCCTTCCCGGAGTTTCTATACATCTTGGCTTGAGCTCAAAAAGGTCCCTCTCTGAAAACTCACGTACAAAAAACAATGCAGGCGACCGAAGCCGCCTGCATCATTATACGAGTTTGCCTCAATAATAGAGTTTCAACGCCAGTTGTATGTTCCTGGGGGGTTGGGCGGTTGTGATCTGCCCCATAGTCGAACCCATCGTCATCTCCGGCGCGTTGTATTGGACGTGGTTGAAAGCGTTAATGAAGTCGCTTCGGAACTGCAGTCGGAAGCGCTCGGTAATCGGGAAGTCCTTATGCAGACTCAGATCTATGTCCGTGTAATGCGGTGAGCGTAGGGCAGAGAGTTGGGGCGAGCAATTTCCGAACGTGCCAATTGCCGGATTGGTGAATTCTCCGTTATTGACGAACCACTGACGGCCTACTCCCGGTATGAACGTGTCCACAATGGACGGGACGCCGTTGCAATTCGCTCGCGCGCCGCGACTGAAAGTATTAGAACGATCTTCGGCTCCATAAACCGGCATCGGCCATCCTGTGCGGAAGGTAACGATGGGACTGACCTCCCAGCCTCCAATCACTGAATTGACGATCCGATTCGCATTCCTGGCTAACATTCTGCCACGGCCAAATGGCAGGTCATAGACGGCGTACGCAGAAATGACATGCGTGGCATCGTAGTAGCACGGCGCCCACTCGGCCCTCTGGTCGTACACATTCTGCCAGTACGCCGACGCACTGAGAGCGTTATTCCAGGCTCCGTAGTACCCGGTACTGTCGGACATGCACTTGGAGAACGTGTATGCGACTTGGTACTGCAAACCGTGACTCATCTGCTTCTGCAGCACGGCTTGCAAAGCGTTGTATTTCATGTTGCCGTTTGACTTCGTACCCGAAATCCTCGCTCCCAGGCCACCTTTATTGGGATCGCCCAGAACGTTGTAAAGCGTTGGATTGGCCGCGAAATACGGGCTCGCCGCCGTAGCGCCGCCGGGAAGCAACACTCTCTGACCGAAGTCAAATGGCACCATCAAGTGCGTGCCCTTCTGGCCCACGTACCCGATTTGGAAAGTGGTGTTGCCGGCAAATTGATGCTGGACGGTGACGTTCCACTGATCCGCGATGGCCGGTTGGACATTTTGATCCCACACGCGAAGGAGCGCTTGGGAGTAGCAAGCGTAAGTCGGGGGATCGCAGGACGCTGCAGAGGCGCTGCCCGCGATTCCAGCGGTTGCGTCCGTCAGAGGAAGTGAAGCGCCCGCGCTTGTGGTGACATCAAGTTCCGGCGGAGTGAACGGTGGATTCAGCGTCAATCGCAGGTTCGTACCCGTCCCTTCGAGGTACGAGGAGATAGTGAAGGCACCGCGAATGACCGTCTTGTCGCCCAGCGCTGCCGGAGTCCAAGCAAAACCGATACGCGGCTGGAAGTCCCTGCCCCCATAGAAGCCTTTGTAAAGCGCTCGGCTGGCTCCATTCTGGCCGGCGAGATCGATATTGCCAGTCGCAAAGTTGTAGTTGGCTTGCTGATTGTGAGTTTCAACCCAAGGCGTATGTGCATCGTATCGCAGGCCGAGATTAAGCGTTAGGCGGTCAGTCACGCGCCAGGTGTCCTGGGCGTAGATGCCAATGATGTTGCTGGATTGCTCCCAGGTCTTCCCCGTGCTTACTCCGCGACCGTATGAGTCGTCGAGCCCAAGGAAGAAGTCCGCACCACCATCGCCAGCGACCGCCGCACCAGGTGCGGATGCAGTGAACCTGCCGTCAAAATGCAGAAAGCCTAATTGGCCGTTGTTCCCAGCGTAGAATGTCTTGATGATCTGACGCCAGTACTGACCGCCAAACTTGAAATTATGCCGGCCGTGGTTCCAACTCAGTGCATCTTCGACCTGCCATACATGATCATCGAAACTTTCTGTGTTCTCCGCACTACCCAGGTTATGGACAGCTGAGTTCGAGAAGTTGATAGCTAGCAATCCGTCCACATTTGCCGGATTACCGTTGCCAATTCCGAGCGTGTTGCCGAATGCCCCGACACTAGGAGCAAAAGTAGTACCATCGCTGACAACGACATGGCTCCAACCAACGCGAACGTCGTTCACAAGATTGCTTCCTATTGTTCGGCTCCAGTCACCAACCGTGTTGTAAATGGGCGTGTTTGAATACGCATTGCCCAACAATAGCTGTGAATTGTTGGAGGGATTGTCCTGATACGACCGAGTGAACCGATAGGAGATATTGTCCCTTTGCGTAGCCTTGAAGTCGATCTTGAGATCGCCTTGCTCCAAGTTATGCTGCGAAGCCTGCGTATATACAGCATTGTTTTGCAACGCGCCATTGGTAGGCGTTGAGTAAAGACTGGACGCGAATAGGTTGGCCGCGACCGGGCTGATCATGGCAAGTGGAATTTGGTTATTGGGGAATGGGTTCAGGCTCCGATCGACGGGCGTCGCAGACGAGGGAGTGCACGGGGCTGTGAACGATGCGCAAGGGTTGTATAACTGAACCCCGGTCCCACCAGTGCATGTGCCATTTGGTCCCGTGAAAGACCCGCCATTTTGCGTGCAAATCGCCGAAAAATCCCCTGCTCGTTCAGCCATCGTAAAGACACTGAACGCTGTCGATGACTGCGGAATGTCAAAACGCTGATCTTGAAAATCCGCAAAGAAGAAGAGTTTATTCTTGAGAATCGGTCCGCCTAGGGTACCGCCAAACATGTTCCAGCGGATTTTGCTCTTGGGAAGAGGATCCCATTGTCCAGCGTCATTCTGGTGAAGATTATTTTGCCAGCTATTTGCGTTCAGGACGTCGTTGCGGAAGAACTCCCAGACGTCTCCATGGAAGGCGTTCGTGCCTGATTTGATGGTGGCATTCACGATGCCGCCTTCGAAATTACCGAACTCGGCGGGGGCATTATTGGTGATCAGGTTGAACTCCTGGATTGCATCCGGAGCCGGCGTGTAACCGAGTTCATTGTCTGATACCTGGTTGTTATCCATGCCATCGAGGAGGAAATTGTTCGACTGCTCGCGATTGCCGTTGATCAACGGGCGTCCGCCAGACACGCTCGTATTGTTGCCGCTAGTGAAGCTGCTGGGATCCGTCGAAACCGCCCCGGGAGCCAACAATGTGAGCTGGACGTAATTGCGTGAGGCCAGAGGGAGATTGTCGTTGGTTGCCGCGTTAATAATTGTATCGACCTGCGTCGTATCCGTTTTCATCACCGGAGCTGCGCCGGTTACTTCCACCGTTTCACTGGCCTGCCCCACCTTCATCGTGATGTCGATCCGGGCAACCTGGTTCAACGTGAGTACGAAGGCCGGACGCGAGGCCAAAGCAAACCCGGACTTCTCCACTTTCAGGGTATAAGTGCCAACTGGCAGTTGCGCGACGCGATAGAGTCCGGAATCGTTGGTCACGGCCGTGAAAGTGATGCCGCGTTCCTGTGACGTTGCGGTCACATTAGCCCCGCCAACAGCCGCACCACTGGGGTCCGTAACCGTGCCGGTGATAGAAGCGGTCACTTCCTGGGCCCAGGCGCACTGCAAAGTCCCGATTACCGCTACTAATGAAAGGAGTAAACAGAAGAGCCTAGCTGACGGTCGTCTCATTGCAAAAAGCCTCCTCGAACCTGTGCACGAACAGTGGGGTTATGCTATATAGCGGATTGCAGTTCATCGTCAAGAAAAAAATGCAGTCGGGACAACTTTTTTAATTGAAACACACTAGACGTACACGGCCCGAGATGTGTTGCTTCCCACGCATGCCGAACACTGCGACCCGCCGGAGTTTGGGACATGCGCGTACGCGAGTGGTAAGCTACTGGAAACAAATAGCGAAGCTGCCCATCATGCTATAGCTCCGTTCGAAGGCGATAAAATGCGCGCCGCTGCTAGAGACCTCCCTTAATTCTCCTCAAATACAAAAATCACACTTGAAAGCGGAGACACTTTTGTGTTGGAGAGCTAGAGCACTTTGTAGTATGTTGCCTTTCGTGGAAGCACCCAGGGTACAAATCCGGAACGGCGGACTGCCCGCGTACAAGCGGATTCAGGACGCGATCGTGAAGCGCCTGGAGTCGGGGCAGCTCAAACCGGGCGATGTGGTCGACTCGGAGCGGGAATTGGCCCGTATTCATGGAGTTAGCCTTATGACCGCGCGTCACGCCTTGGCTGGCCTGGAGCGCGAAGGCATGGTGGTGCGAAGGCGAGGTGCCGGCACGTTTGTGGCTCCCCCCAAAATCCATTTCAACAAGCTGATGAGCTACACGGAGCAGATGGCGGGGCGGGGCCTGGCCGTATCTTCTAAGTTGATCTCGCTGACTGTTGTGGACAGCGAGCCGGAGGTCGCCGCAAGGTTGGCATTGCCCTCCACCAGCCCGCTGGTCAAGGTCGAAAGGCTCAGGCTTGGTGGCGAGGAACCATTTGCTGTTGAAACCTGCTATTTGTCGGCAGAGGAATTTGGTGAACTCACGCGCTCGCGCCTGGATCGGGTGTCGCTGTTCTCTATCCTGGAGAATGATTATGGGCTCCAAATCGCACACGCGGACGAAGAGATCGATGCAACAACAGCGGACCCTCACACATCTCGGCTCTTAGGCATTTCTCTCGGCGCGCCCGTACTTCGGATCCGCCAGGCGATTTACTCGACGAAAGGCAAACCCGCATTGTACGTACTGGGTCTTTACCGGTCGGATCGCCACACGCTCCTGATTCGAAGATTCCGGTAATCGATAGTTCTCGCGGCTCTTACATTCGTTTTCGCGCCAGCCAAATCAGGACGGAAACGGCGATCCAAGCTATGGTTGCCGCAGAGATCACCAGCCAAGGTGCGTGTTCGGCAATCAGCTGGCTGACCAATAGCGCAAAGACGAAAAGACCCACGCTTCCCATCGCCGCGCCGGCGGCATCCACCGAAACCAGCTGCCTGGCCCTGCTTCTTCCCTCAAGACCGGCACTCTGTTTCTTCTCTTTTTCGTGTTTGTCAATCAGGGTCGCGCTCGCCGGGAATATCACCGGGAAGGCCAGAAATAGACCACCGACAGAAGGTCCATATTCTTTGCCAATAATGCCGGTTGCGGCAGTGATCAGGCCACCTAACAGGAACCGGACCGCGAATTCATGCCAGCGTGTTTGCTTTAGTGACGAGGTGTCGATCTGAATGGGCATGCCGGTGTTATTTCAATAAAAGCCACCACAAACCGAACGACACGACGCCCCAAACCGGCAGACTGAAGATGGTCACCAGAATGGCACGGCGTGGCCGGTGCATCATGATCCAACTCACGCAGGACGTATAGCAGAATAGCGCGATCGAGGATGCCATCATTGAAGTCGATTGCTCGGCCGCATTCTCTCTGCCGTCCAGTCCGACCGCCAACGCTAATGTGGCAAGCGCAACCGATGGGGCAGCCCCAAACAGGCCCGCAAAGCTTTTCGGTTTAAACAGGTCGCCTAAAAGGGCGAAGGTAGAAACCGACACTCCTCCAATCAGGAAGCGAATCAATATCAGTTTCATAGGCCCCGCGACAGGGTCGCGGGAGGTTACGACATCGGCGTGCTGCCGTTGAAGTTGGAGGAGGAGTCGTCCGAAAGAGTTGGTTGTTATCAGGACGTCCTGCGTCTCGGGCGCCACGTGAATACAGGGAAGACCGGATCATTCACTGCCGCCGGCGGAGTTATAAAT